>OZ251218.1:2795000-3663640 GCA_965240365.1 Gammaproteobacteria bacterium | reverse complement strand
CCGGCCGGGGGGCGCTGACCTTCAACACCACCATAGACGCGGGCGCGAACGCCCTCGCGCTGAGTTCAAACCGCCTGACGCTGACCGATGACGTGCGCGCGGGTGCGCTGAATATGGGCGGTAGCGGCCAACTGGCCATCGCCGGCAATACCACCCTGAACGTGAACCCGAATAACATCACCATGCCGGCCGTGCTGACCGGCGCGGGCGCGTTGACTATCCCGGGCGTGAACGGCCAGGATCTCGATGTCGGCGCGGCGCCGGGCGCGGGCCTGCGGTTGCCCGCCAACATGCGCGGCTACCGTGGTCATCTGGTGATCGGCGGCAGCATCACCCCTGAAGGGACCGCGCCTTACTATTCTCCGGCCGTGACCAATATCAGGATCAACGTGCCGCGGCTGACCGTGAGCCGGGCCATTGCCACGGGCGGTCCGGTCACCCTGTTGAGCGGCGACATGCGGCTCAACGCCGACATCCAGGCCGGCGGCACGCTGGGGCTTCTGGCGGTCGGGTCGATCTTTCCGGCGCTGTCCGGTACTACGGGCGCGATTGACGCCACGGCCGGGCCGGTCAGGCTGACCGTGCCGGCCAGCATCCGCCCGCTCTCGGCCGCGATCATTGCGGCTGACCGCATCCGTGGCCCGAATAACATCAACCTGGTCTTTTCCGGCGGCGAACTGGACGCGGTCTTCGGCAACGCGGAAAACGTGGGCTTTGGGGTCGGCAGTAACTTCTCTGACAACACCACCGACCCGGACTTCCTCGCCTTCATTGAGCGGCTCGGCCTCGTGCTCGGCGCCAACACCGGGCTCAACCTGCGCTTCGCGCAGATCTTCCAGCTTAATCCGGCCACGGGGCTGGTCGGGGTGGAAGCCCTGGCGTTTGTGGATCTGGGCCTGTTTGACCAGGAACTGACCCTGTTCGGCGCGATAGGCACGGGCATCGCCCTGGCGCTGGCCCAATGCGAAGAACAAGACGGCTGCGCGCCCAGCATCACCCTGGAAGAACTCAACACCCTTATCGATCAACTGGAGGCCCGCATTGCCGAACTCAAACTCCGGCGGGCGGAAGCCGACGCGACCGAGCAGGCCTCGATTGACCTGCAACTGGGCGAATACCTGCGCGAACGGCGAAACTTCGAAGACTACCGGGCCGACCTGAAAAAATACATCCTGGCGGAAGAGGAAGACTTCTACGATGAAGGCTTTGAGCAGTTGCCGGAAGCGGGCCGTGACAACGACGAGATCGCCCGCCTGAGCCGGGTGCTGGAAAGCGTGCGCGCGCGCATCCAATGGCTGGAAAGCCTCAAAACCGACCCGGCCCAACGCGACCGCCTGAGCCAGGCCACGGGCACGGCGCTCGCCCCCGAACAACTGGAAGCCATCATAGAAGGCGCCAAAGCCCAGGCCGCCTTTATAGAAAATCAGATCCGCCTGTTGCTGGAAGGCACGGAAGCCATGCTGCCGTTGAAGCCGGACTTTAAGGCTGAAGCAGGGGGTTATGAGGGTATGGATGTTGTTCAGTATGGGGGGGCGTCATTTGGTATCGGGGCCTTGACGGGGGATGGGTTGTATTGAGGGGGAAGCGTTGCTGTTGTCGTCATTCCCGCCCAAGCCTGCCTGCTGCAGGCAGGCTTGGGCGGGAATGACAAATCGGGGTTTCAAAACAACTTTCAAACGCATACAATGCCCCTATGAACATCGCCTTCAACACGCTTAAATTCATCCGTCACCTGAAACAGGCGGGCCTGTCGGAAAAACAGGCCTAAGCCTTGGCCGAGGCCCACACGGAAGCCTTTACCGAGATTCTGGAAACACAACTGGCCACAACAAGGAAGATGCCTCTGAACTCAAGGAATTCATTATGGCCGAGATTGCTGAATTAAGGCTTGAGATGGCCGAATTCAAGGAATCCATGAGGACTGAAATGACCGAATTAAGATCCGAGATGACCGAGTTCAAGGATACTATCAAGGCCGAGATTAACCGCTTGCATAGAAGAGATGACCATCTACAGGCGGAGATCAGACTTCTTAAATGGATGATTGGGTTTAATCTGGCTATTTCGATGGCAATAATGTGGAAGCTGTTCTTTTAGGACAGGTTTTTGTCCGCGTGGCCGGGAGGCTGGAATGACGGTCTTTTGAGCACATGTATTCCAGACTGCACTGCCTGCTTCGGCAGCAATGCAGGCAAATTAAAGAAAACCGTGTATAGTGAGCATTCATCAATAACCCCTGCTTAAAGGTGAAGCACCCATGTCAGATTTGGAATATCGTGTCTCGCATCTTGAAAAGGGTGTATCCGCTATCAAGGAGGACGTAAGGGAGATCCGTAAGGATATTGCCGATATACGTCAAAATATGACGGAAGGAAATGCGGGCATTCGAGTTGAACTTCACCAGTCGCTAAACACCCAGACCAAGTGGATGGTGGGTTTCATGGCGGGCATTGCCGCCATCACTTTAGCCATCGCCCGGTTTTTATTTTGAAAACATAAAATTCAGGGCATACCCGCCTGTCTGCCGGCAGGCGAAAGCCGGCATCCACCCCCTTCCTCATTCACGCATAAACCGGAATCCGAAAAATAAGTTATAATTGAATCTGCAACCCGGAAACAGGACGTAGATGTTTAGCATGAAAGTATTGAATTTACTGGCAGGGCCGGTTTTGTATGGGTTACTTGGCGCCAATGCGGCCGCGGCGATTCTTGATAGTTATGCCATTCTCGACAAGGCGGCGATTGAGACAGCGGCTCCCGCCGAGTTGAGCGCCGAGGTGTCTGTGTTTGAATCCATCGGCATCGGTATCACGCTTTCCATTGCCCAGTGCGAGAGTGTTGATTTTTGCCTGCTGACGCCGCAGGAGAGCGAGATTGAGGAGTTGATCAATCTGCTGGTGTATCGCATTGATACGCTGACCGCGCGGCAACAGGCCGGCGATTCGGAAGGGCTGGACGGGATATTAAGCACGTATGTCAATCAACGCGATAATTATACGGGTTATCTTGTGAGATTGAGGCGGGTGAACGCGGCTCAGGCCGCCGCCACTTCACCGGCCGAAGTGCCCGGACGGGCGCAGCCGATCGAGGCCGAGTTGAATTTTTTTGCGGATGAGGAACTGGTTGATGATGAGGCGCTGGTAGCCCCTGCGGAGTCGTCCGGGTCTTGAAGGGCAGGACGCGAGTTTGGTTGTTTCGGCGCCCGTTAGTCATTCCGGTCTGCCTGTTGTGGGAGGTAATGTCATTCCCGCTCAAGCAGGAATGACAACGGGCGGTCATTCCGGCCCATCGGTTGCAAGCAAGTGGTAATATCCACTTCAATTATTCTCAATTTTTATCGGCCGCGCCGGATCGGCATCTTACCTTGGTCCGTATTTTATCGTGTAGCTTTTAATGAGCCTGTCCGCTTCGGTCCGTTCTTCTCTGGACAGTTGTTGTCTGGCCTTGTCGATGGCGTTGACGGACAGTTTGTGTTGGTGGGTTGCGCCGATGCTGTACCAGATGTAGGCGAATTCGTAGTCTTTGGGCACGCCCCGGCCCTCGAAGTAGAGTTCGCCGAGCCGGTATTGCGCCTGCGGGATGGCATTTTCCGCGGCCTTGCGGAACCATTCGCCGGCCTTTTTGTTGTCTCCCGCCACGCCCTGGCCCTTGAGGTACATCATGCCGAGGTAATATTGCGCGTAGCCGTGATCGGCGGCTTCCGCCAGCGATTGCATGGTGGCGAAGGCCCGGTCGTAGTCGCCCTGGAGATAGGCGACGACCCCGGCGTTAAAGTCGGCCCTGGCAGCGGCCGCGGTCAGCAGGAGTAGCAGGGCGATGGCGGGCCTGATTTTTTGCATGGTTTGAGTCCGTTGTTGGTATTGGCCTTCAAGTTTCGTAGAATAGGGAGGTTGCCTGATAACGGCAAAAGATTGTTTCACGCAGTAGATTGTTTCACGCAGTGTCAGAATTGTAAATACGGGAGGCGGGTTTATGGTTGAATTTGAGGCATTCAGGGTGCATCAGGAGGGCAAGCAGGTCTCGGGGCGGCTGGAAAGGCTGGGCCTGGAGGCGCTGAGTCCGGGCGAGGTGGTGATCAAGGCCGCCTATTCTTCGGTGAATTATAAGGACGCCCTGGCGGCAACGGGCAAGGGTAAGGTCATCCGCCGCTTTCCGTGTGTTGCCGGCATTGATGTCGCGGGCCATGTGTTCCGCTCGGATGACCCGCGTTTTAAGGAGGGCGACGCCGTCCTCGTGACGGGTTATGATCTGGGGGTCGCGCATGACGGCGGTTATTCCGGCTATGTGCGGGCGCCCGCGGAGTGGGTGGTTGCCCTGCCCCGGAAGATGGGTTTGTTTGAGGCGATGGCGCTCGGCACGGCCGGATTCACGGCGGCGATGTGTGTGCAGCGGCTTGAGGAAAATAATCAGCGGCCGGATTCAGGCCCGTTTGTGGTGACCGGCGCGACCGGCGGGGTCGGCCAGATCGCGGTGAATATGATGAGCGCGCTGGGTTATGAGGTCGTTGCCGTGACGGGCAAGGCGGAGAGTCATGCGAAGTTGCAGGCGCTGGGCGCGGCAAAAATCCTGGATCGAAATGCGATCGACTTGAGCGGCCCGCCGCTGGAAAGGGGGCAATGGGGCGGCGCGATCGATAACGTGGGCGGCGATCTGCTGGCCTGGCTGACCCGCACGTTGAACCCGTTTGGCAATATCGCCTCGGTGGGCCTCGCGGGCGGTCATCAGTTGCAGACGACCGTCATGCCCTTTATTTTAAGGGGCGTGAGCCTGCTCGGGATCACTTCGGCCGGCTGCCCGACGCATCTGCGCCAGCCATTGTGGGAAAGGCTGGCCGATGACCTGGCGCCCGCCAAACTCGGGGAGATCGTGACCGGCACGGTCGGTCTGGACGGTCTGGAGACGGTTTTTGAGGAAATGCTGGCCGGGCGGACAACCGGCCGGACGGTGGTTGAGATATGTCCGCCGGGATGATGTCTATGTTGTCATTCCCGCTGCCGCGGGAATGTATTGGATAAAACCACTGGATTCCGGCTTTCGCCTTCTGCAGCAGGCAGGCCGGAATGACGACGGAGTGGAAATGACACCGGAGCAGGAAGTCGAAAAAACCGTCCTTCCATAGAAGGCATGATTTGTATATAAACCAACAGCTATGAAGGCAAGAACGCTCTACGACAGGCTTTGGGATGATCATGTGGTGCATGATTATGGCGACGGCAGCGCCTTGATCTATATTGATCGCCACCTTATCCATGAAGTCACTTCCCCGCAGGCGTTTGCCGGCTTGAAGCTGGCCGGCCGCCGGCCGTGGCGGCTGGATACTAATCTGGCCGTGCCGGATCATAATGTCCCGACCGTGAATCGGGAGGTTATCGAAGATCCTGTCTCGCGCCTGCAACTGGAGACGCTGACTGAAAATTGCAGGGAGTCCGGCATTACCCGGATTGATATGTTTGACCCGCGCCAGGGGATTGTGCATGTGATCGGCCCCGAGCAGGGCGCTTCCCTGCCGGGTATGACCATAGTCTGCGGTGATTCTCATACTTCGACCAATGGCGCCCTGGGGGCGTTTGCCTTCGGTATCGGCACTTCCGAGGTGGAGCATGTCCTGGCGACCCAGTGTCTGGTGTTAAAGAAGGCCAGGAATATGCTGGTCGCGGTCAATGGCCGGGCCGGGCGGGGCATTGTGGCAAAGGATATTATGCTGGCCATTATCGGGGCGCTGGGCACGGCCGGCGGCACGGGTTATGCGATTGAGTTTGGCGGTGAGGCGATCCGGGCCTTGTCGGTGGAGGGGCGCATGACCGTGTGTAATATGAGCATTGAGGCGGGCGCGCGTGTTGGCCTGGTCGCGGTTGATGAAAAGACGCTGGATTATGTCAAGGGTCGCCCTTATGCGCCGAAGGGGGAAGACTGGGACCGCGCGGTTGAGTTGTGGCGAGCATTGCAGAGCGATGAGGATGCGGAATTTGACCAGGTGATTGAGCTGGACGCCGCGGCCATCGAGCCCCAGGTGACCTGGGGCACTTCGCCGGAGATGGTCATTTCGGTCAATGATGCGGTGCCGGATCCGGGCAAGGCCGGGGATGCGGTCAAGCGCGAGGGGATGGAGAAGGCGCTGGATTATATGGGGCTGAAGCCGGGCACGCCGGTCGCGGATATCTGGATTGACAAGGTATTTCTGGGTTCCTGCACCAATTCCCGCATTGAAGATCTGCGTATTGCGGCGGAGGTTGTGCAGGGCAGGAAGGTGGCGGACAGTATCAAGCTGGCGATGGTCGTGCCGGGTTCCGGCCTGGTAAAAAAACAGGCGGAGGCCGAGGGTCTGGCCGATGTCTTTCTGGATGCCGGGTTTGAATGGCGCGAACCCGGCTGTTCGATGTGTCTTGGCATGAACCCGGACCGGCTTGCTTCGGGAGAGCGCTGCGCATCGACCTCTAACCGCAATTTCGAGGGACGCCAGGGCCACGGCGGCCGCACCCACCTGGTCAGCCCGGCCATGGCCGCGGCCGCGGCCGTTGCTGGTCATTTTGTTGATGTCAGAGAGTTTTGAGGGATTCTTTTCTGCGCCTCGCCACTCCGGCTTGTTCTCAGACGGCAGGCAGGCGAAAGAACGACATTCATATTGAAACAAAGGGGAAAGACCATGCAGCCATTCAAGACATTCACCGGCATCATCGCGGCCATAGACCGTTCCAATGTGGACACGGACGCCATTATTCCGAAGCAGTTTTTGAAATCGATCAAGCGCACCGGTTTTGGCCCCAACCTGTTTGATGACTGGCGTTATCTGGACAGCGCCGAGACCCTTGAGGAGCATGCGAAACGCGCGGTAAATCGGGATTTTGTGCTGAATCAGCCCCCCTATGACAAGGCGCAAATCCTGCTTGCCAGGGAGAATTTCGGCTGCGGCTCTTCCAGGGAACATGCCGTCTGGGCGCTGGCCGATTTTGGTTTTAAGGCGGCGCTGGCCCCCGGCTTTGCGGATATTTTTTACAGTAATTCGCTGAAAAACGGCTTTTTGCCGATATGCCTGCCGGAAGCCGAGGTTGACGAGTTATTCACCGCGGTTCATGCCAGGCGCGGATTTCAGGCCACGGTTGACCTTGAAGGGCAATGCATCAAGACCGAAGCGGGCCGCCGCTATGGCTTTGACATTGACGCCGGCATGAAAGACCGCCTGCTCAAGGGGCAGGATGATATTAGCTTGACCCTGGAACTGGCCCATGAAATCCGCGCCTATGAGCGAAAACAGAAGGCGAGTAGTCCCTGGTTATTTAAGGGTATTTCGGGGTAGAGGGGTGTTTGGAGTGTCTGGGGGAATGATGGGGTGGCAGAAATTATAATTTTGTTGTCATTCCCGCATACGCGGGAATGTATAGTAAAACCACTGGATTCCAGTTTTCGCCTGCCTGCACGAGGCAGGCCGGAATGACGGCGGAGGCGATATGGTCAGTAATCCATCCGGGCTGCAAGGCCCGCTTGTTATAACGGTTGGCCTGGTTTAGGCAAAAATGCCGCTGATTACCCGTTTTGCCCCGAGTCCCACCGGCCTTTTGCATATCGGCGGGGTTCGCACCGCGCTTTTTTCATGGCTGTATGCAAGGCATCATGGCGGCAAATTTTTACTGCGCATTGAGGATACCGACCGCGAGCGTTCCAGCGCCGCGGCCGTGCGGGTGATACTGGACGGGATGCGGTGGTTGCGCCTGGATTGGGACGGCGCGCCCTATTATCAAACAGAGCGGCTTGATCGGTATCGGGAGATCATCACCCGGCTGCTGGATGAAGGCCGGGCCTATCGTTGTTCGTGTTCCAGGGAACGGCTGGCGCAATTACGCGGCGAGGCCCTGTCGAAAGGGCTGAAGCCCCGCTATGACGGGCTTTGCCGCGAGCGGGGCAGCGCGGCGAAGGGGGCGGTCGTGCGCTTTAAAAATCCGCTGACCGGCAATGTCATTGTACATGATCAGGTGCAGGGCGAGGTGAGTTTCGCCAACCGGGAACTGGATGACTTGATTATCGCGCGTTCGGATGGCTCGCCGACATATAATCTGTCCGTGGTGGTCGATGATATGGATATGGCGGTTTCTCATGTCATCCGCGGCGATGATCACCTGAACAATACGCCCAGGCAAATCAATATTTTCAAGGCGCTGGGCGCGCCCGTGCCGGGCTACGCGCATATCCCGATGATCCTGGGCGCCGACGGCCGGAAATTATCGAAGCGCGACGGGGCCGCCAGTGTTCTGCAATATCGGGACGAGGGATTTTTGCCGGAAGCGCTGCTGAATTATCTGGTCAGGCTGGGCTGGTCCATGGGCGACCGGGAGGTGTTTTCCATTGCTGAAATGATCGCGGAATTTGATATTGCCGCGGTTAATAAGTCATCGGCCAGCATTAATCCGCAAAAACTGCGCTGGCTTAATCAACATTATTTGAAACATGCAGACGATGCGAGCCTGGCTGAGGCCCTGGCCGCCATGTTTAAAAAGATGGCCGTTGCCACGGAGCAGGGGCCGGCGCTGACGGAACTCATTGCCGTGCAGAAGCAGCGCACTGAAACATTGAAGGATATGGCAGAACAGAGCGTGTGCTTTTATCAGGATTTTGCCGAATACCAGCCCGGCGCGGCCAAGAAACACCTGCGCCCTGTCGTGTTGGCGCCGCTGAGCGCGTTAAGGGAGGAGCTGGAACACCTGCCGGAGTGGACTAATGACAAGCTCAAGGCCGCGATTGAGGCGGTTGCCGCGAAGTTTGAGTTAAAAATGGCCAGGCTGGCGCAACCCTTGCGCGTGCTTGTCACCGGCGCCGGTATCTCGCCCGCGATAGACGACACATTGCGTCTGGCGGGCCGGGCCAGAACCCTGAGCCGCATGCAAAAGGGCATTGAATTCATTCAAAAACGCGCATTGTCTTGACAGCGGCTGGCGGGTCACGTAAAGTCTGCCGCCTGTCGCAACAAGCGGCAGTGAGTCGGGGCCATAGCTCAGCCGGGAGAGCGCTTGCATGGCATGCAAGAGGTCGGCGGTTCGATCCCGCCTGGCTCCACCAGTCTTTCCAGTTTGCAGGACAGCAAAAGTCCCCATCGTCTAGAGGCCTAGGACATCGCCCTTTCACGGCGGCAACAGGGGTTCGAATCCCCTTGGGGACGCCATTTCCTGCATTTCATACCGGTCGGGTCGGGAGTCATTTCCCGGCCGGAGTTTCCTCAAGGAAGCTCTGAATAAGTCCATCCTGGACTTCCCTGTCTGCAGCAGGCAGGCAGGCGAAAGTCGGAATCCAGTAAGGTGGCGCCGGGGTGTGAAATGGAATCCGGCTCTGTCTGCCTCTACCGTGCCAGTCAGAATGACGCATTTGATGTCATTCCCGCTTCGCGGGACTGTATCGCATAAATCACTGGATTCCAGCTTTCGCTGGAATGACCACGGGGCAGGAGTGAAAAAGACGGCAGAGGGCCAAAAGGAGTGGCAATGCACAAAAAGCCCCTTCCATTCCGGCCTGACCTGCCTGCTTCAGGCAGGCTGCGAGCAGGTAGCCGAGGAAGGCGCTGCCGGCTTGGTAAATGGCTTAATGTCCGCTTGAGTCACTCATCTTATGGCATACTCAACCGCTTTTTCCGCATGGATAGCCGTGGTATCCAGCAATCTGATAGCGGTATCCGCCTGCTTGACCAGCATACCGATTTCCGTGCAGCCGAGAATAACGGCCTCTGCCCCCTGGGCGGCCAGGGCGTATATAATGCGTAAATATTCTGCCTTCGAGTCTGCCTTAACCTTTCCCAGGCAGAGTTCCCGGTAAATGATGTTGTGCACAATATTCCGATCCTGTTCGCCCGGCACGAATACCCGAAGGCCGTGATTATTCGTGAGCCTGCCCTTGTAAAACGCCTGTTCCATGGTATAGGCGGTGCCCAATAAACCCACTGACTTAATGCCTTCCTTGATAATAACGTCCGCAGTCGCATCGGCAATATGGAGCAGGGGGATTTTTATCGAGGCTTCAATTTCGGGGGCGATCTTGTGCATCGTGTTTGTGCAGACGAGCAGAAAATCGGCCCCGGCGGCCTCAATATTGTTGGCGGCTTCAGATAAAATCCTGATCGTTTTGGCCCAGTCGCCGGCCTGCTGAAGTTGCTTGACAGGCTCAAAGTCAACACTGTACATGGCAATTTTTGCAGAATGCAAACCGCCGAGGGCGTTTTTGATCCCCTCATTGATTGCCCTGTAGTAATCCAGAGTGCTTTCCCAACTCATGCCGCCAAGCAGGCCGATTGTTTTCATTGTTTGACCTCGTGTGTGTTTTTTCAATCTTAAATGTTTCTATTTTAGACTGGCTAAGTCAAGCCATTTTATTTAACATGGTCTGCCAAAAACCCGTCTTCTTTTATCAAACCATCCATACGGCTCCGGAATAATCCTTGACATGAAATTTCTGATCACAGGGGTCGCGGGTTTTATCGGTTTTCATGTGGCGAAGTGTTTGCTGGCACGGGGCGATGCGGTCATCGGGTTTGATAACCTCAATGATTACTATGCCGTCACACTTAAACAGGATCGGCTGCGACACCTCAAACCCCGCGAGGGGTTTGCTTTTTATCAGCAGGATATCGCCGACCGGGAAAATGTCGAACGTCTTGTCCGGTCGGAACGGCCGGATATTATCATTCACCTCGCTGCCCAGGCCGGGGTGCGGTATTCTTTGGAAAATCCCGAGGCTTATATTCATGCCAATATCAGCGGGTTTTTGACCGTGCTCGAAGCCTGCCGGCACAACGGGATTCGCCATCTGGTCTATGCCTCTTCCAGCTCCGTTTACGGGGTCAATAAAAAAATTCCGTTTTCAACCCGCGATCCGGTCTCCGCCCCGGCCTCCCTGTACGGCGCCAGCAAGGCGGCCAATGAGTTGATGGCGCATGCCTATCATCATTTGTTTGATTTTCCCGTGACCGGCCTGCGCTTTTTCACGGTCTATGGCCCATGGGGCCGGCCGGATATGGCGTATTTCAAGTTCACAAAAAACATCCTGAGCGGCGCGGCGATCGATGTCTTTAATCACGGCAGACATGCCCGCGATTTCACCTATGTCGATGATATTGTCAACGGCGTGATCAGCGCGGTTGATCGGCCACTGACGGGCTTGAACAAGGCTGATCATTTTCGAATATACAACCTGGGCAATAACCGGCCCGTGACCCTGCTGGACTTTATCACCGCCCTGGAGCGGGTGATCGGCAAAAAGGCGAAGTTGAACAGGCGGCCCATGCAGCCGGGGGATATGGCCGAGACCTGTGCCGATATTGATAGCGCCAGGGCCGAACTCGGCTTTAATCCGAACACCGGTATTGAGCAGGGGCTGGCGAAATTCGTTGCCTGGTACCGGACGTATTTTCGGGTATGATTCCGGGCCGCTATCGTTTTTTTATAATCTTTTGGAATAATCGCGTATGAAAGTAGCCATGATTGGGGCCGGCTATGTCGGCCTGGTTTCCGGCGCCTGTTTTGCCGAATTCGGGGCGAATGTGGTCTGTATTGATAAGGACGGGGCAAAGATCGCGGCCCTGAAGCGCGGGGAAATACCGATCTATGAGCCGGGGCTTGAGCGTCTGGTAGCAGACAATGTCAGGGCCGGCCGGCTGGCATTCAGCGAGACCTGCGCCGATCATATTGCCGCCTCCGATCTGGTATTTATCGCGGTCGGCACGCCCCCCCGGCGCGGAGACGGGCACGCGGATTTAAGCTATGTCTATGCGGCAGCCAGGGAAATTGCCGCGCATCTCGCGGGTTATACGGTGATCGTGGATAAATCGACCGTGCCGGTGGGCACGGCCAGAGAGGTGCAGCGCATCATCCGGGAGGCCCGCCCGGAAGCGGATTTTGACGTGGCCTCGAATCCCGAATTTTTACGGGAAGGCGCGGCGATTGCCGACTTCATGCGCCCGGATCGGGTGGTGATCGGGGTCGAATCGGCGCGGGCCGAAACGCAGCTACGCGCGCTCTACCGGCCCTTGAACCTGATTGAAGCGCCGATATTGAAGACGGATCTGGAAAGCGCCGAGTTGATCAAGTATGCCGCCAATGCCTTTCTGGCTACCAAGATCAGTTTTATCAACGAGATTTCGACCCTGTGTGAAGCGCTGGGCGCCGATGTGCATGCCGTGGCCAAAGGCATGGGGCTGGACCGGCGCATCGGCAAAAAGTTTTTGCATCCCGGCCCGGGCTTCGGCGGCTCCTGTTTCCCCAAAGACACCCAAGCGCTGGCGCGTATTGCCCAGGAGAGCGGGGTTTCCAGCCGTATTGTCGAGGCGGTGATCGAGGTCAATGACGCGCAAAAGGCGCGCATGATTAAAAAAATCCGCACCGCGCTTGGCGGTGGCGAGCATGGCAAGACCATTGCGGTGCTGGGTTTGACCTTCAAGCCGGAAACCGATGATATGCGCGCCGCGCCATCACTCGCCATCCTGCCGAAGCTCATGGAAAACGGCTGCCAGGTCCGCGCCCATGACCCGCAGGGCATGACAGAGGCAAAAAAACAACTCCCGGCCGGCATCCGCTACTTTGATGATATTTATGCCGCGCTTGAAGGCGCCGATGCGGTGATATTGATGACCGAATGGAATGCCTACCGTAATCTGGATCTCGAACGGCTTAAAAACGCATTGGCCCGGCCGGTCTTTATTGACCTGCGCAATGTGTATGAGCCGGATCTGATGCAGGCCGCGGGCTTTAGTTATTACTGTATCGGCAGGGGTGGGAGGAAGCCGGATTGAGTAATGTGGCCCATGTCTATTCCGGCCTGCCTGCCGCAGGCAGGCGAAAGCCGGAACCCAATCCTCGCTGTTATTCCAGCCTGCCCGTGGCAGGCAGACTGGAATAACGGGGGAGACAGAAATAATATTAAAAGTTACCGTAATGTGCGCGCACGCCCCATCGTCATTTATGGACAGGAAGTCCTGTATGCGGCGAGAGGGCACGCCTACAGGGATGTAGGTGGTAGAGCGGCGTCTGGAACAAGCCGCCGAGGATGCCCGTAGCCGCCCGGTGAAGGCCGGAATCCAGTGCATTGGACTATCCATTCCCGTGTACACGGGAATGACAATAACAGCAATAATAACAACGGGCATTGCAGCAAATAAACCATGTGAGTGGCTGATTTGCTGCAATCACCACTTACTCCTATCACCCTCTTCACGGCGCACCGGGGCGTTTGCCTGTGCCGGCCGTGACTCCGGGCGGGGTGGTTTGCCGACGGTTAAAGGTATGAATATTGCCAGCTATTTTTTACTATTTCAGTTTAGGGGAATATCCATGAAGCTCAATTTAGCTGTACTGCCGGTAATTATGTTTAACCTGTTGATCGCGCCGTTATCCGCCGCCGAGAATGATCCGCCGGGGCCGAATTTGGTGGACGAGATCACCGTTAGCGCAACCCGCGATGACAAGCCGCTCTATAACGTGCCGGCCGCGGTGAGCCTGGTTGACAGCGAAGCTATCGGTTCCGGGCGGCAGATGATCGGGCTGGACGAATCACTGGTGCGGATCCCGGGGCTGTTTATGCAGAACCGCTATAATTTCGCGCAAAGCCTGAAAATGTCGATCCGCGGCTTTGGCGCGCGCGCCAACTTCGGCACCCGCGGCATCAGGTTTTATCAGGACGGCATCCCGCTGACCACCGTTGACGGACAGGGCGGCATCGAGGATATTGACCTGAACTCGATTGACCGCATTGAAGTGATACGCGGGCCCGCGTCTTCGCTGTACGGCAGTTCGTCCGGCGGCGTGGTCAATTTTTTTACGGGTGATCAGCCGGACGCCGAGCGCTATATCGCCGGCAATTTCAGCCTGGGCGAATATCAGACCCGCCTCGGCAATATCAAGACCGGCGGCCAAGTGGATAAACTGCGTTATTTTTTCAACGTGTCAAAATTCCAGACAGAAGGCTATCGCTCGCAAAGCCGCACAAAAAACACCCGCTTTAATTCCAAATTTGTGTACGACATTGACGCGCGTTCCGACTTCAGCGCGGTATTCACGGCCTATGACGCCCCCGTGGCGGATGACCCCGGCGGCCTGAACCGGGCGGCCGTAAAGCGGGATCGGCGTCAGGCCTATGTCAATAATGTCCGGCGCGATTCCGGCGAAGCGATTGACCAGCAAAAACTGGGTATTGCCTACCGCCGGCAGATCGGCGACAACGGCGAATTGATCCTGCGCAATTATTATCTGCATCGAAACTATGAGGGCCTGTTGCCGATCGCGCGCAGCGGTTTTGTCGAATTTTCACGTTTTCAATTTGGCGGCGGCGCCCAATACAACCATGAAACGACCCTGTTTGGCCGCCCAAACCGCATGACCCTCGGCTTTGACATTGACACCCAGCAAGACGATCGCCGGCGCTCGGCCAACAATAACGGGCGCAAGGGCCGCCTGGCCTTGAATCAGCTTGAAAAAGGCGACGCCACCGGGGTTTATCTGCGTAACGAATGGGCCATGAGCGACCAGCTTGAACTGGCGCTGGGGCTGCGCTATGACCGGGTTGTGCTGGAAGTGGAAGATCGATTCCGCTCGGACGGCGATCAATCCACCCGCCTCAAATTTGGAGAACTGAGCCCGATGGGCGGCCTGTTATGGGCCGTTAATCCGGGCGTTAATGTGTATGCCAATATCTCCAGCATGTTTGAAACCCCGACCTTCACCGAACTGGCCAGGGTCGCCACGGGCGGCTTTGCCAACGTCAAGGCGCAACGGGCGCTGAATTATGAACTGGGGGTCAAGGGCGCGCCGAACCCGCGTCTTAACTATGAACTGGCCGTTTTTCATATCGCCGTTAAAGATGAAATCATCAATATATCCAATATCGGCGGGCGGACTTTTTTTAACAACGCCGATACCACGCGCAACGGTATTGAGGGTTCCGTTTCATTCAGCCCGGCCGCCGGCTTTAACATGCTGCTGTCTTACACGTTCAGTGACTTTAAGTTTGCCCGCTTTCCGGCGTCCCAATGCCGCGCCGGAAATTGCTCGGATAACGAACTGCCTGGCCTGCCCAAGCATAATATCTACACCGAACTGAGTTACACACACCCCTCGGGCTTTTTCTCGGGCATTGATTTTCAATACGTCAGCGATATGTTTGTGGATAACGCCAACACCGAGAAAAACCGGGCCTATGGCGTTGCCAATCTGCGTACCGGTTACAAGCGGACCTTTGGTGATATGGAGATCATGCCTTATCTGGGGATCAATAATCTCTTTGATGAAGAATACGTGGGCAATGTCCGAATCAACGCCTTCGGCCGCCGCTACTACGAACCCGCGCCCGAATTCAACCTTTATGCCGGGATAAATATTCGGTATCTTTATTGATGAATCGGGGTTTTGGCCTGTAGCGGGTTGAATTGTCATTCCCCCTGCCTGCCGCAGGCAGGCGGGAATCACAAATAACCCTCAAGCAGGCTGAGGATCAACCTGACCAAGGTCGTCTGCCAGCGCCTTGGCTTTTGTTATCTGCTGGCTGGTGAGTCTGGCGCCGAGGCGTTCCAGTGCCTCTCTGATGCGGGGATCGTCCACATGATTGGCCAGAGACAGCCAGGCATAGGCGCGTTGATAATCCTTGTTGACGCCCAGGCCCTGGGCATAGCGCACCCCCAACACATACTGGGCCTTGTTATAGCCCTGTCTGGCCGCGCATTCAAACCAGAAACAGGCCTTGACCTCATCCTGCTTGACCCCCCGTCCGGCGGCATAGAGCCGCCCCAGCCGATACTGGGCGCGGGCATAACCCGCCTCGGCCGCCTGCAAGTAGTGTTTGGCGGCATTGCTCTTGGAGGGCGGCACGCCCAGGCCGGCGTCATAGAGCTTGGCCATTTGATAGCTGGCCCGGAAATAAGACTGCTGAGCCGCGGCCCGGAAATATCTGGCCGCCGCCGCATAATCCCGGGTCACGCCCAGGCCATCGAGGTAGAACAGCCCGAGCTTGAACTGGGCCCGGGCATAACCCTGCCTGGCGGCCATTTCCTGCCATTTAAAGGCTTTTTTAGCATCCTTCGGCGCGCCCAGACCCTCGCCATACATCAGCGCCAGATTAAACTGTGCCTCGGCATACCCCTGCTTGGCGGCCTTGCGGTACCAATATACCGACTGTTTGAGGTTGCGCTCGGCGCCCTGGCCCCGCTCTAACATCAGGCCCACGTTCAATTGCGCCTTCTTGTAGCCCTGTTTGGCCGCCTTCAGATACCAGTTGAAGGCCGCGCTATAGTCGCGCTGGACGCCAATCCCCTTGGCATACATATAAGCCAGATTATAACGCGCGCCGGCATGACCCTGCCCGGCCGATTTTGAATACCAGTCAAAGGCCAGTTTGTAATCCTTTTCCACGCCCAGGCCGTTTTGATAGCACCAGGCGAGGCCGGCCTGGGCCTCGCTCTCGCCTTGCCCGGCCGATTTTTCCAGCCAGATGATGGCCTGCGCGTAATCCTGGGGCACGCCCTTGCCGTGCAGATACATCTGCCCGAGGCGGGCCTGCGCCTTGCCCGAGTTTTGCTCGGCCGCCTTCAAATACCAATAGGCCGCCTGGGCTTTATCCTGCGTCACACCGACGCCGCCCTCATAAAGTTCAGCGAGTTGAAACTGGGCGTCGACTTCACCCAGATTCGCCTCATTGGTTAAAGAAGATAACTGAGCATTCATTAAGTTTTCCGGATTGCTGATTAATGATCCGCACAAGCTGGCACTGTATAACAATTCCGGCAATAATAACAATCCGGCGTGCGCGGGAATGGGGTTTAAATGGAGCTGCCGGCCGATTCCCGGTGACGGGACCTATCACCGGGACACGGACCGGGATGACTCATTGAATTGCCATTCCCACTTATGCCTTGCCTGTAGCAGGCAGGCCAGAATAGCAGGACAGTAAGTAATTAAGGAAGCTCTGAATAAATCCATCCTGGATTTCCCTGCCTGCTACAGGCAGGGCTTCAAAATCAATGACTTACGTCATTGCCAAATTATTAGATTATGGGGCGGCGCATCCCTGTACCGCAGGAAGCTCTGATTCCATCAGGGCTTCCTTAAGAAAAGACCAACAACGCCCCTTCGTCATTCCGGCCTGCCTGCTGCAGGCAGGCGAAAGCCGGAATCCAGGGGAGTATTGCCAGGATGTTGGATAGCCCCCCCCCCCCGGCGCTCTGCTTGCAGCACGGGGCCGAGATAACGCATTTAATTGTCATTACCCGCTAGACCTGCCTACAGCAGGCAGGACGGAATGACGGGCCGGCGAATTGGAACTATAAAAACAGTTTTACAATTGCCACGACAGCGAGGGTCGCCGAGACGATAATGACAATTTCATACCACTTTATCTCCTTATAAACTTTTACCGTCTCAGCTCTCATTTTATCCGTTTCGATATTTGCCCTTGCGGTTTGTGCCAGAAGGTTGTTGATTTCAGCCTGAACCTTATCATGATAGAGTTGCTGCTCAGTTTCTTTCTCGTCTTTGCTCATGCCAGTTTCCTCATAAGTTTTCTTTAAAATTACGCATATTATAAAGAAAAACAGTAAATGACACACTTGATCTCATTCCTGCCTGTGCCTGCCTGACCCAGACAGGCCCATGTCAGCCGGAATGACCGGTCAGTCAATTTGCACTATAAAGAAATTTTACGATTGCCACGACAGCGAGGGTCGCCGAGACGATAATGACGATTTCATACCATTTTGTTTCTTTATTTACTTTTGCAGTTTGGGCCAGGAGATGATTAATTTCAGCCTGAACTTTATCGTGATAGAGTTGCTGTTCGATTTCTTTCTTGTCTTCACTCATGCCGGTTTCCCTTATTGGTTGCCTTGAATTACCCATTTTATCCAAGAAAAAATAATAAGATACGCTTAATGTCATTTCTGCTTGTGCCTGCCTGCTGCAAGCAGGCAAGCGATCGCAATAACGAAGGAGTGGACCGGAAAAGCGAAAGGAAGGACGGGCAGTCCGGTTGCCATGCACCAACCTTAACCCGTATAACAGGAACCACCCTGTTTATACAAAAGCCGGACTGCCCGTTTTAACTGTTCCGGGTTCGAACGCGAGGGCTGGTATTTCAACCCCGGGCGCGCCTTTGCCCGTAATTTTTTCGCCTGAATCGGAGTTTTCAGGCGGATATTCCTAATCTTGTTGCCGCTTGGCTTGCTTCGGTTGGAAGAACGGACAGCCCGGCCAATTCACACCATGACTCACTAAGGAAAACCGGACTGCCCGTTTTAACTGCTCCGGGTTTGGGCACAAGGGCCGCTGTTCGGCCCCGTGCCTTTACCCATGTTCTTTGCCTGAAAGCTCAGAAATGCACCTGAACCGAGGTTTGCAGGCGGATGTTCTCGATCTTGTTACCGCTTGGCACTTCCTTGTCATAGTAAACAACCTCCCCGCCGATGGTCAAGCGGCTGAGCGGCGACCAGAATACCGAGGTATGTACCGTATTCACCCTTTTGAAGGCAGCCATAAGGCGGCGGGCATCGGAGATATGTTGACGGCCTACAACGACCTGACCCATGACCGTATCGGTGAACTTGTGATTGACTCCTGCGAACATGCCATAAGTCTTTTTGGTTTCCAGCTTGCCGTTCATGTAGATAGCGTCTTCACCCGCACCGTCAAGAAGGTAGCGGCCGATACCATCGCCATAGGTAAAGCTGCCGAGAATATTACCGCCGGGCCAAATGGCATAAGTACCGCTGACATTGATGCCATAGGCAATTTCATCAGCCTTGTCATCCGGGCTGGTCAACTGTCGGCCCAGGGCAGACATCCTGAACTGACCCCAATCGTCATTGTACTCCAGCGCCACTACGCCATCAGGCAAACGGTCAATAAAGCCACGGCCACTCGGGCCTTCCGCGTTCTCCAGTGAAACGGCAAAACTCAGTTTATCGTCAATACTATGGGTCCAGCGCACCTGGGCCTGACGGTTAAAGGTGCTACCGCTTGGAAGGTTAAAATCAACGAGGCTGGGATAGGCCGCGAGCGTGCCAAAGTTGGTCCAGTATTGCCCTGCCAGCAGGCCGCCGATCTGGGCATAAGCATTTCTGAGCCTTAATCCATAACTATTGCTTTGATTTTGATTGCCGCCAGTACCAAAGAAGTCCGTCTCAATGACAGCCTTCAGGTCGCCGAGCACGGTGGGTGTGGAGGTGCTGATCTTGAGGCGGGACTGCTTGGCATGAGCAAGGAAGTGGCCCTGTTCATCACCGGGATCCGTATTCAGTCCCGAGGCACTGGTAGTAGCGCCGCCTTTCTGCTTCAAGTCATAAATAAAGTCGGCCTTGGCATAGCCGCTGATGCTGAATTCCGTGTTTGTCCCCGGAATCAGGAAACTGCCCGGGCTTTTGCCGGTGGACAGGATGGCCCGGTCGCGGGTGTCATCGACCATCTTTTCGGTCCTGGCCTGCTTGGCCTCCAGTTCCTGCAATCTTTCGGTGATCATGCGCAATTGCTGCCTGAGTTCTTCGACCGTATGGCCATCGGCCCGGGCCGCGCCTGCCGCGCCCAGCCCCAACAGGGCCGTTACCGCGATGCAGCATACCGTGTTGTTAATAAATCGGGATTTCATCTCTCTGTTACCTCACTGTTAAATAGTAGTTTGTGAACAAATCATCTGAACGGACGATGATGTCGCTATAATAGTAGAATTCATGCGTTTGGCAAGCGCCGCGTTCATTTTTCCCCTGCTTTTAGCAATTTGGCGATTGTGACAATATTATTACGCGATGACAACAATAAATTTGCGATAAATTGTAATTATTTTGCTCTGGCCGGGTAAAGGCGGGGAAATGGCGTTTCTGTCGCTCTGTTTATTTCGGTCTGTTATAAGCAGGCAGGCGGAATAACGGGTTCCCGGCTTTGTTATTAGCCGATAACGCCGATCAATACCGCCCACTGGAGTTTCTCGACAAGCGTCAGGCGGGCCTTGAGGTCGGCAATGTCCACTTTGATGTCGGAAATGTCCTGCTTGATGTTGGCTACATCCTTTTTACTGGAATTCCGGGATTCTTCGGCGGAGGCCAGCCGGGCCTTGAGACCGGCCGTGTCTTCTTTGCCGGAGACCAGGGATTCGGCCGCTGCCGTGGCCTTTTGATCGGAAACATTGGCCTCAATGAGGGCGTCATAGAGTTCTTTATTGCTCATTGCCATGAGATCGGTTCCATATGAAAGCTCTGAATAAATCCATCCTGGACTTATCAGAGCACGCAAGGTGAAAATGCGATTTCCACCTTGCTTCAAAATCAATGACTTACGTCATTGATTTTGGCGGTACGTCCCTGTACCGCAGGAAACTCTGATTAAATCAGAGTTTCCACATATTGAAGAATCTGAGCCAGCATAGTAATAGTTTGAATTATTAAACCCGGTAATGCGCCGGAATGCTGTCATTCCCGTATAAACGGGAATGGATTAGATAAACCACTGGATTCCGGCTTTCGCCGGAATGACGGCGGGGCGATAGATACATTTCGTTAATGCATTTCGCTATTGCCACATGGAAACGCCATTCCCGCCTTTTCACAACGCTTCCTATCCTGGTCGTTATGCGCGTAAAATACCGTTTATGATGGGTCTGGTGAAGTTTTTGCTGCGCGGGTTGTTGCGCTTGCTGTACCGGGTGGAGGTGAGTGGCATGGAGAATTACCATAAGGCCGGCCGGCGGGTGTTGATTGTCGCCAACCATACTTCGTTGCTGGATGGCGTGTTGCTCTATGCCTGGCTGCCGGAGACCCCCACCTTTGCCATCAACGATGAAATCGCCTCGCGCCGACTGTTCAGGCCCCTTTTGCATTTCGTGGCGTTGTTTGAGATGAACGCGACCAATCCGCTGGCGATCAAGTCCATGATTAAATATATCAAACAGGACAAAAAGGCCGTGATCTTCCCGGAGGGCCGGATTACCACCACGGGGAGCCTGATGAAGATCTACGAGGGGCCAGGTTTGATCGCCAATAAAAGCGGGGCCTCGATCCTGCCGGTTGTCTTTGAAGGGGCGCAATTCAGTCCCTTTTCTTATATGCGCGGCACGGGTCATATCCGCTGGTTTCCGAAGATCACGGTCAAGGTGCTGCCACCGGAGAAGATCAGCCTGCCGCCGGAGTTGCCCGGACATAAACGCCGTCAGGCCGCCGCCGGGCAGTTACAGGCGCTGATGTACCGGATGGTTTACAGCAGCTTTGATCAGCGCCAAACCCTTTATTCGGCCCTGCTGGCCGCGGCCGGCCGCTTCGGCGGCGGGCATGCCCCTGTTATGGACTTTAACCGCGACAGGCTGAGCTACAGGGATTTGATCCTGCGCAGTATCCTGCTCGGCGATCTGATCAAAAAACAAACCGGCGCGGGCGAATATATCGGCGTCATGCTGCCCAATGTCAATGCGCTGCCCGTTGTGTTTTTTGCGTTGCAGTTGATCGGCCGGGTGCCGGCGATTTTAAATTTTACCGCGGGCGCCCAGGCGATCCGGCGCGCGCTCACGGCCGCCCGGATAAAGGTGATTTATACCTCGCGCCGCTTTATCGCCAATGCCGGGCTTGAAACGCTGGCCGCTGAACTGGCGCGGGACTACAGCGTCCGCTATCTTGAGGATTTCAGGAAGGATATCCGCCTTGCGCAGAAGCTCATGGCCCTGTTAAGGAGCAAGTTTCCGGCCTGGCATTATCGGCGGCAAGGGGTTGATATCGATCCTGACGGCGCCGCCGTTATCCTGTTTACCTCCGGCTCGGAAGGCCATCCGAAGGGGGTCGCGCTGTCCCATCGTAATCTGCTGGCCAATTATGCGCAGGTGCGTTGCCATATCAGTTTTAACCGCGCGGACACCGTGTTTTGCTGCCTGCCGTTATTCCATTCCTTCGGCCTGAACGCGGGTTTGTTGATGCCGTTGTTTGCCGGCGGCAAGACGTTTTTATACCCGACTCCGCTGCATTACCGCATCATCCCGGAACTCATCTATGAACTTCAGGCCACCATCCTGTTCGGAACCAATACCTTTCTCAAGGGTTATGCGCGCTATGCCCATCCGTTTGACTTTCATTCATTAAAATACATCGTGGCCGGGGCGGAAAAACTGCATGAGGACACGGCGCGGCTCTATATGGACAAGTTCGGCCGGCATGTTTTGCAGGGCTATGGCGTCACGGAGGCCAGCCCGGTTATCTCGGTCAATAGCCCGATGTATCATAAACCGGGCACGGTCGGGCGCATCCTGCCGGCGCTGGAATCTTACCTTGAACCGGTCGCGGGTATTGAACAGGGCGGCCGGCTGGTGGTGCGAGGGCCTAATGTGATGCGGGGTTATCTGTTGCATGACAAGCCGGGCCGGATACAGCCCCCCGCCACCGAGCGCGGGCCGGGCTGGTATGACACCGGCGATATTGTGGATATTGACGAAGCGGGTTTTATAACGATCCTGGGCCGCGCCAGACGTTTCGCCAAGATCGGCGGCGAAATGGTGTCACTGGCGCTGGTTGAAGAACTGGCCATGTTGACCTGGCCCGATATTGGTCAGGCCGCCGTTGCGGTTCCTGATGAACGCAAGGGAGAAAAGATCATCCTGCTTACCGAACACAAGGCGCCCGCCCGCCGGGCCTTGCGGGACACGGCGCGTAAAACCAATATGACCGAACTGGCCATTCCTCATGCCATTATGCCTATCGACCGGATACCGGTGCTGGGAAATGGAAAAACGGACTATATTGCCTTGCAGAAGATTGCCGAAAAGGAGGATATGGACGGCGGAGGTTCATAAATTCGTGGTGTTTACCTGAACCGGGGCGGGAACAGTATTTAAGCCTGCCCGTAAGATACGTTCCGGCCTGCCTGCGGCAGGCCGGAATGACGAAATGTTAATAAACAGACTTCGCCAGGATCGCGCTGATCTGGCAATAAGGCCGCCGGCTTTCTTCGTGCCAGATGTTCATGGCTGCCTGCACCTCAAGTTTCTGTTTTCTGCTTTTGGGGGCCGTATCAATGACCCCCCAATGCGCCAGCGCGCGGATCACATCGTCTGTCAACAGAAAGGTATCTTTATCCACACGGCGCAGAAAATACGGGCCCGATGTGCCGCCTAATTGTTTGAATTGCTTTTTGAGTATCTCCCAGAACGCAACGATATTGGCCGCCGGCCAGTCGGCCAGGGTGTTCACAAAGCCGCCCCGCGTTTCGTTAAAGTCATGGATCGCCTGCGCGTTATGCCGCACGCTCTGTATCTTCCCCCAGTGGCGGACGATGCGCCTGTCCTGCATCAGGGCTTCCAGTTGTTCATCGCTCTTGATGCGGTTGGCGTCAATATCAAAGCGGTTGAACACTTCCTCAAACGCGGGCCATTTATTGTCGATCATTTTGCGGTTCAGACCGGCCTGAAAAATACGGTGTGTCATTTCAGATAAAAAATAGGCGTCCGGGAATTTTTTCAGGGCCCGGCAATTTCTGGGTCTGGGCAACTGGCGCTCCAGGGCGTCAATACCGCCATTGCGCTCCAGGGCCGCGTTGTATATTGAATCAAATGCCGTCATTAATATTTCCTGCGGATTTCATTATAATGGAAACTGATTTTCACCTCGCTGCAACCGCGGCCATTATAAGACAGATGTATGGAGATCAATATTCAATGGAACGCCTGAAAGCCCATATCCGCAACATTGCCGATTTCCCCAAGCCGGGTATTCAATTTAAGGATATTACCCCGCTGGTCAAGCAGCCGCCGATGTTGAAACTGGCCGTGCATGGCCTGATTAACCCCTTCCTCGGCGAACGCCTGACCGCCGTTGCCGGCATGGAGGCCCGCGGCTTTATCTTCGGCAGCCTGGCCGCCTGGGAGTTGGGCATCGGTTTTATTCCGTTACGCAAGCCGGGCAAGTTGCCTTATGATGTTGAAAGCCTGTTGTATGAACTGGAATATGGCTCGGCCTCAATGGAGGTGCATATTGACGCCTTGGAACGGGGCGATCGGGTCTTATTGATAGATGACCTGATTGCGACCGGCGGCACCGCCGCCGCCAGTTGCGAACTGATCGAAAAACTGGACGCCGAGATCGCGGGCTGCGCCTTTGTCGTTGAACTGGATGCCCTCAAAGGGCGCGAAAAACTGTCAAAATATCGTGTCCATTCGTTGATTCATTATTAGGGGGGCTTTGCCGGCAGAGGTGTTGGCTATTCCGGCTGGACTGTTGCAGACACAGTGTCACCTCATCTAAAATAAGGTGTCAGGTATCCTGGCCACGGTATCGTTGGTATCGCTCATAATGCGCCTATCGCCCCCGCCGTCATTTATGGACAGGATGTCCTGTATGCGGCGAGAGGGCACGCCTACAGGACGTAGGTGGTAGAGCAGTGTCTGGAACAGACTGCCGAGGATGCCCGTAGCCGCCCGGCGAAGGCCGGAATCCAGTGGTTTATGTCATATATTCCCCCTGCCTGTAGTAGGCAGGGCCTGGGCGGGAATGACAATTAGACAGAACTGGCGCTCATTTCACATCCCGGCCCGCCCTCCTGGATTCCGGCCTGCCTGCGGCAGGCGGAAGTGACAACAGTGGGTGCCGTTCTTCAACAGACAGGCAAAAGGGGGCTAACCACCAAGCCTCAAGGTGCCGGTCAACTCCGAGACATGCCGCAAATCATGTCTGTCGAGATACGCCAGAATCCCCCGGTTTAATTTTTTACATACCAGCGGTTCATAAAACAGCGCCGTGCCGATACCGACCGCGCTGGCCCCGGCCAGAAAAAACTCGATGGCGTCCTCCGCGGTGCGGAGCCCGCCCTGGCCGATGATCGGGATCTTGTGCCGCTTTGCGACCTGATAGACCTGATGCACCTTTAATAAGGCGATGGGCTTGATGGCCGGGCCGGACAGGCCGCCCTGAGTATTCCCGATAACCGGGCGGCGCGATTCAATGTCAATCGCCATGCCCGTCAGGGTATTGATGACCGCGAAACCGTCGGTCCCGGCCTCAATGCAGCGCCTCGCATTTTCGGCAATATCGGTCTGATTCGGCGAGAGCTTGGTGATCAGCGGCTTGCGCGTGACCGCCCGGCAGGCCGCGACGACCCGCGCGGACATATCCGGGTCATTGCCAAAGGCCACCCCGCCCTCTTTGACATTGGGACAGGAGATATTGACCTCCATGGCGTCGATCGGGGAATCATCAAAAATCCGGGTGACCTCGGCATATTCTTCCACCGTCGAACCGGACAGATTGGCGATAAAACGGGTCTCGCTGAAATCCAGCGCGGGCAGATATTCGCGCACGACCGTGGCAGAACCCGGATTCTGCAATCCGATCGCATTCAACATGCCCATATAGGTCTCGGCAACGCGATGCGGGGCGTTGCCGAGCCGCGCTTCAAGCGTGGTCCCCTTGAGGCAAACCGCGCCGACATCGGTGTTCGAGAAGCCCTTGATGCGGGTATATTCCTCGCCGAAACCGACACAGCCGGAAAGCAAGACCAGCGGCGTGTTGAATCGCAGTCCGCAAAAATCAAGCTCAAGCCGTTTGCTGTCCGGGGCCGTGTTCATGCTGTATCATGTCTCCTGTATATCTTTATAAGGAAACTCTGATTGAATCAGAGTTTCCTGCGGCACAGGGACCTGCCTGCTGCAGGCAGGTGTGCCGCCAAAATCATTGACGTATGTCATTGATTTTGAAGCAAGGTGAAAATCGCATTTTCACCTTGCGTGCCCTGAGAAATCCAGGATGGATTTATTCAGGGCTTCCATAAATGAAGCCCCGCACAGGGCCACGCGGGACTGGCCTGCCCGCGGCAGGCAGGCAAGCGAAGCCCCATTATACGCCTTTGCGCCAAGCGCGGGGCAAATCCGCGGCCGGTTTAACCGGCGGGTCTCGACATGGATAAAAAAAGTTTAGCGGGCGGGTTTCATGCTTCGTGCAGGGTCACAATTACGAAAGCGGCGGAAGAATGAAAAAAATCATTTGCCTGGGCGGGCTGTTTTTTATCATCGCGGGTTTATATATTGCCCGGGTTGAGATTATGCAAAAGCTCATACCCGTTGTCGCCGCCGGGTATGGCTTGCAGATAAATGCGCTGGAGATAAGCCAAATCGGTTTAAACAAGGCCGTGGTCCGGCATATTCTGTTAGCGCATGAGGCTGAAAACGCCAGGGTTTCGGTTGCCGCAAATGATATAGCGCTCGATCTTGATCTGTCTATTAATGCGGAGCAGAGAATTACCGCCATTAAGATTGATCATGCCGCTGTTGATATCCGCGTCTCCCGCGCCGAGCAGGCCGCCGCGCCGGCCGCTGCCGCAACGGTGGCGCTCAAGGATTATATGCAACGCCTGCCTTTATATGGCATTGATATCCGGCGCCTGCAAGCCCGGTATTATGCCGGCGCCGAATTGCTGGCCGAATATACCGGCCGGGTGGAATACGCGGAGGGTATTTATCTGGCCGGCTCGCTTAACTATCGCGGCCATGCGGGCAATATTGATTTTTCACTCGACGGCGAGGCTATCAAGGCATCCCTCGGTAATGCGGATGATGAATTCATCCGGCTACAGGGCGACTATCATATCGACAATGAGCGGCTGAGATTCAAATTAGAATCCGCCTATGAGTTAAGGGCGATCAGCCGCTTTATGGCACAAGAAAACAATCTATCCGTTCAGCGGGTCGAAGGCCGGATTGAAACCGTTGCCGAATTGAATCTCGCGCATGGGCTTGATCAACTAGCGGCCGAATTTGCGACAGATATGGCCTTTGATGCCTCGATCCATTTCTCAAGCCGCGATTATGCTATAGAAAAAGCGCGTCTGGATGTTCGGGCACAGTGTATGCTTGCCCTGCAAGGCATAAAAAATTGCCGGATTGACGAGCCGCAAAGGCTGGCCCTGCAACTGGCGGCCGCGCCATCCTTTATCAGCGAATATTTTAACGAACCGCCGCGCGGCTACACGATCGATTTACAGCCGGATAAGGCAATTACGCTCCAACCGCCACGCGATGCGAATAACGCATGGACGGTTACGGGCGACAGCCGGCTTTCTGTTTACCCGGATGCCGCACAATTCGGGATCGCGGCAGAATTCTCGGGGCTTGATTTTCGCTTCGCTGAAAACGGCTGGTCGCTATCAAGCGACTATCATATACAGGCCGATGCCGCCGCCGGCACACAACCCCTCAAAAGACGGCGGGCAAAATTTCACGCGCGCGGCAATCTGCTGGTGAATCCTGATCAAGCCGGGATAAGCATCGACGACGGGGCCGGGCTTGCCTTGTCTGATGTCGCGTATGCCAAAACTTTTTTCGATACATTGGCGCTCAGGCAGAATGGTCGCGCCAGGGCCGTTTACAACTTCCGTGACCATGCGCTAAAGATTGAAGATCAGCGGCTTTCGCTGATCACCAAAGGCGCCGGCTATACCGATATAACATTCGACTTACAAACGGCCGCGCTAAACCTTGATCAATATGGCTTCGCTGAAAACAAGCCGTTTATCCAGGCTGAATTATCCATTGCCGGGATGAGCGCGCTGAAAAACGGCTTGCAGATGAACGGTTCCGAGTGCCTGACGGCGATTCATTTGGATAATGATAATTTGAAGATCAATGGCGCCCTACACCTGGGGGCAACGCCGCTCCGGTTTCTTGTGTCCAATGATCTATCCACCGGCGGCGGCCTGCTGCAATTCGAGTCTTCATCCATGCTGCTCGCAAATAATGAAATGGTCACACAGATGATAAGCGGCGCCGGTTTCCCGTTGCAGATCAAAGACGGCGCTTTCAGCTTGAGCGGCAAGCTCAACTGGGCTGATTATCAAGCCGCCCGCATGGCAATAACGCTATCGGCCGAACAAGTGAGCGGAGATTACGCGCAGAATCCATTTGTTAATCTGAATGTGGCTATGAACCTTGAAAAAGATGATGGCTGGATATTGGCCGCGCCCGCGAGCCTGACCATTGATCAACTGAACGTGGGCCTGCCCCTGAAGGATATCGCCCTGCGTATTGAACACTATCGGCACGGCGTGACAGCGCGGCCTGTTATCAAACTGGTGGACTTCCGGGCGGGCGTGTTGGAGGGCAGTGTTTTTTCAGACACGATAGAGATCGACCTGAATAAACCGGTCAATCAATTTTCCCTCTACCTTTCCGCCCTGTCATTGGAAAAGCTGCTGGAACTTAACCGAACCGAGGCGCTACAGGCGACCGGCATTATCAATGGCGAACTGCCGCTGAGCCTGAGCGAAGGCGCGTTGAAGATCGATGACGGCTGGCTGGCGGCCGATGAACGCGGCGGTGTGATAAGGTACAATCATATTGACAAACTGCTGTCCGGGAACGATGATTTAAAGCTGGTGGCCGGGTTACTGGAAAATTTTCGATATAATGAGATGTCCGCGCGGGTCAACCTGAATCCTGCCGGCGCCTTGACATTGCAGACAAAATTATACGGCCGCGGCCCCGAGGCTGAATTTGACGCGCCCGTCAATTTGAACTTTAATATCGACCTGGATTTATGGAAATTTCTTGAGAGCGCCAGATTACTGGCCCGTATCGGCCAGGATATCAGCCGGCAGGTAGGCGCTCCCTTAGAATAGTCCGGGCAGATAAGTCACACAAAACCCGGCCAACCCCCGAAAATATCGCCGGGGGCGACATGGGGAATGCGGATTTTCCCGGCAAGCGGGGCCGGGAACTTTATAGGCGTGTGGCGGACTGATAACTTACTAACTATTGGACAAGGCCCTATGAATAAATATTTTAGCTGCGCGCTGTTGACGGCGATCTTGCTTGTTTCAGCCTGTAACCCCACGGTGCAGGTCAAGGCCCCGCAAGAGCCGATTACTATTAATATGAATATCAAAATCGAGCATGAAGTGCGTATCAAGGTTGACAAGGCGCTGGATGATGTGTTTGCCGAAGATAGTGATTTATTCTGATGGTGGAGAAAAAAACGATGTCTAAATTATTAAAGCTGATAGTTATAACGCTGCTGCTCAGCCCCGCCCCGGCGCTGGCGGTAGATTTACAGCAAGTCAAAAACAATGGCCTGGTCGGGGAACAACTCAATGGCTATCTGGGCCTGGTCTCGGCGGACGCCACCGCTGAAGTGCGGGCGCTGGTGGCCGATGTAAATGCCAGGCGCAAGGCCAAATATGAATCGATCGCGGCCCAAAACGGCGCCGGCCTTGAAACAGTCGAACTGCTGGCCGGCAAGAAGGCCATAGAAAAAACCAGTCCCGGCAACTACATCCAGTCCGCGGCCGGCTGGAAAAAGAAATAAGATAATTCCTCAAAACATCAGCGGGGCCGCCCGTTACGGCCGGTGCTGCCTTTGCAAAAATAGCCTCTAGTGAGGCCCCCGATACTATGGTTGCCATGTAGATCATTTACTATATACTTCAGGCATATAGCTTGAATGAGGAATTTCCCATGCCTACAGGTTCCATCTTTGTGAATAACCGTACCCAAGCGGTCAGACTGCCAGCCAACACCCGCTTTCCCGATAACGTCAAACAGGTCAGTGTTCGGGTAGTGGGCAAGGATCGAATCCTATCGCCCGTCGATAGCACCTGGGACAGTTTCTTTCTGTCCGAAGAACAGGTCAGCGAAGATTTTATGGCAGAGCGCGCCTGCCAATACTAGGCCAAACGGGAAGCTTTCTAATGAAGCTATTTCTCTCACTACAGCATTTTATCTATGCATTTTATTGCCCATAGGCGTCAGGAAGACAGTGTCGATCAATTACTGGTCGATCACCTGACTGAGGTTGGTAAACTCGCGGCCCGGTTCGCGGAAAAAATCCGTTTGCCGCATTGTGGTCGGCTGCTTGGCCTGTTGCATGACTTCGGCAAATACAGTCGGGATTTTCAGAACTATATCAAGTCCGCTAATGGAATGATTGATCAGGACGATGAGACCTGGGTTGATGCCAGGCTGCAAAAAGGAAAGATCGATCACTCAAGCGCGGGGGCACAATATGTCTGGAAGAAACTCAGCAAGATAGGTGGCAATGCAAAGCAAGGTGAGTTGTGTGGCCAGATTTTGGCCTTGTGTATTGCCTCACACCATAGCGGCCTCATTGATTGTCTTGATAAAGAAGGAAAAGACAAATTTTCGCTTCGCATGAAAAAATGCGATACCAAGACTCACTTGCAAGAAGCAACCCGAAATGCCGATAGGCTGATTATTCAACGGGCCGACACGCTGCTCGGACTTGATCTGGTTAAAACCATGTTTTCCGCTATTAGGAAAGTTGCCGACTTTTCTAAACAAACAAGCGCGGGTGAATTACCTATACCCGATATGTTTAATCTCGGCCTGTTCACACGCTTCCTGTTTAGCTGTCTGGTGGATGCTGACCGTATTAACAGTGCGGAATTTGAAATGCCCTACAAACAGAAGGAACGCATTAACCGCAACGCTTATTTTGATTGGAGCATTGCGATTAAACGCCTTGAAAAGCATCTGGCTTCACTTGGCGTTGAGCAACCCATAGACAGGATTCGGGCGAAAATTTCTAACCAATGTCAGCGCCGAGCCTCTGAGCAAAAAGGTATATATACTCTCTCAGTGCCGACTGGTGGCGGTAAAACCTTGGCCAGTTTACGTTATGCTCTTCGACATGCCGACACGCACAAGATGGATCGAATCATCTACATCATCCCCTTTACTGCTATCATTGAACAAAACGCGGATAGTGTTCGCCGGATAGTTGAGAGCGACAGCGATGCGTTTCCCTGGGTTCTGGAACATCACAGCAATATTGAACCGGAAAAGCAAACCTGGCGAACGAAATTGATTGCAGAAAACTGGGACGCACCGATCATATTTACCACTATGGTGCAGTTTCTTGAAGTTCTATTTGCAGGTGGAACCCGCGGAGTCAGGCGAATGCATCATTTAGCCAACGCCGTCTTGGTTTTCGATGAAATCCAATGCTTGCCGATGCGTTGTGTTTATATGTTTTGTAACGCCCTGAATTTTTTAACGCAGCAAGCCGGCGCCACGGCCGTATTGTGCAGCGCAACACAACCCTTGCTGGATAAATTGCCGCGTTCCGATTATGGGCAGCTTAAACTTGCCAAACACCCTGAACTGGTTGAAAATAAAAGACGCCTTTTTGTGGACTTGAAGCGGGTCAAGGTGGACAACCAATGCAAGCCTGGAGGTTGGGCGTTAGCTGAGATCGTCGATCTTGTTCATCGGCGATTTACAGAAAAACGCTGCTGCCTGGTAATCGTGAACACCAAGGCTTGGGCCAGGCGTCTCTACGAAGAAATGCAGCAGCAGATCGAGGAAAATACACTATTTCACTTGAGTACCAATCAATGCCCGGCCCATCGAAAATCACTATTTGAAAAAATAAAACAACGATTACGAGAAAAACAGCCGATATTATGCATCAGCACTCAATTGATCGAGGCCGGCGTGGATATTGATTTCAATCATGTAGTGCGATTTCTCGCCGGCCTTGACTCCATCACTCAAGCAGCCGGCCGCTGTAACCGCAACGGCAGATTGAAAGATGAGAACGGAAATTCGATTCCCGGTCTGATTGATGTAATTAACCCGACAGAAGAATCGATTCAAACATTGCGGGATATTATTGAAGGCAAAGATAAGACACAGCGAATCTTTAATGAGTTTAAAAGGGATGATATTTTGTCGCCTGAAGCAATGGATTGCTATTATCAATACTATTTTTTTGATCGTCAACAGGTCTTGATCTATCCTTATAAGCAAGACTGCCTGTTGAATAAGTTGGCCAATAATGACCAGAATCCGGGTAGCCATAAAAACCGTGAACGCCGTAGAAATAGAAAAGTACCGCTTTTGCAACAGTCTTTTATGGCAGTCGGCCAGGCATTTAGAGCCATTGATGCCCCAAACCATAGTATCATCGTGCCTTTTGGAAAGGGTGATGAAATTATTAAAGCGCTCTGCGCATTGGATAGAAAATTTGAAGCAAAAGCATTTTATCAACTGCTAAAAGAAGCGCAGCAATACAGTGTGAATGTGTTTCCCAATATCTGGAACAGGCTAAAACAAGCCGGCGCCGTGTATGAAATTCAGCATGAAGGCATCTATTATCTGAGGGAAAGCTACTATAACAGCAAATTTGGTCTGATGAGTGAAGAGACAGAAAAAATGGCCTTTCAGTATTGCTAGGTAAGTAAGGAAGACAGAATGAAAAACAGCATCAGTTTCAAATTATGGGGGCGCTATGCGCTGTTTACCGATCCCATTACTAAACTCGGCGGTGAAAAATGTTCTTACCATATTCCCACGTATGAAGCCATTAAAGGCGTATTAAAATCAATTTACTGGAAACCTACTTTTATCTGGCATGTTGACCGCGTGCGGGTTATCAAACCGGTGCGCACTCAGACCAAGGGCGCCAAGCCTCTGAAATGGAGCGGCGGCAACGGCTTGGCCATTTATACTTTTCTGCATGAGGTTGAATACCGTGTGCAAGCACACTTTGAATGGAATGAATACCGGCCTGAACTCGAAGGCGACCGTATCGACGGCAAGCACTATGCGATTGTCCGGCGCATGCTTGAACGAGGTGGCAGACAGGATATTTTTCTCGGAGTTCGAGACTGTCAGGGCTATGTCGAACCTTGCGATTTTAATGAGGGCAGTGGCGCCTACGATTCGATAGATGAGCTCAGTTTCGGTCTGATGTTTCACGGCTTTGACTACCCGGACGAGACAGGCACGGATAAGTTACACAGTCGTTTTTGGCAAGCAGTAATGAAACATGGGATAATTGATTTTCCTCGACCGCAAACATGTACAATCCGGCGCTTTATCCGCCCCATGGAGATGAAAAAATTTGGCATAGATGAGAATTTGCTTGCAGTCACTGCACAAGAGGATGCGCTATGAGCTGGATGATACAACTCTATAAAACGTATGAGCAGGCGGTTAGCCGTAACACGATTGCCAATGATAGGCCCATACCAGTGAGCCACACCGTACAAAAGGCCTATATCAATATCAGCATAGACGGAAAAGGAAACTATTTACGCGCGCAAGTGCTTGAAGAAAAACCCCAAATCATCTTACCCGCAACGGAAAAATCCGCCGGACGTACAAGCGGTGAGGCGCCTCATCCGCTGGCCGATAAAATACAATATATCGCCGGTGACTATGCGCAGTTTGGCGGCCTAAAAGCGACATATTTCGATAGCTATAAAAAACTGTTAAACAACTGGCTACAATTCAGTAACAGTCATCCAAGCCTTGTTGCAGTCTTCAAGTACATCTCCAAGAAAACAGTAGTTGCTGATTTAATCAAAGACAAGATATTGTGGATCAAAAATGACAAGCTAATGACTTCCTGGGTAAAGGATAATGAAGCGCAACCACTAATTTTTAAAGTTCTTCCTAAAGAAAAGAAACAGCTGGATCAGGGCAACGCTCTGGTGTGCTGGTCGATAGAATCCCCTGATATTCAGTACGCTAAAACCTGGGAAGATCCCACATTGCAAGACTGCTGGATAAAGTTTGATGCCAAACAAGATGCATTCCAGTCATTGTGCTATGTTTCCGGCAAGCACGAACCCACTGCATTGAGCCATCCTACTAAATTACGTCATTCAAAAGATAAAGCCAAGTTAATTTCGGCGAATGATTTTGGGGGCTATACCTTCAGGGGGAAATTTACCGATACAAAAAGCTCTTTCAAAAATCATGGCGCACAGGCGGCTACGATTGGTAATATCACATCACAAAAAGCTCATAATGCTTTGCGTTGGTTAATTGACCGACAGGGGCGACGTAATGGAGATCAAGTCATCGTTGCCTGGGCTATCTCTGCTGAAAAAATTCCTCAACCTATGGATGAAATCAAGTTTGATGACGCCTATCTGGATGACTATGACGAAGGCCAGCAAACAAAGGAAGAAATCGATTCTGAACAAGAAGATAAGCTAGCGTCTCCAAAGCAAAGTATTGATCTGGGATTGAGTTACGCCAAAAAATTAAAAACGCATATGAATGGCTATAGTCAAAAATTAAAACCTGAAGACACTATTTCTATTATGGCTATAGACTCGGCAACAAAGGGTCGAATGGGCATCACTTATTATCGAGAATCAATGCCTGCGGATTATCTTGCTGACATCCATGCCTGGCATGAAGACTTTGCCTGGCCACAACGGGCTAAAAGAACAGTTACGCTTAATAACGGTAAATAAAAAGAGATTAAAAACTGGCTGATCCAAGCGCCGGCACCTTACAATATATTGAAGACGGTATACGGTGATGTGCTAAACAGCAATAAAAATCTGGCCAAACAACTCTATCAACGTTTATTGCCCTGTTTATTGGAACGCGCCAATATTCCGCAGGATATTTTAAGGCTGGCGCACTATCAGGCCTGTAAAACCAGCAACAAAGAGCATTGGGAATGGGAGCGCAATATAGGCGTGGCTTGTGCGCTGTATAAGGGCCATGCCATCCGCGATTTACAATCAGACAAGAGGAATTACAGCATGTCTTTAGATACTTCTATCAAATCACGCGACTACTTGTACGGCCGGCTGTTGGCGCTGGCTGAAAAACTTGAATCTTTGGCATTATACTTGGCTAACGCAAAAAGACCGACAACGGCAAACCGGCTGATGCAGCGGTTTGCTGATCGACCCTGTTCAACATGGTTGACGATTTACAAGCAACTTGCCCCTTACATGCAGCAGCTTCAGTCTTCCAGATCAGGATTTCTAAACAAGATTAAGAATGAGATTGATGAGGTAATTGCCGCATTTGAGTACGCCGATTACATGAACGACAAGGCGCTATCTGGCGAATTCCTGTTGGGTTTTCACTGCCAGCGACTTGCCTTGCGTAATGCCAAAACCACTGACAATACAACTGATTCTGAACAAGGAGATCAACCATGAGCCTGCAATACAAGATTGACTTCGCTATTATTTTCTCGGTACATAACGCCAACCCCAATGGCGACCCGTTAAATGGTAACCGTCCCCGTGTTGATTACGCTGGTTATGGTGAAATCACTGATGTCTGCTTGAAACGAAAAATACGGGATCGCCTGCAAGAGCAGGGGCAGGATATATTCGTTCAATCAGATGAAAAAAAGACCGATGGTATGACCAGTTTAAAAAATCGAGCCTATTCCGATGAGTATGGTTTGGGTAAAAATGCTTTCGACCCCAAAAAATCAAATTTAGATGAAACGAAAAAGTTGGCCTGCGAAAAATGGTTTGATGTCCGGGCATTTGGACAACTTTTTGCGTATAAAGGCGAGAAGAAAGGCGAGAAGAAGGGTGAGAAGAAAGGCGAAGGTGTTTCTATACCCATTCGCGGTCCAGTGACGCTGCAATCAGCATTTTCACTGAAACCGATCAGCATCACCAGCAACCAGATTACCAAGAGTGTAAGCGGTGAAGATAATGAAGGTGATGAACAAAAAAAAGCATCCGATACAATGGGCATGAAACATCGGGTGGACAGGGCTATCTACGTGGCCTACGGCGCAATGACGCCGCAACTGGCGGAAAGAACCGGTTTCAGCGATACCGATGCCGAGATAATCAAGTCAATTCTGCCGCGTTTGTTTGAAGGTGATGCCTCCTCTGCCAGACCCGAAGGTTCTATGAGCGTAAAAAAAGTGATCTGGTGGAAACACAATTCAAAATCAGGCCAGTATTCTTCGGCTAAAGTACATCGAACATTATCAGTAGAACCTGATGGCACCCCCAAATTTACAGATCTTGAGGGTTTGTCGCCAGAACAGATTGATGGCTTTTAGCATCGCCCAATCAAGAAAAATCATCGGTTTGGCTATGGCCATAGCCATGCTGTACATTATCCGCGCATGGACGACTACCTCGCCATCTCCGCCTTGCAGCATTACGCCTATTGTCCGCGCCAGTTCGCGTTGATTCATGTGGAGCAGGTATGGGATGAAAACCGCTTTACCGCCGAGGGCAGAATTCTGCACGAGCGGGTCGATAGCCCCGCGAGTGAGCAGCGCGGCACGCTCCGCTACGAACGCAGTGTTCTGCTGCATTCCGAAACCTATCGACTTCATGGCAAAATGGACCTGCTGGAAATTCATCAAGGCCCGTCGCTTGAGTATTTCCCGGTCGAATATAAGCGCGGCAAATCCAAACCGGAGGACTGGGACAGGCTGCAACTCTGCGCGCAGGCCCTATGCCTCGAAGAAATGCGTAATACGACCATCAATAAGGGGGCAATCTGGTATTGGCAGGTGCGGCGGCGTGAGCCGGTGTTGCTGGATCAGGCATTGCGCGAAAAAACCCGCGCTGCCATCGCTGCCGCCCACCAAATTCTCGCCAGCGCCCGCACGCCGCGCGCGGTGTATCACAATAAAAAATGCCGCGCCTGCTCGCTTAAAGCGCTATGCCGGCCGCGGTTGTTTTCACACGACCGATCGGCGCGCTATATCGAAAGCATGGAAATATGAAAAGACTGCTCAATACGCTTTTTATTACCCGTCAGGAGAGCTATCTGCATAAAGAGCGTGAGACCATCGTGGTCAAAAACAGCGGAGAAAAAATCGCTCAGTTCCCGCTACACAATATCGGTCAGATTTTTTGCTTCGGAAATATCTCGGTATCGCCTTTTCTTATGGGCTTTTGTGCGGAAAAACAGGTGGGATTGGCTTTTTACAGCGAATACGGGCGCTTTTTGTGCCGGGTGGTGGGCCGGCCTACAGGCAATGTGCTGCTGCGCCGCGAGCAGTTTCGCTGGGCGGATCAAAACGAATCGTGCACGACGCTGGCGCGCTTGACCGTGGCGGCAAAAATCGCCAACAGCCGGGCGGTATTGCAAAGAGAACTGAGAAATCATGGTGATAATGGCCATATCAAAGCGGTAATTGCGGAGTTAGCGGCCGGCATCCGTCAAGCCCGTCAGGCGCAGGATGTGGATCAAGCCAGAGGCATTGAAGGCATGGCGGCGGCCAGCTATTTTTCGGTATTTAATCAATTATTGAAGTCGGATGAATTTCGTTTTTCTGGCCGAATCAAAAGGCCACCCACCGATCCGGTCAATGCCCTGCTGTCGTTTACCTATTCGCTGATGACTTATGAGATTGCGGCGGCGTTGACGGGTATCGGGCTGGACCCTTACGTCGGCTTTCTGCACAAGGACCGGCCGGGGCGCGTCAGTCTGGCGCTTGACCTGCTGGAAGAATTCAGGGCCTATTGGGCTGATCGCTTTGTTTTAACCCTGATCAATCGCCGCGAGTTTCGGCAGCGCCATTTTGTTACCGAGGCCAGCGGCGCCGTGCGACTGAACGACGAGGCGCGCAAGCAATTCCTGGCGTCTTATCAGACCCGCAAACAGGATGAGATTCAACATCCTTACTTGCAGGAAAAAGTACCCATCGGCCTGCTCCCTCACTGTCAGGCGTTGCTGCTGGCCAGGCATATACGCGGTGATACCGAGTTTTATCCCCCCTTTCTGGTGAAATAACCGGGGCGTCATATCGAATATGTTGATTCTGATTACTTACGACGTAAGCACCACCTCGGCCAGCGGAGAAAAACGTTTGCGCCATATCGCCAAAACCTGTCAGGATTACGGCGTTCGCGTACAGCACTCGGTCTTTGAATGCGAAGTTGACCCGGCACAGTTTGCCTATCTGAAGTCTCAATTATTGGATATTTACGATGAACAACAGGACAGCCTGAGATTCTACAAGCTGGGTAAAAAAGGACGCCACCGCGTTGAACATCACGGCGCGAAGAAGGTAAGCGATGTGGCCAATGATGTGCTGATACTCTAGCGCTAAACGGCGGCTCTCATCATCGGCCCGGCCGGTTAGCGCTACTCTAAGTCTTTGTTTTTTTTATCCGTAATGTTTTTTTCTGTAAAAACAGGCCAGTTTACCCGTCTGATTCTATCGGTTAGCGGAAACATGGCGCTTTTGTTTTTGTATTCAGAAAGTTATGCTGTTGCGGTCGCTCCCTTCACGGGAGCGTGGATTGAAACTTGAACTTCTTGCCCGATCCGCAGGGGCAGGGGGTCGCTCCCTTCACGGGAGCGTGGATTGAAACTTATCTTTGCTGATCAGATCAAATAAACACCAGCGTCGCTCCCTTCACGGGAGCGTGGATTGAAACGGACCTTAGTCTCGCCCACTTGAATTGTAATTTCCGTCGCTCCCTTCACGGGAGCGTGGATTGAAACGCGCGATTAAAACCTTTCGCGGCCTCTTGCAGCGGTCGCTCCCTTCACGGGAGCGTGGATTGAAACGAAGGGATCTATAAGAAGTTGTGGAATATTGATTGTCGCTCCCTTCACGGGAGCGTGGATTGAAACATGTTTTTTGCTCGCAAAATGTTGATAATTGCCAGTCGCTCCCTTCACGGGAGCGTGGATTGAAACGTCTTCTGCCGTCGTCTCTTCTTGCGTGCCACCGTCGCTCCCTTCACGGGAGCGTGGATTGAAACAAGGCTTGAAGAAGTCGAACGCAAGACCGAAAACGTCGCTCCCTTCACGGGAGCGTGGATTGAAACTCAGAATCTGGGTTATCAAAAAACCCGCAAGGTGAAGTCGCTCCCTTCACGGGAGCGTGGATTGAAACACGCAAAAACTTACTCCAGTCCATGTTGTGCCTGTCGCTCCCTTCACGGGAGCGTGGATTGAAACACGTATTGCCTCGGCGCGGGCTTGGTCACCTTCGTCGCTCCCTTCACGGGAGCGTGGATTGAAACATCTTGGAATTCCTTCGACTGGCTTTTTAACCATGTCGCTCCCTTCACGGGAGCGTGGATTGAAACATGATTTTCCAATAAAGCCGGTCAAGCGTCCTTGTCGCTCCCTTCACGGGAGCGTGGATTGAAACGCTCCCTGTGGTTATCGGTGTGAACTTGCCTCCAGGTCGCTCCCTTCACGGGAGCGTGGATTGAAACACGCGGGAACACTGGTCATTGACGGAGCAAGGTGCGGTCGCTCCCTTCACGGGAGCGTGGATTGAAACGAAGGCCGAACATTAAGACAATGGTTGAAGCGTACGTCGCTCCCTTCACGGGAGCGTGGATTGAAACATATGATCTGACTTCTGAACTTGCAGGGGCGGATGTCGCTCCCTTCACGGGAGCGTGGATTGAAACAACGGATTGGATCCGGAAGAAACGCAGAAAAAACGTCGCTCCCTTCACGGGAGCGTGGATTGAAACGATGGGTGACAGGTTCTCAACTGGTGCAACTATAGGTCGCTCCCTTCACGGGAGCGTGGATTGAAACCGGGAAGCGGAACCGTGTTTGCGCGATTAAAACCTGTCGCTCCCTTCACGGGAGCGTGGATTGAAACGAATTTATTCGGAAGCACAGAAGGCGGGATTTCCGTCGCTCCCTTCACGGGAGCGTGGATTGAAACTCGAACACCTCCAAGTATTTTGAGATCATCCGCGCGTCGCTCCCTTCACGGGAGCGTGGATTGAAACACGTTGACCGAGTGACAGGCCTGTTTACGCTGAAGTCGCTCCCTTCACGGGAGCGTGGATTGAAACACAACACTTAAGCGCTCCCCTACATGGCCGTTTTGTCGCTCCCTTCACGGGAGCGTGGATTGAAACGAGTCTAATTGATTGTTTTTTGGCTGGCTAATGTGGTCGCTCCCTTCACGGGAGCGTGGATTGAAACGTCTATTACCACAGTCCACTAATGCGATCCGTGCGTCGCTCCCTTCACGGGAGCGTGGATTGAAACAACGCTTCTGCCTTTCTCGATGCGGCCGTGACTATGTCGCTCCCTTCACGGGAGCGTGGATTGAAACATTAGTAGTTTCTCCGATTAGTTAAAATAGCAGGTCGCTCCCTTCACGGGAGCGTGGATTGAAACACTGGCGTCATTATTGAGACATCGGCGTTAAGAAAGTCGCTCCCTTCACGGGAGCGTGGATTGAAACATTTTTTGCAACTCGAAGGATCTCAGTGCTGAACCGTCGCTCCCTTCACGGGAGCGTGGATTGAAACATTGCCACAGTCTCAGGCGTTTTTGCTGATAATGACGTCGCTCCCTTCACGGGAGCGTGGATTGAAACAAGCCTTTTCCGTTAGCGGATAAATTGGGTGCAGGTCGCTCCCTTCACGGGAGCGTGGATTGAAACTCAATGATCTTCGCTCCAACCAGCGCTTCCGCCTTGTCGCTCCCTTCACGGGAGCGTGGATTGAAACTAAGTTCTGCTCCCATAAACAACGACTTGTTTGTCGCTCCCTTCACGGGAGCGTGGATTGAAACATCTGAATCACTATACACGCTGGTTATGGAAACAGTCGCTCCCTTCACGGGAGCGTGGATTGAAACTTATCGCGTTGCAAAACACGTCATACGGTCGAACAGTCGCTCCCTTCACGGGAGCGTGGATTGAAACAGGATAAGGCTATCAGATTCGCTCTCGCCTTCACGTCGCTCCCTTCACGGGAGCGTGGATTGAAACAATGTCAGCGGGACAAAAACAGTGAAGTTGTTCGGGTCGCTCCCTTCACGGGAGCGTGGATTGAAACCCGTCCACACCGCCCGGTCGTCTGCCCAGCCGGCTGTCGCTCCCTTCACGGGAGCGTGGATTGAAACGTAAAGCTCAACGGGCGCGCCATCATGGGCGCTCAGTCGCTCCCTTCACGGGAGCGTGGATTGAAACGTTGGACGTGCAAAGAAATGAATGAGGGGGACGGGTCGCTCCCTTCACGGGAGCGTGGATTGAAACGGGATTGGCGGTTTGCATGACAAAGTTGCCAGCCGTCGCTCCCTTCACGGGAGCGTGGATTGAAACTTGTTGGTGATGGTGTAGCTGTGCGCTTTGAGGGTCGCTCCCTTCACGGGAGCGCCTGCCTGTTGCAGGCAGGCAAAATTTTGCGTCTCTACAGGCTCAGAGGATGGCCGCGACAGCCTGAAATAACGGTAATACCTGCGCGGCAATAATAATGCCCAGCATCCACTTCATCACGGCTATGTCTCGCTCAAGTCGATTAATGTCTTTTCTCACCTCGACAACATCGTTCTTCGTAGCCAGATTTTCAGCCGAGAGGGCCTCGGCCGCCTCTCTCGCATCCTGTTCCGGCACACCTGCCTTGAGAAAGGCGTTATAGACTTCAGATATCATCGTGGTCATGAGTTTTTCCTTGTTTTCATTTCATGCAAAATAGTAATTCATATCTTTTTCTGGCTGAAAGCATAGTCATCGGCCCGGCGGATGTCAAACTGGTGTCCGGGTTCAATACTTATAAGACAAATCAGGGCCGCCCGTCGCCTGCCTGCGACAGGCCGGTCTCCTGTGTCTGTCAGTCACAGGCTACCCGATTTCTTTTCTCGGAAAAGTCTCACTTCTATCTGAACCCGGAAACACATTTGACAGTAGTTCAATTTTATACTATTTTTTGTTATGTTATAACATTTCAAGGCTATTTTGCTTTTTTTATCAAGGAGTTAAACTTATGAGGAATTACCCAGGGCTGGCGCTGGTCATAGCGGGCTTTGCGCTTGCTGTTGCAAACAGTCATGCCGAGGAAAAGAGGCTGGAGAGTGTGGTTGTGATTGGCAAGGCGCCGTCCGCGTTTGCGACTGATCTGGCCGGGTCGGTGGATGTGTTAAGCCAGGAAGAACTGGCTTATGAGCATGTCAACGATACGCTGGAACTGTTCAACAAGGCGCCGGGGGTTTATCTGTCGCGCTATAACCAGGGCATTATCAACACGGATATTGCCATTCGCGGCTTTGCCGGCGATGGCGTCACGCCCCATGCCAGACTGTTGATAGACGGTATTCCCGCCAATCTGCATAATGGTTATAACGAACTCGATCAGTTGTTTCCGCTCGGCATTGCCTCTATTTCCGTGTTCAAGGGCACCAGTGATCCGCGTTACGGGCTTTATAATATTGCCGGCAACTATAACGTGACAACCCGCCAGGATGCGGGCAGGGAGATTGAATTGACCCTGGGCAGCTATAATACGCGCGAGGCGCAGGGCTATGCGGGCTTTTCCAGCGGCGCGTTTACTCATAGCTACGCGGGCGGCTACCGCAGCGGTGAGGGCTACCGCGACCATAAGGATCTGGATAAATATGCCCTGGCGGGTCAATGGCAATGGCAGTTTGACGCGGCAAAGTCATTGCGGGTGATCGCGCGGCAGGCCGTTTATGAGGGCGATTCGCCCGGTTATTTTAATGACCGGCGCCGGGCGCGCGCCAATCCCCGCCGTTCCGAACCCTTTGCCAGCCAGGACGGAGGCAAGAAGGAAACCCGCCACTTGAGCGCGCACTGGTCGCAGGATTTCGGCGCGGCCGCGCAATGGGAACTGAAGGCTTACACGCAAACCTTTGAGCGCGCGCGCTGGGTGCGTTTTAGTAGCCGCGGCGCTTTGCAAAACCGCTATGATGATCAGAAGCAGTGGGGCCTGATCTCAACCCTGAGCTGGCTGCCGGCGGCGGATTGGCGGCTGGACTGGGGCGCTGATTATGAATTTCAGGATGTGCTTGAACAGCGTTTCAGGACGCTCGGCAACGACAGCCGCCGCCGCGACCGCTCGGCGGCCGGGGTGATACGGAACCGTGCCTACGACTTCAGCAGCTATGGCGCTTATCTGCAACTGTTGCACGAACCGAGCGAGCGCCTGCGCTGGAATATTGCCCTGCGCGCCGACTGGCTGGGCGGCGACTACCGCGACCGGGCCAGTGGCGAGCGGCGCGATATGTTCGACTTTGGCGCTATCATTCAGCCGAAATTCAATATTGTTTATGCGCCCCTGGATTCTGTAAATGTATTTGCCAACCTGGGCCGCAGCTTTCAGCACCCGTTTGGCAAAGCGGCTTACCGGGGCGTCAATGACCGTTCGCGCGAGGTGTCTATCAATGATGGCTGGGAAGCCGGCATCCAGTGGTCGCCCGCGGCGCTGCTGAATCTCAGGCTGTCCTACTGGCGGCAAAATGCCAGCAATGAGTTTATCAATGTGGACGGCGTCAACCGCAACGTCGGCAAAACGGACCGTAGCGGCTTTGATATGGCCTTTAACGGCAGCCTTAACGAGGCCTGGTCCTACTGGGGTAATTTTGCGCTGATTGATTCTGAAATCGCGCGCGCGGCCACCAGCCAGCGCGCCTTTGAAGGCAATCAATTACGCGGCATTCCCGACTATGTGGCCTCGCTGGGCCTCAACTACCGGATCACGCCCGGACTGGTGGCGCGCCTCCATCTCGACGCGCAGGGCGACTATTACATCAACGAAGCCAACACGGGCGGAAAGTTTGGCGATTACGCCCTGCTGAGCGCCAGCGCCGACTACGATATCGGCCCGGTGACCGTAAAACTTCAGTTGAATAATATCACTAACGAATATTACGCATACGTCTTTGACTTCGGTAACGATGCCAGCTTTACCGTGCATTCACCGGGCGATGGCATCAACGGCAGCGTTTCAGTAAGCTGGCGCTTTTAAAAGCCTCTTTTAAAATCTGAGTGGATAATGCAATGATTCTGGCATAATTGATGACCAAGACGGAGGCAAGTAGCGGGGGGGGAGGGGGGCAGATAACTCAGCGGTTCGGTTGGAATGAGGTATTCAGAATGGTCATTCCCGCTTATGCGGGAATGTATTGTATCAACCACTGGATTCCAGCTTTCGCTGGAATGACGACGGGGTGTTGTTCCGGCTTTACATCATTCCGGCCTGCCTGCCGCAGACAGGCTCATGCCATTTTCTGCACACTCAATCCACATGCGGCTTAAACCACTTGGAATCCAAAAGAGCCTAAAAAACCATGCAAAAAAACCCTGTACGTCTGCACCACATTGACCTGCTGCGCGGCCTGATTATTATTTTTATGATCCTCGATCATGCCATGGTCTATTGCGGCGACTATTTTGTCAGTGATCCGATGGCGGTGCCGGGCACGCCGGCAGAGGTATTCTTTGCGCGTTTTATCTCTCATTTCTGCGCGCCGCTGTTTGTTTTTCTGGCGGGCCTGTCGGCCGCGTTGACCGAACAGCGCTTTGCCGACAGCCGCGCCTTTGCGTTCAGCCTGATTCAACGTGGTCTGGCGCTCATACTGCTTGAATTTACCCTGGTTTCCTGGTCCTGGAGCTTTAATCCGGCCTTTCCCATGCTCTACGCCCAGGTTATCTGGGCGATTGGCTGGGGCTTTATTGGTCTGGGCCTGTTGCGCCTGCTTGACCTTAGAGTCATCCTGCTTGCCGGGGCGCTCATCGTCTTTGGCCATAACCTTCTGGACGGCGTCAGCTTTCACAGCGCAAGCTGGCAACACTATCTGTGGTCCGTCCTGCATCAAAAAAACGTCCTGGCGCTGCCCTTTGATTTCAAGGTGCGCACCACCTATCCGGTTTTGCCCATCATCGGCCTGATGTGTCTGGCTTATATGGGCGGGCGGGCTTATCTGTCGCGCGGCTTTTCTGAAAAAATCGAAAACCGGGCCTGCGCCATCGGCGTTGCCTGCCTGCTCGCCTACGCGGCGCTCAGAGGCTTCAATCTTTATGGAGACCCCAGCCGGTTTATTATCCAGGAATCAAGCCTGCTGACATTGATGTCGTTCCTGAATCCCACCAAATATCCGCTTTCCTTGCAGTTTATGCTGCTGACCGTCGGCGCTGGCTTAATTCTATTATTCGCCTTCAAACGTCTGCCGCTAACATTTTCACAGAATTTTTTGCAACTGCTGGGCAAGACCAGCCTGTTTTCCTACATTCTGCACCTGTACCTGTTGCACTTCATAAGCTGGCTGCTGATTCCCGCGCTTGGCTTTCAATTCAGCGATATGAGCTATGGCAAAACCCTGACCGGCCTGCCGCGGGGCTTTGGGCTGTCTTACGGCGCCACCTTTATCCTGGCAGCCGTGGTGGCGCTCCTCACCGCGCTGCTGGCAAAGCCCTACAGCCGCTGGAAAAGCGCCAATAAACACAGGCTTGTCGCGCGTTATATTTAAGGAAGCTCTGAATAAATCCATCCTGGATTTCTCAGAGCACGCAAGGTGAAAATGCGATTTCCACCTTGCTTCAAAATCAATGACTTGCATCATTGATTTTGGCGGTACGTCCCTGTACCGCAGGAAACTCTGATTCAATCAGAGTTTCCTTAAACAGGACAAGTTTTAGAGGCGGCATCCCGGCGCGGCTTCTTTATCATCCCTGACCCGTTTCAGGGCGGCTGATCATGGCCTGATCATTCATATATGGACGCAGCACGGCCGGGATCGTGATATTGCCGTCCCGGTCCTGATAGTTTTCCATGACAGCAATGAGCGCGCGGCCAACGGCGAGGCCGGAGCCGTTCAGTGTATGCAGCAGTTCCGGCCGGTTTGTTTCCGGGTTGCGCCAGCGCGCCTTCATGCGCCGCGCCTGAAAGGCTTCAAAGTTGCTGCAAGACGAAATCTCCCGGTATTTGTTTTGCCCCGGCAGCCAGACTTCAAGGTCATAGGTCTTGGCGGCGGCAAAGCCAATATCGGCGCCGCATAATGTGACCACCCGGTAAGGCAGCGCCAGTTTTTGCAATATCACCTCGGCCTGCCCGGTTAATTCTTCCAGCGCCCGGTAAGAGTCTTGCGGTTTGACTAACTGCACCAGTTCCACCTTTTCAAACTGATGATGGCGAATCATGCCGCGCGTATCCTGGCCATAAGAACCCGCCTCGCTCCTGAAACACGGCGAGTGACAAACGTATTTTCTCGGCAGTTCGTCCGCGTTGATAATCTGGTCGCGCGCGATATTGGTCACCGGCACTTCCGCGGTCGGGATGAGATAGAAGCCGTGTTCCTTGACATGAAACAGATCCTGCTCAAATTTGGGCAACTGGCCCGTGCCGCGGCAGCTTTCGGTATTGACCAGATAAGGCACGTTGACTTCCCGGTAACCATGTTCGCGGGTATGCGTATCCAGCATAAATTGAATTAACGCCCGGTGCAGCCCGGCGATCGCGCCGTGCATGATCACAAAGCGCGAACTCGCGATCCTGGCCGCGGTTTCAAAATCAATCAAGGCCAGATTTTCCCCGAGTTCAACATGATCTCTGGGGCGAAAGTCAAAGCGGCGGGGTTCGCCCCAGCGTCTTGTTTCTTCGTTATCCGCTTCGCTCTCGCCGGTCGGCACGGAGTCATGCGGGATATTCGGGATGCCGCTGAGTATGTCATCCAGTTCGGCCTGCACCTTATCGAGTTCAGCCGCGCCTTGCTCAAGCCGCTTTTTAATCTCCACGACGGCATCCGTGACGGCCTGCGCAGCCTCGCCCCGCGCCTTCAGGCGGCCAATCTCTTTCGACTTCGCGTTTCGCTCCGCGCGCAGTTGTTCTGTCGTAACCTGCAACGCCTTGCGCTTTTCTTCCAGCGTTCTTATGGCGGCAACATCCAGGGTCATATTGCGTTTTTTCAGGGCGGCCGCGATCTGATCCAGATCATTTCTTATCCATTGAGGGTCCAGCATTGTTTTAATTTCCCGAGGTTGATTATGGAAACTCTGATTCAATCAGAGTTTCCTTATGCGGCGATAAAGCGGCCTGACAATATGCCGATCCAGCAGATGGCGACACACAGACCGACTGAAAACAAAACATTCAAAAGCGCTTTAATGAGCGCGCCGTTTTCCAGCAGGCCGACGGTTTCGAATGAAAAGGTTGAAAAGGTGGTAAAGGCGCCGAGCAGGCCCACGATTAAAAATGAACGCCATTCCTCGGGCAGCGCCGCCCTTTCAATCCAGGCGGCATAGATCATACCGATTAAGAATGAACCGATCACGTTCACGAACAGCGTGCCATAGGGGAAGCCCTTGCCCAGCAGGTGTTGGGCGCCGCCGGCAAAACCGTAGCGCAGCAGCGCACCCAGCGCGCCGCCGGCGGCGATTGCAATAAAATTGAGCATGAAAATGTCCTGAATTAAAACGGCTCTTTTGAGTTCCGAGTGGGTTAAGCCGCATGTGGATTGAGTGTGCAGAAAATGGCATGAGCCTGTCTGCGGCAGGCAGGCCGGAATGACGTAAAGCCGGAACGACACCCCATCGTCATTCCAGCGAAAGCTGGAATCCAGTGGTTGATACAATACATTCCCGCATAAGCGGGAATGACCATCTGAATACCTCATTCCAACCGACCCCGCTGAGTTACCTGCCACCCCGCTACCTGCCTGCAGCAGGCAGGCCTGCCTCCGGCAGGCGTGGATTCCAGCTTTCGCTGGAATGACGAAACTGTTGTCATTTTGGCCTACCTGCTGCCCGCAGGCCGTCTCCGTTCTGTACTAGTCATCAATTAAGCCAGAATTATTGCATTACCCACTCAGATTTTAAAAGAGGCATTAAAACAGTATCCGCATCAGGCCGGTTTTTTTGCCTGCTTGTCGAGGCTTCTCAGATAAGCGAGTTTCTCCGCTATCTTGATTTCCAGGCCGCGATCAACCGGATGATAATATTGCCTGGCCGCCATATCATCGGGAAAATAATGTTCGGCGGCGGCATAGGCGCCTTCCTCGTTATGGGCATAGCGATAATTTTTGCCATAATCCAGGGACTTCATCAGACCGGTCGCGGCGTTACGCAAATGCAGGGGGACTTCTTTTGAACCCGATTGCGCCGCATCCTGCAAGGCCGCCTTATAAGCCGTATAGACCGCGTTGCTCTTGGCGGCCGCGGCCAGATAGACAATGGCCTGGGCAATGGCCAGTTCGCCTTCCGGCTTGCCGAGCCGCTCCTGGGTCTCCCAGGCGTCCAGCGCCAGCCGCAGCCCGCGCGGGTCGGCGTTGCCGATGTCCTCGGAGGCCATGCGCACCACGCGGCGCGCAATATAAAAAGGATCACAGCCGCCGTCAATCATGCGCGCAAACCAGTATAAGGCCGCGTCGGGATTTGAGCCCCGGACCGATTTATGCAGGGCCGAGATCTGATCGTAAAAGGCTTCGCCGCCTTTATCGAATCGCCGGAGCGAACCATCGGCCAATACCTCATTGATGAGTGCCGCCGTTATTTCATTTCCTTCGGCCAGATCAGCGGCGATCTCCAGCAGATTCAGCGCCCGTCTGGCGTCGCCGTCGGCCACGGCGGCCAGTCTGGTCAAGACATCATCCGCCAGCCTCAGCGCGCGTTGCCCGAGGCCCTGTTCGCTGTCGTTTAATGCCTGCTTAAGCACGGCTTCGAGATGCTCCGGCCGCAGGGCCTTCAGCACATAAACACGCACCCTGGACAGCAGGGCATTATTCAGTTCAAACGACGGATTCTCCGTGGTCGCCCCGATAAAGGTGACGGTGCCGTCTTCAACATAAGGCAGAAAGGCGTCCTGTTGTGATTTATTAAAACGATGCACTTCATCGACAAACAAGACCGTGTCCCGGTCATACACCTCCCGGTATTGCCTGGCCTCTGCGATAGCGGCCCGGATATCCTTGACCCCGCTCAAAACCGCCGACAAAGTCAAAAACTGGGCCGCGCAGGAATGGGTAATGAGCCTGGCCAGGGTGGTCTTGCCCGTGCCGGGCGGCCCCCAGAACACCATCGAATGCAAGCGCCCCGACTCAATGGCAAGCCGCAGCGGTTTATCCTGGCCCAGGATATGGTCTTGCCCGATGTATGAGCGGAGCATGTTCGGGCGCATGCGATCGGCCAGCGGGCGATAATCCTGATCGGTCATTTCAGCGTCTTATCGTTATGAACTCCGAGCGGCCGGGGCGGGGGCTCAGTCGATAACCAGGCTACCGTCACTATTAAATTTCCAGTCATCGGAATATGCGATCTCCCAATAGTGGCCATCGGGATCAGTAAAATAGCCGCTATAGCCTCCCCAGAAAGTAACTTGCGCCGGTTTTACGATTGTCGCGCCGGCCCGCTCGGCAATTTTCAGTATTTTATCAACTTCAGATTTCTCTTTTGTGTTATGGGCAAGCGTTATGCCGCTGAAACCGCTTTGCCCTGAGGGGTGTGGTTGATTCGCGTCCTCGGCCAATGCGTTTTTTGGGTACAAGGCAAGGCATACGCCCCGGGTTTGAAAGAAAATAATGCCTGCCTGCGGGTTTCCGGTCGTGGGAAAACCCAGGGCTTTATGATAGAACTCGTATGAGCGTTCAAGGTTCGCGACACCCAAGGTGATAATATTGATTCTGGGTTCCATGTTTATTACTCTGCCTGATTATAGCGCGCCGCCATGATCAATCTGTCTCAATGCCGCGCTCATCGATCACATCCACGCCCGGCGGAATTTGCAGTTGAAACAGATCGGCGGATAAATCCGCATTCCTGACCACGTTCTTGAAATCAATGCGGATGATCTGGCCGAGCTTGTCGCGGATGATCAACATCGCCAGCCGCTTATGATCAAAACCGAAACGGAGATTTTCATACTGGGACTCGGCGTCCCTGGGCGTCAGTTTTATCCAGTCAAAGCCCTCGATCCTGCCCATATCAAGCCGGATAAAATGTTCGGCGATATTGGTGTTCCCTAAAATAACGGCGGCCGGCGTCTGCCGGATCGCAAGGCCCAGTTCTCTTATCGTGAACTGTTCGAGATCCTCGTCAAAGATCCAGAGCAGATCGCCATCGGTGATGATCTTCTGTAGATAAGGTTTTTGGTAGGCCCAATGAAATTTTCCGGGCTGTTGCAGATACAGCACGCCCTCGGTTTGTTCAAGCCGCTCGCCGAATTCATTGCTAAGGGTCTGCACAAAACCGGCCTGCAATGATGTAAAGTCCGTTAAAAAGCGGTCGAGCGGATCCGGCGCAGGCTCGGCCGCCGTCACAGGGCAGGCAAAACACCAGAGCGCCAGCGCGGTTAACAGATTTTTTATTTTATTCGGCAACAATTCAATCCACCGGCGGCGGCGGCGCGGCGATGACTTCCCGGCTGCCGTTTGATTCCAGCGGCCCCACCAGGCCGCTGTTCTCCATTTCTTCAATAATCCTGGCGGCCCGGTTATAGCCGACCTTCAGGCGGCGCTGTACGTAAGAGATGGACGCCTTGCGCGTCTCGGTCACGATACGGACCGCTTCATCATACAGCGGGTCAAGCTCATCGGTCGGCGCGTCCACGCCCTGAATGGCCTCGGCCCCGCCTTCCGCCGGGCCGCGCAATATATCGTCGATGTATTCCGGCGCGCCGCGCGCCTTGAGCGCCCTTACGACCTTATGCACCTCATCATCGGAGACAAAGGCGCCATGCACCCGTTCCGGGATGCTCCTGCCGCCCGGCAAAAACAGCATATCGCCATGACCCAGCAGGTTTTCAGCGCCCATTTGATCCAGAATGGTCCTTGAATCGACCTTGGAAGACACCTGAAAGGCGATACGGCTCGGCACATTGGCCTTGATCAAGCCGGTAATCACATCCACCGACGGACGCTGTGTGGCCAGGATCAGATGCACGCCGGCCGCCCTGGCCTTCTGGGCCAGACGCGCTATCAGTTCTTCGGCCTTTTTGCCGACCGTCATCATCATATCGGCCAGCTCGTCAATGATCACCACGATACAGGGCAGTTTTTCCAGATAGCGCGGTTCATCATCCTCGCTGATGGGCGCATAGGCCGGATCTCTGACGGGCCGCCCGGCGCGGAGCGCGTCGCTGATCTTCTTGTTATAGCCGCTGATATTTCTGACCCCCAGCAAAGACATTAATTTATAGCGCCTTTCCATCTCGGCCACACACCAGCGCAGCGCATTGGCGGCCTCTTTCATATCCGTCACCACCGGTGCCAGCAGATTGGGAATGCCCTCATAGACCGACAATTCCAGCATCTTCGGGTCGATCATGATCAAGCGCACATCGGCCGCGGTCGATTTATACAACAGGCTCAGGATCATCGCGTTCAAGGCGACCGACTTGCCGGAACCCGTGGTGCCCGCCACCAGCAGGTGCGGCATCCGGGCCAGGTCGGTGACAATGGGCCGGCCGCTGATATCCTTGCCGAGCGCCAGCACCATCGGCGATTTCAGGGATTCATATTCGCCGCTATTGAGTATTTCACCGAGCGTCACCAGTTCGCGGTTTTCATTGGGGATTTCGAGGCCGATACAGGACTTGCCCGGAATCACATCCACCACCCTGACACTGACCACGGCCAGCGAGCGGGCCAGGTCCTTGGCCAGATTACTGATCTGGCTGCCCTTGACGCCCGGCGCCGGGTCCAGTTCAAAGCGAGTGATGACCGGCCCCGGATGCACCGCCACGACCTCAACGATCACGCCGAAATCCTTCAACTTTAATTCCACCTGACGCGACATCGCCGCCAGCGCGGCCTTTGAATACTGGCCCTTGGGCGGCGGCGGCTCATCCAGCAGGCCGAGCGGCGGCAACACGCTGTCGGCCGGCGGTTCAAACAGATTTTCCTGTTTTTCCCTGACGGCGCGAATGCCGGGTTTTATGTCAGGCGCGGCGGTCGAGATAGCGGGCGGGCTGCGTTTTTCCTCGGCCTCCTGCTCCTGCCGCAAGCGGCTTTCACGATCCTTCCTGGCGCGCCGGCCTTCCGCCTGATCCTGCCAGGCCGAAAAACACCGCCGCAAAGCGGCCATTGATCTCAGCGTAAGCCGGCCCGTGTTATCGGCCAGCCACAGCCACGACAAACCGGTATAGAGCGTGAAGCCGATGATAAACAGGGCCAGCGCCAGCAGGGTGCTGCCGGTATCGCCGGTCGTATTTAACAGCCTGACGCCAATGGCGTCGCCCAGAATGCCGCCGGCGCCCTGCGCCTCATGCGGCAGGGCCGCGGCCGCATAAAAATGCAGCCGGGCCGTGCTACAGGCGCCGATCAGGCCAAATATAACGCCCAGCGTGCGCACCGAGAACGACAAGGGGCTGAATGCCTGCCGCCGCGTCAGGAACAGACGCCCGCTGCTGATCAGGATCAGGAGCGGGATCAAATAACCGGGATAACCGAACACATACAGAAAAATATCCGCCAGCCAGGCGCCCAGCGCCCCGGCGCTGTTATGGATGCTGGCGGCCGTGACCGAATGCGACCAAGACGGATCATCCGGGTGATAAGTGATTAATGCGATAAACAGATAAACCGCGAGGATCAACAGGGCGAAGACCAGCGTCTCCTGAATATTCCTGGCGATATGATCAGACAGGGGTTTACCCTGCGTTTGTTTGCGAGAAGCCTGTTTCACATTAATGTTTCTTGAGAGAATTATTTTTGGGGCTATACCATTTTGCCAAAGAGCGAATTCCGCCCCTATCGTCATTCCGGCCTGCCTGCTGCAGGCAGGCGAAAGCCGGAATCCAGTGGTTTAATAATATATTCCCGCTTGGGCGGGAATGACAACTAATAAGTTATTCTTGCGAGGGGTTGAGCGCCCCCGGGTCGGGCGGCTTTATAAGGGAGTGGAATTGGTCAGGAGCGCGAAGAGCACCGCCAGAACGGTGACGCCGATGCTCACTATCACGCCGAGCTTGATGGTCAGCTTTTGTTCCATTTCCTTGAGGTCGCGCTTCAGGTTCATCATATCGCGTTTCAGGCCAGCTTCGATTGCCTTGATGGTGGCCTCTTGCGCCTTGAGGTCCTGTCTCAAGGCCGCTTCCAGTTTCATGAGTTTTTGCTCCAGGGCGGCCTCTTGCGCCTTGAGTTTTTGTTCCAGGGTGGCCTCCAGCTTCATGAGCTTTTGTTCCAGGGCGGCCTCCAGTTTCATGAGTTTTTGTTCCAGGACGGCCCCTTGTTCCTTGAGTTTTTGTTCCAGGGCAGCTTCCAGCCGCTTGAGGTCCTGTTTGGTGGCCAGGCGTTCCTGGATCAGGCGGGATTGTTCCTCGGCCAGGATTTCGGCCTGGGGTTCGGGCATGCCGGCGCTGGTCAGGCGTTTGACGAAGCCGTGAGTGTCGAAGGTGGCGGTTTCCATGAGGGGCAGGTTACCGATCAGTGGCGTTATTTGCAAGTCAGTGTCCGGGGGCAATATTTATGAGACAAATCAGGACTGCCCGGCGCCTGCCGCAGGCAGGGCCGGGGCGGGAATGACAATCCTGAATACACCCATTCCGGCCAATCCACTGAGGCATGTGCCGCCCCGCTACCTGCCTCCGGCAGGCATGGATTCCAGCTTTCGCTGCAATGACGATGTACGAAATAGACGCATCTCGGCAGCCTTCATACTCAGCACGCCGTCATTCCGGCCGGTCGAAATTCGGCAACATTGTCCACATTAAGCCGCAGGGTTAGCCTTTAACCCGCGACTTCTACCTCATAACGCGCGCCAATATCAAACAAGGTGACCAGGAAATAAAGCATCATATTGAAAAATCCGCTATATAAGCGGATAATCCGACATGATGCTAAACCAGCGCTTGTCACTGTCGTCCTACATAACGCACATGCTCTCACAAGGGCAGGCGGTGTTTACCAGCGCGCAAGCACAGGACACGCTCGGCATCGGCAAAGGCGCGCTGCTCGATGCGGCCGAGAAGCAACAACGTCAGAAGCGCCTTATTCGTCCCAGACGGGACTTTTATGTCATCGTGCCACCGCAGTTTCTGGCCTGGGGCGCGCCCCCGCCATCCTGGTATATCGACAGCCTCATGCGCCATGAGCGCCACCCGTACTATGTTGGACTGCTCAAGGCAGCCGAGTTACACGGGGCGACGCATCAGGCCGTCATGGAATTTCAAGTCATCACCGATAAGCGCCTGGCGAGAATTCGGGCCGGCCGCTCGGTGATCGTTTTTTATTACCGCAAAGACATGGACGCCATCGCGAGCGGACTGGAAGCCCGCAAGACGGACACGGGCACGATGAAAGTGTCCTGCCCCGAATTGACGGCACTTGAGCTGCTGCGCTACCCGCGCGCGAGCGGCGGTCTCGATCACATCGTGACAGTGCTCTCCGATTTGGCCGAACGGATCGACCCCGCGCGGCTCGCGCGACTCTCCGCCGCATTCGAACGCTCGGTCGCGCAACGGCTCGGCTATTTACTCGGCGGGCTGGGTCATGCCAACAGGACAAGCGCCCTGTTTAAATCCCTTGCGCGAGGTCCGACCTTGCCGTGGGTCGAACTCGAACCGGCGCAAGCCGCCGAGCCCGATTTCACGCCCCGGCCAACGGCGCGGGATGAGCGCTGGCGCGTCATCGTGCGCCGCCCGCCCGAGCCTGACACATGATTCCGGCCATGAACATAATCGCCCGGGCTAACGTGGCGCCCTGGGCTGAGCAGCGGCAGGTCGAACAGGATTTGCTCATCAGCCGCGCCATCGTGGAACTGTTTGCTCCGGCTGAGGGAGGACTAAATAACCATGACTCACGCCCACCGGGTCTCTACCAATCATAGCGCAGTGTTACGCTGATATTCTGCCGTGCTCCAAAATGACAAAAATTGAACCCACAGCTAACATATTCTTTATCAAACAGGTTGACCGCGTTTAACTCCAATCTTGCGCCTTCAAGCGCCGATGCGACCGCCCCCAGATCGAATCCGATGGCTGCGTCAACGACCGTAAAATCCGGAACAGTAAGCGTGTTGAGATTGTTTCCGAAGGTTTCGCCTACATAACGCACGCCGGCCCCAAAATCCCAATCTTTAAGAGCGCCACTTCTGGGAGCGTAGCGCGTCCAGAGTGATGCGGCATGATCAGGAACCTTAGCGGGACTTTTGCCAAGGTCGGCGCCATTGCTTTTCGTCACTGCGACATCCGTGTACGTATATGAGGCGATCAGGCTCAATCCCTCGCTCATCTCCGCGCGCCCTTCGAATTCGATACCCTTGGAGCTAACCTCGCCTGTCTGCACTCTAAATCCTGGATTTGCAGGATCAGAGGTCGTGACATTTTGCCGGCGAAGATCAAATAACGCGATGGTGAAACTGCCCTCAAAGAATGTCGGCTCATATTTAAGGCCGACTTCGTATTGCGCGCCCGTTTCCGGGTCGAAAGGCTGTCCAGCGGCATTCGTACCGCCCACGGGTTTAAAGGATTCTGAATAGCTGATGTAAGGCGCCAGACCGTTTGCGAAACGGTACACAAGCCCGGCGCGTCCGGTAAACGCCGTGTCTTCCCTTTTGGTCCTCGCCCCCGATATCCGGTTTTTCTGATCGGAGTTCGCCCAATCATGCCGGCCGCTCAGCAACAGTGACAAACCGCCGAGTTTGATATGATCCTGAACATATAGCCCGAATTGATTGTCCTTTTGCAGAGGACTGTAGGTAATAGGCCGCGTCGCAACCGGCGCGCCATATACAGGACTAAAAATATCGATCGGGGCTACGCCACCGCGGCCGTAAGCGCCCCTGGTGTCGTATTCTCGGTAAATGTAGTCCGCGCCGACAAGTATCTCATGCGATAACGAACCAGTTTCAAAATTCGTTTCCAACTGATTGTCAACGGTAAAGACATCACCGGTTGCGAAGGTGGCATAGGCGTTGCGCATACATATTTCGTCCGTTTGCAAAGGTTAAGCGACTGGTTCCGGGAGTGTCGGTATTTTATAATCGATATTTCTAAATTATTTCGTGCTGTCTATGTATTCCCGAACCGGCTCTCGTGTAAGATTGTGATGGATAACGGAGATGAAACCGAGTCAAAATAGCGCTCAGGCGGCTGGAGCCTCTTCCCCCGGGAGTTTGCTTGTGCCGGTTCGCCTGTGGATCGGTCTTGCCATGGCGTTGCAATTTCTGTCATCGGCGCTTGTGCTTGGGCCCCTGATCGGCATTACCCAGCTTGCCCGTTCACTTCTTGAACAAAGCGGCGCTGACGATCTTTGGCAAATCGTGATTTTGTCCTCTGCTTGTCTGAGCGCGGGGTTGATGTTGCGGGGGCTTGCCGATCTGATGACCCATCTCGCCGATAATGCCTTTGCCCTCAGCCTGAGGCGGCGTTTGGCCGAGCGCCTTGCGCATGCGCCGCTTGGGTGGTTTTCCGATAATAACAGCGGGCGCATCAAACAAGCGATGCAAGATGACGTTACGGCCCTGCATCACCTTATCGCCCATTCCTACACCGATCTGACAAATGCAATAACCACGGCTTTTCTGGTTTATGCGTATCTCTTCTGGGTGGATTGGCGCTTAGCGCTTGTCATTATGCTGCCGCTTGTCGGTTTCATCTTGCTTTACCGGCATATCTTTAAGGCCTGTAGCGCCGATAAGATGGCGCTTTATACGCGGGCTTTGGAACAGATCAACCAAGCGGTCGTCGAATTCGTTCAAGGGATCTCCGTGATCAAATTTTATGGCTCTGCGAATAAGGCGCATCGTGCCTATCGCAAAGCGATTGACGATTTCGAGGATTTCTATTTCGGTTGGGCGCGCCCTCTTATAACCCCCGAAACGCTGGCTTCGCTCCTGGTGTCTCCGGTTACTTTGCTCACCCTCATGCTGGGTTGTGGCACGCTGTTTATCACACAGGCCTGGATTGAGCCTTGGCAGTTTTTGACGTTTATCGTGCTCGGGCTTGGGATATCGATCCCGATCACAAGCTTAATGAATGAGGCGCAATCACTGCAAAAATCCCGTGATGCGCTGGCGAGGCTGCATGCGTTGCTGGCAATTCCGCAGCAGGTAGAGCCGGTCGAAAAGCAGCGCCCCGCCGGGTGTGATGTCCGGTTTGATACCGTATCTTTCTCTTTCGACGGCGAGCGTGACGTTCTACGCAACATATCTTTGACGCTAACGCCGGGAAGCGTGACGGCGCTGGTTGGGCCTTCCGGTTCCGGCAAGTCTACTTTGGCAAAGCTGTTACTGCGTCTTTATGCCCCGACCGGCGGTCAAATCATGCTCGGGGGGGTGGATATTCCCAGGATCGATTCGCGCGACTTCTATCACCAGGTCGGTTTTGTGCTCCAGGACGTGCGGCTTTTGCGTCTGTCCGTCAAAGACAATATCGCCCTGGGGCGGCCCGAAGCCGGCGATGCGGATATCGAAGCCGCCGCCAAAGCCGCGAATATTCACGATCGGATTCTACGCTTGCCGCGTGGCTATCAGTCGGTTGTTGGCGAAGACGCTGCTTTTTCCGGCGGCGAGGCGCAGCGGATCAGTATAGCGCGCGCCTTTCTGCTTGATCCGGCTATTCTGGTGCTGGATGAGGCAACGGCCCATACCGATGTCGAATCCGAAGCCGCTATCCAGGAGAGCTTGAGCACTCTGCTCGCATCGCGCGATAGCTCGCGCAGCGTTCTGGTCATCGCGCATCGGCTTGAGAGCATCGTCAGCGCCGATTCTATCGTGGTGCTTTCCAAAGGGTCGATCGTTGAAACAGGAACACATGAAGCGCTGCTCGCCCGACGGGGAGAATACGCAAGGCTCTGGCAGGCGGCGGGCGCTGAGCCCCCCGATAGCAAGGTGACATCATGAAGCTTATACGACGTCTGGCCCGATTGATGGGGCCGGGTCAACGGCCCGTCTTGCGGCGTTATCTTTCGATAACGCTCATTTACTGCATTGCACAGGGTTTGACTTTCTCGCTTGTCTTGCCTGTGATACGGGCGTTGTTAGGCGGTGACATTCAAATAGCGCTGCCCTGGCTGGGGCTGTTGTTAATCGGCACGCTGCTGACATGGTTGCTCAATTATTACGCCACGCTCGGCGGTTTTCAGATTGCGACCGGCCTGCTGCAAACACTGCGCCATCGCATCGGTGATCACGTGGCCGGGCTGCCGCTGGGGTGGTTTACCCCGACGCATACCAGTCGGCTCGGCAAGACGCTCAGCCAGGATTTAATGGCGATGATGGGACTGCCCTTGCGCCAACTGACACCGCTGATCCGTGCCGTGGTGACGCCGTTGATCATCGTCGCGGCCATGTTTTTTTACGATTGGCGCGTCGCACTTACGGCAAGCATCGTTTTTCCGGCGATCGCCCTGGTGTATTGGTGGGCCGGTAAGCTGGGTCGCGCGGCCGATCGTACCCTTCATGCCGCTGCCGCCGATGCCAGCGACCGCATGCTGGAATTTGCGCAAAGCCAGTTGGTTTTGCGCGCTCATGGCCTGGGAGAGCGCGGGCACATGGTGTTCGATGCCGCCCTTGAGGCACAAAGCAAGGCAAGCCGCCGCCAATTATGGCTGGTATTGCCGCCGCTTCTGGCCAATTCCTGGGTCGCGCAAGCCGGTTTTCTCGCCTTTATGGCAATCGTGACTTACGTGTCTCTCGGCGGCGCCGATCCGGATCATGTCGTGACGCTGGTCGCGATGCTCGTTTTGGTCAACCGTATCATCGAACCTTTGACCGAAATTGCCGCGCATGGTACCGCCATGCGCATGGCCACCGCCCATATCGATGCGACGGAGGCGGTTCTTGATGCGTCGCCCTTACCGGAACCTGCCGCTCCCGCAGTCGGGCCGAGCACATTTGACGTCAGCTTTGATCGCGTCAGTTTTGGCTATGCTGGCGATAATCCCGTCCTTGATGATGTCAGCCTGTCGCTGCCGGCGAAGACCACCACTGTGCTGGTCGGGCCATCGGGGGCGGGCAAGACCACGATCCTGCGCCTACTTGCCCGTTTCTATGATCCCGATCAAGGCAGTATCCGCGTGGGGGGCGTTGATCTGCGGGAACTTGATAGCGGGCAGCTAAGCGGTCTGATTGCCCCTGTCTTCCAGGATACGTATCTGTTCTCGGGGACATTGCGCGACAATGTTCTGCTCGGCAGGCCCGAGGCAAGTGAAGCCGAACTCCAACGTGTCGGGAGTTTGGCGCGATTGGAAGAGGTGGTTGCCTGCCTTCCCAATGGCTGGGATAGCCAGGTCGGGGAAGGGGGGTTTCTGCTTTCAGGCGGTGAGCGTCAACGTGTCTCGATTGCAAGGGCTTTATTGAAGCCTGCGCCGATCCTGCTTTTCGATGAAGTGACAAGTGCGCTGGATGCCGCAAACGAAGCGGCCATCACCGCAAGCCTTCGCAGTCTTCATGGATCTGTGACGCTCCTGGTGATTACGCATCGGATTGGAACCACCGCAGATGCGGATCTTATTTTGTTCGTTGACGATCATCGTATCGTTGAGCAAGGGACTCATCAGACATTGCTGACCGCAGGTGGACGTTATGCGGATTTTTGGCAGGCACGCGCTGCCATCGAAGGTTGGCGGCTGAAGTAAGCCGGAAATGCGGCACGAATAGCCCGCGCGCCTCTTTGTAGGTGGATTTCTGTACGAACTGTTCTGATAGCTGCGCCGCTACCATGATGCTCCAAACCACAACGGCCCTCGGCGCCTATGCGCCGAGGGCCCGGGTTGCGATTGAACGCGCGGTTAACACGCAGAATCCCGTGTCAACGCCTGGTTCTCTAAAAACGAAACTGCATACCAATGCCGACAACGCGGCCATGGCCGATGGACACTGTATGTGCTTCTTTACTGAACGGTGTTTTTCCGTAGTGAATACCTATGTATTCCGGCCGTGCATTGGTGATGTTCTGGCCGAACATATAGATGTCGAACTGATCGAATTCCAGGCCGAGGCGGGCATTCAAAACATGATAGTCGTTCAGCTTCAATTTGTTGCCGACATCGCCTGCGCGCGCGCCGATATATTGGTGCTGTACCAGGCCGAAGAGATCGGCATCATTTGATAAATTAAGTATTTCTGCCGATGTGCGGTACTGCAAGCTGACGCTGGAAGTAAAATTCGGCGCGCTCGACACGCGATTGCCGTTCTTCGCCTTGGTAAGAGCGGCGATATCGGCGGAAATATTCTTGATTTTCGCACGCATTAATGCGGCGCTGCCAAGTAGGTCGAGACCGGGCATTAGTCGATATCCAATCTCTAATTCGGCCCCATAGCTCTCTGTATCAATTGACTTGGGCGAAAGGGTAAAGGACTTAGAGTCGAAGACGGCAAGCTGGTTATCCTTTACATCGTTAAAGAAAAGCGATGCATTAAGCCGCATATCGCCGTCAAGCAGCAGATTCTTACTGCCAATCTCATAGGCCCAGGAAGTGGATTTGTCGTAAGGTTTGTCACGCTTGCCCGTTGCAGCGTTGCTGGTAAAGTTCGGGAAGCCGCCGCTCCTGGCGCCGCGAGAGACGCTTGCATAGAGGCTCGATGTCTCCGCCAATTCATAGCTCAAGATGATGCGCCCGGTGATAAGATTGAAGTCGAGCGAACCCGACTGATTGAAACTCGGCGCCGTTCCGGGAAAGCCGTTTGAGCGATAACTGGCTTTGTATTTCTTTTCGTCGCGCGTGTAGCGCAGCCCCGTTGTGAACTTCAGTTTCTCAATGCCGGGCGCCGGCGCCGTCATTTCTCCGAAGACGGCATAACTGTCGTTTGAGTAGTCATTGTTCCGCGTACCGTTCGTCGATGCGAATAAAGCAGATTTCCAGAAGTCATCGCGCTCGAAATCGTCATGATAGTAAGCCAAGCCTCCGACCCAGAGTATGTCGGCTTGATCTTCACTGCTGAGACGAACTTCCTGGTAAAAGCTTGTCTGCCGTTCGTCGATATCGGAGTAATCGGTGGCCGGTAGATACGCTTTGACCGGACGGCTGAACACCTGTGAAAAGGTTAGCCCCTCTGAATTGTTCGTAAAACCCGAATATTTATAATAGTTGGTAGCCGTGACCGAGGTCAGTGTAACGTCAGAAAAATCATGGCTCGCCGTCAGCGACATGCCCGCCAATTTCCTATCGACCCCTCCCTCGGGATCGGCGGCCACTGTCGGAAAACCTGCTCTACCCTTGAGCACGAAGTTTGAGGGTCGATTATCGTCGCGCTGTCCAAACAGGCTGAGCGTTATCTTCGTATCCAGGCCGGGCGTGAAAATAAGCGAGCCGCGCAATGAGCCGGTCTCTACCTCGCCGAGATCACCGGTTCCCGGGGCGATATTATCGACATCGCCGTCGACGCCGGAATAGGACGCGGCCAGACGGCCGGCCAGGGTATCGCCCTTCAAGGGTCCGGAAACAGATGCCTGCCCAAGGCGGTGCTGGTCGGCGCCGAATTCGCTGCGGGCGGAAAATTCGAGCTGATCGCCGGGCTGTTGCGTGACGATGTTGATCGCTCCGGCCTGCGTGTTGCGTCCGAATACGGTGCCCTGCGGTCCGCGCATTACTTCGATTCGTTCAGCGCCGATGATACTCAAATCCGAACCGAAGAGCGGCTGCGGCACCCCGTCCACATAGGTTACCGTCGATGTGTCGTCGTAACCGATCGGCATTAAAAGCGGCCCGATGCCGCGGATGGAAAGGAAAGTAGAGCGTCCGTCTCCTAAGGAACTGAAGCCGACACCCGGCACTTCGCGCAGCGCGCTTTCGAGATTGTCGATACGCCGCTCATCAAGCGCTTGTTTGCCCACCACCGTGGTGCTAATCGGCACATTCTGTGGGTCTTCCTCAAATTTGCGCGCCGTCACTTTGATCGGATCAAGCTTAATGACGGGACCGTCTTTAAGGGGCGCTGCTTCGGTCTGGGCGTGCGCCGGATCCCCGAGGAACTGGGCGACTGTAAGCGCCGAAAAAAGCAAAACCGTAAGACAGGGCTGAATATACCGACAGGTATTGGTCATTTTCGACTTAAAGATAAGACGCTTCATTTGTCCTCCAAGTAGCAAAAAGCTCACTGCCATAATTTCGTCTTGGCGGATTTTAAACTTTCAGAGAATGTCGAAGCAAGTAGCCTGACCTATTCGGAAAGCCGAAAGGCGTTTGCTCAGAGCCGGCAACGCCTAAGAGGGCCCAGCGACCCTGTGTGGTCGAAGTCTGTTTTGAACGCTCAAAGCGGTCTTTTCGTATCTAAAAAGTGTAATCTATTTAACTGTTTTTCCTGGATGTGTATTCAAAAATAACAGGATTAACACATCAAGAAAGCTCCGATCGTGCTGGGTCGTGGCGCCAAATACACCCGCATTAGCGAAGACCGCGAGGGCTTTTCGGCCAGACTTTTGCGGATATCTGCCGGTAAACCGATGCCGCGCCATGGTCACAGCGGCATGGAAATGACGCTGGTGCTAAACGGTGGATATTGGGGTGAAGCCGGATCCTATCAACGCGGCGACATTGCCGAGCATGATGAATGTGTAGAACATCGTCCGGTAGCCGATAGCGATAAGGATTGTATCTGCCTTGTTGTCGCAAATGCCCCGGTCCAATTGCGCGGCATTATCGGCCGACTTTTCCGGCCATTGCTTGGGATGTCAGGAAAATATGAGGCGGTTAGCGCCTTTTTGAACATGCACGAAGCCGTTATGATAAGCGGAGAAATTATTCGGAACGTGTTTGCAAAGGTGTAATGCCAAATCGTTTGCGATAGGCGGTTGAAAAATTGCTAGGGTGAGCATAGCCGACGGCAAAGGCAGCTTGCTTCACCGTCCAACCCTCGTCTTTCAATCCTTTCTGCGCGCGCTCAAGTCTTTGATTACGTAGAAATTCAAATACGGATTGACCAACAATAGACGAGAATTTCGACTTGAGGCTTGTCACGCTCATACCGGCAACGCGCGCAAGATCACAAAGTCGATGATCTGCTTTGATGTTAGACAAGATCAACTCGCGCACCCGCTGAATGCCTGCAACATCGCCCGTACTCATACCCATCCTTGATACGCCGTAATAAGGTATATCGTCCGAAAGACCGCGCGCCAGAATCTCAAGCGCACAGCTTTCGGCTAGAAGCTGTTCGATAGGTCCGGTATGGCATACGGTAAAGAGTTCGTTTGTCAAGGCGCGAACCCGATCGTTTACAGAGAGCGGTTTGATGTCCGTGGTGTTCAATTTCCGATAAAGCTGCTCTGCCAGATCATCATCATCGATGCGATCCGGGCTGGTATAAAGAACGAAGCTTCGGGACTGATCCCCTTGCCGGTACTCGGCCGATAAGCGCGCATAATCTGCTGCCGTGACCACAATCGCGGCCTCGGGTTCGAGTATATGATCGATAGATCCCAAGCGATACCGTGTGGGGTGGCCGCCCAGCCTTAGAATAGTTGTCAGAGATTGAGGGATAATCGCCGCTTGCTCATTGTCCCGACTGGCGGTGAGATCGCCGAAGTGAAGCTGAAGGCCGCAAGGTAGTTTTGTAGAAGAAATTACGCCTTCGGTAACCGGTATGTCGATGTCACTAAATGAAAGGCAGGAGGAATCACAGCGATATCCGCATTGCCGGGCAAACTTAGCCAGATAACGCGGAGAAAGCTGACAGCCAACCCGAGCACAAGCCTGTGCATCCTCTATATTTGGAGAGTTCCGATCTTGCAAATTTCTAAACTCTATGAGTCATGTTTGAACTCCGACTACACGTTTTCATTATGACATCCTCGTGTCTTTGGTTAATTGCAAAACCACAGTTTAGAGGTAGTATGAATGATTCGCAAGTTCATTTTTATAAAAACAGGAAATTATTTTTAGCGTTGCTGTTTTGGCTTGGCGCAGGCAGGCGAAAGCTGGAATTCATTTAATGCCTCTTTTAAAATCTGAATGGGTAATGCAATAATTCTGGCATAATTGATAACCATGACGGAGGCAGGCTGCCTGCTACAGGCAGACAGGTCCATGCCATTTTCTGCACACTCAATCCACATGCGGCTTAACCCACTCGGAATTCATAAAGAGGCATAAAAACAGCCCTGCCGGAGATTGCTGACAGGGTTATTCGGCTCAGAACATACGCCAGACATGATAAAGATAACTTATCGCTCATAGCCCATAAAATGGGCTTATGCGTCAATTCCGATATTGACGATTTATCGGAATCGAGGCATAATTTCCAAATGACTGATATCGCACGCACACCAAAGCAAATCGGTAACCTGGTTCGGCGCGCGCGCAAGAAGCGCGGCTGGAGCCAAACACGGCTTGGCGAGAATTCCGGACTCCGACAAGAGACTATCTCGCTGATTGAAAACGGCAACCCGGCAACCCGGCTGGAGACGATCCTTGCCGTTCTCGCGGCGCTTGATCTCGAATTTCAGATTACCGCGCGCTCAAAGGGCCACACTTTGGACATTGAGGACCTATTCTAATGGGTCGTCGTCCTCAATATATCCCGCTAAGGGTCTATCTAAACAACCGCCATGTCGGTCGCCTCATTAAAGCGCCCAGCGGCACCATTGAGTTTCGATATGACGAATCCTGGCTGGAATGGGCGCAGGCTTTGCCGGTCTCACTCTCCTTACCCCTGCGCGAAGATGCCTATCGTGGCGCGCCGGTCGCTGCCGTCTTCGAAAACCTCTTGCCAGATTCAGATGTGCTCAGAAGGCGCGTAGCCGAAAAAGTCGGCGCCGGCGGGACGGACGCATACAGCCTTCTTTCGGCGATTGGGCGGGATTGTGTCGGCGCGCTGCAATTCATAGCGGGCGGGATCGAAGCCGACACTGATACCACCATCATTGAGGGTGAACCTGTCAATGATGCGCAGATTGAAACCTTGCTGAAAAATCTCCCCCAGGCGCCGCTCGGGCTAAATCGAGACGATGATTTTCGAATTTCTGTAGCTGGCGCACAGGGAAAAACGGCCCTTCTCTGGCATGAAGGGCGCTGGCTGAAACCGCGCGGCACGACCCCAACCTCACACATCTTCAAAACGCAAATCGGCCGTCTGCCAAACGGTATTGACTTATCCAACAGCATTGAAAATGAATTCTATTGTCTGAAACTGTTCGAGGCGTTTGGCCTGCCGGTCAACCAGGCGAATATCCGAACTTTCGGCGAGACCAAGACGCTCGTGATTGAACGCTTTGACCGCCGCTGGGCCAAAGATGGCAGACTGCTGCGCCTCCCGCAGGAAGATTGCTGTCAGGCCCTTTCAGTGCCGCCAAGCCAAAAGTATCAGAATGATCGGGGGCCGGGTATGGTTGATGTCCTGACGCTGCTCAGAGGCAGCGACAGCCCGGCAGACGATCAAGCCGTGTTCTTCAAGGCGCACATTCTGTTCTGGCTGATCGGCGCAACGGACGGACACGCCAAAAACTTCAGTGTCTCCCTGGGATCAGGCGGACGTTACCGGCTCACCCCGCTTTACGATATTCTAACGGCTCAGCCGAGCCTTGATGAACGTCAGATTGAGCGCAAGCAAATGAAGCTGGCGATGTCAGTGGGCAACAACAACCACTATCGGATCGATGAAATCCTGTCCCGCCATTTCGTTCAGACCGGTGAGAAGGCCGGATTACCAAAGAAGCGCGTTCAAGACGCCATCGATCAAATCAGCCAGTCGGCCGAGGACGCGTTATCTCGCGTGGAAAACGATCTACCCGCGGACTTTCCTCAAGCCATCCACGAATCGGTAAAGGCAGGCGTCATTGCAAGGCGCCGCCGCCTTACCGACTGAAACAGGGCTGTTCCTGACCGGCCTGCGGCAGGCGAAAGCGGGAATAACAATAAACACCCATCCCGGCCATCATAGCGAAGGCAGGCAAAGGCGCATCCAACAACCCCCGTCGTCATTCCAGCGAAAGCTCGCCTGCATGGATGCAGGTGGTAGAGCGGCGTCAGGAACAGGCCGCCGAGGAATCCAGGAAGGCGATGCCGGGGTTTTGGATAGTCCCCGGTTTTCACTGAACCGGAATGCCGCCCCTGATGGTCATTCCCGCCTGGCGGGAATGTATAATTAAAACCACTGGATTCCAGCTTTCGCTGGAATGACGGCGGGGGCAACAGGCATATCCCGGCGACCTTCAACACCACTCCTCCATTGCATCATACCGGCCGGAATAATACATAATCTGCGCTTATCCGCGTAATCTGCGGATTAGCTGCCCATCCCAAACCAGGCAAAGTATTTTTGCCGGGCAGACGGCTTTGCCGTACCATAAGCGCATTTTTTCAAGCCCGGCTGTCGCCGCGTTACATATAAGCAAATGAGCAAGCCACGTCACACTAAACTTTTAATCCTGGGCTCGGGACCCGCCGGTTATACGGCCGCATTGTATGCGGCCAGGGCCAATCTTTCCCCATTACTCATCACCGGCCTGCAACAGGGCGGGCAACTGACCACCACGACCGATGTCGATAACTGGCCCGGCGACGCCGAGGGGCTGCAAGGCCCGGAACTCATGCAACGCATGTTGGGGCATGTGCGACGCTTTGACAGCGAGGTTGTCTCTGACCATATCCACACGGCCGAACTCGGCGTAAAACCCTTCCGGCTGACGGGCGACAGCGGGGTTTATACCTGTGACGCCCTGATCATCGCCACCGGCTCGGCGGCCCGGTATCTGGGCCTGCCCTCCGAAGAGGCATTTCTGGGCAAGGGTGTTTCGGCCTGCGCCACCTGCGACGGTTTCTTTTATCGGAATGCCGATGTGGCCGTGATCGGCGGCGGCAATACCGCCGTTGAAGAGGCGTTGTATCTGTCCAATATCGCCAATAAGGTGACGGTGATTCACCGCCGTGACCGGTTCCGGGCCGAGAATATTCTGGCGGAACGATTATTCGAAAGAGAACGGCAGGGCAAGGTGGCGATCAGGTGGAATCATACCCTGGCCGAGGTCCTGGGCGACGCCGCCGGCGTCAGCGGCATACGCATCAAGAGCACGGAGGACCACGCCATCAGCCGCATCGACCTGAAAGGCGTCTTTATTGCGATTGGGCACGATCCCAATACGCGGATATTTTCCGGCCAGCTTGAGATGAGGGGCGGCTATATCGTTACCCAGGGCGGGGCCGCGGGTCAGGCCACGGCGACCGGCGTCCCCGGCGTGTTCGCGGCCGGCGATGTGGCCGACCCCGTTTATCGGCAGGCCATTACCTCGGCCGGCAGCGGCTGCATGGCCGCGCTGGACGCCAAGACTTATCTGGACGAGCGCCAATAATGAAGGCCATCATAATTGACCGGCATCTCGACGCCGCCGAACTTAAATTACGGGACACCGGGACCCCGGAGATCACCTCGGCCACCGGGGTCAGGGTCAAACTCAAGGCCGCCGGGGTGAATCCGCTTGACACCAAGCTGCGCGGCGGCGCCTATCCGCTGCAACAATTTCCGCTGATCCTGGGTTGTGACGGCGCCGGTGTGATCGACGCGGTGGGCGCCGGGGTTGAGGCATTCAAGCTGGGCGACGCCGTTTACTTTTTTCATGGCGGGGTCGAGGGCATAGACGGCAATTATGCCGAGTATGCCGTGGTCGATGCGCGTTTTCTGGTGCATAAACCCGAGCGCCTTGATTTTATTCACGCCGCGGCCGGCCCCGTGGTCCTGCTCACGGCCTGGGAATCGCTGTATGAGCGGCTCCGCTTGCAGGCCGGTCAGAGTCTATTCATTAACGCCGGCGCGGGCGGCGTGGGTCATGTTGCAATTCAACTGGCGAAGCATATCGGCGCGCGGGTCTGCGCCACGGTCAGTTCGGATGAAAAGGCTGAATTTGTCAGGGCGCTGGGCGCGGACCAGGTCATTAATTATCTTGCAGAGGATGTATATCAAGCCGTTATGGAATGGACCGACGGCAAGGGCGTTGACGCGGCCTTGGACAATGTCGGCGGCCGGCAGACTGAAACGCTTTTCCCGCTGGTCAAATACTATGGCGATGTGGTGAGTCTGTTGATACCGCATAAGGATCTGGACTGGCGCGCGGCCAGGACCAGAAACCTGCGCTTCAGCCTGGAACTGACGCTCGCGCCCATGCTGTCCGGTCTGGAAGATTTACAACGCCGGCAAACCGCGATCCTGCGAGAATGCGCGGCATTGATCGACCGCCGGATATTGAAGATAAAAGTCAGCCGCGCCTTTGCGCTCAAGGACGCCGCGGCGGCCCATGCTCTGGTTGAGGCGGGGCACACCCTGGGCAAGGTCGTGCTTGAGATCGACTGAGGGCGGGCAGGGCCGCCCATCATTGCCATAACGGCGCGGCGCCGCGGAGAATGAGGCATTTAAGGTGAAACCGGTATTGCTACGCATGCTGCAATCTGTGCTGTTCATTGTGATCACGGCCTGGCTGGCGCTGGTGATATTGATCTACTTTTTTCAGGCCAGACTGGTTTTTTATCCTTACCGCGACCTCGGGCAGACACCCGCCGACATTAAACTCGATTATGAAGAACTCAGCCTGCAAGGCCCGGACGCCGTTGCGATTCATGGCTGGTGGCTGCCCGTAAAAAATGCCCGGGCCACCCTGCTGTTTTTGCATGGCAACGCGGGCAATATCTCGCACCGGCTGGACAGCCTCAAAATCTTTCATGATCTGGGCCTGTCCACCCTGATCATTGATTATCGCGGCTATGGCAAAAGCCAGGGCAAACCGTCCGAGCAAGGCACCTATCTGGACGCCATGACCGCCTGGCGGTATTTAACCGAAGACCGGAACATCCGGCCGGATCAGATCATCATCTTCGGGCGCTCGCTCGGCGGCGCGGTCGCCACCTGGCTGGCGGCCAACAGCGCCGCGGGCGGGCTGATCCTGGAATCGACCTTTACCTCCATCGCGGATGTCGGCAGGCAATATTATCCCTATCTGCCCGTCAACACCCTGGCCCGGATTCATTATCCGTCCATCGATCGCATTGATAAAATCAACAGCCCGCTGCTCGCCATTCACAGCCGCGAGGATGAGATCATCCCCTTCCGGCTGGGCAAGGCCCTGTATGACAAGGCGGCCGAACCCAAATATTTTCTTGAGATCGAGGGCGGGCATAACGGCGGTTTCCTGCACAGCGGGCGGCGCTACAGCGCGGGCCTGAGCGCGTTCATAGACACGGTCATGGCGCGATGAAGCTGTTAAAGTTGATTGAAAAAACGGGCAATAAACTGCCCGATCCCGCGACCCTGCATTCCTAATAAAGCCCTGCTTGTTGCAGGCGGACAGGATGACGGAAAGCCAAAACAACACCCCCGTTGTCATTCCAGCGAAAGCTGGAATCCAGGAGGGCGGGCCGGGATGTGAAATGAGTGCCAGTTCTGTCTAATTGTCATTCCCGCCTGGGCGGGAATGTATTGTATAAACCACTGGATTCCAGCTTTCGCTGGAATGACGACGGGGGCGATAGGCGTATTATGAGCGATACTAAGGATACCGTAGCCGGGATAACTGACACCTTATTTTAGATGAGGTGACCCTGCATTCCTGCTAAAGCCCTGCCCGCATCAGGCAGACAGGATGACGGAAAGCCAAAACAACACCCCGTCGTCATTCCAGCGAAAGCTGGAATCCAGGAGGGCGGGCCGGGATGTGAAATGAGCGCCGGTTCTGTCTAATTGTCATTCCCGCTTGGGCGGGAATGTATGACATAAACCACTGGATTCCGGCCTTCGCCGGAATGACGGCGGGGGCAATAGACGCATTATGAGCGATATTAACGATACCGTGACCAGGATAACTGACACCTTATTTTAGATAAGGTGACCCTGGCCTGCCGAGTTTCCTTTATCATCCCGGCCAAAGACTGTGCTATGATCAATCCTTTACAAACCGGGCATGGCCCGCTGTTTTCCAGACGCTGACAATGAAAGAGAAACAAATCTACAGAATCATATTTTATAACCACGGCAAGGTTTATGAAGTTTACGCGCGCCATGTGCATCCGAGCGCGATGCTCGGCTTTGTCGAGGTTGAAAATTTTGTCTTCGGCGAGCGCAGTTCGGTCGTGGTTGACCCGGCCGAGGAAAGCCTGAAGACCGAATTCAAAAGCGTCGAACGCAGTTATATCCCGATGCATTCGGTGGTCCGCATTGATGAAGTGCAAAAACGGGGCGCGGCAAGGATCACCGAAACCGGCAAGGGTGAAAACATCATGCCCTTTCCGGTCTATACCAAATCCGGCAATGATGTTGAACCCCGATAACAAGGCGTTCGCCACGGCTGGCAAGCCCTGGCACGGGACCGGCGCCGCGCCTGCCGCCATGATCTTTAATCCCGCATGAACGCTTCCCCCCGCAAAGCCGCGGCATCTTTTATGCGTAAGCCCCTCCGCCCGTGGCAATACGGCCTGTTGCTCTTGATCCTGCCCGGCCTGTGTCTGGCGGAATGGGCCGTGAGCCTCCATGCCGGTATCGGCGCCGATTCTGACACCGGGACCGAGATCCGCATCGCCCATATCAAAAATGCCGCCGGCTACCGGCTGGAGATCTATAAAGATGATGTGGCCGCCATACGCTCCCGCTTCAGCCTCGACGCCGGCCTGGATCGCCTCGCGGCGCGCAGTTGTCCGACCTATCAGGTCGATTCGGGCCAGCCGGACAACCGCTCCGTCAACGGGGCGACCTGCCTGAATCAGGCGGTCTGGAGCGAATATATCCTGGGCTATGTCAGCGCCGACAAGCGCGTTGCCTCCAAACACCTGTACGCCCTGCTGTATGGCCGCGGCGTCACCTTTCGCTACCGGCTGGAAAACGGCAGCTATCACGAAACCCGGTTTTCCCTGGCCGGTTCCAAACGCGCCACCCTGGCGGCGCTGGGCGAAGACCTGATCATCAGCCCGTGAGCGCGGCCCGAGGATGTCAAGCTGGCGCGTCATTACCGACCTGCAAACCATACCGGCCAAAGCCTGGGAGTTACTGGAATCTGCCGACAACCCGTTCCTCTCTTATCCCTTTCTGGCCGGGCTGGAAAAATATGACTGCCTGCGGCCGCAATACTGGCAACCCTGCCATATCGCCATCGAAGAAAACGGCGGCCTGCTCGGGCTGTTGCCGCTCTACATCAAACAGGATTCATACGGCGAATTTGTGTTCGACTGGGCCTGGGCGGACGCCTACCAGCGCGCCGGCCGGCGCTATTACCCCAAGCTGGTGGCGGCCATCCCCTTTACGCCCGTGGCCGGCGCGCGCCTCCTGGTCAACAAAACGGCGGATAAACGCGATATTCAACACAAGCTGATCCGGGCGGCTGTCACGCTCATGCGGGAAAACAAGCTGTCCTCGCTGCATGTGCTCTTCCCGGCCGGAGACGAGGCCGATTTTCTGCTTGAGGGTCAGGCCCTGCAACGCATCACCTGCCAGTATCACTGGTTTAATCAGGGCTACCGCGATTTTCAGGACTTTACCGATTCGCTGACCTCCAAAAAACGCAAGCAACTCCTGCGGGAACGCCGGGGCGTGCGGGAAGCCGGGGTCGAGATCGAACGGCTGGACAGCGGCGCCATATCTGCCGCGCAGTGGGAGACCTTCTACCGTTTTTATTGCGCGACATTTTATAAAAAGTGGAGCGAGCCGCGCCTGAGCCTGGATTTTTTCAAGGCGCTGGGGCGGCAACTGCCGGACAACACCCTGCTGATCCTGGCCAAAAAGGCAAACCGCGCCATTGCCGGGGCCTTTGCCATGCTGGACAAGGACACGCTCTATGGCAGACACTGGGGCGCGGCCGAGACGCTGCCTTTTCTGCATTTTGAATTATGCTACTATCAGACCATCGAACACGCCATCCAGCGGCGCCTGAAAAGGCTTGATGCCGGCGTGCAGGGAGAGCATAAACTGGCGCGCGGCTTCAGCCCGGTGGCGATGCGCTCGGCCCATTGGATCCGCGAGGCCGACTTTCGCCAGGCGATTGCCGAGAACCTCAAGCGCGAGACCGGCGCCATGTATGAACATATTGAAATGTTAAAGGGGCATCTGCCTTATAAAAACAATCCTGCCGGGTCAACAGAGCAATGAAGACAGGAAGCCTGCAACAGGCCGCAAACAAACTCTACTGGGTCAAGGCCAACCTGCTGGCCAGCGGCTTTCCCGCAGCCGATCAGGCGCTTGATGACCCGGACGGGCTGCTGGCGATTGGCGGCGATTTGAGCGCGGAACGTCTGCTGACGGCCTACCGGGCCGGCATCTTCCCCTGGTTTAACGAAGGCCAGCCCGTGCTGTGGTGGTCGCCGGACCCGCGCTGTATCCTGCCGCCGGCCGGGATCAGGATTTCCCGCAGCCTGGCCAAACGCCTGCGCAACGCGCGTTTCGAGGTCACCTTTAATAAAGCCTTTGCCGCCATCATGGAAGGCTGCGCGGCCCCCAGAAAGGGCAACCCCAACACCTGGATCACCGCGTCCATGAAGACGGCCTATCAAACACTGTTTCAGACCAGTTACGCGCATTCGGTTGAATGCTGGCAGGATGGCCGGCTCGCGGGCGGCCTGTACGGGGTCGCGCTGGGGCGGGTTTTTTTCGGGGAATCCATGTTCAGCCTGAGGCCGGACGCCTCCAAGATCGCGCTGGTCGCGCTGGCCAAAAAGTTAGAGCAAAAGGACTTCAGCCTGATTGACTGTCAGGTCCACTCCGGGCACATGCAACGCCTGGGCGCGAGGCTCATCGACCGCCGGCGGTTCATTCGGATACTTGAGAAGGACTGTGCGGCGGAAAAAATCCTGGACTGGAATGTTTGAGGCCGATGGACAACCAGACCCACAGGCTGCGATTTTTTATCACCCCGGCCCATGCCTGCGCCTATCTGCCCGGCTTTGAGGCCAGCAGCCTGTTTGCCGACCCGCTCTTTCCCAAAGGCAAGACACTCTATTCGGCGCTGATTGCAAACGGCTTCAGGCGCAGCGGCAAACACCTCTACCGGCCTTGTTGCGGTCAATGCCAGGCGTGCGTGCCGGTGCGGATTCCCGTGGCCAAATTCCGCATGAACCGCAATCAAAGACGGGTGTGGACAAAAAACCGGGAACTCAGCGTCTCCCGGCGGGCAGCCGGTTTTTGCGAAGAGCATTTTCTGCTTTATAAAAAATACCTGTCCGCGCGCCATGCCGATGGCGACATGGCCAATCCCAGCCCGGACAATTACCGCGATTTCCTCTGGACGGCCTGGTCCGATACTGCGCTGTTTGAATTCCGGCTGGCGCGCAGGCTGATCGCGGTGGCGGCCGTGGATCAACTGGAGCGCGCATTTTCCGCCGTTTATACCTTCTTTGACCCGGACCATGCCAGGCGCAGCCCCGGCAAATTCGTCATCCTGTATCTGGTTGAACAGGCCCGGCAACTCGGCTGCGACTGGTTATACCTGGGCTACTGGATCGCGGACTGCAAAAAGATGAATTACAAGATCGAATATCAACCGCTGGAATGCTTTATGCAGAATGAATGGAAAAAATTCAGCGCAGACCCCGCGCGGCCTTTGCAGCCGCGGCCGAATTAGGGCAAGATCGGTGGTTTTCCCAAACAGAGGTTTATATGGCCAAAGAAGATCAGATCGAGATGGAAGGCGTTGTTGTTGAGACATTGCCCAACACCATGTTCCGGGTAGAGCTTAATAACGGGCACATCATCACCGCGCACATCTCCGGCAAGATGCGCAAGCACTACATCCGCATCCTGACCGGCGATAAAGTCACGGTCGAGATGACGCCTTACGATCTGAGCAAGGGCCGCATTACGTACCGGGAGCGGTAAGTTTACTGCCGCTTTCCTGCTAAAGCCCTGCCCGCAGCAGACAGACAGGATGACGGAAAGCCAAAACAACACCTCGTCGTCATTTATGGACAGGATGTCCTGTATGCGGCGAGAGGGCACGCCTACAGGGATGTAGGTGGTAGAGCGGCGTCTGGAACAAGCCGCCGAGGATGCCCGTAGCCGCCCGGCGAAGGCCGGAATCCAGGAGGGCGGGCCGGGATGTGAAATGAGCGCCAGTTCTGCCTGATTGTCATTCCCGCTAACGCGGGAATGTATGACATAAATCACTGGATTCCAGCTTTCGCTGGAATGACGATTAAGGTGTACCGGCTTAGTCTGGTGGTTGGGGATTAGTCAGGAATAAGCGATAGGTTTGGGATACCTCCATTTTCGTTGCCACTCCCGCCGTCATTCCGGCGAAGGCCGGAATCCAGTGGTTTTTACAATACATTCCCGCGCAAGCGGGAATGACAACCGAATACGTCGCTCCGGCCAACTTGATACAGGCAGACAAAGCTGGAATCCAGCCAACACTCCGGCATCTCCCTCCTGGATTCCGGCTTTCGCCTGCCTGCAGCAGGCAGGCCGGGCGGCTGCGGACATCCTGTCCATAAATGACGGCAAGGGTGGAAATTGAAATGGAGGTATCCCGAACTCCGCCGCTTATTCCTGACTGATTCCACAACACAACCAAAAGATTACAAATCCGACAGATTTTTATCTGCCTGCCTGTTCGCTTTCTCTGCAAAATCCTCTAAACTTGTTTTCATGCTAAAACTAACTGTCATATTAAGCCTCATTGGGCTATCCGTGTGGCTGGGCTTCAGCGGTCATGGCCTGTACGCGGTGGGCGCGATGTACGATAACGGATGGGTTGTCGCGGAGGATAACGAAACAGCGGCCTCGTGGTATGGATTCGCCGCCAGACAGGACCATGCTGAGGCGCAGTACCGGCTGGGAGGGATGTATGAAGACGGGGCAGGCGTCGCAAAGGATGGGGAGACCGCGGCCGACTGGTACGCGGCCGACTGGTATGAAAGAGCGGCCGAACAGGGCCATGCCCGCGCTCAAATCAGCCTCGCCCGCATGTACGCCAATGGCGCGGGCGTTAAACAGGATCACGGTACGGCAATGGAGTGGCTCGGCCGCGTGGTTGAACAGGTCGATGACAATGCCCAACTCTTTCTGGAGGCGATACGGGAAGATGCCGAAACGCAGTTCAATCTGGGCATGATCTATATTCGAAGAGGCGCCGCGCGGGATGACGAGCGGGCCGCGCGGTGGTTCAGGCGCGCCGCCGAACAGGGGCATGACAATGCCCAGTTGGGCCTAAATGCGCTGTATAGGGAGGATGCCAGGGTCCAACTCCTTCTAGGCCGAATGTACGAATATGGAAGGGGTGTTGCAAAAGATGACGAGACGGCCGCGCAGTGGTACATACGTGTGGCCAAACAAGAGCGTGACTCTGCCCTTTGGAGTCTCCTATCGACCGCCTTAAGTGGTGCTGAGGCGGCAACACAGTGGCTTAGACGCTTAGCCGAAGAGGGAGACGCCAAAGCCCAGTTTGCACTGGCTGGATTGTACACCGGTAATAGCTTAAGCGGATTGAGACAGGGTTACATGCGTTATACATGGAACACATGGGGGTTCGATCCTGAGGACATTGACGCCAAAAAGGCGGTGAAGTGGTTCAAAAGCGCAGCTGCACAGGGATATGCCGGGGCCTTGGATCAACTGGGTAATTTGTATTATTATGGAAGGGGAGATGTGCTTAAAGACCACAAGATAGCGGCGCAGTGGTACATACGTGCGGCCGAACAAGGCGATTACTCCAGTCTTTGGAAGCTAGAAGAGTTTGCGGAAAAAGGCGATGAAACGACAGTCCAGTGGTTTGAACACACGGCTTTTAGACGCGCAGCCGAACAGGGCGATGTCGATGCGCAGTATAAACTGGGCTGGATATATCATGAAGGAAAGTTTATCGCTCAAGACTACAAGATGGCTGTGCAATGGTACACCCGCGCGGCCCAACAGGGGCACGCTACGGCCTCGGAAAGACTGGGCGATATATATTTCTATGGGAAGGGCGATATTCCACAAAATCACGAGACAGCGATGGCATGGTACAACCGTGCGATCGAGCAAGGTAATGACTCTGTTCAAGCCAGTTTGGGTGAAAGATACCTTAACCCCTATGGAAGCGATGTTATTGCTCAGGATTACGAGAAGGCAGCACAGTGGCTCACACGGGCGGCCGAACAGAGAGAGCCCAGCGATCTTGTTCATTTCTGGCTGGGCACCATGTACGCTATTGGAAGAGGTGTTGCACAGAACGATGAAATAGCGCTGCAATCGCTCAGACTCGTAAGAAGTAGTTGGCTTTCATCACTAAACGACATCACCCGGCTTTACCTAGATGCGATGCACGGGAATGCCGGCGCTCAGTCCCTTTTGGGTGAACAGTATGATTATGGTCGTGGATTCTATTTTATTCCACAGGATCACGAGGCTGCAGTGAAGTGGTACACACGCGCAGCCGAACAGGGGAATGCCGTTGCCCAGAATAATCTGGGAAGGATGTACAGGGCTGGAAAAGGCGTGGCGCAGGATGACAAGATGGCAGCGCAGTGGTACCAGCGCGCGGCCGAACAGGGGAATACCCATGCCCAGTATAATCTGGGCGAGATGTATCGTCATGGAATAGGTGTTGCGCAGGATGACAAGATGGCAATGCAATGGTATCAAAATGCGGCTGAACAAGGCCATGCCATTGCTCAATTTATCCTGAGCAGAATAAACGAGAATGCGACAAATCTTCCAAAAAGCGACATGATGGCGCAATGGCTTACACCCTTTGCCGAACAAGGGGCTGTCCGTGCCCAATATGCGCTGGGCTGGATGTACGAAAATGGAATAGATGTTGTCAGAGATTACAAGTTGGCAGTGCAATGGTACGCGCGTGCGGCCGAACAGGGGCATAACTATGCCCAAAACAGGCTGGGTGATATGTATCTTCGTCGGAGGGGTATTGTTGTAAAGGATGAAGAAACAGCGATGCGAACAGCATTGCAATGGTATGAACACGCGGCCGAACAGGGACTTGCCGCTGCCCAGACCAATTTGGGTATGTTGTATAAGGATCATGAAAAATATTGGTGGTACGAGCGCGCGGCCGAACAGGGCTATGCTCGTAGTGCAATGTTCGAGTATTTCGAGTATGGGAAAGGTGTTGCAGTAGATTATAAAACCGCAGTGCAATGGTATGAACGTGCAGCCGAACAAGGACATGCTCGCGCTCAGTATCACTTGGGTCGAATGTACGAGTATGGAAAAGGTCTTGCAAAAGATAACAAGACCGCGCTGCAATGGTATGAACGCGCGGCCGAACAGAGCTATGCCCGTGCCCAATACCATCTGGCCCAAATGTACAGGAATGGTAAGGGGGGTGTTGCAGTCGATGACGAGACTGCGGTGCAGTGGCTAAGACGCGCTGCTAAGCAGGGACATGGTGATGCTCGTCTCTATCTGCAAGCGATGCAGGGGGATGCCAAGGCCCAGTTTCTTCTGGGCGAGATGTATGACAATGGAAAAGGTGTTCCACGAAATAACACGATAGCCATGCAATGGTACACCCGTGCGGCTGGGCAGGAGCATGCCGAAGCCCAGTACAGGCTTGGATGGTACGAGCGCGCTGCCAAACAAGGGCATACCGGCGCCCAGGGTCAACTGTGTTATATGTACCTTCAGGGACAGAGTGTTTCGAAAGATGCCAAGACTGCGGTGGACTGTGACACCCTTGTTGCCGAACAGTTTGATACCGCAGCCCATTACGAACTAGGCGAGATGTACCTCTTTGGAGAAGATGTTGCACGGAATGACGAAGCGGCGGCGAAGTGGTTCGAGCGTGCGGCCGAAGGAGATCATCGCCAGATTTCTCCCCGAGCCCGGCGCAATCTAAATGCATTGCAAGGGGATACCGAGGCCCGGTTTAAGCTAGGCGAGGCGTACCGCTATGGCATGGATGTGCCAAGAGACCACAGGATGGCCGTGCATTGGCTCAGGCGCGCGGCCCGGGAAGGGCACGCCGGCGCCCAGGTTAGCCTGGGTCAGGCATATCGCTATGGCAAGGGCGTATCAACAGACCGCAAGGTGGCAATGCAGTGGCACAGGCGCGCGGCGGAACAGGGGAATGCCGATGCCCATTATCATCTGGGCGTGATGTACGCCAAAGGGCAGGCGGCGCCGCAGGATTATATCAGCGCCCACATGTGGGCAAACATCGCCGCCTCGGCGCTTGAAGATAAGGAACGCAAATTATTGATGAAGGCGCGCGTCGGGCTGCGAGACCGTCTTGAAGAAAAAATGACCCCGTCCCAAATCGCGGAGGCGCAGAAACTGGCGCGGGAATGTGAGCGCAGGCAATATAAGGATTGTTGAGTTCAGGGCTGCAACCCGTGTGCCTGATGCAGCAGTGGGAATATATTATATTAACCCGGCAATTAATAATATAGCGGGTTAATAATCCAGCACAGGGATGTGCTGGCGCGGGCGTAGCCCGCGGAGCCCAATAAAATCAAGCAATTCCGCGAATTGCGCCGAATTTTATTGGGCGACAATTAAATAGGCAAGGATGCCTATTTAATTGCCATGCTAATATAAACCACTGGATTCCTCGGCGGCCTGTTCCTGACGCCGCTCTACCACCTGCATCCATGCAGGCGAGCTTTCGCTGGAATGACGACGGGGGCAGTCTCTGAGCAAGCGCTGCTCTATTACTCGGTAATCGCCATTAAAGCGGTAATGACATCAGGGAACAGGCATCCCGCCCCTGGCCAGAGCCAGATCTTCCGGGCTGTCTATACCAAGCCCCGTTTTGGCCAGGGCCTCGGCGATATGAATCCTGCCGCCGTTATAGATGACCCTTAACTGTTCCAGCGCCTCGTCCTGTTCCAGTCCGCACGGGCTGAGCCGGCTGAATGATTGCAGATAGGCGGCCCGGCAGGCGTAGAGTCCGATATGTTTATAACAATGCCGCGGGCGGCCCTGTCGCGCGGCCGGGATGGCGGCGCGGCTGAAATAGATCGCCGTCTGTCCGGCGTCAAATACGACCTTGACCACATTCGGATCGCGGTAGTCCGCCTCACTCTCAATGCGCTCGCACAAGGTGGCCATTTGCCGGTCGGGATGCTTAAACAAATTTTCGGCCACCTGGTTTAATAACAGCGGCGGCAGGCCGAATTCATCGCCTTGCAGGTTTACAATAATTTCATCGTCCCCGATACCGGTTTTTGTCACAGCCTCGGCCAGGCGATCGGTGCCGGAGGTATGCGCGGCCGAGGTCAGCACGGCCTCGGCGCCGAAAGACTGAACCACGGAGGCGATACGCTGATCGTCGGTGGCGATATAGATCGCCCGGGCCTGGCTGTTTTTCGCGGTCTCATAGACATGCCGGATCAGCGGTTTGCCCTTTATATCCAGCAGGGGCTTGCCCGGCAGCCGGGTCGAGCCATAGCGCGCCGGGATAATCACGGTAAACGCAAGCGCCATTACTTGAGTTTTTCCAGTTCTTCTTCAGTCAGGCTTCGGGCCTCTTCTTCCAGCATGATCGGGATGTCGTCGCGTATCGGATAAGCCAGCCGGGCGGATCGGGAGATCAACTCCTGTTTATCCTTGTCATAGATCAACGGCCCCTTGGTCACCGGGCATACCAGTATTTCAAGCAGTCTCCTGTCCATCAAGCGCCTCCTTCAGCAGTTTGTCGAGTCGATAACGAAATGAGTCGGGCAGTTCCGCCTGGATCGGCACATACCAGAATCGTTTTTTGGCGAATGCCCGGCATTTTACGGCATCCTTCTCGGTCATCACCACCGCCCGCTCATCGTTGAACTCAATATCCGCCGCGGTATAGGGATGATGATCGGGAAATTCATGTTTGATGATGTCGATCCCGTTCCCGCTGAGATGCGCAAAGAAACCGGACGGTTCGGCGATGCCGGCCACGGCATGCACGGATTCACCGGCAAGGCCCGCCACCGGCAATGTTGTATCCGCATCCAGCAGGGACACCAACTCGCCATAGCGGTATTCCATTTTATATTCATGCCGTCCCGCCCGGTGTTTGCTCACGACAAGGTCAACCGAGTCGAGGCGGCCCCGGGCCTCGCGTAACGGGCCGGCCGGCAGGCAACGGCCATTGCCGAAGCGGCGCAGGCCGTCAATGACCGCGATCTCAATATCGCGCCCGAGCGCATAATGCTGCAAGCCGTCATCGCTGATAATCAAATTGCAATTATGCCGCCTGATGAGTTCCCGCGCGGCCCGCGGGCGGCGGACCGCGATGGCCACCGGCCCCGCTATGCGCCTGGCAATCAGCACCGGCTCATCGCCGACCACGGCCGGGTCGCTGTCACCCCGGGCCTGTCGCGGTTTCCTTGCCGGTCTGCCCCCATAACCGCGGCTCACGACCCCGGGCCTGAACCCCTGCCGGCTGAAATACTCGGCCAGCCATATCACCAGGGGCGTCTTGCCGGCGCCGCCGGCCGCGATATTGCCGACCACGATGACCGGCGCATCAACCCGCTGCACGGCAAGCAGGCCGCTTTGATAACACAGCCGCCTGAGCCGGATAATGAGCCGGTACAGCCAGGCCAGCGGTATCAACAGCGGGCCGGGCGGATGCCCGCCATACCAGATATGCTCAATGGATCGCAAAGACGGCACGGGCGCTATACCGGCATGGTTCATTCATCCTCGTCCAGTTCCCGCGTGGCAAAGGTCATTTTGACCAGGTCTAACTGGCGGGCGGCGTCCATTATCCTGACCACGGACTGATGCGGCGTTTCGGCGTCGGCGCTGATAATGAGCGGCGGGTCATCCAGCCCGGCCAGCGCCTCCGACAAGGCCGTCTTGATCGTCTCAAGCTGCGCGTTGACCAGCGCGTCATCGTTGACATACACATTGCCCTCCGCGTCCAGGGCGACATTAATCGCATCCAGCCTCGGTTCGGCGGCCTCGCGGGAGGCCGTGGGCAGGGTAATATTGATTTCAGAGTCATGTTCGAAGGTGGTGGAAACCATAAAGAAGATCAATAATAAAAACACCACATCGATCAGGGGGGTGATATCCAGATTGACCTCGGCCTGCCTGCCCGGGCGAAACTTCATGGTCTGGCGGCTTCCCTGGCGCGCAGCCCGTGCATGGCTTCCACCATCTTCAGCGCCTCCTGCTCCATGGTGACGATCAAGTCATTGACCCGGCCCTGGAAATAACGATGAAACATGAGGCTGGGGATGGCCACCGACAGGCCGGCCGCCGTGGTCAACAGGGCCTCGGAAATGCCCTCGGACAAGACACTGGGGTCGCCCACGCCCTGCACCGTGATCACGGTAAACACCTTGATCATGCCGATCACCGTGCCCAGCAAACCGAGCAGCGGCGAGATAGAGGCGATGGTGCCGAGCGTGTTCAAAAACCGTTCAAGTTCGTGGGCGACATGCCGGCCCACCTCTTCGATGCTTTCCTTCATGACCTCGCGCGAATGCTTGCGGTTCAGTAGGCCCGTGGCCAGGATCATGCCCAATGGCGAGCCAACGCGCAGATAATGAACGCGCTCCGCGTCAAGCCGCCCCTCCTTTTGCCACTGCCACACCCTCATAACCAGGTCATCCGGCGCGATCCTGGCCTTGCGCAAAGACCAGAACCGCTCGGCAATGATGGCCATGGCGATAATCGAACACAACAGGATCGGCCACATCAGCCAGCCCCCGGCCTTGATTAATTCAAGCACGTTATCTTACTCCCGATTGTTATTGTCCCCGGCGCCTGCCGCCGGATATAAAGCAGGCTACAGTATATTTTATTTTCCGGAAACTTGCCGCCATTCAAGTTGCCTGCCTGCGCCGTGGGAAACAATCCGCAGATTACGCAGATTACGCAGAGTTATTACCCCTGCCTGCCGCGGGCAGGCGCTGCTCTCTGTAGGCGTGCCCTCACGCCGCATAAATGACGTAAGGAGCGAAAATGACATTGAAGGTTGCCGTGCTGCATCCATATCCTCCGTCGTCATTTATGGACAGGAAGTCCTGTATGCGGCGTGAGGGCAGGACGCCCGTAGCCGCCCGGCGAAGGCCGGAATCCAGTGGTTTATGTAATACATTCCCGCGCGAGCGGGAATGACAATGTGAAGGACTGGTTATTATTCCCGCTGACGCGGGTGGATTCCGGCCTTTGCCGGGCAGCTACGGGCGTCCTCGGCAGCCTGTTCCAGACGCTGCTCTACCACCTACATCCCTGTAGGCGTGCCCTCTTGCCGCATACAGGACATCCTGTCCATAAATGACGGCGGGGGCAATAGGCGTATTATGAGCAATACTAACGATACCGTGGCCAGGATAACTGACACCTTTTAGATGAGGTGACCCTGGATCAGTGATACTTTATGCTTCCACGGCTGCACAAGTCCGTATAAAATAAACCAGGCTGCCGGCCGGTCATAAACCGTCCATAAATTCTCCTTTAAAAAACATCCAGGTCACAAACATCAATGAGTATCCTGATTGCCCTTTTATTCCTGCTCTTTTTCTGCGTGCGCCTGTTGACGCTTGCGATTTCCATAAAGAACGAAAAGCGCTTGAAGGAGGCCGGCGCGCGTGAATACGGCCGCTTGAACAGCCGTATCCTGGCCGTTCTGCATGTGCTGTTTTATCTGGGCGCGCTGGCCGAGGGCTATGTCCGCGGCGTTCGCCCTGATTTGATCACCGGCCTCGGCCTCGCGCTCTATATCCCGGCCATGGCCGTGTTGTTTTATGTCATCCATGAACTGCGGCCGCTGTGGACGGTGAAACTGATCCTGGCAGAAGGCCATACGCTGAACCAAAGCCGGCTGTTTAAATACATCCGCCACCCGAATTATTTTCTGAATATCATCCCTGAACTCATCGGCCTGGCGCTGGTGATGAAGGCTTCTACGGTCTTTATGCTGGTATTCCCGCTCTATTTGATCTCGCTCGGCGTGCGGATCTTTCAGGAAGAAAAGCTCATGCGGGCAAGATTTGCGGATTATTGAGCCGGCCGGTTTTGTTTACAATGAATAAACAGGAAGATTAAAAAATGTGGCAAAAAAAGAGTATACCGCTGTTCGTTGTCTTGTTCCTCTCCGCCTGCGTGTGGTTATCCGGTTATAAGCCGGCCGATTTCCGGGTTACGGGCGATGCGGCCGTGATGACGGGGGTGATCGACAGCGACATCGGGGCCAGACTGGAAGCGCTGTTTGAGCGCCATCCCGGACTCAGGACCATTATCATGCAGAACGTGGAGGGCTCCGTGGATGACGCGGCCAATCTGGCGGCGGCAAAAATGGTCAGGGAACGGGGCCTGCACACCCTGGTCCCGGCCGATGGCGTGGTGGCTTCCGGCGGTACGGACTTTTTTCTGGCCGGGGTGACGCGCAGGGTAGAGCCGGGCGCCATGATCGGGGTGCACTCCTGGAGCGGCCCGGCCGGCGAGGGGGCCACTGTGCCGAGGGACGACCCCGAACATCAAAAATATCTGCGCTATTACCGGGAAATGGGGATCCCGGTCGAATTTTACTGGTACACGCTGCGCGTTGCCCCGAGCGATGAGATGCACTGGATGAGCAAAGACGAGCAACGGCGCTACCGGATCGCCACGCCCTGATGCGGCCGGACAGTATTGTTACCGGCCCGGCCGGCAGACGCGCGGGCTGGCCCGGACATGCGCCAAAGGCAAGAGAATGCGGATAAGGACATCCACCGAACACGACAAGGCCGCGATTTTCAGCCTGCACCGGCGCGCGTTCGACGATACTGAAGGCACGGTCGTTGCCGAGTTGGCTATCGCCCTCCTGGACGATGCCAGCGCCTTGCCCCTGCTCTCCCTGGTGGCCGAATCCGCCGGCCAAATCGCGGGTCATGCGCTGTTCAGCGCCGTCGGCATCGGCGCTGCCGGCGATCCTCCCAACGCCTGTATTCTGGCCCCGCTGGCGGTCGCGCCGGAGCAACAGGGCCGGGGCACGGGCAGCGCGCTCATCAAGCATGGCTGCAGCAGGCTCAGGGCGCGCGGCCTGCGTCTGGCGCTGGTTTACGGCGATCCGCGTTATTACGGTCGCCACGGTTTCCGGGCCGGGCATGCCATTGACCCGCCTTTCGGGCTGGAACATCCGGCGGCCTGGCTGGCGCGGGAACTGCAAAGCGGGGCCCTGGCCGGCGCGCGCGGCAAGGCCCGCTGCGCGCGCTCACTCTGCGACCCGAGGCTCTGGTGAGGCCGGTATGAACGGTCGCCTTGCCCCGCCGCCCGTCTGATTATTTAAGCGCCTGACTATCATGGAGTTTGCGCCATTCTCTGCCGAAGTCCTGGCGTTGCTGTTCCTGGTCGCGGTCATTGCCGGCTTCCTGGACACGCTGGCGGGCGGCGGCGGGCTGTTGTCGCTGCCGGCCCTGATCCTGGCCGGGGCGCCGCCGCTCGCGGCATTGGGCACCAACAAGTTCCAGAGCACCGTGGGCACGGCCACGGCGGCCTTGATGATGTTTAGGAAGGGCAAGGTGGCCGGGCCCCGGATAAGACCGCTCATGCTTACGGCCTTTGCCGGTTCGGCGCTCGGCAGCGTGGCCGTGCAGTTTATCGGGAGCCGGACGCTGTCCGTGGTGATCCCCGTGGTGCTGGCCGGCATCGCGCTCTACTTTTTGTTCTCGCCGCTGCCCGCGACCGGCCGGCGTGCGCCCGCCCTGGCGGCGGGCCGCTATAAAAACACAGTGACGCCCGCGATCGGGTTTTATGACGGCATGTTCGGCCCCGGCACGGGTTCCTTTTATGCCCTGGCCGGGGTCTTGTGCCGCGGGCAACCGCTGATCGAGGCCACGGCCGCCGCCAAGCCCCTGAACTTTGCCACCAACCTGGCCTCGCTGCTGGTATTTCTGGCGGCCGGACAGCTTATCTGGCAGGCCGGCCTCGGCATGCTGCTCGGTCAGTTGATCGGCGCCTGGCTCGGCGCCCATTGCCTGTTCAGGATCAACCCGGCCTGGCTCAGGGTCATTATTGTGCTGATGTGCGGCGGCATGCTGCTCAGATATTGCCTCTCGCCGCATTAGCCCGGCAGGGCGGGAAGCCGTGCGCGGCGCGCTTTACTTCTTGTTGCCGGATATTTTTTCCGAGGCCTTGGACAGGCGGCGCACCAGGGTTCTGAGGAAGACCTTCAAAAACCGGACCTGACAGTTCAGTGAAACCTGCGAAATAACGGCGGGGTTGATTTGCAGCAATGCCGTTTTTGTGCAGGATTTTATGGAGGCGGTGCGCTTGGCCTTCTCGACATAGCTCATTTCGCCAAAACATTCGCCCTTTTTCAGGTTGCAGATCGGGATGTTGTTTTTTATGACCTCAACAAAGCCCTGCACGATGATATAAAAACAATCATCCATATCGCCTTCGACAATGATCTCATAATCCTCGGCATATTCCTGCCAGGCGCTGGCGCGCAGGATTTCCCAGACCTCCACATCGGCGAAGCCCTTGAAAAATTCAAGCTGCCTGATCGAATCAAACTTTTCCTGTTCGGAAATATCGTTTTCGGGTCTTTCCAGGTGGTCAAACAGCCCGGCCAGATGCGTGGCGAATTCGAGGCCCGTCTGGTAACGATCGGCCGTGTCCTTGCACAGCGCCTTTTGCACGATCGCGTTGAGTGGTTCGGGGATATCAGGACGATGATCGTTCAGGGGCAGGGGCTGGTCATTTAACACCTGGCTGACCAGTTTCGAGAAATTATCGGCCGCAAACGGGGGCTTGCCGGTCAGTAATTCATACATCACCACGCCCAGGGAGTATAGGTCGGTCTGGTTGCCAATCTGCTCTTCCCTGAGTTGTTCGGGCGACATATAGCGCGGTGAACCCATCATTTCGCCCGTCTGGGTCGCGGTATTATCCTCGCTTTGAATATGGGCGATGCTGAAATCCCCGATCTTCACATCCTGATCGGCCGTAAACAGGATATTTGACGGCTTAATATCGCGGTGCACCACGCCCTGGCGATGGGCGTAGTCCAGCGCCTTGGCGCATTCGAAGATGATCTCGACCACCTTGTCAACCGGCAGCAGATTATCCAGCGCGCAGTATGGCTTGAGGGTATGCCCGCCCTCGACATACTCCATGACGATATACCAGTTATCCTCGTCAATGCCGACATCATAAATATTGATGATATTCGGGTGGTTCAACATGCCGGCGGCATGGGCCTCATTGAAGAACATCTTGCGATGGCGGGCGCCGGTTTCAGGGTCGTTCAGGGCGTCGATAAAGGCGACCTTGATCGCCACCCGGCAATCAATATAAGGGTCATAGCCCAGATAAACGATGCCCATGCTGCCACGGTTGATCTCTTCCCGGACTTCGTATTTGCCCAGGTTTTTCGGGATTGAATCAGACATAAGAGTTTTATGTAATCAGTGAGTTAGGGTTATTCCAGCTTGTGTTTTGCGGATAAAAACGGCCGTCCGCAACAGCGCGCTATCCTGCTTTTTTCAAAAAGAAGCTAATTTAGCCGTATTGATTTTAATAGTAAAGGCCGCTGTCCGGGGAAATGGCAAAACGGGGGATAATTTCCGCCGGATTTTAATATCGGCCCTGTTGTCGCGCCGCCCCCGGCAATCATTTATCGCCGGGATTGTGGATTAACATTTGACGCTCAACAACAGGCATCTATACTAAAATCATACGCGGCGCTATGGCCGCAAATCCTGACGGTGAAGCAAGCAGGAGGAAAGAACAATGGCAACCACGGTAAGGCAACTGCTGGACAGCAAGAGTGACGAAATTTTTTCCGTCTCGCCGGAGACGCTGGTCATTGACGCGATTCGCATGATGAACGATCGCAAAATCGGGGCGTTGCTGGTGCTGGAGCGCGGCAAGCTGGCCGGGATCCTCTCTGAACGGGATTATACCCGCAAGGTCATCCTCAAAAACCGCAGTTCCAGCGAGACCCGGGTCAGCGAGATTATGACCTCCGCCGTTAAAACCGTGTCGCCTTCCTCGACGGCCGCCGAGTGCCTGGCGATCATGTCGGATAATCATATTCGCCACCTGCCGGTGATTGAGAACGATACGCCGGTCGGCATGTTATCCGTCATGGATGTGGTTAAAAATATCCTGTCCGAAAAGGAATTCATCATTGAACAACTGGAACATTATATTACCGACACGGCATGAGGGCTGAAAAACAGCGGCCGCGGCCGGCGCCCCCCCAAACCGCGCGGCCGGAATCATTGCGGCTGCAATTGGGGCAACATGCCCGGGCCCTGCGCAAATCGCATCTGCGTGCGCTGTTTGCCGATGACCCGGCGCGGGCGGAACGCTTCAGTATCGAACTCCCCGGGCTCTTTATCGACTATTCAAAGAATATCCTCACGGATGAATCGCTGGGCTTGTTGACAGCTTATGCCGAGAGCATAGATCTCGGCGCCTCGATCCGGGCCCTGTTCAACGGCGAGAAGATAAACCGGACGGAGGGCCGCGCGGCGCTGCACACGGCCCTGAGAAGCCCGCCGGACGAGACCCTGCTCGTGGACGGGCGGGATCTTATCCGGGATGTGCAGGCCGAGCTTGGCAAAATGGAACGCCTGGTCAAGGCCGTACAGGACGGCACGGCGCGCGGCTGGACCGGGGAAAGGTTCGACACCTTCGTGAATATCGGCATCGGCGGCTCCGATCTCGGCCCGAAACTGGTCGTGGACGCGCTGGCCGCCTGGCGTGTCGGCCAGACCCGCTCCTTCTTCATCTCCAATATCGACTATCAACAGATCGCCAAGCTCAAAAAAAGCATCCGGCCGGAAACCACGCTGTTTATCGTCTCTTCAAAATCCTTTGCCACCCCGGAAACAAAAACCAACGCCGCGACATTGAAGGCCTGGCTGCAGGAAAGCGGCTGTGACCGGATCGATAAACACTTTGTCGCCGTCACCGCGAACGAAGCGGCCGCCGCCGCTGACGGCATTGCCCGCCGCCGCTGTTTCAAGATTTGGGACTGGGTCGGCGGCCGCTTTTCATTATGGTCATCCATCGGCCTGCCGATCGCCCTGGCGCTGGGGTTTGACAATTTCAGGGCGCTGCTGGCCGGCGCCCGCCGGATGGACCGGCATTTCCGGCAGACGCCCGCGGCCGCCAACGCGCCGGTCATACTGGCCTTGATCGATTACTGGTATAACAACTATTTCGATACCGGAACCCACGCCTTTATCCCCTACGATGAATCGCTGCGTTGTCTGCCGGACTTTCTGGCGCAGCTTTTTATGGAGAGTAACGGCAAGTCAGCGGCGATCAATGGCGACCCGGTCGAGACCAAAACCATACCCATCACCTGGGGCTCTGTCGGAACCAACGCCCAGCACGCCTTTTTCCAGTTATTGCACCAGGGCACGCATACCGTGCCCATTGATTTTCTGCTGCCGCTCAACAAAAAAGGCGATCAGACTCACCATGCCCTGTTATTCGCAAACTGCCTGGCTCAGGGCCGGGCGCTGATGCTGGGCGAGCCGAACGCGGACCGGCAGCGTCATTTCGAGGGCAATAAACCCAGCACGACCCTTCTCTATTCTGAAATGAGGCCGGAAACCCTGGGCGCGCTCATTGCATTATTCGAACACCGCGTCTTTGTGCAGGGCCTGCTGTGGGGGATTAACTCATTCGACCAGTGGGGGGTCGAACTCGGCAAGAAACTGGCAACGGACATCCGCCGCGGCCTGAATGACGCGGGCAACGGCGATTACGATAGCTCCACGCGGGGCCTGATCGGGCGCTACAGAAACCGGTCTCGTAAAGTCAACCCCGAGTAAGTTAAACTCCTGTACCCATGAAGGCCATCATCCTGGCGGCCGGTCGCGGCAAGCGGCTGGGCAAACGGGCCGCCGGGCGGCCCAAATCACTGCTGGAATTCGGCGGCAAGAGCCTGCTCGAACGCCATATCGACATCCTGCGCGCCAACCATATTGCGCACATTACCCTTGTCATCGGCTATCAGGCCGAACGGATACGGGCGCATCTGCAAGGCCACCCGGCCGGGATAGACTTTATCCTCAATCCGCGCTTTCAGGAGGGCAGCGGCATCAGCCTGGCCGCCGCCCGCGAACTCATCTGCAATACGCCGCAATTCCTGCTCATGGACGCCGATGTGCTGCATGACCGGCGGCTGATCCCGCGCCTGCTCGACAGCGCGGCCGAAAACTGCTTCCTGCTGGATCAGGATTTTATCCCCGGCATCGAGCCGGTAAAACTCTGCGTCAATGCCGCCGGCCAGATCATCGAATTCAGCAAACAATTGCCGGACGGCCTGGATTATGCCATTCAAGGGGAATCGGTGGGCTTCTTCAAATTTACGCGGGAAACAGGCCGCCGGATCATCACGCGTATCGATCACTATCTGGCCGCGGGCGCGAACGATACGCCCTATGAAACGGCCATCCGCGATCTGCTGCTGCGGCAACCCGGCCGCTTCGGCTATGAAGACGTGACCGGGCTGCCCTGGATAGAGATTGACTTCCCGGAGGATATCGAGCGCGCCCAAAAGGAAATACTGCCGAGGCTGGAATGACGATGTAGCTGAAATCCATTCCCCATCATTCCCCCCGCCAGCAACGGGCCAACCAGAACAACACACAATCTGCGAAACCTGCGGATGACATGCCTGCCTGATCTGCCTCATATTGTATCGAACCCGGAATCCTCTGGATAACGATTCTTGTTTAAGATAATATCAGCCTCATCCACAAACAAGACAATACCGAGCCGACGCTCATGCCTTCAATCCCCGAACCGTTCGACTTCACCGCGCTCTACCGCGATCATCATCGCTGGCTGCGCGCCCGCCTGCAAAGCCGCCTGGGCTGCGCCGAGACGGCCGCCGATCTGACCCAGGACACCTTTGTCAAGATACTGGCGCGGGAAGACGTGCCCGAGATCGAGGAGCCGCGCGCGTTGCTGACCTGCATCGCCTGGCGGGTTTTATCCAACTATCGGCGCCGGCAACAGATCGAAGCGGCCTATCTCGCCGCCCTGCGCCTGGAAGCGCCCGAAACTATGGTCTCGCCCGAGCGGCAGGCCGAAACCCTGGAGACATTGACAGAGATCGATCAATCCCTGGCCGGCCTGCCCCTTATTGTGCGGCGCGCCTTCTTCCACGCCCGGATCGACGGCCTGTCACACGGCGAAATTGCCGGGCGGCTGGGCATTTCCGTGCGCACCGTCAAGCGCTATCTGCACCGCGCGGCCATGCAGTGCTATTTCGCCATGCCCGGCTGATGGCCGCCGCCAAACCGGACATCCCGCCGGCCATTGCCCGCCGGGCCGTGGCCTGGCAGTTGGCCTTGCAGGCCGGCGAGGCCAGCGAGGCGGAGTTGCAGGCATGGCTGGCCGAAGATGAACGGCACCGGCAGGCATGGGAGCGGATCCAGGCCGCCGACCGGCGCTTGCAGACCCTGGCCGAACCCGGCGCGCGGGCCGCGCTCCTGAGCCCTGGAAACGGACGCCGCAAGGCCATTAAGACCCTGGCGGCGCTCCTGTTTGTCGGCGCCGGCGGCGCGCTGGCCTGGCGGCAACTGCCCTGGCGGGCGGCCCTGGCCGATATCCGCACCGGCGCGGGCGAACGCAGGTCGATGCGGCTTGCCAATGGCGCGCAACTGGATGTCAACAGCAGAACGGCCGTGAATATCGCCGAGCGGGGCGGCCGCCTGAGCCTCAGCCTGCTTAGGGGCGAGATCCTCCTGAGCACGGCCGGGGCCGGGCCGGCGCTGGCCGTCATCACCGAAAACGGCATCCTGCGCCCGGTCGGCACCCGCTTTTCCGTAGAGCAGGATAAGCGCCACACGCGGGTGGCGGTCTATGCGGGCCAGGTTCGGCTTTATCCGGGCGATCTCTCCACGCCGCCGGGGCCGGCGCCGTCTGCCACCGGCCTCATAGAGACCGGGCAACGGGCCGACCTGCGGGCCGGGCGCGCGCTGAATCCGCGGGCGGTGGATGAAAACGCCATCGCCTGGGTCGATGGCATGCTGGTGGCGGCGGCCATGCCGCTCGGACAATTTCTCACCCTGCTGCGCCGCCATCGTCCGGGTCACCTGGGCTGGGATCCGGCCGTGGCCGGCCTCAAGGTCTCCGGCACCTATCCGCTGCAAGACACCGATCGCATCCTGGCCTCAATAGCCGAGACCCTGCCGGTAAAACTGCAAACAATGACCCGTTACTGGGTCAGGGTGATACCGGCTGGTTGAAAACCACGGCGGGGCCGATGTGGACTACCGAGCGCCTTGCCGTTATGTTTACTTCTCTCGTCATTTATAGACAGGATAGAGAGAATGGCGTTGAAGATTACCGAGATATGCCCATTGCCACTATCGTCATTCCGGCGAAAGCCGGAATCCAGTGGTTTTTAAAATACATTCCCGCCTTGGCGGGAATGACAGCCAAACACACCATTCCGGTAAGCCCGGTGCAAGCAGGCATAAGCCGGAATTCATCCAACACTCCGCCCCCGCTCTCCTGGATTCCGGCCTTCGCCGGAATGACGACGGGGGCGACAGACGCATCCCGGCAACCCCTTTCGTCATCCTCATTTGCCTGCTAAAAGCAGGCGAAAGAGGAACACGGATACATCATGGCAAACCTCATTTGTTATTCTCTCCCCCTCCGTCATTCCGGCGAAGGCCGGAATCCAGTGGTTTTAACTATACATTCCCGTCTTGGCGGGAATGACAACTAAACACACCATTCCGGTAAGCCCGGTGCAAGCAGGCAAAAGCCGGAATTCATCCAACACTCTGCCCCCGCTCTCCTGGATTCCGGCCTTCGCCGGAATGACGACGGGGGCGACAGACGCATCCCGGCAACCCCTTTCGTCATTCTCATTTGCTTGCTAAAAGCAGGCGAAAGAGGAGCGCGGATACATCATGGCAAACCTCATTTGTTATTCTCTCCCCCTCCGTCATTCCGGCGAAGGCCGGAATCCAGTGGTTTATGTAATACATTCCCGTCTTGGCGGGAATGACAACTAAACACACCATTCCGGTAAGCCCGGTGCAAGCAGGTATAAGCCGGAATTCATCCAACACTCTGCCCCGCCTTCCTGGATTCCGGCCTTCGCCGGAATGACGACGGGGGCGACAGACGCATCTCGGCAACCCCTTTCGTCATTCTCATTTGCTTGCTAAAAGCAGGCGAAAGAGGAACACGGATACATCATGGCAAACCTCATTTGTCATTTTCTCCCCCTCCGTCATTCCGGCGAAAGCCGGAATCCAGTGGTTTATGTAATACATTCCCGCCTGAGCGGGAATGACAACTAAACACACCATTCCGGTAAGTCCGATGCAAGCAGGCATAAGCCGGAATTCATCCAACACTCCGCCCCGCCTTCCTGGATTCCGGCTTTCGCCTGCCTGCAGCAGGCAGGCCGGAATGACGACGGGGCGTTATTTTGATTTTCCGTCATTTCTGCACAAGATCATCGGGAAAACACTCAAAAAAAGTCATCTCCTAACTCCTGGTTTTTCCTCACTTTTCAAAAAAAGACCAAAAAAAAGCAAAAAAATGTGGCCCGATTTCGATTCTCGCGTGACAAGTAGAGTAGGGACACACTTTTTTGTTTCTCACTATCTTTAACCATAGGAGTTGGAAAAATGCGAGCAATGAACCTCTTTAGAACTCTCTTTATCCTGTTACTTTGGGTCACCGGCCCGGTCAGTCAGAGCGTGGCCGCCGGGGAGATGCGGGATTACAATGTGCCGGCTTCCAGCCTGGAAACGGCGCTGAACGCCTTTGGTCGTCAGGCGGGTATTCTGCTGAGTTTTGATTCGGCCCTGGTCAGCGGGCTGGATTCGCCGGGCATCAACGGGCAACACGATATTGTGCAGGGGTTGAACCGGCTGGCCGGCCCGGCCGGTCTGCAAGTCGTGCCCATGACGGCCGGCGGTTATCGTCTTGTGGCCGCAGACGAAGTGGCCGTGGAGGATAGCGGGGAAGCACCCGAGATGTTGCCGCCGTTGACGGTGGAGGGGATCCCGGAGTCGGTGCGCTTCTGGCTCTCGGACTTGCCGGAGGCATACGAAGGCGGACAGGTCGGAAGCGGCGGCCGTATCGGTCTGCTCGGTAATAAAGACATCTTTGACACGCCGTTCAGTGTGACCAGCTACACGTCCGAGTTAATTGAAAACCAGCAGGCCAGAACGGTGGGCGATGTCATTCGCAATGATGCCTCGGCCCGCCTGACAAGTGATGGCCAGGGCTTTTATGAAAATATCACTATCCGGGGCTTTGATGTAGGTAGTTCCGCCTCACTCTATGACGGCCTGCCAAACCTGACTTCTTTCCGCTCAACGGTTCAGACCCTTGACCGGGTCGAGGTCTTCAAGGGACCCAATGCCCTGCTCAACGGCGCATCCGGTCGCGTGGGCGGCGTCATCAATCTGGTCCCCAAGCGCCCGGCAGACACCGCCCTGAACAGACTCACCGCCGACTACGATTATCAATCACGCCTCGGCATTCACGCCGACCTCAGCCGCCGCTTCGGTTCAAAAAAACAGTTCGGCGCCCGGCTCAATGCCATTTATCGTAATGGCGAAGGGACTACCGAAGGTAACAAGGAAGCATTTGGCGAAGTGGCTTTAGCCTTGGAATATCGCGGCGACAGACTCAAGCTGGAGACCATACTGGATTATTCTGACCGGGAGTTGCGCAGAGGAGATCAGACTTTCACTTTAAGCGGGAATGCCACCGCGGTACCCTCTGCGCCCAACCTTGAGAATGCCATTCAACAGCCCTGGGCGAAGATCAAACAAAAGGCCGCCCGTGGTCTGCTCAGGGCGGAGTATGCCCTCGGCCGGGACTGGGCCGCGTATGCGGCCTATGGCGCCCGGGGCTACGAAGACTATGCAGTGCGGACGTTCGCTCTTAATCTCGATGCCAGGGGAGATTTTAATCCGTTCCTTCAATCCTTCTCAGAAAAGCGAAATAACTCTGCCTGGAATGCCGGCATCAGGGGGCGATTTGAAACCTTCGGGGTCACGCATCAGGTCTCAATGGAAACCATGCGAACAAAGTCTGAAGTAAGATTTTCCAAAAATGAGAGATTTTCAAGCCTTAACATCACCTCAAACCTGTACAAGCCGGTGTTTGTTGCGCGCCCAGCCTTTGATGATTCACTCGGAGGTCGGGGTAAACAACGGGAACTCCTCGATTCATCCATCGCCCTTGCCGACACCCTGGGCTTCCTTGATGAGCGCCTGCTCTTGACCGCCGGGGTCCGGCGCCAGAGTATTGGACTCAAACTCTTCAACCTCAATACAGGCGCACTCAGAAGCCAATACGACAAGTCAGCCATCACCCCGGCCTTCGGCCTGCTGGTCAAACCTTGGGACTTTGCCTCTCTCTATGGCAACTATATCGAAGCACTGGAACGCGGACCCACCGCGCCGAGGGGAACGGTCAACGAAGGGGAAATATTCCCGCCATCCGTGACCAATCAGATTGAACTCGGCGTGAAGCTTGACCTGGATGGTCTTGGCCTGACGGCCGGGCTGTTTCAGATCGAGCGGCCAAGCGGGATCACCGATGCAACAACTAACCGGTTTAGTGCCGATGGTCAGCAGCGCAATCGCGGGTTTGAACTGACGGCCTTTGGCGAAGTGCGGCCAGACCTGCGCCTGCTGGGCGGGTTCACTTATCTCCACAGTAAACTGACCCGCACCCAGGGCGGCAGGTTTGACGGTAAGGACGCGACCGGGGTGCCGGAACTGACGGCCGTGTTGAGCCTGGAATACGACACAGCGGCCTTCCCCGGCCTGACACTAACGGCCCGCGCCGAGCATGTGGGCAGCCGGTTTGTCAGGACGGACAATAGCCTGAACATTCCCGCCTACCAGCTTTACGGCCTTGGCGCCCGTTATCAGCGGACGCTGGGTGACAAGGCATTCACCCTGCGGTTGAATATAAACAATCTCCTTGGTGAAGACTATTGGATCGCTTGGGCGAGTAGTAGCACCCTTTCCCCAGGCGCGCCCAGAAGCATAAATTTGTCATTCATGATGGATTTCTAACCCCGTCTACTCCTGCCGTTATCCCGGCCCGCCTGCAATGATCAGGCCGGAATGACAACAGGGCCGGGCATCAGGTCAACCGGCATGACGCGCAATCTGCGCTAAGCTGTCTTTAGCGGGCAGGCGCGAATGCCAGCAGGAAACCGCCGCCGGGCTCAGGCGTGGCCGACTTTTTGTCGCCGGTCAAACTTCCCTGTCTGGGCGGTCACGAAATCGAGGATCCCTTCATAGTGCAGGCCGGCGTCTTTTAGCATGTCGTCTCTGGAACCATGTTGCAGGAGCCTGTCGGGCAGGCCGTGATTGGCGATGCGTTGTTCGAGGCCGCGCGCCGCGATGACTTCGTTGACCGCGGCGCCGGCGCCGCCGTGGATGACATTGTCTTCAACCGTGATGATCAGGTCGTGCGCCGCGCACAACTCGATAATGCAGCTTTCATCGATCGGTTTGACAAAGCGCATATTGACCAGCGTGGCGTTGAGTTCGCGGGCAACGCGCTCGCAGGGCGCCACCATCGCGCCAAAGGCCAGGATGGCAATACCTTTGCCCTTGCGCCTGAGTTCGGCCTTGCCGAGCGGCAGCGCCGTCATTTTTTTCTCTATCGCAACGCCCGGCCCGCCGCCCCGCGGATAGCGCACGGCCGCGACCCGATCCAGTTGATAGCCGGTATATAACATTTGCCGGCATTCATTCTCGTCCGCGGGCGCCATGATCACCAGATCGGGGATGCAGCGCAGATAGCTGAGATCATAGGCGCCGTTGTGGGTCGGCCCGTCGGCGCCGACACAGCCGGCCCGGTCAATCGCAAACAGGATCGGCAGATTTTGCACGGCAACATCGTGGATGAGTTGATCATAGGCCCGTTGCAGGAAGGTGGAATAGATCGCAACCACGGGCTTCAGGCCCTCGCAGGCCATCCCCGCCGCCACCGTGACGCTGTGTTGCTCGGCAATGGCCACGTCATAATATTTGTCGGGATGCTCCTGCTCGAAGCGCACCAGGCCGGAGCCTTCGCGCATGGCCGGCGTGATCGCGGCAAAGCGCTCGTCCTGGCTGGCCATATCACAGGCCCAGTCGCCAAACACCTTGCTGTAACTCGGCCCGGAACCGGAACCCGCCCGCGGAACGATGCCCTTGTCCGGGTCAAACGGCGTGACGCCGTGATATTTAACGGGGTCCTCTTCCGCCGGGCCGTAGCCCTTGCCCTTGCGGGTGATAATGTGCAAAAACTGCGGCCCGTCCAGTTTGCGGATGTTTCTGAGCGTCTTTATCAGCGCCGACAGGTCATGCCCGTCTATCGGCCCGATGTAGTTGAAGCCGAATTCTTCAAACAGCGTGCCGGGCACGATCAGGCCCTTTACGTGTTCCTCGGCGCGCCTGGCGATCTCAAGCGCGCTGGGGATATTCGACAGGACCTTTTTGCCGCCTTTGCGAACCGTGGAATAAATCCGGCCGGATATAAGCCGGGCGAAATGACTGGACAGGGCGCCGACATTGGGCGAGATCGACATATTATTGTCATTGAGGATCACCAGCAGGTCGCCGCGTTGCGCGCCCGCGTGGTTGAGGGCTTCAAAGGCCATGCCCGCAGTCATGCCGCCGTCGCCGATAATGGCGACACACCTGCGTTTGGCGCCGGTGCGGGCCGCCGCGATGGACATGCCGAGCGCGGCGCCGATCGAGGTGCTGGAATGGCCGACCCCGAAGGTGTCATATTTGCTCTCATCCCGTTTCGGAAAGGGTGCGAGCCCCTGCCATTTGCGGATGGTATGCAGGCGCTCCTTTCTGCCGGTCAGGATTTTATGGATATAGGCCTGATGCCCCACGTCCCAGACCAGCCGATCCTCGGGCGTATTGTATAAATAATGCAGGGCCACGGTCAGTTCGGCCGCGCCGAGGCTGGCCGCAAAATGCCCGCCGCTCTTGCTGACCGAGTGCAGCAGAAACTGTCTGAGTTCCTCGACCAGTTCCAGCAGCCGGGATTCCGGCAGCTTCCTGAGATCGGCCGGGCAGTTGATTTTATCCAGTAGTGGTGTGTTAATCTTGTTATTCATCGCGGCACGGGCTGAAAAAGATTGGCATTATGAACAGTGCGTGATGCGCATGCAAGCACTGTCCGGAATGATGCAGAAGTTGAGAATGACATTCAAGTTTGCCGGAATTTGTCTATGTCCCTCATTGTCATTCCCGCCCGGGCGGGAATGTATGACATAAACCACTGGATTCCAGCTTTCGCTGGAATGACAACGGGGGCAATAGGCGCATTATGAGCGATATTAACGATACCGTGGCCAGGATAACTGACACTTTATTTTAGATGAGGTGACCCTGTGCTGGCGGGTGGGAATGGTGTGTTTGGTCGTCATTCCCGCACAGGCGGGAATGTATTATATAAACCACTGGATTCCGGCCTTCGCCGGAATGACTACGGGGGGAGTGGACGGAGGCAGCGGGTATATCCCAAATATCGGCATATTGCGGCCGCCGGAAGGCTGTACATTCCGGCGAATATCGCATATCTTTAGTCATCTTGCCAAATATCAATCAAAACAGGAGTTTTTATAAATGGGCGTTCCTCTGATACAACAATACAGGGTCGGGAAATATATCCTCGGGAAAAAACTGAAAAAGGTGGCGCGCTACCCGCTGGTGCTCATGCTGGAACCCCTGTTCCGCTGCAATCTGGCCTGCGCCGGTTGCGGCAAGATCAGCTATCCCAGAGATATCCTCGATAAACGCCTGAGCTACGACGAATGTATGCAGGCCATTGATGAATGCGGCGCCCCGGTGGTCTCGATTGCCGGCGGCGAACCGCTGATTCACAAGGAAATGAACCGGATCGTAAAGGGCTTTATCGGCCGCAAAAAATTCGTTTACCTCTGCACCAACGCGCTGCTGCTGAATAAGCATATCGACGAGTATGCGCCCTCGCCGTATCTGACCTTTTCCATCCATCTGGACGGCAACCGCGAACGGCATGACGCCTCGGTCTGCCGGGAGGGCGTATTCGATAAGTGTATCAAGGTGATCAAGCTGGCCCGGTCAAAGGATTTCCGCGTGACTATAAACTGCACCCTGTTCCAGAACGAAAGCGCGGAAGAAATCGCCGAATTTATGGATATGGCCATGCAACTCGGGGTCGAGGGCGTCACCATCTCGCCCGGTTACAGCTATGAGCGCGCGCCGCGGCAGGATGTCTTCCTGAAAAAGACCCAGAGCAAGCAATTGTTCCGGGATCTGTTCAAGCTGGGCAAGGGCAAAAAATGGCGCTTCAACCAGTCCTCGCTGTATCTTGACTTTCTGGCCGGTAACCAGACCTATGCCTGCACGCCCTGGGGCAATCCCACGCGCAATGTGTTCGGCTGGCAAAAACCCTGTTATCTGCTGGTCGGCGAGGGCCACGCGAACAGCTTCAAGGCGCTCATGGAAGAGACGGACTGGGATAATTACGGCAGCGGCAGAAATCCGAAATGCGCCAACTGCATGGTGCATTCCGGCTTTGAGGCGACCGCCGTCAATGACACGGTCAATCATCCGCTCAAGGCGCTGGGCGTCTATTTCAAGGGGCCGCGGACGGACGGCGCGATGGCCCCGGAATTGCCCGTCTTGTATGACGACCAGGTCCACGCCCGGCCGATTGTCATGATCAAATCGAAGAGCGCCTGCGGCAGAATGAACGATGCCAATTGACGGGGCGCCGACAGCGCCCTGATGGATTATTCCTGCCTGGTCTTTCTGCCGGGCCTGTTCATCTGGCTGGCTATCGCCCTGCTGCCCTGGCGGCCGTGGAGTGCCCGCGAAACACTGGACAGCGACGCCGATACCGATACCGCTGCCGATCTGGCCGGGATCACCGTGCTGATACCCGCCAGGAACGAGGCCGCGCATATCGGCCAGACCCTGCGGGCGCTGCGTCAGGGCGCGGGCCTCAGGGTCGTCCTGGTCGATGATCAGTCCAGCGATAACACCGGCGAGGCCGCGCGCGCGAGCGGCCTCAAACGCCTGCGTATCGTGCCCGGCGCGGCGCCCCCCGCCGGCTGGAGCGGCAAACTCTGGGCGCTGGAACAGGGACGGCGGCTGATCGACACGCGCTATATCCTGTTGCTGGACGCCGATATTATGCTGCAACCGGGCATTATCGCGGCCATGCTGCAAAAGGCCCGGGGCCATGATTTGAAAATGGTGTCGCTGATGGCGCGCCTGAAGATGACTTCGGCCCCGGAAAGACTCTTGCTGCCGGCCTTCATCTTTTTCTTCAAGCTGCTCTATCCCTTCCACTTGTCCAACAAGCCGCGCTCCGGTATTGCGGCCGCGGCCGGGGGCTGTATCCTGCTGCACAGGCAGGCGCTGGAAGAACTGGGCGGCTTTGCCTGTATCAAACAGGCGTTGATCGATGATTGCGCGCTCGCAAAAAAACTGAAACAGCAGGGCCACGCGATCTGGACCGGCCTGACCCATTCCGCCCTCAGTCTGCGCGACTATCAAAGTCTGGGGACTATCTGGCGCATGGTGCAGCGGACCGCTTACACCCAGTTGGCTTATTCACCCTGGCGGTTAATGCTTTGCGTATTATTGCTGTTCGCGGCCTTTATTCTGCCCGTGATCGCCCTGGCGCAGGATGACCCGGTCGTTGTTCTCTTTGGCCTGTTGACATTGGCGCTGCAAATCTTCTGCTATCTGCCGACATTGCGTTACTATGGCATCAGCCCGGTCCTGGCGATCAGCCTGCCGCCGGTGGGCCTGCTCTATTTATTGATGACCCTGAGTTCCGCCATGCAGCATCATTTTGGTCGGGGGGCTACCTGGAAAGGCCGTTATTATAAATAGCTTAGTGCAACATTTTGCTGAAAAGGTTATCAAGTGTAGTAAGGAATAATTATGGACAGACTAAAACCACAGATGAACGCAGATGAACACGGATAAACACGAACAGACCCAAGCCCGACAAGCATGAAAAAATATCTCTCTCCGGTTCGAGCCGGATACATTTTGATCTGTCTCTTGCTGCACCCGGCCGCCGCCTTGTCCGCGGCCGCCGAAACCAGCGCAATCACCACGCCGGTCAACGCCCTGCATGAGAGTCTGCTTGAGATCATGCGGAAATCCGAAACCGGCGCTTATCAGGCCCGCTACGCCCTCATGGAAGAGACCGTCGGCAGTCATTTTGACCTCCCCCTGATTGCCCGGGTGATATTAAGCCGTCACTGGCAATCACTGGATGAGGGGCAACAACAGGCGTTCATTGCGCTGTTCGGGCGGCTGACGGTCTCCACCTATGTGGATCGCTTTGACGCCTTTGAAAATCAATCTTTCCGCCTGGTCGGCACGCGCGCGCTCAGAAAAAACCGCTATCTGGTCAAGACCGTATTTGAATCGCCCGGCGCCGAAGCCGTGAGCTTTGACTATATTGTCCAGCAAACAGGCGCTGACTGGAAAATTATCAGTGTGATTGCGAAAGGCATCAATGACCTGTCCCTCAAGCGCGCCGAATATGGCGGCCTGATCAGGGAGCGGGGTTATCCGGCCCTGATAAGCAGCCTGGAGGAGAAAATTCGCAATTTACAGTATCCTGACGGGTCTGAGTCGGGCTCTGAGCCGGAATAATTTAGAATTGCCCGCCCGATTCAGATGTGTCAATATTTGAACGGCAACGGAATCAAACCGAATCATCAAACAGAGAATTAACAATGACTGAATGGCGTCTTTTCCAACTGGCAAAACAGCTTCTTTCGCTCGGCATTATCCTGGCCGCAACGGGCTGCGCCACCATGCAGAACGAACCCGGCCATGACCCGCTTGAGCCGGCCAACCGGGTGTTTTTCAATGTCAATGAAAGCCTGGATCGGGCCTTGCTCAAACCGGCCGCCAAAGGCTATGTCAGGGTTACGCCCGTGCCGGTAAGGACCGGCATTACCAACTTTTTTAATAACCTGAGCTACCTTAACGTGATCCTGAATGATTTTCTGCAGGGCAAATTTGAGCAGGGCGTCAATGATTCACTGAGATTTATATTCAACTCCACGCTGGGCATCGGCGGCTGGTTTGATGTGGCCGGAGACGATATGGGCCTGCCCGCGCATGAAGAAGATTTTGGCCAGACCCTGGCCGTGTGGGGGGTGGATAAGGGTTTTTATCTGTATCTGCCGCTGTTTGGCCCGAATACCCTGCGTGATACGGCCGATTTCATACCGAGCACACTTTTAAACCCGTTCTTTTATGTCTCCGGCCCGGTCCTGTTGCCGCTCAACGCCGTCAACGCCATCAATACCCGCGCCAACCTGCTGGAGGCCAGCAATATCCGCGATCAGGCCGCGCTGGACCCGTACGCCTTCACCCGCGAGGCCTATCTGCAACAACGTGAATTCCTGATCCATGACGGCAATCCGCCGCTCAGCGGCTATGAAGATATATTTGAAGAAGAGTAGCCCGCCCGTGGCGGGTGGGTAATGCCAAACAGTTCGCGTTCCTGCCTGGCGGGGCTAAACTCCGCGCGGGATTTATGTTCTAATCGGGGACTGAATCCGTTATTAAAATATCTGGAGTAAAACCATGAACAAAGCAAGCTATATCGCCGTGATCGCAAGCGTCCTTGTGTTAACGGCCTGTAATCTGAACAAGCAAAACGTTGGCACCCTGCTTGGCGCCGGCACGGGCGCCTATGTCGGCAGCCAGATCGGGGACGGCACCGGCCAGTTGGCGGCCGTGGCAATCGGCGCCCTGCTGGGCGGCTATCTGGGCGGCAACATCGGCCAGAGCATGGACGAGCTTGACCGGCGGCGCATGAATGACGCGCTGGAAAGCGCGCCGACCGGCAGGAGTGTGACCTGGAATAATCCCGACACCGGCATCCGCTACAAGACCACGCCCACCCGCACTTACAAAAAGGCCCAGAGACCCTGCCGGGAATATACCACCGAGGCCGTTATTGACGGGCGCGCCGAGATCATCCACGGCAAGGCCTGTCGCAGCGCGAAAGGCAACTGGGAGGTTGCCAACTAGCGGCGCCGCCCGCGTGCCCCCTCCCCAACCCTCCCCCGCCGGGGGAGGGGGGAGCAGCCTGGTTTAGCTCCGCGAGACACCTTGCGAATGGGTGTTATTTAATCCGCGTTTCCCAATGCGGCCACCTCCTCTATCCAGTGCCTGACAGGCACCGGGCTGGCCTGTTGCAGGTGCTTGGCGCAGCCGATATTGGCCGTGAGGATCGCCTCGGGCCGGTCTTGCAGCAGGTTTTTGATCTTGTCGGCCTGCAGCCGTCTGGAGATTTTCCCCTGTAACAGCGAATACACCCCGGCCGAACCGCAGCACAAATGCGGATCCTTGACCGGCGCCAGTTCAAACCCGAGCCGCTCCAGGAGCGCCTCCGTGACCCCGTTCAATTTCTGTCCATGCTGCAACGTGCAGGGGCTTTGAAAGACAACGCGGCCGCCGGCCGGGCGTGGCAGACTGTTCAACTCAAACCCGGCCAGATATTCCGCTATATCCTGGCTAAGCTCCGCGATCCTGGCGGCCCTGGCCGCGTATTCAGGGTCATCTTTCAACAGATAGCCATATTCCTTTAGCTGCACGCCGCAACCGCTGGCGGTCGAGATGATCGCCTCGGCGCCGCGGGTGATATAAGGCCAGAAGGCGTCAATATTCCTGCGCATGAATGCCGCGGCCTGCCCGGCCGCGCTCAAATGCTGCGGCAGCGCGCCGCAACAGCCCTGCCCGGTTATCTCGTCAACGGCAATATCCAGCCGGTTCAAGACCCTGACCGTGGCCTGATTGATCTCGGGGGCCAGCGCCGGCTGCACGCAACCTTTGAACAACAATACCCGGCGCCCGCCTTTGGGCGGCCGGACGGCGGCGGACTCAAGCCGCCGCCGGACCGGGATCATGCCCTTCAAAGCGGGCGGCAACAGAAAACGAAAAAGTTGCCCGAGGCGCAACAGCGGCGTGAAACGCGCGCGATAGGGCAGGATGCGCAAAATAAGAAAGCGGAACAAACGCTCATGCCCGGCGCGCTGCACCTTGTCTTCAATCACCTGGCGGCCAATATCGACCAGCTTGCCATATTCGACACCCGAGGGGCAGGTCGTCTCACAGGCCCGGCAGGTCAGGCAGCGATCCAGATGTTGCATGGTTTTGCGGCTGGCGGAATTGGCCTCCAGCATGGACTTGATCAGATAGATGCGGCCGCGCGGGCCGTCCAGTTCGTCACCCAAAAGCTGGTAGGTCGGGCAGGTGGCGGTACAAAATCCGCAGTGGACACAGGCGCGCACGATGCGCTCGGCTTCCCGACCGGCCGGCGTATCAAGCATCGCTTTTTCAATAAAGGTCTGCATGGCTAAACGTTCAGATACATCTTGCCCGGATTCAGGATGCGGCGCGGATCAAAGGCCCGTTTCAGGGCCTGGTGCAAGCTCAACAATGCGCCGCTCAGGGGTTGAAAGCGGTCCGCCGAGCCCCCGCCGTTTTTAAACAACATGGCATGACCGCCGTGTTGACCGGCGAGTTTAAACATGGCCGCGGCCGGCTCTGTAGTCTTGACCCAATATTGCGCGCCGCCCCAGTCTATCCAGTATTGCCCGCCCGTCAGCCCCAGGTCGCGCGAAGGCGGAACGGACAAACGCCATAACGGCGCGTCAGCCATAAACAAATCCGCCTTGTAATCGCGCAGCCTTTCCCAAAACACGGCCCCCTGCGCATACTCGGGCAAGGCCAGGGCTGCCAGGGCCGGCTTCACGGCATGACGGTTGCCCGACAGACGCACAAACAGCGCCGCGCCATCGTAACAGGCCGCGCTGACGGGCAGGGCGCCGGCGCTGAAAGCGCGCATCTTCGCCAGCGCCGCGGCCTCCGGCATGGCCTGCCGGCAGGTCAACTCATAATCGGGTATGGGCATGACCTTCAGTGTGACTTCGAGGATGACGCCGAGCGTGCCAAATGCGCCGGTCATCAGACGCGACAGGTCATAACCCGCCACATTTTTTATGACCTGACCGCCGAAGCGCAGGTCTTTGGCCAGACCGTTCAGACAGCGGATGCCGAGCACATGATCACGCACGGAACCGCCATAGGGACGGCGCGGGCCGCTCAGCCCGCTGGCCACGACCCCGCCAATGGACGTGTTCTCTGTCAACAATGGCGGCTCAAACGCCAGCATCTGGCCCTTTTCGGCCAGCGCCGCGTTAATTTCGATCAACGGCGTGCCCGCCCGCGCCGTAATATAAAGCTCGGTTGGTTCATAACTGATGATCCCCCGGTAAGCGCTGATATCGAGTCTTGCCAGATCCAGTCGCCGCCCGATAAACGCCTTGCTATTGCCGCCCTGTATCGCCAGCGGCGCGCCGCCTTCGATCGCGGCCAGGAGTTGTTGCTGCAAGGCCCGGATTCTCTGATCAGTGGCGCTCATCCGCCGATCTTACCCTGTTTTCAAGCCGGTGTTGGCGAAATAATCCAGCGCATCGGCGAGTGTCCCGGAACACGCCGGCAACGCGCGGCCGCCGGGCCGGAATAACAAGGCAACGGTATGGTTAAGGCTTCACCATTCTCGCACACTTCTCACCTACAGCCCCCGCCGTCATTCCGGCCTGTCTGCTACAGGCAGGCGAAGGCCGGAATCCAGGAAGGCGGAGCCGGAGTGCCGGATTAGTTCCGGGTTTTTCTTGCTTGCATCATGGTTGTCATTCCCGTTTACACGGGAATGGATAGTCTAAATCACTGGATTCCAGCTTTCGCCGGGCGGCTACGGGCATCCTGCCCTCTCGCCGCATACAGGACTTCCTGTCCATAAATGACGATGGGGCTTGCGCACACATTACGGTAACCTTTAATATTATTTCTGCCTCCCCCGTCATTCCAGTCTGCCTGCCACGGGCAGGCCGGAATAACGAAGGAGTGGAAACAACGCCCCCGCCGTCATTCCGGCGAAGGCCGGAATCCAGTGGTTTATATAATACATTCCCGCTTGAGCGGGAATGACATTAAAGGTTTACTATCCAACATTTCCACCCCCTACCCGAAGTTAATCTTCGCCTCCAGATTGGTCCTCGAATCGGCATTAGACAAGGCCTCCTCAAGGCTGATACGTTCCTCCCGGTACATCTGATAGAGGGCCTGGTCAAAGGTCTGCATGCCCTTCTGTCCGCTCTCGCTCATGGCGACCTTGATTTCATCGAGGTCGCCCTTGAGGATGAGTTCGGCGATATGCGGGGTGCTGAGCAGGACTTCAAAGGCCGCGCAGCGGTGGCCATCGACGGCCAGCACCAGGCGCGGGGAGATGACCGCGCGCAGATTCAGCGAGAGGTCCATGAACAACTGCTTATGACGCTCCTGCGGGAACAGATTGATGATACGCTCCATGGCCTGATTGGCGTTATTGGCATGCAGGGTGGAGATGGCCAGATGGCCGGTGTTGGACAGTTCAATGGCGGCCTGCATGGTCTCCTGGTCGCGGATTTCGCCAATCAGGATGACATCCGGGGCCTCCCGGAGCGCGCTTTTCAGGGCATTGGCATAAGAGAGAGTATCCACCCCGATTTCCCGCTGGTTGACGATAGACTTCAGGTTGGGATGATTGAACTCAATCGGGTCTTCAATGGTCAGGATATGCCCGCTCAGGTTGGCATTGCGGTGGTTCAACATGGCCGCCAGCGTGGTGGACTTGCCGGAGCCGGTGGCGCCGACCATGAGAATCAGGCCGCGCTTTAAGAGGATGAGTTCGGACAGCACGGACGGCATGCCCAGCGCCTCGGTGGTCGGGATATGGTCTGGAATCAGGCGTAGCACCAGCCCCACCTGGCCGCGCTGACGAAAGACATTGACCCGAAAGCGGCCCTCGTCCTTGAGCGAGATGGCAAAGTCACATTCCATGTGCTCTTCAAACCGGGCCTGCTGGCGCTCGTTCATAATCGCGTAGGCGGCGTTTTTGGTGAGTTCGCCGCTGAGCATGGTCTTGCCCACGGGCGTGGCCTGGCCCTCGATCTTAATCTTGACCGGCGAGTTGGCCGTCAGGAAGATGTCCGAGGCCTGCTTCTCAAGCATGAGTTTGAGATAGGGCGTAATATCCATGTAGATACGAGGCCTAGCGCAACAGGCCGGACTTGTCCTCGGCCTCTTCCAGGCTCAGATGGTCCAGCCCGGCCAGCTTGTCGCGGCCTTTGGCGGCCTTGCCTTCGAGCTTGATCTTGAGCCGCAGTTCATTCATGGAATCGGCCGCGCGCAGGGCGTCCTCATAACTGATGTGGTCGGCCTCATAGAGTTCGAACAGGGCCTGGTCGAAGGTCTTCATGCCGAGTTCATTGGACTTGGCCATGATGCCCTTGATCTCATGGATGTCGCCCTTGAGGATGAGGTCGGAGATGAGCGGCGAATTGAGCAGGACTTCGATGGCGGCCACGCGGCCCTCGCCGTTGACGGTCTTCAGGAGGCGCTGGGAGATGATGGCCTTGAGGTTCAGCGAGAGGTCCATGAGCAGGTGGGGCTTGCGCTCCTCGGGGAAGAAGTTGGTGACGCGCTCCAGGGCCTGATTGGCGCTGTTGGCGTGCAGGGTGGCCATGGCCAGGTGGCCGGTTTCGGCGAAGGCGAGGCCGAACTCCATGGTCTCGCGGTCGCGGATTTCGCCCAAGAGCACCACGTCCGGGGCCTGGCGGAAGGCGTTTTTGAGGGCGATGTCCCAGTCCTCGGTATCGATGCCGACCTCGCGCTGCATAATCACGCAGTTCTTATGCGGGTGCACGAATTCAATCGGGTCTTCAATGGTGATGATATGCCCGTGGCTGTGGGCGTTGCGGTGGTCCAGCATGGCCGCGATCGAAGAGGTCTTGCCCGCGCCCGTGCCGCCGACCACGATGACCAGCCCGTTCTTGCTCATCACCACGTCCTTCAAGACCGGCGGCAGGCCCAACTGGTCGATGGTCGGGATCTCGGTCTCCAGCACCCGCATGACCAGCCCGCAGGCCCCCTGCTGGATAAAGGCATTGCAGCGAAAGCGCCCAATCCCGAGCGGCGCGACCGCGAAGTTGCACTCCTTGGTGGCCTCGTATTCCTTCAACTGCTTGTCGTTCATGACCGCATACACCAGCGCCTCCGTGTTCTCGCCCGTGAGCGCGGTGTCCGAGACCGGCCGGATATGACCGTCAATCTTCATGGCCGGCGGCAGCCCCACGGTCAAAAACAGGTCTGAGCCCTGCTTCTCCATCAGGAGCTTCAGCAGGTCCCGCATCATCTTTATCGCCTGTTCCCGTTGCATGGCTTCCCCAAAGGCGGCCCGCCGCCGCCCCCGGCCCTATCTAACCCCGACCCTAGAATTGGTCTTTGTTGGTGGCCTTGCTCAGCGCCTCCTGGCGCGTGATCACATTGCGCTGCACCAGTTGCTGCAGGGTCTGATCCAGGGTCTGCATGCCGAACTGATGGCCGGTCTGAATGGCCGAGTACATCTGCGCCACCTTGTTCTCGCGGATGAGGTTGCGAATCGCGGGCGTGCCGATCATGATCTCATGCGCGGCCAGGCGTCCGCCGCCGGGTTTTTTGAGCAGGGTCTGGGTGATGACGGCGCGCAGGGATTCGGACAGCATGGCGCGCACCATATCCTTTTCGCCGGCCGGGAAGACATCGACAATGCGGTCGATGGTTTTGGCGGCGGAGCTGGTGTGCAGAGTGGCGAACACCAGGTGGCCGGTTTCGGCGGCGGTCAGGGCCAGGCGGATGGTTTCCAGGTCGCGCATTTCGCCCACCAGGATGACATCCGGGTCTTCGCGCAGGGCCGAGCGCAGGGCTTCGTTGAAGCCAAGCGTATGGCGGTGCACCTCGCGCTGGTTAATCAGGCAGTTCTTGCTTTCGTGGACGAACTCGATGGGGTCTTCGACGGTCAGGATATGGCCGTGCTCGGTCTGGTTCTTGTGGTCTACCATGGCCGCCAGCGTGGTGGACTTGCCGGAGCCGGTGGGGCCGGTGACCAGCACCACCCCGCGCGGATAGGCGGCAATCTGCTGGAACACCTTGGGGGCCTTGAGTTCCTCGATGGAGAGGATGGTGGAGGGGATGGTGCGGAACACGGCCGCGGCGCCGCGGTCCTGGTTAAAGGCGTTGACCCGAAAGCGGGCCAGCCCCGAGATGTCGAACGAGAAGTCGCATTCGAGGAATTCCTCAAAGTCCTTGCGCTGCTTGTCGTTCATAATATCATAGACCATCGCGTGCACGTCCTGATGCTCCAGCACCGGGGACTTGACCCGGCGGATATCGCCGTCCACCCGAATCATCGGTGGCAGACCCGCGGACAGATGCAGGTCTGAACAGCCGTTTTTGACGCCAAAGGCTAAAAGCTCGCCTATATCCATGAATACCTCCGTAGTGCGGTATGTGATGAGAACGCCCGCCACCGACAGGCATGGCCGGGCAGACGGACGCTAATCTTACTGGTATTTTATCAGACCGGCAATTGATAATGTGGCAGCTTGGCCTGCCTGGTCTGGGCAGGGCGGAATAACAGAATGGCGGGGGCGCCGGGAAGCCGGAACAACACCTGGTTGTCATTCCCGCTGACACGGGAATGTCTATAAAAAACCACTGCATTCCAGCTTTCGTCTGCCCGCGGCAGGCAGGGTAGAGTAACAACATTAGCGGATCGGGGATTTTTATGAAGATTGCGGCAAATCTTGAGCGCTTGCGCGCGGAAATCCGGGCGCTTGAGCAGAAATACGGGCGGCGGCCGGGCTCGGTGCGTCTGTTGGCCGTGAGCAAGACCTGGCCGGTGGAGGTCTTGCGGACCGCCCTTGACGCCGGGCAGTTTGAGTTTGGCGAAAATTACTGGCAGGAGGCCGAGGCCAAGCTGGCCGCGCTCCGGCATCCGGATTTAAGCTGGCACTTTATCGGGCCGGTGCAGACCAATAAGACCCGCCCGATTGCGGCCGGCTTCGACTGGGTGCATAGCGTGGCGCGCCTGAAGGTGGCGCGGCGGCTGGATGCCGCCCGCCCGGAGACATTGCCGCCGCTTAAGATCTGCATTCAGGTCAATCTGGACGGGGAATCCGGCAAGGCCGGCATTGCGCTGGCCGAGGTCGACGCTTTTATGGCCGCGCTCAAGCCCTTTAAGAGACTCAGCGTGCGGGGGCTGATGGCCTTGCCGGCCCCCCGCTCGAAACTTGAGGAACAGCGCCGGCCCTTTGCGGCGCTCAGGCAATGTCTGACCGGGCTGGCCGGGCAGGCGCCGGAACTCGATACGTTATCTATGGGCACCAGCCAGGATATGGAGGCGGCCATTGCCGAGGGCGCGACCATTATCCGCATCGGCACGGCCCTGTTTGGCCCGCGCGCGGGGCGGGGCCACGGCTGAGGCTGACACCTCAGGCTTTATAGTTTGAATGATTAAATTGCCGGGTTTATATCCAATGCGAGAGAGCAGCTTATGATTGAAGATTCAAGGATTGCGTTTATCGGCTGTGGCAATATGGCCCGCAGCCTGATCGGCGGACTTATTGCCAATGGCATGAAGGCGGAGCGGCTTGCCGCGGCCGATCCGGAGGAGGCGCAGCGCCGGGTCCTGTTTGATCAGTTTGGCATTGATACCAGCGCCGATAATCCGGCCGTTATCGCGGCGGCGGACGTGGTGGTGTTCGCCGTCAAGCCACAGGTCATGCCGGCCGTGGTTGGCGCGGCCGCGGCTTCGCTGAAAGACACGGACAAGCTCATCATCTCGATCGCGGCCGGCATCAGGCTGGCCGCGATCCGGCGCTGGCTGGATTATCCGGCCGCCGCGGTCAGGGTCATGCCGAATACGCCCGCGTTAATCCAGGCCGGCGCGGCCGCGCTGTTTGCCAATACGCATGCGAGCGCAAGCCAGCGTAATATCGCGGAGGCGATGATGCGTTCGGTGGGCGCGGCGATCTGGCTGGAAAACGAGGCCCAGATGGATACGGTCACGGCCTTGTCCGGCAGCGGCCCGGCTTACTTTTTTTATCTGATGGAATGTATGGAAAAAGCGGCCCGGGAAATGGGTTTGAACGCGGAACAGGCCCGTTTGCTTACGGTTGAGACCGCGCTCGGCGCGGCCAAGATGGCGCTCGTCTCCCGGTCTGACCCGCAGACATTGCGCCGGCAGGTGACTTCAAAAGGCGGCACTACGGAACAGGCCATGAATCTTTTTAACGAAAACGGGCTTGCCGACACCATCGGCCAGGCCATGCAGGCCGCCAGGGCGCGATCCGAGGCCCTTTCGATGGAATTCGGCGACTGATCATGACGGGCAGTTATTTCGGTCAGGCCGGTATCTTTCTGGTGGAGGTGATCTTCGGCTTTTATGTTATCGCCCTGTTGTTGCGTTTTCTGCTGGCCCGGGTCCGGGCGGATTTCTACAATCCCTTGTCGCAATTTATCGTCCGGCTGACCGACCCGCCGCTCAGGCCCCTGCGCCGTTTTATTCCCGGCGCGATGGGCATGGACTGGGCATTGATTATCCTGCTGCTTGTTGTGCAGGCGCTTGAAATCTGTCTGATCACATGGTTCCTGAGTGGCCGTATCCCCGCGCCGCCGGGTCTTTTGGCCCTGACCTTTGCCTATCTCCTGAAGACGCTTATCTATGTCTATATCTTCATTATTATCGTGCAGGTGATCATCAGTTGGGTCAATCCCGGCGCTTATAATCCGGCCACCGTAATCATGCATCAACTCAGCGAACCGATCCTGAATCCCGCCCGCCGCCTGCTCCCGCCCGCCGGCGGCTTTGACTGGTCTCCATTGGTCGTCATGATTATTCTGAATCTGGCGCTTATTTTGCTGGTGTCGCCGTTAATGGATTTGGGTCGGCAACTGGCGTTATGATTCAGGTTGTGTTTGTGCCTTCTGTTTGTGGCGGGCAGGTTGGAATGACAACAAGAGGCTGTGATTGGGAGTCCGTCAGAAATAAGCAAGAGGGTTCAGGGTAGCTCCATTCATGTTGCCACCTCGTCGTCATTCCGGCGAAAGCCGGAATCCAGGAAGGCGGCGCCGGGATGCTGGAATAAATCCCGGCTTTTGCCTGCACCGGGCTGTCTGGAATAACTTATTGGGTTGTCATTCCCGTGTGCCTGCCTGCGGCAGACACACGGGAATGTATGGTTAAAATCACTGGATTCCGGCTTTCGCCGGAATGACGGCGGTGGGGTAGATAGATCCCGGCAATCCTCATTCGCCACTTAAGCTCCTTAAATTATTTCCACCGTTTCCTCATTCCGGCCTGTCTGCGGCAGGCAGGCGCCGCTCTACCACCTCGGCGGCTTGTTCCAGACGCCGCTCTACCACCTACGTCCATGTAGGCGTACATCCCTGTAGGCGTGACCTCACATCGCATACAGGACATCCTGTCCATAAATGACGGCGGGGGCGGGGAATGAAAGGTGTGCAGGAATGATGAATCTTTAACTATGTTTCCTCAGTCAAACGCCGCTTTAATCTCATCATATTTGGCGTCGATCACGGATACCCTGGAATAACCCATCTGCTGCAAGGCACAGGCCGCCAGCGACGCCCGGCCGCCGCCGCCGCAATGCAGCAGGATCGGGGTGTCGGGTTGCGGGCAGGTAGCGGCAATCTTGAGTTCAAGCAAGCCGCGGGGGATATTGATCGAATCGTTTAATTTCGACTGCTCCGCTTCCGCGGGTTCGCGCACATCAATAATGACGGCGTCATCATGCCGGTCGAAATACGACCTGGCGGCCGTCTGATCCAGACAGTGACATCGGGATTTGGCGGCTGCAATCAATTCGCTGGCGGGTTTGATCATGGTCGGTCTCCAAAGAAATTAACGTTGCTAAAGTTGCTTTTGACACGTTGTCGCTGTAATCGGGCATTGATTCCAGTATGATGCCCGGCCACAGAATAATTCGTTTGTCGCTTATTGTCATGTCTTCGGGATTAAAAAATGATCGTTTCATGCGGGCCCTTCGGCAGGAGCCCGTGGATATGACGCCGGTCTGGCTGATGCGTCAGGCCGGGCGCTATTTGCCCGAATATCGCGCGGCCCGCGAGCAGGCGGGTGATTTTATGACCTTGTGCCGGACCCCTGAGCTTGCCTGCGAGGTGACCCTGCAACCGCTCAGGCGTTACCCGCTGGATGCGGCCATCCTGTTTTCAGATATTCTGACGGTGCCGGACGCGATGGGTCTGGGCCTGGAACTGGTTGAATCGGCGGGGCCGAAGTTTGCCCGCCCGATCCGATCTGTGCGCGATATACAAGGGCTGCCAATGCCGGATCCGGAAGTTGAACTGGCTTATGTGATGGACGCGCTGCGCCTGATACGCCGGGAACTGGATGGCCGGGCGCCGCTTATCGGCTTTGCCGGCAGTCCCTGGACGTTGGCAACTTATATGGTCGAAGGCGGATCCAGCCGGGATTTCAGCAAGATAAAAACCATGCTGTATCAGGAACCCCGCGCCCTGCATCGCTTATTGAATCATCTGGCCAGGGCGGTCGCGCTTTATTTGAATGCGCAAATTCGCGCCGGGGCCCAGGCGATCATGCTGTTCGATAGCTGGGGCGGCGTCTTGACGGCTTCGGCCTATCGCGCTTTCTCCCTGGCCTATATGCGCCAGATCATGGCTGAACTGCAACGTGAGTATCAGGGCCACAAGGCGCCCGTTATTTTATTCAGCAAGGGCGCCGGTTTGTGGCTGGAAGATATTGCCGCGTCCGGCTGCGATGCGGTGGGCCTGGACTGGACGCTGGATATTGGCGAGGCCAGAAACAGGGTTGGCGACCGGGTCGCGCTGCAAGGCAATATGGACCCGGCCGTGCTGAGAGCCAAGCCGGCCGCGATACGGGGCGAGGTGGCGGCTATTTTAGCGCGCTATGGCAAGGGGCCGGGGCATGTGTTTAATCTGGGCCACGGCATTACACCGGATATTGACCCTGAACACGCCGGAGTGTTTATTGAGGCCGTGCATGAACTCAGCAAACCCTATCACGGCTAAGCGTTAAAGATGCTGAAATCCGGTTTGGGCGCCAAGCTGATGCTGGGCGCAAAGGGGTTTTGCATCGGCTCGGCCGATATTGTGCCCGGCGTCAGCGGCGGCACGCTGGCCTTTATCCTGGGTATTTATCCGCAATTGATCAATGCCATAAAGTCATTTGACGGCGAATGGCTGCGGCTGGTCCTGGCGTTTAATATCAAAGGCGCGCTCGGGCGGCCGCATTTCGGTTTTTTGCTGCCCCTGGGGGCCGGCGCCATTGGCGCATTATTGTTTTTTACCCGGGTTGTGCCCTTGCCGGTCTTGATACGCACCCGGCCCGAGATTATCTACGGTCTGTTCTTTGGCCTGATCCTGGGTTCAATCATTCTGCTGTATCGGCATATCGGCCCCAATATTCTGCAAAGGCGCGCCCTGTTTTTACTGGCCGGCTTATTTTTGGGCGGCTTTGTGATGACCCTGGCGCCGGCCTCAACCCCGGATCATGGCTGGTTTATCTTTTTGTGCGGGGCCATTGCGATCTCGGCCATGATCCTGCCCGGTCTCTCCGGTTCGTTTATCCTGCTGATGATGAAGAAGTATGCCTATATCTTTAATGCCATCGGTCATTTCGATTTCTCGGTGATTATCCCGTTTGCCTTAGGGATCGTCTGTGGTGTCGTGCTGTTCAGTCGTTTTTTGTCTTATCTACTCGATCGCTTTTATCAGCACACTATTTTGTTTATTAGCGGCCTGCTCATTGCGTCGTTGTATGTCGTCTGGCCATTCCAGCAACGTGTTTATGAAATGGCGCGCGCCAAGGAACGGCTGATTTCCTCAACACCTTACTGGCCGGATCATTACGATGAGCAATTTCTGTACTCACTCATAATGATGCTGTTTGGCCTCGGTCTGGTCATTGTGCTGGATCGCCTGGCGGGTAATGGCGGCATGATTAAGGTAAGGGCTTCGTGATTGGAGAGGTTGTAGCAGGCAGGGTTTTAGCGGGCATGCAGGGTCACCTCATCTAAAATGCCTCTTTTAAAATCTGAGTGAGTAATGCAATAATTCTGTCATAATTGATGATCAGGACGGAGGCGGCCCGCAGGCAGGTAGCGGGGTGGCAGATAACTTAGCGGGTTGGTTGGAATGAGGTATTCAGAATGGTCATTCCCGCTGATGCGGGAATGTGTGGTATAAACCACTGGATTCCAGCTTTCGCTGGAATGACAACGGGGTGTTATTCCAGCTTTACGTCATTCCGGCCTGCCTGCCGCAGGCAGGCTCATCCTATTTTCTGCACACTCAATCCGCATGCGGCTTAACCCACTCGGAATTCAAAAAAGCCTCTAAAATAGGTGTCAGTTATCCTGGCCAAGGTATCGTTTAGTATCGCTCATAATGCGTCTATTGCCCCGTCGTCATTCCAGCGAAAGCTCGCCTGCATGGATGCAGGTGGTAGAGCGGCGTCTGGAACAGGCCGCCGAGGAATCCAGTGGTTTATACAATACATTCCCGCCTTGTCTATCTGCCCATAGCAGGCAGGTGTGGGCGGGAATGACAATTGATCTGTTTAATGCTGGTATGCGGCCAGTGAACGCCGAACCTGAACAGCGACAGACCGAACCAGCAGCCCGGCAATGACGCGGAGGGCGGGGCCCTTATTGCTTCGGCCCGGTGGTCGTCGTGGAATCGCCCCGGGTAAACAGCAGCAGGTTGACCCGGCGTTTGTCGGCCCGGATGACCTTGACCCGGAATGCCTCAAGCTCAATGGTTTCGCCGCGTTTGGGCAGGTGGCCGAAGGCATTAACGACATAACCGCCGATGGTATCGTATTCTTCAGTGCTGATCGTGGTCTCGAAATACCGGTTAAATTCGTCTATGGGTGTCAGCGCCCGCACGGCGTAGCGATTTTTTTCGTGAGATGAGATATTGACCTCTTCTTCTTCCAGATCATGCTCGTCCGCTATCTCGCCGATGATCTCCTCGATCACATCCTCAATCGTCACCAGCCCGGCCACGCCGGAATACTCATCAATAACGATGGCCATGTGATTGCGGCTGGCGCGGAATTCACGCAGCAGGACATTCAGCCGTTTGCTTTCCGGGATAAACACGGCCGGCCGCATCATGTCCTTGATGTCAAACGTCTGATCCGCGCCCGCAAAATAGCCGAGCAGGTCTTTTGCCAGCAGGATGCCCGTGACCTCATCGCCGCCGGCGGCCATGACGGGGAAGCGCGAATGGCCCGACTCGACCACCACCGACAGGATGTCTTCCGGTTTGGCGTCATTGTCGATAACGGTCATCTGCACGCGCGGGATCATAATATCGCGCACCTGAAACTCCGAGACCTGCAAGGCGCCCTCGATCATCAGCAAGGCATCCGGGCCCAGCAGATTGCGCTGTTGAGCATCGCGCAACAATTCTATCAAGTCATCCCGGTCGGCCGGTTTGAGCCAAAACGGGGCGGCCAGACGCTTGAGCCATTTTCGGTAATTCATCTTTTTCATGGTCAGGCGCGGGTCAGGTAGGGGTTGGCATAACCGAGACGCGCTAATATCCGTATTTCCTCTGTCTCCATGCGCGACATTTCCCCGGCCAGCGCATGATCATGGCCGCACAGGTGCAGGATGCCATGTATCAGGATATGCGCCCAATGCGCCAGGCTTTCCTTGCCCTGCTGTTCCGCTTCGCGCGCGACCACCGGGGCGCAGATCACAATATCGCCGAGCAGGGCGGGGGCCTCCGCCAGCGGTTCGCCGACCGGGAAGGACAGGACATTGGTGGCGTAATCCTTTTTGCGCCAGGCGCGGTTAAAGCGCCGCGCTTCCGCTTCATCGACGATGCGCACTGAAAACTCGGCCTCGCGGCCCGCCAGCGCCTGCTCCGCCCAATGCCTGAACAGCGCTTCAGCGGGCAGAGCCCGCAGGCTTGACCGCACTTCTATGTTAATCCTGACGCTCACGGCCCCGGCCGTTGCGGCGCGCCGCCGGCCCGTTCATGTTTTTCATAGGCCGCCACGATGCGCGCCACCAGGGGATGCCTGACCACATCCTCCGCCTTGAAAAAGCTAAAGCTGATCCCCTGTTCGTTGTTGAGTATATCCAGCACATGGCGCAGGCCGGAGCGCTTGCCCGCCGGCAGATCGATCTGGGTAATATCGCCGGTAATGACGGCCGTTGAACTGAAGCCAATCCGGGTCAGAAACATCTTCATTTGCTCCACCGTGGTATTCTGCGCCTCGTCCAGGATGATGAAGGATTCATTCAGGGTCCGGCCGCGCATAAAGGCCAGCGGCGCGACTTCAATGACATTGCGCTCGATCAGTCTGGCCACCTTTTCAAAGCCCAGCATTTCATACAGCGCGTCGTAGAGCGGTCTCAGATAAGGATCGACCTTCTGCACCAGATCGCCCGGTAGAAAACCCAGTTTCTCGCCGGCCTCGACCGCCGGGCGCACCAGCACCAGCCGCCGGACCCGATCCTGTTCCATCGCGGCCACGGCGCAGGCCACGGCCAGATAAGTCTTGCCGGTGCCGGCCGGCCCCACGCCAAAGTTCACGTCCTCGGACTGTATGTTGGCCAGATAGCGTTTTTGATTCGGTGTCCGGCCGCGAATCAGGCCGCGTTTGGTTTTTATCGTAATGTCTTTGGCCGGTTGCTGTTCAATTCCAAGGTTCTGCAATAACAGCACGACGCGCTCGGCGGATAATGCCTCGGCTGCCGTTGCGGCATACATCTGTTTTAATATCTGTTCGGTCAGGGCAATGGATTCGGGGCTGCCGCTGAGTTGAAAATGATGCCCGCGGTTGTTGATCCGCACGCCGATGTGACGCTCTATCTGGCGCAAGTGCTGATCCAGCGGGCCGCATAGATTGGACAGGCGTTGGTTGTCCGGCGGTTCCAGCAGCAGTTGATTAGAGGCGGTGGTATTAATGATGATGAATCGTGGCGCTTGGGGCGCGGCGCCCGCCGGCGGCGGGCCATGCCGTTTGGGGCAAATTGCCGCGCAGTGAATTTGGCAGGGCCGCGCTGATTTCGATATTCACAAACTGGCCCGGCAGGCCGGGCGGCCCCTTGAAGTTGACAATCCGGTTATTTTCGGTGCGGCCGCGCAGTTCAGCCGGATTTTTCTTCGATCTTCCTTCAACCAGGATAGACTGGACCGAACCCACCATGGCCGCGCTGATGGCGGCCGCATTCTGCCGGATACGCGCCTGCAACAGGGACAGGCGGTGTTTTTTCACCTCCGGCGGCGTGTCATCGGGCAGATTGGCCGCGGGCGTGCCGGGCCGCGGGCTGTAGATAAAGCTGAAGGAATGATCGAAACCAATATCGTCAATCAGCTTCAGCGTGTCCGCAAAATCCCGGTCGGTCTCGCCGGGGAAACCGATGATAAAATCAGAGGACAGACTCAGATCGGGGCGAATCGCGCGCAAGCGCTTGATCTTGTGCTTATATTCAAGCCGGGTGTGGCCGCGCTTCATCAATGCCAGGATGCGATCCGAACCGCTTTGCACCGGCAGATGCAGATGACTGACCAGTTCGGGCACGCGCGCATAGACCTCGATCAAGCGCTCCGAAAACTCGACCGGATGCGAGGTCGTGTAGCGGATCCGCCGGATACCGTCCACGGCGGCCACATACTCAATGAGCATGGCCAGGTCCATGACGCCGCCATCATGCAATTTACCGCGATAGGCGTTGACGTTTTGGCCAAGCAGATTGATTTCCTTGACGCCTTGCGCGGCCAGTTCAACGACCTCCGTGATCACATCATCAAACGGGCGGCTGATTTCTTCGCCGCGTGTATAAGGCACCACACAAAAACTGCAATATTTACTGCAACCCTCCATCACCGAGACAAAGGCCGTCGCGCCTTCCGCCCTGGGGGGCGGCAGACGGTCGAATTTCTCGATCTCCGGGAAGGAAATATCCACGATGGCCCGCCGCCGTTTTATCACATCGGCGTACATCTCCGGCAGGCGATGCAGGGTTTGCGGGCCAAACACGATATCCACAAACGGGGCGCGCTCAAGGATGGCCGCGCCTTCCTGGCTGGCGACACAACCGCCGACGCCAATCACCAGTTCCGGCTTATGATCCTTAAACGGGCGCCAGCGGCCAAGCTGGGAAAAGACCTTTTCCTGGGCCTTTTCACGGATCGAGCAGGTATTCAACAGGATCAAATCGGCCTCGGCCGGGTCTTCGGTTTTTTCCATGCCGTGGGCGGCCTTGAGCGTATCCAGCATCCTGGCTGAATCGTATTCATTCATCTGACAACCCATTGTGCTGATATGGAGTTTACGGCGCATGGTGTTTATTGCTGTTGATAAACAGCCCGTTGCTTGAGGTCTTGTTTGGTGACAAGGCGCTGGACGAAGTCGCGCGTATTGAATCTGGCGATTTCCATGAGGGGCAGGGTACCGGTCGGAGGGGTCATTTGCAAGCTGCTCTGGCATTGTCCTGATTAACCTGGCAAAGGGGATCCGCAGATCTGCCTGCTACGGGCAGGTTGCGCAGATTCCGCCCCCGTCGTCATTTATGGACAGGAAGTCCTGTATGCGGCGAGAGGGCAGGATGCCCGTAGCCGCCCAGCGAAAGCTCGCCTGCATGGATGCAGGTGGTAGAGCGGCGTCTGGAACAGGCCGCCGAGGAATCCAGGAGGTTGAAGCCTGAGTATTAAGTAAATGCCAGCTTCTGTCTGTCTGCGCCAAACCGGCCAGAATGGTGTATTTGATTGTCATTCCTGCTTGGCAGGAATGTATAGTAAAAACCACTGGATTCCAGCTTTCGCTGGAATGACGGGTATATAGGCAGACTTGGAGAGCATAGACGCCTGGGACAGCTTCCGGCTTTCGCCTGCCTGCCGCAGGCAGGCCGGGCGGCTACGGGCTTCCTCGGCAGCTTGTTCCTGACCTGCCTGCCGCAGGCAGGGGGGTCGTCATTCCAGCGGAAGCTGGAATCCAGTGGTTTATATAATACATTCCCGCACAAGCGGGAATGACAACATAAAGAGTCATTCGGAGTGGCAAGTCACCCCCGGCCTGCCACCCGCCAAAAACAGGCACAAAACAACAACACTAAAAATAATTTCCTGTTTTTATAAAAATAAACTTGCGAATCATTCATGCTACGTCTAAACTAGGGTTTTCCAATTAACCTAAAGACACGGAGGATGTCTCCAATGAAAACACTTTCAAACATACTGCTCATGCTTTCTATCAGCGCGCCGCTGTTCGCCAACAACATTACCCCCCCCCCCCCCCCCCCCCCCCGAAAAATTAGCTGAGAACGCCAGCACAAAAGACTTTCCGGCCATCGACCAAACCTTTAATTCAGCCGTTACCAACCCCAACAGCACCCCGCTCATCGCGGACGCAACGGCTAATACCAACCCCAAATCCAAAGCAGAAATAGAAGAAATTACCGTCACCGGTCAAGCCGAAAAATACCCAGGAGGGCAAGTCACGCGCAGCGGCCGTATCGGCCTGCTCGGTAATAGAGACATCTTTGACACACCGTTCAGTATCAGCAGTTACACTTCCGAACTCATTGAGAATCAGCAGGCCAGAACGGTGGGCGATGTCGTTCACAATGATGCCTCGGCCCGCCTGACAAGTACTGGCCAGGGCTATTTTGAATTTATCACTATCCGGGGCTTTTCTTTAGACACCTATGCACTCTATGACGGCCTGCCAAACTTGACTTTTAACCGCTCAACGGTTCAGACCCTTGACCGGGTCGAGGTCTTCAAGGGGCCCAATGCGCTGCTCAACGGAGCAGGCGGTTTTGGTTATGTGGGCGGCGCCATCAATCTGGTCCCCAAGCGCCCAACAGACACCGCCTTGACCAGACTCACCGCCGACTACGATTATCAATCACGCCTCGGCGCACACGCCGATCTCAGCCGCCGCTTCGGTTCAAGAAACCAATTCGGCGCCCGGCTTAATGCCCTCTACCGTAATGGTGAAGGGGCCAAAGAAGGCAACAAGGAAGCATTTGGCGAAGTGGCTTTAGCCCTGGAATATCGCGGCGACAGACTCAAGCTGGAAACCATACTGGATTATTCTGACCGGGAGTTGCGCAGAGGGGATCAGCTTTTCGTTTTAAGCGGGAACGCCACCGCGGCGCCCTCTGCGCCCGACCTTGAGAATGCCCTTCAACAGCCCTGGGAGAAACAAAATATTAAATTCGCCCGTGGTCTGCTCAGGGCGGAGTATGCCCTCGGCCGGGACTGGGCCGTACATGCGGCCTATGGTGCCCTGGGCTACGAAGAATATCGACTGCGGACGGTCGGCCGTAATCTCAATGCCAGGGGAGATTTTAATCCGTCGTTTGTGCTCCAGCGATATAAGGATAACGACTACTACGCCTGGAATGTCGGTATCAGGGGGGGATTTGAAACCTTTGGGGCCACGCATCAGATCTCAATAGAAACCATGCAAACGGGGGGAGAATTTAAATTTGCCAAAAATCGGCCATTTCCAAACCTCAAAAGCTCGAACCTGTACAATCCGGTGTTTGTTGCGCGCCCGGCATTTGATGATTCAATCGGGGGCTGGGTCAAATTGAGTGAATCCCTCGATTCATCCATCGCCCTTGCCGACACCCTGGGCTTCCTTGATGAGCGCCTGCTCTTGACCGCCGGGGTCCGACACCAAAGTCTTGAAAACAAAAGTTTCAACTTCAGGACAGGCGCACTCAGAAGCCAATACGACAAGTCAGCCATCACCCCGGCCTTCGGCCTGCTGGTCAAACCTTGGGACTTTGCCTCTCTCTATGGCAATTATATCGAAGCATTGGGATGGGGACCCACCGCGCCGAGGGGAACCGTCAACGAGGGGGAAGTATTCCCGCCATCCGTGACCAATCAGATCGAGTTCGGCGTGAAGCTTGACCTGGATGGCCTTGGCCTGACGGCCGGGTTGTTTCAAATCGAACGGCCAAGCGGGATCACCGATGCCACAACTAACCGATTCAGTCTTGATGGTCAGCAGCGCAATCGCGGGTTTGAACTGACGGCCTTTGGCGAAGTGCGGCCGAATCTGCGCCTGCTGGGTGGGTTCACCTATCTCGACAGTAAACTGACCCGCACCCAAGGCGGCAGGTTTGACGGTAAGGATACGCCCGGAGTACCGGAACTGACGGCCGTGTTGAACCTGGAATACGACACGGCGGCCTTCCCCGGCCTGACACTGACGGCCCGCGCCGAGCATGTGGGCAGCCAGTTTGTCAGGGTGGACAATATCCCGAAAATTCCCGCCTACCAGCTTTACGGCCTTGGAGCCCGCTATCAGCGGACGCTGGGCGACAAGGCATTCACCCTGCGGTTGAATATCAATAATCTCCTTGATAAGGACTATTGGAATATTCCAGGGGGCAACACCCTTTATCCAGGCGCGCCCAGAAGCATAAATCTGTCATTCATGATGGATTTCTAACGCCGGCCTGTTTAACTCAAGCCAACCATCCATGACTGCCGCTCAACGCTTAACACAAAACACATTGCGCCGTCTGCCGTGGGCGTTGATCTTTCGTATCTTTACGGCCGTGGTGGGGGGCTATCTGTTTGCCAGCGCGCTTGCTGTCTTTTTCGCCAAAGTATTTCCCGCCTGGAAGGGCGAGGCCGTGGCCTATGGGTTGATACTGGCCTTTGCCTGGTGGACGCTGGCCATCCTCTGGGTATTTGCGCAACGTTTCCTTATGGCGGGCCTGTGGCCTGCTCTGGCTAAGCGCCGCGTTGCTGGCGGGCGCATCCTGGCTGTTGGCGGCGGTCGGCGCCGGGGCATGAGCGCCTTGAAGCTCAGCCTGCGACAGGCCATGACGCCGGTGCATACCTGGGGCGGGCTGGTGCTGGGCTGGCTGTTGTATTTTATGTTTGTCACCGGCACGCTGGGGTATTTTGACACCGAGATCGATCAATGGATGCAACCCGAAATGCCCCGGCAACAGGCCACGCCGCAGGAGGCGCTCGGCATCGCTGAATCCTGGCTGAAGGTGGAGGCCCCCGGCGCGGACCGCTGGTTTATCGGTCTGCCCGGCAGCCGCGATTATCCTAACCTGAAGGTGTTCTGGAATTACAGCGCGCCCCCGGCCGGCCGCGAGCGGCGCGGCGACGCGGTTTTGAATATTAAGACCGGCGCGCCCTATGCCGCGCGCGAAACCACCGGCGGTCAGACCTTGTATCGCATGCACTACAATCTGCATTACCTGCCCAGAACCGCGGCGCATTATCTGGTTGGTGTTGCCAGCATGTTCATGTTGCTGGCGATCGTGACCGGGGTCATCATTCATAAAAAGATATTTCGGGATTTTTTTACCTTCCGGCCCGCAAAAGGCCAACGCGGCTGGCTGGATGCGCATAATATGCTGAGCGTGCTGGCCCTGCCGTTTCATCTTATGATCACCTACAGCGGCCTGTTGTTTTTTGCCTTTCTATATCTGCCGGGCATCCTGCTGGCGACCTATGGCAGCGGCGAAGAGGCGCATGAACAATTTGAACAGGAAATGCTGGCGCGCAGCGCACAACCGGAGCGGGCCGGCGAGGCCGCGCCGCTTGCGCCGCTTGCGCCGATGCTGGAACACGCCGGGGCCATTTGGAGCGCGGATCAGATCCGCGGTATTAACATTAATTTTCCGGGCGATGCCAATGCGCGCGTCAGCTTCTACCATAAGCCGGACTCGGTCATTTCGCGCGGCCAGCCGCTGGTGTTTGACGGTGTCAGCGGCGCGTTGATTGAACAACAGGCGGTGGCGCTGCGGCCGCCGGTCAAGTTTTTCTATGCCATGCTGGGCCTGCACGAGGGTCGGTTTGCCGACAGCGCCCTGCGCTGGCTGTATTTTTTTTCGGGCCTCACGGGCAGCGCCATGATTGCCGCCGGTCTGCTGCTTTGGAGCGTGAAGCGCAAGGCCCTGCTCAAGCAACAGCGGCAGCCGGCCCACTTTGGCCACCGCGCTGTCGAGGTGCTCAATATTGCCACCGTTATCGGCCTGCCGGTGGGCATCGCGGCCTTTTTCTGGGCCAACCGGCTGTTGCCGCTGGAACTCGCGGAACGCGCCGAGTGGGAAATTCATGTGCTGTTTATTAGCTGGCTGGCAATGCTGCTATATGCCTTTCTGCGCCCCCCGGCGCGCGTCTGGCGCGAATCATTGTGGATTGCGGCGGCGGCCTTTGCCCTGTTGCCGGTAGTAAACGCCATCACCACCGAGCGGCATCTCATGCAAAGCCTGAGCGCGGGTGACTGGGTATTCGCGGGTTTCGACCTGTGCATGCTGGCATTCGGACTGTGCTTTGCGCTGACTGCCCGCGTCTGCCGCCGGCGAGGGCGGCAAGCCGGGATGATTGACTCGCCAATCCCGGCCGGTTCTGCTTGAGAGTGCTCGCCTTATTTTTTGTCGTTTATGCCGGTTTCTTGCTGGTCGCGCTGTCGATGGCAAGGCATCGCAAACAGCTTTTGCCGCGGATACGGACTATCAGTAAGACTATGCTTTGGGCGGTGCGGCTTTCGGGCTGGCTGGTCTTGTTAATCGGCATGGTCCTTTGTGTGCGGCAATACGGCAGCGGTATTGGTCTGACCCTTTGGGCGGGCCTGCTCACGGCGGCCGCCTTTATGGTAGCCATGCTGGCCTTATATACGCCACGGCTCGCGCTGGCGCTCTTCCCCTGCGCCCTCCTGCCGCTTGTGTTGTTGTGATGTTTATTTGTCTGCCGGGTGGCAGATAGCCGTATAATGTCATTCCCGCCTAAGCGGGAATGTATTGTAAAAACCACTGGATTCCTCGGCGGCCTGTTCCTGACGCCGCTCTACCACCTGCATCCATGCAGGCGAGCTTTCGCTGGAATGACGACAAAGCAGAAAGTTTAAGAATTCGTCATTCCGGTCTGCCTGTTACAGGCAGGCGAGAGCCGGAATCCAGGAAGACGGGGCAGAAATACTAAAAGAGAGCGGCAAGGCCAAGCTCTCGCGAGCCCTTTGTGTGCAGCAATGTAGCGCCAGGGTCACCTCATCTAAAATAAGGTGTCAGTTATCCTGGCCACGGTATCGTTAGTATCGCTCATAATGCGCCTATTGCCCCCGCTGTCATTCCAGCGAAAGCTGGAATCCAGTGGTTTATGTCATACATTCCCGCTTTAGCGGGAATGACAATATAGACAGGACTGACGTTCATTTCACATCCCGGCCCGCCCTCCTGGATTCCGGCCTTCGCCGGAATGACGACAATTTGTCATTCGAGCTTGATTGCAGCAGGTAGGCAGCAGACAGGCCGGGCGGGCTACGGGCATCCTACCCTCACGCCGCATACAGGACATCCTGTCCATAAACGACGACAAATACTGACCTATCTAATTGCCGCCGGTTATTCATCGGTACTGGCGTTATAAATGAAGTGTTACGCCCTGGCGTCCTGCATCAGCGCCACTGAATCTTTACCGGAAACGCCTTTTTGAGGCCTTGTCCTGTCCATCGGCGCCAACACCTTTTCCTGGCAGGTTACAGGAAACTTAATAAAAACGTCATATCAGTTTAACAAAGTCTGTTTAACGTATGCGCGGGTTCAGTCAACGCCTTTGCCGCGTGCCCGGCCGGTTAAAACGCCGGGCATGTCATCAATATGGATAACAAACAAACGCATACGCAACAAATCTTCTCGCTGGGGCTGATGCTGGGCGCTTTTCGGCGTACGGCGCTGGTGATTTTTGCCGTGAGTCTGGTGATCAACCTGCTGATGCTGGTGGGACCGATCTATATGTTGCAGATTTACGACCGCATATTGTCCAGCGGCTCGGTGCCGACCCTGGTGGTAATATCATTGCTGACCTTGTTTTTATACGGTTTTTACTGGCTCTTGGAGATTTTCCGCAGCCGTATATTGCAGCGCATCGGCCGCCATGTCGAGGCGCAGTTTTCCGAACACGCCTACCGCTGCTCTAATCAACTGCCGGCCCTGCAAGGCGCAAAAGGGGCCGGTTACCGACCCGTGAATGATCTGCGCGCCATCTGCCAGTTTTTGACTGGCCCCGGGCCGGGCCGCTATTTTTGATCTTCCCTGGATGCCGATATACATAATCGTGGTGTTCATGTTTCATCCCTATCTTGGCAGCTTCGCGCTTGCCAGCAGCGTGTTGATTCTGGCGCTGGTGCTGGTGAATGAACTCCACAGCCGCAGGCTCAACAGCCAGGGGCAGACGGACAGCCTGCACTGCGCCAATATGGTCGAAGAAGGCCGCCAGAAGTCGGATGTGATTCTGGCGATGGGCATGCAGCCGGCCCTCAACCGGCACTGGATCGGCCACCACGGCGACAACCTCAGGCAGCAGATGCGCATGGCCGATGTCAACGGCTTTTACAGCCATACCATCAAGACCCTGCGCCTGATGGTGCAGTCCTGCATCCTGGGGCTGGGCGCGTGGCTGGCGATTGGTCAGCAAATCACACCGGGCATTATTATTGCCGCCTCGATCATCGCCGGGCGCAGTTTTGCGCCGCTGGAGGTGGCCGTGACCCAGTGGCGGGTCTTTCTGGCGGCGCGCAAAAGCTATCACAGCCTCGGCGAGGCGCTGGCGCTGGTGCGCGGCAAGAAGCCGGCCGCCGAGTTGCCCCTGCCCGGCGCCACGCTGGCGCTGGAAGATCTGTCCTGCACCCAGGTGGGCGCGCACGCCGCGCTGGTGCATCATATCAACTGCCAACTCAAGGCCGGCCAGGGGCTGGGCGTGATTGGCCCGTCCGGCGCCGGCAAGACCACCCTGCTCAAGGCCCTGGCGGGTCTGGCCCCGGTGGTGGCGGGCAGCGTGCGCTATGACAACGCGACCCTTGACCAGTGGGATGCAGACCGGCGCGGGCAGTTTATCGGCTACCTGCCGCAGGACATCAAGCTGTTTAACGGCACGATTGCTGAAAACATCGCCCGTTTCGCGCCAGAGGCCGAGACCGGGGCGGTGATTGCCGCGGCCCAAATGGCCAATGTGCACGAGGCCATTCTGGCTCTGCCGAATGGCTATGACACGATCATCGGCGCCGGCGGCGTGGCCCTGCCGGGTGGGCTGGCGCAACGGGTCGGGCTGGCGCGCGCGGTCTTTGGCCAGCCCTTTCTGGTGCTGCTGGACGAACCCAACTCCAACCTCGACCACCTCGGCGAGGCCGCGCTGGCGGACATGGTGAGCAAACTCAGGGCGGCCGGTTGTATCGTGCTGGTCGTCTCCCACCGGCCCAGCCTGCTGGCGGCCGTGGATGCGATTATGGTGTTGCAGGAAGGCCACCTGGCAGACCTTGGCCCGCGCGATGAGATCCTCAAAAAGATGATGTCGATGGCGCCCGTGAGGCAGGCCCATGCCTGAAAAACCCATGCCCGAGACATTGCCGGCCGATGTTGGCCTGCGCCGGCAGATTCGCCGTCTGGCGCTGATCGCGCTGGCGCTGGTCGGGCTGGTGTTTGGCGGCGCGCTGTTGTTTGCCCACTCGCAAAAGATTGCCGGGGCGGTGCTGGCCACGGGCAGCGTGGTGACCGAGTCCGAGGCGCGCCTCATTCAACATCGTGAAGGCGGCATCGTGCGCCACATCCATGTCAAAAACGGCTCGCGGGTCAAACGGGGCGACCGCCTGGTTGAACTCGACACCAACATCGTTCAGGCCAGCCTGGCCTCGGTGCTGAAACAACTGGAAGAACTCTATGCCAGCCAGGCGCGCCTGCTGGCCGAGCGCGACGGCCTGAAAACAATCCGCCGCCACTCCGCCGCGGCGCAGACGGCGAGCCGGGCTGAACAGGGGGATGCGGCGGCGCAGATAGACCGCATCTACGCGGGCCAGCAACGGCTGATGAACGCGCGCCTGAAATCACTGCGCGGCACCGAACAAAAGCTCGACCGGCAAATCGGCCACATCCGCCTTCAGATTGAGGGCGTTGACCGGCAGTTTGAGGCCAAGCAGGCCGAAATCACCCTGCTTGAGCGTCAGATAGCCAGCGAAGCGGCGATGGTGAGTGAAAACTATCTGGCCAAAAACCGGCTGATGGAATCGCGCCGCCTGCGAGCGCGTCTGGCCGGCGAACTGGGCGAACTGATGAGCCTGCGCGCCAGTTCCGAAGAACGCATCAGTCAGCGCGAAATCCAGAAACTGCGGCTGATGGAAGACTACTGGGCCGGGGTATTGCGCGAATTGCAGCAGGTGCGCTCGGAAATCTCCCAACTGGAACAACAGCGCATTCAGGCCCGCGACATCCTCACGCGCACCCTGATTCTGGCCCCCGGTGATGGCGTGGTGCACAATCTCAGTGTGCACACCCGGGGCGGGGTGGTGCGCCCGGCGGAGGTCATTATGGAGATTATTCCGGTCAGTGACAGCCTGGTCATCGACGCGCGCCTGTTGCCGGTGGATATTGACCGGGTCGCGCCCGAGCAGGCGGCCAGGGTGCGTTTTTCCAGTTTTGACCAGAAAGACACGCCGGAACTAGAGGCGCGCGTGGTCTCGGTCTCGGCCGACCTGCTGGAAGACAGCCTGACCGGCATGCCTTACTACAACGCGCGCCTGCGCCTGTCCAGGGACGAGTTGCAACGGCTAAAGGGCAAAACCCTGCTGCCGGGCATGCCGGTGGACGTGATGATTCAAACCGGCCGACGCAGCATCCTGTCCTACTTCGTCAAACCCGTCACAGACCAGATGGCCTTTGCCCTCAGAGAGCATTGAACCGGCATTTGATTTAAGGGCGATGATAATGCAAAACGGCATCAACCGCCCGATTCCAGCCGTTCAGTAATTGTGCCCGTTGTTCTTTTGCCATCCGTGGTTCAAAGCGTTTTTCGCATTGCCAGACTTGTTTTAACTCATCAAGCGAGCGGTAAATGCCGAGTTGAAGGCCGGCAAGACAGGCGGCGCCCAGTGCGGTTGTTTCGGTGATTATCGGGCGTTCGACCGGTATGCCCAGAATATCGGCCAGGAAAGCGGTCAGCCAGTTATTACGAACCATGCCGCCATCGACACGCGCGGCAGAGAGCGCCTGACCCTCGTTTGCCATTGCCTGAAGCAGGTCGAACGATTGATAACAGACGGATTCCAGCGTAGCCCGCGCCAGTTCGGCCGCGCCCGTATCCCGAGTCAGGCCAAACAGGGCGCCGCGGGCATGAGGTTGCCAGTATGGCGCGCCCAGGCCGGTAAAGGCCGGCACCATGTAGATGCCATTATTTGAAGGCAGCTTTTCTGTCATTGCTTCGGTTGCGTCAGCCGAATCAATGATTTTTATTCCGTCACGCAACCATTGAATGGCCGCGCCCGCGACAAAGATGGAACCTTCTACGGCATAGCATGTTTCACCGTTAAGGCGGTAGGCAATGGTGGTCAGCAATTGCTTATTCGCCGGCGCGGCCCGGCGGCCGGTATTCAACAGGGCGAAACAGCCCGTGCCATAGGTGCTTTTTAACATGCCCGGCTCAAGGCAGGCCTGGCCTATCAGCGCGGCTTGCTGGTCGCCGGCAACGCCGGCAATGGGTATTTCCCTGGCGAAGAACGCCGGCTCCGTGACGCCAAAGTCTGCGGCAGATTCATACACTTGAGGCAGGATAGGGCGGGGGATATTAAAAATTTCCAGCAATTCTTGATCCCATTCGCAGTTATGAATATTAAACAGCATGGTGCGCGATGCGTTGCTGGCGTCGGTTGCGTGCAGCTTGCCGCCCGTGAGTTTCCAGATCAGCCAGGAATCAACGGTGCCGAAGGCCAGACTTCCGGCTGCCGCTCTGGAACGCGCGGCCGGTATTTGTTCCAGTATCCAGCCTATTTTGCTGGCTGAAAAATAAGGATCGAGTTTAAGTCCGGTCTTGTGTGCTATGAGGTCTTCATAACCCTGCTTTCGCAGGGCGTCACAGCGCGCAGCGGTGCGCCGATCCTGCCAGACAATGGCGTTATAGACCGGTTTGCCCGTTGCCCGATCCCAGACAATACAGGTCTCGCGTTGATTGGCAATGCCGATGCCGGCGATCTCTTTGCCGTTATTTTGCTCGGCCAAAACCTGCCGGCAAACGCTCAGGGCGCTTTGCCATATTTCTTCCGGGTCGTGCTCGACCCAGCCGTTTTGAGGGTAATATTGCTTGAATTCCTGCTGACCGATAGCGGCTATGCGGCCGTCCGCTTCAAACACAATGGCCCGGCTACTGGTGGTTCCCTGATCAATGGAGAGAATTTTTTTTGAACCCGGCATTTATGGCGACTGTATTTTCATTATGCCGTTTATGGTATTGTACAATCCGCCTTGTTGCAATAAAGGCCGCATACCGACATTCATCACAGATTGAAATAACAATGACCAGCGTAATTGACCCTGATTATAAAAAATATTTACTGCCCAAAAGACTGGTGTTCTTTGATTTGGACGGCACTATTATTCCCTCGACAAACGCGGCCGGGCGCCGTGTGGCCATTTCGATATCCTGTTATGAGCAGGTATTAATATTTGCAAAAAAACACCTGCAACTGACGGCGCTGCCGGCTCTAACCGAAGATAAGTGCAGCGAATGGTATCGCAGTCACGGCGGCCCGAAGGGATTGATCAAGCGCATATTACAGGAAACTCCGGTCACCGATGAGATCAAGGATTGCTTGAGTGATTATTTTAATGGCTTGTTCACGCGCCGGTTGACAAAGTATTTACGTGATGATCTTGAATATGACTCGGTACCTGAAGCGCATATTCAATTTCTGGCCGAGTTTGCCTCCATCTCTTCAATGGTTTTGGTGTCTTATCGTTATCAATCACAATTCGATTTTTTGAATTCGGTGGACAAGCTGGGACTCGGGCGCAACGGGATCTTTGGGCCGCACAATGCCTTTGCGGTGGGCGCGCCCGGCACTTCTTCCGACGGTTCCAAGGCCCGGTTCGTGGGCGCCATGTGGCGCAACGAGATACGCGCGCAACGCCGCCTGACGGCCGCGAACGGTAAAACATTTCCGCCCGTGGTGATAGGCGACTCAATACGCGATGTGCATTTCGCGGTCGATATCGGCGGCATATTTTTCGGCGTATCAGAGACAGGAGAGGACTCAAGGACAACGCTGGTCGCCGAAATAAAAGAGCAGGCAGACAAATTAAACCTCAATACCCGCTCCAGGGTATTTGACTCCCTGGCCAGCCCGGAATTACAACAGCGGCTGGTCGAGGAATCCGAGCAGTATCGCAGCGCCCTGGGTTCATTAAAAAACTAGCCCGGCGCCCACAAGGGCCGCGCTCATTTTCGCCACTTGTGCCGGCGTTCAGCTATAATACCTGTCTTTTCCGGATATAAATTGAGCAGTGGCTAAAAACCGCACAAGCCGCTGTATTTTATGCGATTCTATTGAAAACAGTGTCTGGCCCGGGTGGTGGAATTGGTAGACACAAGGGACTTAAAATCCCTCGGCTTAACGGCCATGCCGGTTCAAGTCCGGCCCCGGGCACCATCGACGGCCTCAAAGCCGCCGTACAACGCGGCGCCACCCTCGGACGCCCCAAAAAAGGCCGGGCCGGAGGCAGAGTGAAAATGGCGCAATGCGCCTGATGCCGCGCCGGAACAACCAGGACCGGCTGGATTATTCCAGCCACTAAGAGCGCAACAGGCATGGCTCATGCCTTGCTTTTTAGCTGCCTACGTTGTTTCCGGCAGGGGATACACCGTAATGCGATCCTCGTTCTTTCTGGCCTGACTGATGTCATAGTTCATCTGTAAGCGCAGCCATCCATCCGCCGTGCCCCAGCCCATTTTTTCAAGCCGAATGGCCATTTCCGGAGAAATGCCAGACTTCTCATTGACCAGATTATTGAGGGTCTGGCGGGTTACGCCAAGCGCCCTGGCGCCAGCCGTTACCGACAGCCCCAAAGGGTCCAGACAATCATACCGGACATGTGCGCCGGGATGCGGGGGGTTCTTCATGGACATGGTTGAGTACTCCTTTCCTAATGGTAATCGGCCAAATCAATATCTTTGGCCTTACCATCCTTAAACTTAAATACGATGCGCCAGTTGCCGGAGACATTAACGGCATAAAAATCGCGCAAGTCTCCATGTAATTCATGCAGGCGATAACCCGGCTGGCGCATATGTTCGACCGTTTCAGCAGCGTCAAGCTGCGCAAGGATACGCGCAATCTTTTGAACATGGTTCGGGTTGATTTTGCTGCAATCCCCATGCTCAAAAAGGCGTTTTAGTCCCTTGTGCTTAAAACTCTCAATCACGATACATCCTTTTTTCACTTTACCATTGATAAGTGACGCTTGTCAATTATCATCTACATGTCAGGCTCTATCCCCCGGTTCCTGACCCCGTGGTTATGTGGCTGGCAAAAGGCGGCAGGTCAGCGAGTGGCGGCAAGCGCCACCCGCGATGGTGGGAGACAGAGGTATCTGACTCCCGCTTTTTTGTCTATAAATCAATCTATCTGTTCTTATAGATTTATGCCGGGCGTATAGATTCCTTGCTGCGCGGTCTGGTGGTCATAGGTGTGTGCTATTTCAGGCGGCGATGGATTGTCTGCCATATATTTTGCCACTGCCTCCAAACCGCCCTGCGCTTTCAAATCCTCATACTGCCTCGCAAACAGGTCTGAGTTGGCCTTGACCTCAATGAGCGATTGCACTTCGGGCGGCATGTCATCGGTGACGGTGTTCGGCAGACCGTTAAATACGGCGGTTAAATGCATGGGCGGCTTATCATGGCCCGTTACCCGGTTCCAAGTATCACCGAAGACGCTTTTTGCCGCTTGTGCCGCCGCGCTCAATGTATGCATGGCGTCTTGCGAAACCTCGATTACGCCGCCTTTTATGGCTGCAAAATTGGCATAGACTTTTTCTGTGATATAGCCCGCGCCGACGCCTCCGCCTATAGCGCCCGCGACGCCGCCAACCACGCCGCCTATGGTCGTTCCCACGGCAGGCACAACCGAGCCGATAGCCGCCCCGGTCGCAGCCCCGGCAACGGCGCCGCCTAAAGAACCCAGATTAGAGGCGGTTTCGATGGTGGCAGACCGGGCGGCCGCTTCCATATCATTATCAAGGAGATCAAGGCTGGTCTCACCGTAAGGCACAGCCGCTTCATAAGTGACTTCGGCGGCTTCGGCTTTTGAACCGCCGGCGGCCAGTGTAAACACGCCGGATAATGTGCCAAAGGCGACACCAGCCACAAAACCGCCACTTTTGCCAAGCCTGGCAAAATTATCAGCCATATCCGCCATAAATCCGGCCCCGCGATTGGTAATCAGGTCGGCCTTAATATCAACGCCGCTTTTATCTATCGACACCGCCACGTCACCATCCGGGTTAAGCAGATCAATCTGTATACCGTTATCAGTATAAGGCTGTAGATTTTGCGCCAGAGATTCCGCGCTGTGCTCCACGCCCTCAAACAACTCGTCCGCGCTTTCCGCCAGTTCATTTAAATCCTGCCGTTCGACAAAATCCATGAAGGTATCGGGATATTCAACCGTAAGAATATGAGTTTCATTATCCCATTTTGCAACGATTGGCATTTCCGCGCCTTTTGGCACGTTGGTGTTTACCATTGTAAATTCAAGATTGGGATGTTCGAAAACATTTGGTAACAATTTAGAGGCTTTGGCTGTACCACCAAGAACAACAGTGCTTGGAACAACACGGTCAACAATGTTGCCATTTCGGTCAAAGCCGCGACTATAAGCCCGTTCTATCGTAATCTCAGGCGGCGCAGTTCCGGTCATAACAGTCATTTGTCCGAATTGCTTTGCAAATTCCACGCGGTTTGGATAGGGCGCGCCTATATCCAGCATCACATGCGGCGCGGGAAGCCCCGCTTTCATTTTATCATCCAGCCGTCCCATAATATCATCGGCAATCATCGAACTTTCCGAATGCGTGTAGGTGCCGTGGGCCGCGCCTAAACCTTCAGGATTTGCCAGCAGGTCTTTATAATGATCGGGATTGATTTGTACGGCGTTGTTATAAATTTCCGGCTTCGACTTTTCCAAGCCCTTCATAATAGAAGTTTTTCCCGTGCCCGGCCCGCCTGTTACCATCATAACCTGTTCGGCACGGACGTGAAGCGGAAGACGTTTTAGGTTTATTTCATCCAATACCGCGGAGATTTTTTGCGGATTATAGTCCCCGGCCTGTTCAAGGGCTTTATAAGAAGGAAGCTCTCTTGCGTCTTTAATCACTCTGGCAAGATGTGTCTCGTATTCCAGACCAATTGTTGTGAATTTTCGTTCGCTTACTGTCTGCGTTATCAATTCATGCAGCACCCGGCGTTCCGGCAAAAGATTACCGTTGGCATCCGAAAACCGCGCTGCGCTGTCTACACCGTCAGATAACTCGACTTTTACATTAAACGGATTATTATCGGTCACACACTCTCCCTGTTTTTATCGTTTAAGATTTATTAGAGTTTTAAATCCCACATTTGCCTTTCATCTTTGTATTGATCTGCAAGAGACATCAATTTTGTGCTGTCTTCCTCAGACAAGCCGCTGCTTTCAATACGTTGAAGCGCTTCAAGCTTTAATCCCCGGCAGAATGTTTTGGCTGCGCGTTTTGCCACTTCAAAACTATAATTTTCCACATCTTGAAGATTATTACATATGCTCGTTTCAATTTTTTTCTTCAATGGATCATACGCAGGATCGTTCCTGCCGAAGAAATCGTCAACCTGTTCATATACATCTTTTTCTTCTGCCATTTTCTGAAATCCTATTCGTTAAGGTATTAATATATCTTTTTTGTTTTAATACTTTCTATAGATCAAGGCAAATATAAACAATTTCAATATATTAAGACTTAAAAATGGAATCCAAAGATGTAAAGCTGGATGATTTTAACGAGATTAGCCGGATACTAATGGCTACGCTCAGACTTCGCTGTAGTTGGTAATAGTCACGTCGCCCTGGGGAAAGTGCGCCTTGATCTCCAGTGAGCCGCCCATGGCTTCGATCATCTTCTTTAAACTGCTGATGCGAATGTCCGCGCGGCGCTCCATTTTGGTGATGGCCGGTTGATTGACATTAAGCTCTGCCGCCAGAGCTTCTTGTGAATGACCCAGCGCCTTGCGCAGTTCGTGCAAGGCCATGTCTTCACGCAGCTCAATCTTGTGGGCTTCTATCCTGGCGCGGCGCTCTGGCGACAGGCGCTCTGTCAGCTTCGAAAATCTGGTTCTGCCGGTCATTTAATCAATCCTTCCTTTCTCAGTTCTGCAATATGCTCGCTATAGAGCTTGTCAGCAACGGGTATGTACTGCGCATAAAAGCGCTCATCTCCGCTTTTGTCGCCGCCTATCAGCAATATCGCCATCCTGCGCGGGTCAAAGGCGTAAAACACCCTGATCGGCTTGCCGCCCGACTGAACCCGCAGTTCCCGCATATGGCGATGTTTTGACCCCTCAATGCCGGAGGAATGCGGGAATTTCAGTTGCGGGCCATATTCCATCAATAGCTCCACAGAAGCGGTGATGTCGTCCTGTAGCCCTTCACCAAGGTCTTGCCACCATGCGCCAAACTCATCTGTATATTCTACTTCCCAACCCATTAAATATTCCTTAACAAGACTATATTCTTTATATAGAATAAAGTCAATTCTATTCTTTCCGGCAGGTTACGACATCGTAGGTCCATAATCTCTCCGATTCCGGCTACGCTGAAATCGGCTTTTTCCCACATGCCCTGCCGTATGTCCCGGTACTGCTCCATGTCGCCGGACAGGGTTTGTGCCCGCTGTGTCTGCAAGGTCCGCAGGCGCGCCATGTGGGCCTGCAAGCGGCGGCGCTGTTCAAGGTGGCGGAATATGAGCCGGTCTACGTCCGCGCTGTAGCCTGACTGTGTGGCCCCCAGAAGGCGCTTGAGGTGTTTTCTTTCTTCTGCTAAGTCCCGGTTCTCAGGGTTTGAGGTTGTACCTGGAGCGGGCGCCATCCTGTTTTTTGCATATCTTTATACCGCACAGGGCGCGCCAGGGATACCCCTTAGAGGAAGAGTGTCAGTCAGGAATCTATAAGCGCAAAAATCCGTTGCTTCGCGGGCATTTCCTGCATAAGATAATTTGTCCAGCATCACAAAAATATGCGTCTCTCATGCTTCATCGCCACCTTAATCATCAGCGCTTCACCCCTGCCGCTATTGACGATGTGATCGCCCGGGGTCGCTGGCAGGACTGGGCCGATCTGCGCCGGGCAGTGCTGGCTGACCGGCGCCTGTTGGATGAAGTTATGCAGGTTTGCCGTCCTTATATTTCTGATCCTTATGCCCAGCGCTACCACTTCTGGATGCAGTATGCCAAAACGCACCGCAACGCGGCCTGATTGGGAGTTTGTCTTATCCTCTGCCGCCCGGTTGCAGCGCATCCTGCCCGAGGCGGTGCTGGTCGGCGGCACGGCCTCGGCAATCCATGCCGGACATCGCTTTTCGAATGATGCCGATCATGTGTTGAAAGACCTTCGCCATCGCTTCGATGAAGTGCTGGCCGAGCTTGAATCGGTCGCCGGCTGGAAAACAGCGCGTGTGCAGCGCCCGGTGCAAATACCGGGCAGCCTGGATGGCATTGAAACTGGGGTTCGACATCTTATCCGCAGTGAACCGCTGGAAACGACGGTTGTGGATCACCGCGGCGCAAAAATCACGGTGCCGACCGAGGCGGAAATTCTGCGCATCAAGGGCGTGTTGATCCTCAAACGCAACGCCACGCGGGACTACCTTGATTTTGTCGCCCTGGCCGGGCATATCGGTGATAAGCGGGTTGCCCATGCGCTGCGGGCATTCGACCGGCTTTACCCGCAGGACAACGGCGAATCACCCTTGCAGCAGTTGCAAGTGCAACTTGCCAACCCGCTGCCCTATGATCTTAAGGCAACCGAACTCGGTGAATACAGAAACCTTGAACCTCGCTGGCAGGACTGGCAAGCGGTGAAAGGGGCTTGTTCACGGCTGGCAACCCTGATCTTTGACCGGGTCTGCGATATGAAAACAGATTGCTCTGCCGACTTTTCAAAGCTGCAAAAACCGGAAAAAAAGACTCCGGAATGAATCTATAAACGGAATTTACCCAAAGCATGACCGTTTGCCGAGGCAGCAGCCTGAGACAAGCTCTATGTCTGATCACAGCAGAAATAATGCACAGTGACCCTCACCACCACAGACCATGATCGCGGCAAGGCCGGGCTGACTTATGTCTATCCGGTGTTGTCGCGGCGCGCCGGCGGTTTGTCTATCGGCATCAATCTGAATATCAATAATGCCTGTAACTGGCGCTGTATTTATTGCCAGGTACCGGGCCTCACGCGCGGCAGCGCGCCACCGGTAAATATGGACAGGCTCGCCTTTGAGTTCAGGCATTTTCTGGCCGATGTGACGCGCGGAAATTTTTATCGCAGGGAGGCTGTCCCCGAGGCGTTGCGGACTATCAAGGATATTGCCATCTCCGGCAACGGCGAGCCTGCCACGGCGCGTGAATTTGAGCAGGTGGTAAACGTGATCGAGCTTGTCCTGAGGGAATATGGCCTGCTGCACGCGCTCAAGTGCGTATTGATCACCAATGGCAGCATGATGCGGAGGCAGGCCGTGAAAAAGGGTCTGCAGAAACTGGCAAAAATAAACGGGGAGGTCTGGTTCAAGATTGACAGCGCCACCCCGGCCGGTATCGCCCGGATCAACCGGGTCCGCGGCTCGGCCGTGTCAATATTGAGGCGGCTGGAGATTGCCGCAGCATTATGTCCGACCTGGATTCAAACCTGTATGTTTGCCTATGACAAGCAGCCGCCGTCAGAGGCCGAGTGTCAGGCTTATATCGACTTATTGAAGGCCGCCGGCGGCAGGGGTATCCCGCTAAAAGGCATCATGCTCTATGGCGTGGCGCGGCAGTCCTGGCAGCCCGCCGCAAAATATATCGAAAAACTGCCCGCGGTCTGGCTGCGGGATTTTGCCTCAAGGCTCGGTGAATTGGCCCCGGAGGTGAAAATCTCTCCTTAACCCATTAACTCAAAACAGTTTTTTCAATGTTTCACCAAGGGCCTCGGCCGCTTCCTTGACCGTATCGGTCGTTTGTTCCAGCGTATTTTTCCGGGTATCAGGGCTTGTCGTTGTTTCCAGGGGCGCGATGCCGAGCGCAATATCACAGGGGTTTTGCCCCGCGCCCGCATTGCCCAGAAATCCTTTGGTCAGCGCCGACCAGCCGCCGGCCGCCACCGCCGAACCCGCTTCCAGTCCGGCTTGCAGTGCCGCCTGGGTGTCGGTTTCAGGGCTGGGCGCGGCCAAGGTGCCGCGGAGCCGAACCAGCCCGGCAAGCTGGCCCGCGTTCAGGCCCGCGCCGGCCTTTGCCCGCGGGGTAATACCGAGGTCCAGCGTCTCTGTCTTTAGATTGATATTCCCCGCGCCAAGCACATTCATTTGCCCCGTTGCAATCCCGATGCCGTTATCGGCCACGGCAATGCCGTCCTTAATATCAAGGTTAATCACCGCGCATTCAAGCTCCCGGGCATCCTGCCGGCCAGCGCTTGGGTTCAACAGCGCCAGCGTGCCCAGCAGGGCATTGGCAGTGGACGATTCCAGCGCCCTGGCGGTGATGCGTCCCTTGCCTGTCTTGATCAACAGCTTGCCGTCAAGCCCGGCCATAATAGCGCTGACACTCGCGCCGGCGCCCTTGCCCTTGCTGCTAATATCGGTCTTTGCGCCGCTCAGTAATTGTTTTTCCTTGATGCCGGGCAACTGGCCGGGTTCGATCTGCCGCAACTCGACGGCATGATCCCACAGCGCGCTATCGCCGCTGCTCGCGTCCAGGCCGATATTTGCCTTGAGACTGCCGCCCGCGAGCCCGGCGGTCAGCGGCGTTATGCGTAATTTCCCGTTATTCAGTTTCAGTGTCAGGTCAAGGTCGTTGATGATCAGATTCCTGGTGATCAAGGCCCCGGTTTTGAATTTGAGGGCGACATCGGCGGCCTTTAAGGCGGCCAGCGGCAGGGGATCGGAAGGAAACACCCTTTGCGCGGCTGCGCCGGAGCCCGAGGCGGGCGCGGAATCGCTTGCCCTGGCGGTTTCCCGCCCCTGAGTCTGAAAAGGGGAGAGATCCAGTTCCGGGGATGACAACTCCGCGATCAATCCCGGCCGGGCGCCGGCCAGGTTTATTTCCACCTCGCCGCTCAGTTCATTTTCCAGGATCCGGGCCGAAAAAGGCTTAAGCGCATAACCCGTGCCGGTCTGCGACAGGGCGCCATTGACCCGGATCGGGCCTGCCCCGGGCCAGGCCGAACCCGCGACCGGATTCAAATCGCTGAGTTTGTCGATCTCCAGCGAGACTTGCATATTCAGACCCCTGGCCGCCAGCGGTTCCGCCAGACGCCCGTCAATACCGAGCTTCGCGCCGGCAAGATTCGCATTCAGCGTGATCGGATAATCGCGGTTGCCGAGCAAGGCATCCAGCGAACCGAGCGTGGCCGAGAGCGATAGCGGGACCTGATTGACGGACGCCTCGGCGACGATGGCGATCTCGTCCGAGAAGCCGGCCGAATTGACCGTTATTTCTTCAATGAATACCTCGGTCGTTTTGGCCGTCTTGCCGTCCACATAGCGGATATTGGCCCTTTCAATCCGGACTTCATTGATGGCCAGCGCGGGCAGTTCAACCGCGGCTGCCGGTTCCGCGGGCGTTTGCCCCGTGTCCTCCGGCCCGGTCTCAAGCAGCCAGTTGCCGCGCCCGTTTTTATCGGTTTCAAGGTGAATCCTGGGCTCCACCAGCAGCAGGCGCTTCACCTGGATATTTTTTTTCAGCAGGGGCAGCAACGCCACTTCCGCCTCAAACCGGACCACGCTCAACATCTGCGCCGCGTCGGCCCAGGGGGCGTTGCCGAATGACACGCCCTCAACGGCCACGGTGGGGACCAGGGAGGGGACCAGTTTCAGTTCGCCGTTTATCTGGAAATCCCGGCCGGTGTTGGTCTGCACGGCCTGGACAATTTTGCCTTTATATTGATTGACATCAATGGTGAAAATAATGGCCGCCAATGCGGCGATAAGCACAGCGACCAGAACAACCAGAATCTTTATGACTTTTCCCATAAGCCTCACTCTTTTGCTACTCAATCGGTATTGTTGATTGAATTTATTGCAGTATAAATTCCGTATTCACCCTGTGACAAGTCAGGATGCTTCATCATTACCAACCGGATCCGTGGCATCGACGGGCGGCGGCAGGCTGTATAATTTTTTTCTGAACTCGTCCGTGATTTTTTTCGCGTCATCCTGATTTCTCACCACGCGCGGCGTCAACAGCACGATCAGTTCGGTGCGCCGGCTCTTTATGGTGGTATTGCCGAACAATTTGCCGAGCACGGGCGTCTGCTGCAAGATCGGTATGCCGCTCTCGTTCTCGGTCTCCGAATTGCGGATCAGGCCGCCCAGCACGATGGTCTGCCCGCTGTTGATCGCCACGGTGCTCTTGATCTGGCGTTTTTGAATGGTCGGCGCATTGATCGTGGACGAGGTCGTGCGGATGGCATTGCTGACCTCCTGCCGGATCTCCATCGTCACCAGGCCGCTGTTGTTGACCCGCGGCGTGACTTCCAGCGTGATGCCCGTGTTTCTGAACTGTATCTCATTGACGGTCGGCGCGTTCGGGGTGGTGTTGCTGGTGGACTGGCGGCTCGGCACGGGTATTTCGTCGCCGACATTGATCGTGGCCGTTTGATTATCCAGCACCATCAATGACGGGGCCGACAGGACATTCACGTCAGACTCCGATTCCAGCGCGTTCAGGGCGACTTTTACATTGGCGGCGCTGTTCACTATCGTATAGGAAAACCCCGGCGCCAGCGCGCTGACGCCCCTGCTGCCCAAGTCCAGCGCGCCCCGGCCGCCGCGGCCGCGGCCGATGCGATTGCTGAAAAACCATTCAATGCCATAATCCAGATCGCCGGACAGGGTCACTTCCACGATGCTGGCCTCGATCAACACCTGCAAGGGCACCACATCCAGCTTTCTTATCGCGGCGGCAATCATCCGGTAGGCGCGGGCCGTGGCCAGGATCACCAGCGCGTTGCGCGTGTCATCGGCAATAATCTCAACCGAACCGGCGGCGGGGACGGACAGATCCCGCCCGCTGGCGCTGACCGGCCCGGCGGCCGGCGCAGGCGCGACCTGTTCATCCGCGGTCTCGGCGCTGGCAGTGATCTCTACCGGGGTCGTGCCCGGGGCCAGACTGGGCGGGGCGGCGGCTTTGCCCTTGCTGTCGAAGATATCGCTCAAAATTTTTGCGATTTCGACCGCCTTGGCGTTTTGCACCTCATACACATAAAGATTCTGCCCGGCCTGTTCGCCGTGGCGGTCAAGCCGGTACAACCAGGTTTCCGCCTTTTTGAGCGCCGTTGGCGTGGCGCTGATCAACAGGATGGCATTCAGACGTTCAAGCGCCACCGTGCGCACCAGACCGCCCAGCAATTCATCAGGGCCGCCGCCTTCCATGCCGCCCAGTATTTCATCCAGTTCACGCTTCAATATCACGGGGGTGACATGATCCAGCGGATACAGCCCCACCGACATGCCCCGCAACCAGTCAACATCAAAGATATCAATGGTTTCCTGCAAGCGGGCCAGTTCCTTCGGCGTGCCGCCGAGGATCAGCATATTGCGTTGCTTGTCGATCCGCAATTCGCCGGCCTCGGCCACAAACGGTTCCAGTATCTTCCCCATCTCTGCGGCGGCGATATACTGCAAGGGCGCGACCCGGATACTGTAACCGCCCTCAATTTCAATATCGGCCGTCAAGGGCGAGAGATTGCCCCGCGCGGCCCTGGCCCTCGGCAGGATCTGATAAATGCCATCGGCCTCAATGATGACGGCATTGTTAATCGACAGGATTTCCTCCAGCAAGGGCAACAGGTCGGCCTGGCGCAGGGGTTTGGCGGTTTCTATGGTGACCGAACCGCTGACCTGGGGGTCGATAACAAAGCTCCGGTTCAACAAATCACTCAGGATCACCTTTACAAATTCATTAATATCCGTGCCCTGAAAATTCAGGGTGATGTCGCCCTCGGTCGTGGCGGCCGGGCCCGGTTTTTTGGGTTGCGGCGCCTTGATAAAAGGGCCATCGGCGAGTTCGACAATCTTCTGCCGCGCGGCCGGCGCCGGATCGGTCTGTTGGAACACGGCCCCGGTCGGGGCCGTCTCCGGGGCCGGGTCCTCCGCCGCCACGGGCATAGCCTGAGGCCGCGCCGGTTTCAACACGCCATTCGGCCCGCCCGTGTGACAAGCGGCGAGCAGGATCAGACCCGCCAGATTAAGTAAAACAAGCCGCTTCCGCATGAAGCCCCGCTCCTGTAATGAGTTGATCACTGTTGCCATATTGACAGTGTAACCGCAATTCCCTGTTAAGGCAGCCCCGATTTGCCTTTTTGCCTCGCGGGGGATTAATTCCGATACCCCGGCGCGGTTCTCCAGGTTTTTCAGTAGCTTGCCCCTGCCCCTGCCGTCATTCCAACCTTCCCGCACCGGGCCGACTGGAATGATAACAAATGCAGAGAGGTGGCAAGCAGCAGTCCGTCCATTAGCCGTCATTGCGGCCTATTTATAGTCCCGTTGTATGATGGGCGGAAACGCAGTGAAAATAGCGCCCGGCATGAGTGCGGATGTGATCGTATTTGACCGTTCTCTGGAACATTTAAGACAACTCGATGATATTTTCAGCAACAACATCAAGACGGCCTACTCGACGGCGGCGGCTATTTTGAAACATCCAGAGCCACGACGCATCAGGAACCGGCTTATACGGTGGATGGCGTCATCCATTACTGTGTCGCCAACATGCCCGGCACGGTGGCGCGCACCGCGACCATGGCTCTGAATAACGCCACGTTGCCGTTGGCCCTGGCGCTTGCCAACAAGGGCGCGCGGCAGGTGCTTCTGGATGACCGGCGCTTGTTGCAGGGTTTCAACGCGCATCGCGGTAAAGTGAGCTGCAAGGCGGTGGCGGAGGCGCTGGATTATGATTTTTATGATCCCGTGGAAATCCTGGCCGCATGGCCTGTGCAGTGACAAGTAAAGACTCGGGAGTAGATTAGCCGTTAATCTGCCGCCTGATATCCTGCTTTAAATTGGCGATCCATTCCGCCGTGTAAGCTAATTTGCCAAAGGTAAAAAGATGAATACCGTCAATCAAACCGGGCGCATCCGGCAACGCCTCGTCAAGCTGTTTTAACAGACTTTCCGGCGAATAGTCATTCGTCATGAATCCCAGCAACCGCTTGTCCCGATGCAGCGCCCGCAGTGAATTTCCCACGCCGCACATCATTGCATATTTTATCAAGGCCGTGTTTTTTGCCGGGCCGGCAAGCCCTATCCTCAGTGGAATATCCGTTTCCTCATTCAGTCTTTTTGCAAATTCAATGATCGGTTTGGCTGTAAACGCAAATTGACTGATCAAGCAGGCATCGAGACCGGCTTCCTTTATTGCCATCAGTTTTTTCAGCCGTTCCGATTCAATTAATTTATGCGGGATTTTGGGATGCCTCTCGGGATAGCCCGTGATATACAGTTTTTGAAATCCAAATTTTTGAAACAATCCCGTTTTAATCAATTCATAACTGCTGGTGTAATTGCCGGCCGGAGTATCCCTGTCACCGCCAACGATCAGCGCGCTCCTGACCCCTGCCTCCTGAGATAAGCGCCGCAAGGCGGTTGCCAGCGCCGGCCTGCCGGTGATATTACGCGCCACGATATGCGGCACCGCGCTCATTCCACATTGCTGTATTTTAGCAGCCGCGGCTATCAGGGTATCCATACTGTCAGCGGGCAGGCAGGCGATGAAAACTTCCTTCTTTGCCGGCAGGAATTTACCCAGGTTCTGCATTGCCGCCTGATCGCGGGGTGTTACTTCAATCGAGAATCGCCGGGCCACTCCGGTTAGCATATTTTCACAAGCTGCCGATTTAAGATCACGCATAAACATCTCCTGCTTTGCTTTTTATGACGGCCACAGGCGGAAAAGGTCGCGGGAACCGGCGGCGCCCGCGCCCGGCCATATTAGCCATCTTTTTTTGCCGAGGGATATAGACGCTATTAAAAATTGTAGCCAAATACCAGTTTTATGGCGCGTAAATGGGCCGTTGAATAGGTATTGCCATTTAATGGATGCGGGGTAGGGCTTGCAAAGTCGATGATGAATTCGTTTGACATATTGCGCGCAATAATGCTTGCATCCCATTTTCCACTCTGGTCGCCGATGGTCAAACTGGCGTCAAAGGTGGTCACGCCCTTGCTTGGGAAAAGATTACCGCGCTGGTGGTATATTTTTGTGCGGGCGCGCGCCGTGCCATTCAGACGCCAGTAAAGACCGGAACCCAGGGGACGCTCATAGCTAAAGCCAAGATTTCCCGAAAATGACGGCGACTGTGTAAGGCGAAACTCCGCGCCATTGATGATCACTTCCGAATCCAGCCAGGTGCCATTTGCATTCAGGGTCAGATGCTCGCTCGCAAGATATTTGAGATCGAAATCAAGTCCCTTGGATTCAGCCGGCAAGTTGCTGGTGATAAATTCCGTGCCGGTAAAGGTGGTTTCCTGTAAATCCGTGACATCAATATAAAACAGGGCGCCGTTCAATAACAGCCGATTATCCATGAGCCGCGCCTTGATGCCGACTTCATAGGTGTCGGTTGTCTCCGAGTCTATGAAAGATTCAATTCTCGGATTTGCCTTTGGCGCGGTATTGGTGTCAACAAATCCCCCCGTTTTTGTGCCACGCCCGTATGCCGCAAACAACATGACATCCTCGTTGATATCGTATTGTATATTGCCGTTGCCATCCAGAAAGTCATCCTTAAATTGTAGCGGTGTAAAAGGAAAGGGCGGATTTATAACCGTGTTCCATAATGTCAAAGGCTCGGAGGCAAAACGCCCGTATAATATATCCTTGCTCTCGCTCGTATAACGCAGTCCGCCGCCGATACGCAGCCTGTCATTTATATGAAAGGTCCCGCTGGCAAAGCCGGATAAGGTCTCGGTATCCTGTTTAAAATTGTTGGCGAACGGGCCATTCCAGATTTGTCCGGCCAGGGGCGTGCCCGGCGGAAAATTAGGAACGGATGCGTCCAGGGTTTCTATCATGTGCCAGTTTGAATCCAGATAGTAAAGCCCCAGCATATATTCCAGGCGTCCGTCCGTTGGCGACAGCAAACGGAATTCCTGGGTAAACTGCTCATACTCTTCATCTTTGATCAAAAGCACTTCGTCGAGAGAACTCATGTCAAAATCATCGAAGAAATCGACGTTGTAGCCTGAATAGGTGGTTTGAGACACCAGGGTATGATCATTAAAGATATCGGCATCAAGGCTAAAATTGATCATTTCCACGTCGGTGTCGTTTTCACTGGCGTTACTGGAAGTCTTCCTGGTGAACTGGGTTGCCTTGTTGTTGAAGATTCCATCCTCGCCAGGCGGCCTTACCCTCGGATTGATTATCTGCGTATTGGCGCCGAAACGTTCGGTGTCACTGCGTTGATAAATGAGTTTGGCCGTGAGATTGTCCAGCGGAGTGAATTCCGCAATGGCGCGAAACGCCTGATTCTTGTCATTTGGAAAGGCTCTGTTTAATGTGACATTTTCCAGCCAGCCGTCAACATCCGAGCCGTGCGCCGCGAGGCGGAGTTTAAATTTATCAGAGACGGGCAGATCCATCCCGCCCTGGACGGTATATCCGCCGTGTTCGAGTTCAGTCTCGATTCTGAAATTCCCGCCGAATTCATCACCGGGCTGTCTGGAGATCAGGCTGATGGTGCCGATGCTCGAATTTTTTCCAAGCAGGGTGCTTTGTGTGCCTTTAATGAACTCTATGCGCTCAACATCAAAGAAAGGGACAGAGTAATAACGTCCCTTTCCATAAAACAGGCCATCCGAGAAAAAGGCCACGGACTGTTCAAACACGGGGGACCGCGCCGGTGAACCCAGGCCGCGTATTGTCAGCAACAAGCCGTCATCGCCCGCGCGCCCGAAGATCATGCCTGGCACGGTATTGGCGATCTCGAACAAATCATCAATACCTGACTCATTGAGTTGTTCATTGTTGTAGGTATTGACCATGATAGGCACATCCTGTAAAGATTCGGCGCGCCTTTGAGCGGTAACCGTCACCTCCTGGAGGGTTTGCTGGGCAACGGCGGAAACAGGGAAATCAAGCAATATTGACATGAGTAAAACCGTCATTATTCCCGGATTTATTTTGCAGTCAGACCATATTGTATTCATGTTATACACCCCTTGAATAATTTATTTTATGTAATGGATTACAAGAATAGGGTAAAAGCACTGATCTGGCTGTGGTTGAAAGCGCACTGTGATTGTCCGGTAGCGCCCTTTTACGCTGGACGAGACGCCGCTTCGGGCTTGCTCTTCTTCATTCACTGCATCAGCAGACAATACATTGTGCGCGCAGAGGCATTGGTCTTCCATGCGGTCATGCCTATTCTTGTCATTTATGCAAGTCGCATTCGCGCGCCCCCGGCAAGCGAAGCGCCGGCCCCGTTATTATTTGTTTGATTACAACCGGGAGATTTTAAATTTATGGAAATTCGCGCGGCAGTGGCACGGGCGCCCAATGCGCCGATGTCTATCGAGAGCATTCAGTTGGCAGAACCCGGAGAGCATGAGGTCCTGGTGCGCATGGCCGCCGTGGGCATCTGTCATACGGATATCGTGGTGCGCGATCAGCTTATTCCCGGTCCTCAGCCAATCGTGCTGGGGCATGAGGGGGCGGGGATCGTTGCGGCCGCCGGTAGCGCCATCAGCAAGGTCAGGCCGGGCGATCGGGTTGTCTTGACCTTCGATTCGTGCGGCTCATGTTCACACTGTCTTGAAGGTTACGCCAGTTATTGTGATGAAAGCAGAGAACGTTGCTTCGGCGGTATGCGTCCGGACGGCACGACCGGCATCAGCAAAGGCGATGAAACGATTTACGGCAGCTTCTTTGGACAATCTTCTTTTGCCACGCATGCGCTCGCCTATGAACGCAATGTGGTGAAGGTCGGCGCTGACGCGCCTTTAGAGCTACTCGGGCCGCTGGCCTGTGTGATTCAAACCGGGGCCGGCGCTGTCATCAACGCCTTAAAGCTCGGCTTTGGGGATATGCTTGCCATCTTCGGCGCGGGTTCCGTCGGACTCGGCGCCGTGATGGCGGCCAGGGCGATCGGCGCCTCGGCTATCATCGCCATAGACAGAAACCGGGATCGTCTTCAAATCGCCGCAGAACTGGGCGCGACCCATGTGATCAATACCAATGCCGCGGATGTCGTCAGCCGGGTTAAATCCATAGTAAAAGGCGGCGTTGACTTCACCATTGAGGCAGCCGGCGTGCCGGAATTGGTGAAACAGGCCATTGCGTGTCTGGATTCCCGCGGCGTCTGCGGGCTCATCGGTTCTTTCCCGCCCGGTTCAACTGTGCCGCTGGACCTGTTTTTTATGCTGGCCGGCGGGCGCGGCATACGCGGCATCGTCGAGGGCGATTCAAAACCGGACGTGTTTATTCCCGAGCTTATTAAACTTTATCAACAAGGCCGCTTTCCGTTTGATCGCCTGATTACCTATTACCCCTTTGAAAATATTAATGAGGCAATAGAGGACTGCGAAGCCGGCAAGGTGATTAAACCGGTGCTGTGCTTCGACAGCGAAAAACAGTTGTGAAAAATATAAACTCCCAATCTGTTCCTGGAATGCGTTATGAGACCCTGCTGGTCTGGTTGCTGGGCATGTCCTTCGGTCTGGTTTTCTTCGACCGTAACATGCTCAACTATCTGATGGTCTTTATCAAGGAAGACATTACGTTAAGCGACACGCAGATCGGCATCCTGGCCTCGGCCCTGGCTATCGTCTGGGCCATATCCGGCTCGGTCATGGGCCGGGTCTCGGATACCATAGGGCGCCGCAAGATCACCCTGCTGGTGGCCGTGATCGGTTTTTCAATCCCTCGGTATCAACCGGGCTGGCCCTGTCATTTGCCATGCTGCTTGCCGCGCGCATATTGATGGGTCTGTTCGAGGGCCTGTCCTGCCCGTCTCGCAGACCATCATGTCAATTGAATCCTCGCCCGAACGGCGCGGCCTGAATATGGGGCTTATGCAAAATGTCCTGGCAAACCTGCTGGGCAGTCTGGCGGCGCCCATTGTCAGTGTTTATCTGGCCATCCAGTTTGGCTGGCGTGTCACTTTTTTCCTGACGATCATACCCGGTCTGTTGCTTGCCATTGCGATTTTTGTCTATGTCAAGGAACCGGTTAAAAGCCGGCCGCCCCGGCGCGGCGCGGATGATGGCGGCAAATTTGGTTTTTTTGCCCCTTTGAAGGAGCGCAATATCCTGCTTTGCATGCTGGTCAGCGGCCTGATGGCGGGCTGGATGCTGGTCGGCTGGGTTTTCCTGCCCGTCTTTTTAGCTGAAAACGTTGGTTTTACCGCGCGCGGCATGAGCTACATATTTGCCGCGCTGGGTATCGTCGGCGCGGCGGCCGGCTTTCTGTTGCCGTGGCTGTCTGATTTTATCGGCCGCAAACCGGTTGTCATCGTATTTTGTCTGTTAGGCGTGTTATCGCCGCTGGCAGCCATCTTTCTGGGCCATAATCCTGCCCTGCTCGTTATCGTTTTGACCTTTGGCTGGATTGCCGCGGGGACTTTCTCGGTCTTTATGGCCACCATCCTGGCAGAGAGCATCGCCTATCGGCAAGTGGCGGCCTCACTGGGCCTTATCATGGGTTTCGCGGAGCTTCTGGGCGGCGCGATATGAAGGCCGAAAAGCCCGGGCAGTTGATTCAACTCGACCACATGACGGTGCACTTCACGGAAGGGGTTAGCCTCAAGGAGTTCAAGGCCACCTGCCCAATAACCGGGTTTACCGTGATGCGCGCCTACCGTAGCGCCAGCAGCCTCAATGCCAGACGGTTCCTGCACGCTCTGATTGAGCAATTACCCTACCCCTTGCTCTCCGTGCAGGTCGATGGCGGCAGCGAGTTCATGGCCGAATTCGAACAGGCCTGCAAGGACTTAACGCTCCCCCTCTATGTGCTGCCCCCAAAAAGCCCCAAGTACAATGGCTGTGTCGAGCGCGCCAACCTGCCTGCAGCAGGCAGGTGGAACCAGCCGCTATGAGTTCTACCCCTTCTATGAGGGCCCACTCACCTTGGCCGCCATCAACCGAAAACTGGCCCAGTACCCGCACTGTTACAACTACTATCGCCCCCATGATGGTATTGGACTGCAGACCCCTGCCTGCAGCAGGCAGGCCTATGGCGTATTATCAGAAACTTGGACAGGCCGCCTGATTCGTCTCATAGGTATTGAACCCGGACACCCTGTTTTTTATTTCTCTGGTTTGGAGTATACTGGAAGTCGCCGATAAAACGCTGACGGTGAAGGAGGCGTATGACTTGACCAGGGCTATGCGGGCCAAGGAGCTGGCGACCGGTCTTACTTTCGATATGGCCTACGATGGACTCTCGGGCAACAAGATTATTCAAAACGTCCTGGATATATTCAGCGACAGGGGCAAGGTGGTCTCGGCGTGATGCTTATGAATAAAGCTAATTGGGTTAATTGTGATTCTCGTAGTGATCTGGAAGCCAGGTTGTCCAGGTTAGCTGGTAGGGTTTTTGAGGCTTCTATAGCGGATGAGTCGAATACGTGGGGATATATAATTTCTGAAAACGATATTTTTATACCCGTTGGTTTTTATGATGTCGGTTTGGCGCCAAAACTTCATATCCATAAGAATGTGGCGCTTGTTGGTGTTAGCGACATACTATCTGGCTATAACTTAGATAAAGGCAAGCTAGCTTTTACCTATCAAATGCCAACATTATTTCATGAATTTGCCTTATTCACTGATGATGACTTTATTGTTCAGGATGAGATCGGGTTTGTTGGTTTGTCATATTCTGGAAATGAAAAGTGGTTAAAAATATGTGATGACATAATTGCGACATATAATATAAATGATGATTCTATCAATGGCGAAACACTAGAAGGGATGAAATTCAATTTTGCTATTGGTTAATTTAAAGGTTTCCTGCTGTGGTCATTTCGGTTGCAGGGCATACTTTTCCAGCACCTCCAGCGGCACGTACTGGAGTACGGAATGATGGGTTGCGCGCAATACTATCCGCGGCGCCACGCCCGCTTCCAGCGCCTCTATCCAGCGTGGCAGGCAGATACACCATTTATCGCCCGGCCGCAGGCCGGGGAAATCAAATTCCGCGCGCGGCGTGCAAAGGTCGTTGCCTTTTTCGATGGAAAATTCCAGAAATTCCCGCGTCATCAGGGCGCACACGGTGTGCATCCCGGTATCCTGCGCACAGGTTTCACATTTGCCGTTGCGAAAGAAGCCGGTGTTTAATTCGTCACAGCAACTTTCCAGTTTGGTATCGAGTACGTTTTTGGTCATGCGATTATTATAGAGGCGCCTTCAAGGATGCGCTATCGTGCGGGGTTCAATACCTATGAGAAAAATCAGGGCTGCCTGGCGCCTGCCTGCAGCAGGCAGCAGCGGGAATAACAACAAATGTCTCATTCTGACCGGTTTGGCACGGCCAGATGGAACCGCAGTCCGCTTCACACTCCGGCCCCGCCTCCTGGATTCCGGTTTTCGCCCGTCTGCAAAAGGCCAGTCGGAATAATACAAAATCTGTGTTAACCTGTTTACTGCGGGCGGTCCTGATTTGTCTCACAGGTATCGAACCCGGACAGCCTGTTGATTATCTGCTATATCGCTGCAAAATAGAGCGCCAGGGCATGACTCCCTGTGAATCCGATTAAAAACTTGATTAAACATCTGTGAAAATCTGCGCCATCCGCGGACTATTATGAATTTGATTAAACTCCTTGCCGCCGGCCTGGTTGCCGTGTTGCTCCTGATACTGTTGCTCCTGTTTTACTGGGATTCGGAACCGGACAGCTTTGACGTGCTGCAACACAGCCGGAATGAAAACCGGGGCAGCGCGGATTTTGTGACCGGTTATGTGACCACGGCCACAATGATCCGGGTTATTGAAACGCTCATGGAGAAGCGCGGCGGCTATCTGAGCAACGATGTCATGCCGCCCGGCGTGTTTATGGATAATATCCCGGCGTGGGAGTTTGGCGTCTTGACCCAGGCGCGCGACATGGCGCGTTCATTACGCAATGATTTCAGCCGTTCGCAGACACAATCCATTGAAGACGCTGACCTGATGACGGCCGATCCTCAATTTCACTTCGATTCACAATCCTGGCTGTTACCGGCTACCGAAAGCGAATATGAAAAGGGTATCGGCGCATTGCAAAATTATCTGGCGCGCCTGTCGGACCCGGCAGAACAGGACGCCCAGTTTTTTGCGCGCGCGGATAATCTGCGCGATTGGCTGGCCGTAGTGGAAAAGCGCCTGGGCAGCCTGTCACAACGCCTGAGCGCCAGCGTGGGACAGGCGCGGGTGAACACCGATTTGCAGGGGGAATCCGAGGCGAGCCAGTCCACCGCCAGACCGGACAGTATAGTCGTGCAAACACCCTGGCTGGAAATTGATGATATTTTTTATGAAGCGCGCGGCAACTGCTGGGCGCTGATACATTTCATGCGCGCCATTGAATATGACCTGCGGGATGTGCTTGAAAAGAAAAATGCCCTGGTAAGCCTGCGCCAGATCATTCGCGAACTGGAGGCCACGCAGGATACCGTCTGGAGCCCGATGATCCTGAACGGCACGGGTTTCGGTTATTGGGCCAACCACTCGCTGGTCATGGGATCGTATATCTCACGCGCCAATGCCGCGGTGATTGATCTCGGGAATTTACTGGAACAGGGTTAAGCAAGCTCTGAAAAATGTATGTGAATCCTGCCATAATTCCGGCGTGAGCGGGAATTTGGAGCGCCGGATAGATTTCATGGCGGTTTGTTCCGGGCCTTTCTGCTGCTATTGAACCAAGACACTTACTGAACTTCACCTTGAATAAGGTCACATAACTTGTATGAAAGTTGCTTTTCTGAAAACCATGGCGCGTTCATCGAAAGATGAACTTAAGATCGGCTCACGGATAAAGCACGCTCGCAAGATCAAGCGTTTAACCTTGAAACAGCTCTCAAGCGCCGTGGGTTGCTCAGAATCGCTCCTTTCCAAGGTTGAAAACGATAAAATCACGCCTTCACTGCAAACACTCCACAAAATTGTGAGTGAGCTTGACATCACGATCGGGCGCCTCATGGAAACAGGGACAGCCAACAACGAAATCATTACCCGCAAGGGAGAGAGGCCGATTCTAAAGTTTGAAGAAAACCAGAACGGATCAGGGACACAGATCGAATGGTTGACGCCCCAGACTGAGATGCGGCTCCTTCAGGTTTCTATCCACATTGTTGTGCCGGGAGCGGGCAGCAAAGGCCAAATCACTCATGAAGGCGAAGAAGTGGGTTATGTCCTCGAAGGCAGTATCCGCATGACTATTGGTGACGAAACCTATGAATTGAACGAGGGCGACAGCTTCTTCTTTCAGAGTCACATACCCCATGGCTACGTGAATAATAGCGATTCTTTAGCAAAAATTCTCTGGTCAACGACACCGCCTACTTTTTAGACTGGCCAATAGCTGGAATTTTGCGCATTTTGCAGCTAAAGAATCCAAAATATTCCAATAAAATCAGCATGATACAGTTCTATCATGCGGAATAATCTGCTGATTTCAGCAACAGCTTCAACAAAAATAATTCCTCAAGTGGCTTGACTTAACAGTATTTTCTGTTGTTTAATCAAGTTACTTGACTAAAAGTCAAGAAATTTGCAAAATTAGTCAATTTATTGGAATAAGGGGGGAAATCCGTGAAAAGACTCTTTATTACTATTATCTTCGGTGTCACGCTTTCGAGTATATCGCCGGTCTATGCCGATAATATTAAGATAGGTTTCATCGGCCCAATCACCGGCAAGGTGTCCGCCATCGGCATTGGCGGTCGTAATTCCGCTGAGCTTGCAATACAACAACGTAACGCAGACCCAAACTCGCGGCACACCTACGAATTGATCACGCTGGATGACGAGTGCAAGCCCAACATCGGCGTGCAGGTTGCCACCAAGATGGCCGCTGATAGAGGCGTTTCCGCGGCGATCGGCCATTTTTGTTCGGCGGTTGCCATAGGCACGGTGGATATTTATAACCGTTTTGGATTGCCGGTCGTTGTCTGGGGGGCAATATCCCCGGCGATCACCTATGGGAACGATTATGCTGAAATTTTCCGCACCATTAGCACGTCGACCAGCCAGAACAAAGCTGCTGTCCGCTTCATGGATGATGAGGGCTACAGGCGTGTGGTCATGATCCATGATACCACTGCCTATGGAACCGAACACCAGGAAGCATTTCAGAGATTTGCCGCGGGCAGTGGCGTTGAATTGGTTGAGTCTATCGGAGTACCCGCCGATCAACAGGACTTTACCGCAGAATTGACAAAAGCAAAATCTCTTGATGCAGACGTCATTTATTTTGGCGGCCTTGTCGATCTTGGCATTCGTGTCAGAAATCAGATGGATAAGGTTGGGGTCGATGCGCAATTTATCGGTGTGTCCGGCATAATCTCTGACACATTCATTGATGGCGCCGTGAATGCCGAGGGCAGTATTGCAATGCGGCTAGGCGCGCCGGTGGAAGAGATGCCTGGCGGATCGGACTATCTCAAGCAATATTCAGAAGCAAAGTATGACGATCCTCCAGAGGCTTATGGCATTTACGCTTACACGGCAATGAACGTCTTATTGGACGCCATTGAAGCAGCGGGACCGGATCGAAAGGAGATTATCAAAGCGCTGCAAAGCCTGCCGCAGAAAAACTACGCCATCGGCCCCGTCAGCTTCGACGCGGCCGGCCAAAACACCTTCTCATTGATCACTCCAATCGTAGTCAAAGATCGCAAATGGGTCGAAGTCAAATAAAGCAAGCTACTAAGATGAAAACACACTCCTTCTGAATTACGCGCGTACAGGCGTTTTAGAGAATCGAGAACACAGCGATTGCACATGGATATAGCGTTACTCAGTCAGTTCATTGTGAATGGCCTTATGCAGGGGATAGTCTATGCGCTTGTTGCGGTTGGGTTTACCTTGTTTTTTGGAGTTCTCGATATCATCAAGTTTTCGCATGGTGATGTGCTCACCGTGGGCGCCTTTGCAGGCCTGGCATCGTTTCTCGCAATAAGCGCGGTCGGCGTTGATAATTCATGGATTGCTCTAACTGTTGTTCTGCTGTTTGCAATCTCCATCACCGCCATTCTGGGAACGGTAGTTGCTAAAATTCTCGTTGTCCCGCTGAAAAAGGCGCAGGCGCCAGCGGTAAATATTCTCTTGATAACACTGATGCTCGGCACGGTGCTTCGCGAGGCAGTGCGCCTGTTTTTCCCGAATGGATCGAGTTCACAGGCCTTCCCCTCATTGCTTCCGGGCGGAGCAATTGAAATGGGCGCGTTATCGCTGCGCTATGACAGCATCATCCTGTTCCTCACGGGTATAGTTGTGATCGCGGCAACACATTTGCTTATCACTAAAACAAAGCTTGGGCTTGCTATCCGGGCTGTGGCTCAAGACGAGGAAACTTCGAAATTGATGGGAATCAACTTTGAGCGCATCGTGCTGATTACATTTGCCCTTGGATCGGCGATTGCCGCGATTGCGGGCATTATAAACGGACTTTATTATAATGAAATCAACTTCTCGATGGGTTTGCTCCTTGGCGCGGTCGGATTTAGCGCGGCTATTATCGGAGGCCTGGGTAATCTCTATGGCGCGATCCTTGGCGGTTTCCTCTTTGCCGGACTGCAAACCTTTGCCGTTGTGGCGCTTCCGATTTCGAGTTCTTACAAAGATGTTTTCGCGTTTGCGGTTGTGATCATGCTGATTGCCTGGAAGCCGACCGGCCTCATCGCAGAAGCCCATCCAGAGCGCGTGTGACCATGTCCATACTCTCATCCAGATCCGGTATCTTGCTTGTTGTCTCGGCCGGATCAATTTACACGGCGCTGCTTATGCGCGCTGAATCAGAAATCCTGATTGGTGTGTTAGTCCTCCTCTTTGCCGCTGTTTGGTGTCTTTCCGAGCGTTTTGGCCTCAGCGAAGCCTTTGCAACGGGAGTGAAAGAAAACCGCGCATATTCGAATGCGCTCTTCGTTGCCGGGCTGATCGGCATAGCCGCCTATATTCATGGCGATCACTTTAATCTCTTGATGCTGGTCACGGTCATGGTCTATGTCGTGTCTTGTATCGGCTTGAACATTCAGTTTGGCTATACCGGCCTTCTCAATTTCGCCGGCGCGGCGTTCTTTGGGGCCGGCGGTTATACCGCGGCCGTGCTGACCATAAACACCGAGATCCCGCATCTGTTTATTTTGCTCAGCGGCGGGCTGGTTGCTGTCTTGATAGGCTTTCTCATTATGTTGCCTGTTTTGCGAACGAGAGGGCACTATGCCGCGGTTGTAACTATCGCCTTTAGCCTGCTCTTTCGCACATTGGTTGAAGTAAATCAGGCGCTTGGTGGCGCGCAAGGGGCGCCGGTTGCGGGCCTCAACCTTTTCGGCTGGGATTTCAATTCCAACATAGAAACTGGCGGGATCGAAGTCTCGTTTTACATGAACTACTTCGTTTTGGCGCTTGTGTTTGTTGTCATTGCTATTCTTATCTCAAGGGCAATCGAAAAATCATGGATCGGGCTTAACCTTGACACCGTGAGACTCGATGAGACCGCTGCCGCTTGTTTTGGCCTCAGCATCACCCGCTGGAAAGTCACGGCCTTCTCAATCGGTAATTTCATGCTTGGTGTCATGGGCGCTTTTTTCGCATCAATGCTGGGTTTTATCGCGCCAAACAATTTCACGTTTGGTGATAGCCTGATCATGTTGTCGATCATTCTCCTGGGCGGAATCGGGTCTATTCCCGGCATTATTCTGGCTGCCGCAATCATAATTGTGTTGCCGGAGAAATTGCAGGCGATCCAGGAATACCGCTTCCTCATTTTCGCAATGGGCGTCATCCTCGTTCTGCTTTTCCGTCCGAACGGGCTGATCCACAGGCGCACCCGTGTCTTTCGAAAACCATCCGAACCGGGAGGCGCAAATGTCTGACAGTTGTTTGAACGTCACTGAAATCGTCAAGAAATTTGGCGGCCTTGTTGCTCTGGACAAGATCGATCTGGAGGTTTATTCCCGTGAAGTTTTAGGCTTAATTGGCCCAAATGGCTCGGGCAAAACGACATTTTTCAACGTGTTGACCGGAATCCAGTCCGCCACGGCCGGAAAGATAGAGTTTGAGGGACGGAATATTACTAATCTATCGCCCCAAGGGGTCTATAAGAACGGAATTGCGCGAACATTCCAAAGGGCGCGGCTCTGTCTTGAGCTTTCGGTTTTTGACAACATTGCGATTGGCAATCATATAAGGTTAAATCAGGGTCTGCGGCACAATCTGTTCAACCGATCTGCCTTCTGGCGTGAATTTAGCGAGTGTCATGCGCGCGTTGTCAGACTCATTGGCCAGTTTGCGCCGCATATGTCAGATCAACTGGACAAGCCGGTTGGCAGTCTGCCGATGATTGACCGGCGCAGAATTGAAATCTGTCGCGCGCTGCTGGGAGAACCGAGACTTCTGTTGCTTGACGAGCCATTTGCGGGGATAACCGAAGAAGAGACGCGCCAGTTGACTGATGTAGTTATTAAAATTCGAGATCAAAGAGATAATTTGTCGGTTATCATCGTCGAGCATGAGATGGGGGTAATTTCACGAATTACCGATCGTTGTGTCGCGCTCAACTTTGGTCGAAAGATCTGTGAGGGGTCCTATGAGGAAGTCAGTCAGAACGCCGAAGTCCAAAAAGCCTATCTGGGAAGTGAATTATGAGCGCTCAATTTGATCTCCGGGTCAAAGACGCAACAACCGGCTATGACGCGGTCAATGTCCTTCATAATGTGTCTATTTTTGCCAAAAGAGGAGAGATCACCTGTATCCTGGGCGCCAATGGCGCGGGCAAGAGCACGCTCGTTCGGATGATTCTGGGGCTAACACCGGCAAGAAAAGGAATGATTACCTTTGGCGACCGGGATATTACCAAAACCCGCACTCATACACTGATTAAAAGCGGCATCTCCTGCATTCCCGAGGGACGCAAAGTCTTTCCAAAGTTCACGGTCGTGCAAAATCTGAGGCTTGGCGCCTATGGCGTCAAATCCCAATCTGAAATCCAGCGCAGTTTAGACCGGGTCTATGAAATATTCCCAAGGCTGGCGGATCGGAAAACACAGCTTGCCGGCACGATGTCCGGTGGCGAACAGGCCATGGTTTCTATTGGCCGCGGCATCATGAGCTTGCCCGACATGCTGGTTATTGATGAACCGTCTCTCGGTCTGTCGCCATTGTTTGTAAGCGAAACTTTCCGGGTCATTCGAGATATAAACAAACAGGGCACTTCGGTTCTGCTCATCGAACAGAATGTCAAGCAGACGCTTGCTATATCTCATTATGGCTATGTGATTGCGCATGGGAAGGTTGCCACAAAAGGCGCGCCTGAAGCGCTTGCGTCAAGCGAAGCGGTGCATAGCGCGTACTTTAATTGACGTTATACCCATGCAAAGTAACACTTTAAAATATGATGTTGTGGCGCTGACCAAAGAACTGGTCGGCTTCGAAACACTTAATCCGCCCGGCAACGAGGTCGAGATTTGTGCGTTTTTGGAAGACCTCTTACAAAAGGCCGGTTTCGAAACAGCTATTATCAGTTTCGGCGAGAAACGCCGCAATGTGGTGGCCAAAATAGGCGGTAACAGTGGCAAGCCGCCGCTTGGTTTTACGGGGCATATTGACACTGTTCCTTTAGGCGCGGGCGAGTGGACAGTTGACCCTTATGCGGGTGTGATCAAAGATTCCAGGCTCTACGGGCGAGGAAGCTGCGACATGAAGGGCGGTGTGGCGGCCGCCATTTGTGCCGCACTCTCTTTAGGCGCGCGCCTCAAGGACGGCCCGGGGCTTACTTTACTGATCACTGGCGGCGAAGAAACAGGCTCAGAGGGGGCTAAACATCTGATTGGAAATGCCATTGTAAAACAGGGAATTGGCGCGCTTGTTGTAGCTGAGCCGACGGATCTCGTTCCACTCTCGGGCCATAAGGGCGCCTTCTGGGTCAAGGCTGTTTGTAAAGGCCGGACCGCGCATGGGTCAATGCCGGACAAGGGCGATAGCGCTATCCTGAAGGCGTCCAGAGCCATTTTGAAACTCAATGAGTTTACATATGGGGTCTCAGACCATGAATATCTCGGCAGCCCGTCGCTAAACGTTGGCACCATGAAAGGCGGAATCAATATCAATTCTGTTGCTGACTATGCCGAGTTTACAATTGACCTGCGCACCTTGCCCGGCCAATGCCATAAGTCACTCCTCATTCGGTTAAGCGAATTCCTCGGGGATGAGGTGGTGTTGACGCCCTTGGTCGATTTGCTGGGTGTTTGGACCGAACGCGCCGACCCATGGTTCGGAACAGTTGAAGACATTGTGTCTTCAATAACCGGCCAAAGGCATGGGATTTCGACTGTGTCCTATTTCACGGACGCATCGGTCTTAACACCCTATTATGACGGTGTTCCAACCGTCATCCTGGGCCCTGGCAGCCCGCAAAATGCGCATATCGTCGATGAATACTGCGAACTCTCACAGCTTGAGCAAGCTGTTAATATCTACCGAACACTGATTCTGAACTGGTACAAATAGAGAAAGTTACCGGATAATGATCATTATGATGGAGGATCACTCAACTAATTTTTGCAACCCGGATTAAGTCAATCTGCAGGCATCATTGTGGAATATGAGCCGCCGGCCTAGGTTTTTAATAACGCAAGCGATCCGAGGACGCGGCAATTTCTGAGCCAGATTCTACGGGCCGCGATCCGGAATCTGCCAAAAACGGCAAACGCGGTTAGCGGGATAAATTTGCCGCCGGATCAGTAGTGTTGGTGATAGAAGCCGATGTGATGGCGGTAGTAGGGGCCGTAGTAGTAATAGGGGTATGGATAAGGGGGATAAGCGTAGCGGTGGTAACGGTATTCGGGCCAGAGGTAGTAGGCCCCGGCGTTGACCAGCGGGTAGTTGTACGAGTGCTGGTCAATCTGGCTGTTGATAATGTTTTCGACTTTGCCGTAAACGGTAAATTGCCTGCCTTTTTTGTAATGTTCCGGATCCAGAAATCCGGCAACGCGGGCGATGAAGCGGCCCTGGTAGGCATTATCCGGGTTGGGCCGGCCGTAGCTCTTGAGGGGGTTGGCCAGAATTTCAACCAGGGTGGTGTCTGCCCTGTTTTCAACCGAGATGATCTCGCCGCCCCAGCGCACGTATTGATCTTGATACGGCCCGATGTCCCTTTTTACCTGGTCAAGCCCGATATCCGGTTTGGGCGGAAGTTTGATCACGGCCGGTATCTGGCTGGCGCAGCCGCCGAGCAGGAGCAGCATGAGCCCAAGCCACGCGGCCAGGGTTTTTGAATTCGGTTTGAGGGAAGAAATTTTCATTATTTTACCAGACCGGAACGGAAGGGATTTGTTCCCCGCGCTGTATGCCTTTTGCGGGCGTCTCTGTAATCACCGCGGTTTGGGCCGTTAATGCGCTAAGTGAAATTTTTCAATGACCTGATCAGGCAATTGATAAATATGCTGGATGTTCTTCGTGCAAAGCACTTTATCGCTGTTGCCGGTCGCGTATATCGCGCCGGCCAGCATGAGTATGGCCTCGGCGGAGTAGTGCTGGGCGAGATGGATATCATGCAGGATACAGATTACCGTCATGTCTTTTTGCCGCGACAGCCTGCGGGTTAATTCCAGTATTTCATGTTGATGTTTAAGATCGAGCGCCGCGGTCGGCTCGTCCAGAAACAGAATGGCCTCCTGCTGTTCCCATATCTGCGCCAGCACGCGGGCGAGTTGCACGCGCTGTTGTTCGCCGCCCGATAGTGTCGGGAATAGCCGATCCTTGAATTGCCAGGCATCGACTTCATTGAGCACATGCCCGGCAATTTCAGTGTCTTTTTTGAGGTTGTTTTCGCTCAGATAGGGATTACGGCCCAGCATGACAATCTCCATCGCCGTGAACGGAAATGTGACCGGATTCGCCTGCGAGAGCACGGCCCGTTGTCTGGCCAGTTCGGACAGCGAATAGTGTTTAAGCGGGCGCTGTCTGAGTTGTATGTCACCCGCGTAGCTGATGGCATCGCCGCTCAGGCATTTCAGCAGGCTGGTCTTGCCGGCGCCGTTCGGCCCCAGGATAGACGTGACCCGGCCGGGTTTGATCCTCAGGTTGATATTGCGCAGGATTTGTTTGTGGCCGGATTTCAGATCGAGGCCGGATACGGTAATCATAGACCGAAACGCCCGGAATATTGCTTGACCAGCAGCCATAAAAAGAAGGGGCCGCCGATCAGGCTGGTAAATATGCCGACCGGTATTTCGGCCGGCGCCAGCAGCGTGCGCGAGACCGTATCCGCGATGATCAGGATGATCGCCCCCAGCAGGGCCGAGGCGGGTATCAGCAGGCGGTGATCCGGCCCGAGCGTGAGTCTTATCAGGTGCGGGATCACCAGCCCGACAAAGCCGATGATGCCGCTGACCGCGACCGCGGCGCCGACCGAGATGGCCGTGCAGATAATGATGTTGCGTTTCAGGCGTTCGCTGTCCACCCCGAGGTGGCGCGCCTCGCTTTCTCCAAGCAACAGGATATTCAGGCGTTGCGCGTTTCTGTACAGCATAAAGGTGGCCGGGATAACCAGCGAGGCGCAGATCAAGACCCCCGGCCACAAGGCGCCGCCCAGGCTGCCCATGGTCCAGAAGGTCAGGGTGCGTAATTCCTGATCATCGCTGAGATAGGCCAGAAAACCGGTGCCGGCCGAGGCCAGCGCATTGATGGCGATACCGGCGAGCAGGATGTAGGTGACCGAGGATGTGCCGGTCAGGCCGGCGAAACGAAAGATAATGACGCTGGTAATCAGGCCGCCGATAAAGGCCGCGAGCGACAGACCATACAGGCCCAGTATGCCCGGCAATGGCCCGATGCTGACGATCATCAATGCCACCGCCAGGGCCGCGCCGCTGGAAATGCCGATCAGGCCCGGGTCGGCCAGGGGATTGCGAAACAGGCCCTGCAATGCCGCCCCGGAAACGGCCAGCGCCGCCCCCACGATCACGGCCAGCAGGACGCGCGGCAGCCGAATAGAGGTCAACACGGCCTGTTCCTGCGGGCTCAGGTTTGCCTGCAACAGGGACAGGGCGGGGATGGGAAAGGCGCCGATGACCGTCGCCGCCGTAACGGTGATCAATAAGGCGATCAAAAACAGCAGCAATACCGGTAATTTCAGGCCGGCCTTTGCCAGCGGCAGCGGTATTTTTATATGTCTTGATAAGGGGCTCATAGCTGGCCATAGCGCTCGTGCAGCGTCATGGCGGCATCCACGATTCTCGGGCCAAAGCCAATCATCAGCAAGGCGTCCATCGCGATCACGTTGCCCTGGATGCCGGCCGGTGTCAGGGCCAGGCCGGGCGCCTTGAGCAGGTTGGCCTTGCCGCCGGTATGCTCCAGGGTCTGGCTGGTTATCAGGATAATGTCCGGCGCCTGGGTTATCGCGGCCTCGGGCGTCAGCGGCCGGTAGCCTTCATAATCGCGCACGACATTATTCGCGCCGGAGAGGGTGATAATGCTGTCCGCGGCGGTATTTTTCCCGGCCACCAGCGGGGTGTTGCCCCGGTGCTGTAATATGAACATGACCTTTTTACTGCTGTCTGCCGCCGCAATGGCCCGGTCCAGGTTTTGTTTTTTGGCCGTGAGTTCCTCTATCAACTGTTTTGCCCTGGCGGAGGCATCCAGGGTTTGGCCAAGCGCCGTGATATTGTCGATCACGCCTTGCAGGGAACGGCCGGCTTTCAGTTTGATCAGCCTGACATTGGTCATTTTCAGTTGTTCCAGCACGGCCGCGGGGCCGGCCTCGTCCGTGTAGATCACCAGATCCGGGTTCAATGACAGGATCCCCTCGGCCGAAAGCGTGCGTTGATAGCCGACCTTGGGCAGCGCCTCGGCCGCGGCCGGATAGTAACTGGTGGTATCGCTGCCGACCAGCAGGGATTCTTTTTCCAACTGGTACACGATTTCCGTTAATGCCCCGCCTATGGTGATGACACGTTTGCTTGTCTCCCCGGCGGCGGCCGGCATGATGAGTAACAGTAACAGGCTCAGAGCGGTCTTCATTATTTTGTCTCGTCTTGTGTCTAAATTATTAAGTCTGGTTAAAGCGCGTCATTCCCGCGTGGCCGGATGACGCCGTTGCGCTGAAAATGTGTGTAAGCGCATAGCCCATTTTTCATTTCCGATCTCTGGACAAGTCAGGCGGCGGCTTGGTTCAGCGTTTGGCCGAAATAATAATCCCGCTCCTGCTGTCATTCCGGCCCGGGCGGAGATGACAATCTTAAAGCGGCGTTGGCTGGCTGCCTGGGGGACTGGGTGGCTGGCTACTGGCCTATTTAGTCAGGATTAATTTATCATTTCCGGTCAAGCGCAGTTTATATTCCTGGTCATTGTGGACAATTGTGAGTTCCTTTTTCCCGCACAACAGCACTTTGCTGTTGATCTTGTTTGCCCTGGCCTGACCCGTTTCGGGATTGGCAGCGCCGGTTTGTTTTGCTTTAAAAATCATGGTCTAAAGTTCAGGTTTTGTGGTTAATCATAATAATTCCAAATGAATAATAATTATTCTCATTTCCTTAGTCAAGCGAAATTTTTAGTCGGGCACGCAATCAGGGCCGGTGAACCTTGCGCTTGGTGCTACAATGGCGAGCGTTTTTTCTCATTATCGGCCTTTGCCGCTCCATAAAAATGAAAAAGATAGTGTTAATCTCTGTGTCGGCCCTGGCTGTAATCGCGGCCGTATTGATATACCTCGGCATGAAGATGCCGGGAGAAGGCCGGCTTTCGGCCTTGCCCGCGTTGACGGCGGAGCAGCAGGCCATGAGCCGGCGCCTGCGCGTCCATGTCGATAAACTCGCGGGCGAGATCGGCGCGCGGCACGGTCAGGCGCCCGAAGCCTACGCGGCGGCCGGAGATTATATTGAATCCGCCTTCCGCAAGGCCGGGCTGCAACCCGATTTTGAGGCGTTCGGCGACAAGCGCCAATACAGAAACGTGGTTGCCGCGCTTGACGGGGCCGACAGCGCGGCCGGGATTATCGTGGTCGGCGCGCATTACGACACGGTCCCACAAACACCGGGGGCCGATGATAATGCCTCGGGGGTCGCGGTCCTGCTGGAGTTGGCCCGCCTGCTCGGGGCCAGGCCGCTGAATCGCGGCCTGCGCTTTGTCGCCTTTGCCAACGAAGAACCCCCGCATTTTCTGACCAAAGACATGGGCAGCCTCTACCATGCCCGGCGCTCGGCTGAGCGCGGCGATGTGATCAGGCTCATGATCTCGCTCGAAATGCTGGGCTATTATTCGAGCGAGCCCGGCAGTCAGGGTTACCCCCCGCCTTTCAGTTATTTTTATCCCGACCGGGCGAACTTTGTGGCCTTTGTGGGTAATTTCCGTTCACGTCATGTGTTGAAGCGGGCGCTCGGTTTGTTTCGGGAAACAAAACAATTCCCCTCGGAAGGGTTGGCGGCCCCGGTGGTGCTGGCGCCGGATGTCGGCCGTTCTGACCAGTCGGCCTTCTGGCTGAACGGTTTCAGGGCCTTTATGGTGACCGACACCGCCGATCATCGCAATCATGCCTATCACAGTGCCAATGATGTGCCCGCCTCGCTGGACTATGACGCCATGGCCAGGGTCACGACCGGCCTCGCCGGGATGCTGACCCGGCTGGCCAACGAAGAACCGGGCAAGGGTTTGTAATATGTCCACGGCGGACACGGCCTGATGAAAATTATCCTGGCGCCGGATTCCTTCAAGGGGAATCTGACCGCTTTACAGGTGGCCAATGCGCTTGAAGAGGGGATAAAGCGGGCGCTGCCTGCCGCCCATTGTGTCAAGGCGCCGATGGCCGATGGGGGCGAGGGCACCGTGCAATCACTGGTGGACGCCACCGGCGGCAAGTTTATCCGAAAGCGCGTCACCGGCCCGGTGGGCAAACCCGTAACGGCCCGCTATGGCCTGCTGGCCGATGGCGCCACGGCCGTGATTGAAATGGCCGAAGCCTCCGGTTTGCCCCTGGTCTCCGGCAAGGATAAAAATCCCCTGCATACCACCACGTTCGGTACCGGCGAACTCATGCTTGACGCGGCCAGGCGCGGCGCGCGCGAGATTATACTGGGCATCGGCGGTTCCGCCACCAATGACGGCGGGGTCGGCATGGCGCAGGCGCTGGGCGTGCGTTTTTTGGACCGGCAGGGCGATGAAATCAGGACGCCGGGCGCGGGCGGCATGCTCGGCGATATCGACCGCATTGACAACGCGGCGCTGACGCCGCTGATCAAAAAGACCCGGATCATTGTCGCCTGTGATGTCAATAACCCCCTGTGCGGCCCGCGCGGCGCGGCCCATGTGTTCGCCCCGCAAAAGGGCGCAACGGCGGCCATGGTGAAGGTTCTGGATGCCAATCTCAGGCATCTGGGCCGTATTATCAAGCGCGATTTGAACAGGGATGTGGCCGATTTGGAGGGCGCCGGCGCGGCCGGCGGGCTGGGCGCCGGTCTGGTGGCCTTTGTTGGGGCCAGGATGCAGCGCGGTATCGACATCGTGCTGGAAGCCGCCCGCATCAAGACCCATCTCAAAGGGGCCGATCTGGTCATAACCGGCGAGGGTTGCGTGGATTTTCAGACCATCGCCGGCAAGACCCCGGTGGGCGTCGCCAGGGCCGCGCGTCAACAGGGTGTCCCGGTGGTGGCTGTCGGCGGCAGCATCGCGGACGATGCCAATGGCGTCTTTGCGCACGGCATTGACGGCCTGGAGAGCGCCTGCGCCAGAGATATGTCGCGGCAGGAAGCCATCCGCCATTCAAAGGCGCATCTTGCCAATGCCGCGGAGCGCGTCATCCACCTGATCTTGATCGGTAAAAAAATGGCAAACAAACAGCGCCGTTCCTGATCATGTTCAACCGAGTAATTCCCGGGCGATCAAGCCTGATAGTGTCCCCGGCGACATGAAATTTTCCCGTTTTGCCTCCCGCTTTAACCAGCCGTCCGGCATTGTCCAGTTAATGGATGATCTGGGCAATGCGATGGTGGGCAATACCGACAGCCTGATGCTGGGCGGCGGTAATCCGGCCCATATTCCGGCCGTCGAGCGGCATTTGAAACATGCGCTGCGTCAACTCATTGATAACCCGGCCCTGCTCTCGCATACCATCGGCAATTATGAATCGCCACGGGGCAATGCCGAATTTATCAGGGCGCTTGCCGCGTTGCTGAACCGGCAATATCAATGGGGCGTCAAGCCGGAGAACGTGGTGCTGACGATCGGCAGTCAGTCGGCCTTTTTTTATCTGTTTAACATGCTGGGCGGCGCGGATGACACGGGCCGCCATCGGCAGATATTGTTGCCGATCACGCCCGAATATATCGGCTATTCCGATGTCGGCCTGAGTGACGGCCTGTTTTATTCCCGGCGCCCGCTGATTGAAAAGCTGGGGGATCATTTTTTTAAATATCATGTTGATTTTGCCGATTTGGCCGTGCGTGATAATACGGCCGCGCTGTGTGTATCCCGGCCGACCAATCCGACCGGCAATGTATTATCCGACGCCGAACTGGACGGGCTGATTGAGCTGGCCGAGGCCAATAACATTCCCCTGATCATTGATAATGCCTATGGCGCGCCGTTTCCCAATATTATCTTTAGCGAAACCCGTCCCGTCTGGAACGAAAATATTATTTACTGCATGAGTCTTTCCAAGCTGGGCCTGCCCGGCGCCCGCACGGGCATTGTGATCGCGGCCGAGGCCGTAACGGATCTGATCAGAAAAATGAATGCCGTGATAAATCTGGCCACGGCAAATTTCGGCGCCATGCTGACCAAAGACCTGATTCAGAGCGGCGAGATCCTGCATTTGTCGCGGTCTTTAATAAGGCCCTATTATGAGGCCAGGGTCAAACATGCCGTGCGGCTGATCAGGCGGGAATTAAACGGCCTGGATTACTATATTCACAAGCCGGAGGGCGCCATTTTCCTGTGGCTGTGGTTGCCCGGCCTGCCGGTCCCAGCCGAAGTATTGTATGAACGCCTCAAGGCAAAGGGCGTGCTGGTGATTCCCGGTTCGCATTTCTTCCCGGGGCTTGAAGAAGACTGGGAACACCGGCATCAATGCCTGCGTATTACCTATTCAATGGATGAGCAGGTGGTTGAAAAGGGGATCCGCTTGATCGCCGGGGAGATCAAGGCGCTGATGGGCTAGGGCCTAGCGCCGGTCAAAGGAATCAAACAGGTTGGCGCCGAACGAAACCAGTCTTTCCGTGACCGGTTTTTTGCGCTCATATTTGATCTTGTAGATATCCGCATCCTGCGCCGCATTTGACAAATAATCATCGCTGGTAATCAATTCATCCACCAGTTGCAGCGCCAGCGCGCGTTTTCCGTACCAGTGTTCACCCGTTGCAATCCGGGCGATATCGACCTGCTCGCGGTTATCCTGGACAAACTCTTTGAACAGCGCATGGGTGTCTTCCAGTTCCGCCTGGAATTTTTCCCGATCCTGCGCCGTATTTTTGCCGAACAGGGTCAGGGTGCGCTTGTAATCGCCCGCGGTAATCTGCTCAAAATCAATGTCCATCTTTTTCAGCAGCCGGTGAAAGTTCGGGATCTGCGCCAATACGCCGATTGAGCCGACGATAGCGAACGGGGCCGCGATGATCTTTTCGGCCACGCAGGCCATCATATAACCGCCGCTCGCGGCGACCTTGTCAACCGCGGCGGTCAGCCTGATGCCCCGATCACGAATGCGCTTGAGTTGCGACGCGCCAAGCCCGTAACCATGCACCGTGCCGCCGCCGCTCTCCAACAGCACCACGACCTCGTCCCTTTTGGTGGCGACCGTCAGGATGGCGGTAATTTCCTCGCGCAGATAAGAGACGCTGCTGGCCTTGATATTGCCCTTGAAGTCCAGCACAAAGACTTTTTTCCGGCCATTGGCCGCTGCCGGCTTGTCTTTGCCGGCCTGTTTTTGCTGTTTAACGAATTTTTTAAAGTCCTTTTTATTCATGATCCGGGAATTCAACACCAGGCTCATGTGATTATATTTATCGTTGATGTTTTTAATACTCAAACCATCGGATTCATCTCTGCCGCGGCCGATCGCAAAGGTAAATATTCCGGCCGCAAAAATGAACAATAGCGCGACAGTCGCAAATTTGGCCAGGAACAGGCCGTATTCACTTAAAAATTGCATTAAACAATCGCTCCTGTGCTTTTTGATCAGGCAACCCTGAATTCAGGATTAGATAGCCGTTCCCCGGTTCTTTTGCGCGGGGAGCGCGCCGGTTTGCCGGGGGGAGATCGTGGCAGGCCGCGGGCAAAAGTCCGGTTTGCCCCGGCAAGGCAACCAAACCGGCGCTAAAGGAGGCCCTGAGCCAGCGGCCCTGTAGAGAATTACAGCCACAAGCCCGGCCCGCTCAAGACTCGGGCCCTGGCAGGGGCTGCGATACCTTGATGCAGGTATCGCAGCCGGAACCGCAGGATCAGTTATAACGGGGTGACATTCTCGGCTTGGGGGCCTTTTTGGCCCTTGGTCACACTGAATTGTACCTGCTGGCCTTCCGCCAGCGTCTTAAAACCTGAACCATTGATGGCGCTGAAATGCACGAATACATCAGGGCCATTTTCCTGCTCAATGAAACCAAAGCCTTTGGAATCATTAAAAAATTTAACCTTACCGGTTACTAAATCAGACATGTTTTTTTCCTGTTAAAAATTAAAATCAAAGGGTGTCAAGGCCGAGAATGAGGCGTGTCGCTTACTGAAAACAATGACCAGATACAGAATGGAACTTCTTTACGGTAATAACAAAACCAAGCTCAAGGCTGGCGTCCGATTATACGCGCCAATATCAAGCGGTCAAACGGCATTTCGCGCCTGATCCGCGGATTTGGTCTTATTATGCCCGCCCGTTCTTCATTTTTGCCCTTTTGCCGCTGTCATTTCGCCGCCTGCACCCGGTCTGGTCGAAATAACACATTCGGTTGTCATGCCCGCTTGCGCGGGAATAATGTTCCCGGGTTTTGCAAGATCGTCGATTCATGGCCCGCCGGAGTCGCTCGATCGCACGGGGCCGGTCGCAAGGTGCATGAATTCGCAGAATGCGTTTGTCGCGGGGGAACGTTCCGTATTCCTTGCCCAGGTCAGGCCCACATTCATATCGGGTATCTTGTCGGTCAGGGATATGACTTCCAGGCGCCGGCCTTCTTTAAGGTCCCGCAGTGTGATAACATAAGTTATTCTGCTATACCAACAAAGGAGGAGCTATGGGCCAGCTACTACACGGCAGCGCCACAACGACTGAGGTGGTGCGTCGAGCAATACAAAATAGTCAAGAGAGCATAGCCAAATTGGCGAAGCGCTATAATCTGAACCCCGCAACGGTGGCGAAATGGAAGCGGCGTGATTTTGTCCATGACGCAAAAATGGGGCCGAAACAGCCACGCTCCACGAGCTTATCGCTGGCAGAGGAGGCTATGGTTGTGGCGTTCCTGCCTGCTGCAGGCAGGTAAGCCGGTTAAGAATGGGACCTGCCTGCTGCAGGCAGGTCCCAACGCTCATCGTCCTCGGCCCATGCCTGCGGCAAATACAACTGATAACCGATTGGTAGGCTGCCACGCTCACTGGCAATCGACAGCGATACGGCCACCCGACCATTGTCCTGCTTACCCGTCTGCCCGCAGTACTGGCGCGCCACGCCTACCGAGTGCTTGCCTTTCCTGGGAAACCCAGTATCGTCGATGCTCCAACAGGTCGGCCTATCCGCGCCCAGCAGCCTGGGCAGCACACGCTCGGATACCGCCGACAATACCGCCTCATCGCGCCACAACCCATCCGCTACCAGGTGATGCATGCACTGATGCGCCGAGCCCACCTTGTCCGGCTGTACCCGTGCGGCCATCGGCTCGATACTTTTGCGTCTACCTAGCAGCATCAACCCTTGGATATACCAACGCGCCGGCTGCTCACGGTCGGCGGGCGCCAGTGCATTGACAATCCCATCGCAGTAACGGTCGAAACCTCGTTCCAGACTCAAACCCATCGCTTAACTCAACAAACATTTGATACAGACGGTAGAATACACTATCATTTGACCCAGACGGTAGAATACACTATTTTTTATAACACAGCAGTACTTAAGCAGAGGCTCAAACATGCAAATGATCGGTCACCATATCAACGGCATGCGCGTAACACCCGATAAGGCTGGGCACTCAGATATCTTTGATCCGTCAACCGGTCAGGTCCAGGCCAAGGTCGCATTGGCCTCCAAAGCCGAAATCGATCGTGCCATCGCTGCGGCGGCTGAAGCGCAGCCCGCATGGGCGGCGCAGAACCCTCAAAAACGCGCGCGGGTGATGATGGCTCTTGTCGACCTGCTCAATCGCGATAAGGACAAGCTGGCCGAAACCTTAAGCCGCGAGCACGGCAAAACTTTCGAGGACGCCAAGGGCGACGTACAACGCGGTTTGGAAGTGGTCGAGTTCTGCATCGGTGCGCCGCATTTGCTGAAAGGCGAATACACCGATGGCGCGGGTCCGGGCATCGACATGTATTCCATGCGCCAGCCGCTGGGCGTCGTGGCGGGGATTACACCCTTCAACTTCCCGGCGATGATTCCGCTCTGGAAGCTTGCCCCCGCCCTTGTCTGTGGCAACGCCATGATCCTTAAACCGTCCGAACGTGACCCGTCCGTGCCCTTGATGTTGGCCGAGCTTTGCAAGGAAGCGGGATTGCCCGACGGTGTGCTGCAAGTGGTCAATGGCGATAAAGAGGCCGTCGACGCCCTGCTCGATAGCGAGATCGTCCAGGCAATCGGCTTTGTCGGCTCAACGCCGATTGCGCACTATATCTACGAACGTGCCACCGCCGCCGGCAAACGTGCGCAATGTTTCGGCGGTGCGAAGAACCACATGATTATCATGCCTGACGCCGATCTCGACCAGGCCGCCGACGCCCTGCTGGGTGCCGGTTTCGGCGCGGCCGGCGAGCGCTGCATGGCAATTTCCGTTGCCGTTCCGGTCGGCGATGAAACCGCCGATCGCTTGATCGCCAAACTCAAGCCGAAGGTAGAGGCGCTAAAAGTCGGCCCTTGGTCGGATGAAACCGCCGATTTCGGCCCGGTGGTCACCGCAGCGGCAAAAGCCAATATCGAACGGCTCGTAGACTCCGGACTCAAAGCCGGTGCCGAACTGGTCGTCGATGGCAGAGGCTTGGCCCTGCAAGGCTATGAAGACGGTTTTTGGGTCGGCCCGCATCTGTTTGACCGCGTCACTCCCGATATGGACATTTACACGCAGGAGATTTTCGGCCCGGTTCTGTCAACCGTCCGGGCGCAAAGCTACGAGGATGCCCTGGGGCTGGCAATGTCGCATGAATATGGCAACGGTACCGCCATCTTCACCCGCGACGGCGACACCGCACGCGACTTCTCTCATCGTGTGAATATCGGCATGGTCGGCGTGAACGTGCCCATCCCGGTGCCGCTGGCCTATCACACTTTTGGCGGCTGGAAAAAATCCGTGTTCGGCGACCTCAACCAACATGGCCCGGATGCCTTCCGGTTTTACACGCGCACCAAGACGGTGACCTCCCGCTGGCCGTCCGGTATCCGCAAAGGCGGCGAATTTTCCATCCCGGTAATGGAGTAAACCGATGGATTTCGCGCTCTCCGACGAACAGGCGGCTTTCTTTGATGCCGCCCACATGTTTGGCCAGCAGGAAATCGCACCGCATGCGCTGGCTTGGGAAGAAGCCGGAACCATTCCGCGCACGGTGCTAAGTGCGGCTGCCGAGATGGGATTTGGGGCGATTTACGTGCCGGAGGATCTCGGCGGGACCGGGCTTTCCAGGCTCGACGCAACGCTGGTGTTTGAAGCTTTGGCCATGGCCTGCCCGTCTGTATCGGCGTTCCTGTCGATCCATAATATGTGTACGTCGATGGTGGCGAAATATGCCACCGCATCGCTTAAGCAGGATTTGCTGCCACGGCTCGTAAGTCTTGAGGCGGTGGCCTCTTACTGTCTGACCGAGCCGGGCTCCGGATCTGATGCCGCCGCCCTGCGCACCCGGGCAGTCAAACAAGCTGAGGGCTACGCCCTAACCGGGACGAAGGCGTTTATCTCCGGCGGCACCTATTCGGACACCTATGTCGTGATGTGCCGAACCGGCGGTGACGGCCCAAAGGGCATCTCCACCATCGTCGTTCCGGCGGGGGCCGAAGGGCTCAGCTTTGGGGCGCTTGAACAGAAAATGGGCTGGAAGGCGCAACCCACCGCTCAGGTCCAGCTAGATGACTGTTTCGTACCCTCCGACCATTTGCTAGGCGCGGAAGGGGCGGGTTTCACCTATGCCATGGAAGGGCTGGATGGCGGGCGGTTGAACATCGCCGCCTGTTCTTTGGGCGGGGCTCAAGCGGCTTTTGACATCGCCTTGCGCTATGTCGGTGAGCGCAGCGCTTTCGGCACCACGCTGGACGGTTTCCAATCGGTGCAGTTCAAACTGGCCGATATGGCGATGCGCCTGGAAGCATCGCGCACATTCCTGCGCCAAGCCGCTTGGTCGCTGGACCGATCGGCCTCGGATGCAACGCGGCGCTGTGCGATGGCAAAGCGCTTCGTGACCGACACGGCATCCGAGGTCGCTGACGATGCCCTGCAACTGCTCGGCGGATACGGTTATCTATCCGAATACGGCATCGAAAAGATCGTCCGCGATCTGCGCGTTCATCGCATTTTAGAAGGCACCAACGAAATCATGCAGTTAATCATTGCACGCGACCTTTTACGGAGGCCGTCATGAGCGAAGAGCTCCTCGTCCGCAAGGAAGGCAAAGCTGGCCGCCTCTTGCTAAACAGACCCAAAACGCTCAACGCCCTAAACCCGGCAATGTGTAAGACCCTACGCAACGCGATCGAAGCGTGGCGGCACGATGATGACGTCAGCATTGTGATCATTGAAGGGGCAGGTGAAAAAGCCTTTTGCGCCGGTGGCGACATCCGCCTGATATACACGGCCTGCCAAGAGGGGGATGGCAACTTACCTCTGATGTTTTGGGCCGAAGAGTACCGTCTTAACGCCGCGCTTGCTTCTTACCCCAAGCCCATTGTCAGCTTTCTGCACGGCTATGTCATGGGCGGCGGCGTCGGTATCGGCTGCCATTTAGCGCATCGTGTTGTCGATCCGCGCGCGAAAATTGCCATGCCCGAATGCGGCATCGGCCTGATCCCGGATGTCGGCGGCACTTGGCTGCTCGGCCACGCCCCCGGACGGATCGGTGAATATATGGGGCTGACCGGAGACCGAATCTCCGGCGAGGACGCGGTTTTTGCGGGCTTCGCCGATCACTTGATCGATCAGGCGCATTGGGACACATTAATCGCCGAGATGGTCGAAACCGGAGATGCGCGGGCGCTTCAGGCGGCCGGGAAGCCCGTACAACCCTGGGCGTCCGAGCGGCTTGACCTCTTGGAAGAGGTTTTCTCCGCCACGCGGATCGAAGACATTGTTTCCGCCGCTCAAAACACGCCCTTTGCCGAACCGCTTGGGCGCAACAGCCCGCTATCCATGGCGGCCACGCTCTCGCTCGTGCGCAGCGCCCGCCAGTTCAGCGGCATCAAAGAAGCGATTGAACACGAGTTCCGCTTCACGTCTCGGGCATGCACGCAGAGCGACCTTCTCGAAGGCATACGGTCGGTGATCATCGACAAAGACAATACGCCGCGCTGGCGCCACCCAAGCGTACAGGACGTGCCGGAGGATTTGGTTACCGCCCTGCTCGCACCCGTTCCCGACGACCAGACGGTTTTCCCGGAACCTCCTATGCAAGGACATGTGAGATGAAGATCGGATTTATCGGCCTCGGCAATATGGGACTTCCCATGGCCTTAAACCTCGCCAAAGGTCCCAACAATGTCATCGGCTTCGATACTGTTGCATCGGTGCCCGGCCCCATCACCGCCGCCGATACGGCGCAAGCAGCGGTAAAGAATGCGGATGTCGTGATCACCATGCTGCCCAATGGCCGCATTCTCAATCAGGTCTATGACGACATTTTGCCCAGCGTGCCTGCGGGCGCGTTGATGATCGATTGTTCCACGGTCGATGTGACCGAGGCGCGCCAAGCAGCGGCCAAAGCTGATGAGCGCGGCCTCAAGGCCGTTGATGCGCCGGTATCCGGCGGTGTGCAGGGTGCCAAGGACGCAACTCTGACATTCATGGTCGGCGCGCATATCGCAGATTTTCCCGCCGCAGAGGCCGTGCTCAGCCAAATGGGCGGCAAAATCGTGCATTGTGGCGACCAGGGCGCTGGTCAGGCGGCAAAACTCTGCAACAACATGCTGCTCGGCATTTCGATGTTGGGGGTCTGCGAAGCTTTTGCCCTGGCCGATCGCCTCGGATTGTCACGACAGAAATTCTTCGATGTCGCGGCCAGCGCGTCCGGCAGTTGCTGGTCGCTCAACACCTACTCCCCCGCCCCCGGCGTCGGGCCGCAATCACCGTCCGATAACGGATACGCGCCGGGCTTCGCGGTGGAGCTGATGCTGAAGGATTTGGAGCTCTCGCAGCAATCCGCCAACAGCACCGGCACGCCGACGCGGATGGGGGCTTTGGCAGCCGAAATCTACAAGCAGTTCGCCGGCAGCACAGGTGCCGGGCGGGATTTTTCAGCCTATCTTGATGAAATAGGAAAGCCGAACCCATGAGTACCGAAACAGTCCTGATCGAACGCAACGGCGCGGTCGCGCATATCATCTTAAACCGGCCCGATTCCCTCAACGCATTATCGTCGGAATTGGCTGATGCGGTGCTTTCGACCGTGGAGACGCTCAACCGGGAAGACGCCGTGCGCTGTGTGGTTCTGCGGGGCAATGGCAAGGGGTTCGCGGCCGGTGCCGATATTTCGGAAATGGCCTCTATGGACGCGCCGACAATGGTGCGTACGGATTATTTTTCCCAATGGGACAGGCTGGGCGAACGGCAGGTGCCGATGGTCGCGGCCGTTCACGGCTTTGCGCTGGGCGGCGGGTGCGAATTAGCCATGATGTGCGACATTATCATCGCAGCCCAGAGCGCTAAATTCGGGCAACCCGAAATCAAACTCGGGGTCATGCCCGGTATGGGCGGCACCCAAAGACTTACCCGGCTTATCGGCCGGAGCCGGGCGATGGACCTCATCCTCACCGGACGCACGATCAATGCCGAGGAAGCCGAGCGCATCGGGTTGATCAGCCGTGTGGTTCCGGACGGTGAATTGATTGTGGCCGCTGACGAGATCGCGGCAACCATTGCCGGGTATTCACGCTCCGCCGCCCAGCTTGCCCGCGAAGCGGTCGATCGCGCTGATGATCTGACGCTTGCCGACGGTCTGCGGTTCGAACGCCGGTCCTTCCACAGTCTTTTTGCCGGACCGGACCAATCCGAGGGCATGCGCGCATTCCTCGAAAAGCGCGCGCCGGATTTTTCTCATAAGTGAGGTACACATGACGCTGTTCCTGCACGTTCCCGAACCTGAAGTACGCCCCGGTGACACGCCAGATTTCTCGAACGTCGTCATCCCCAAGGCCGGTGAAATCAGACGCCCGGAGATCGACGAAACCCCCGAGGCCATGCGGGATCTCGCCTTTGGAATCATCAGGGTCTTAAACCGGCAGGGCAAAGCGGTCGGTCCGTGGAAACCCGATCTGAGCGAAGACGCGCTGCGCGACGGATTGCGGCACATGCTGATGCTGCGGGCCTATGATGCCCGTATGCTGATGGCACAGCGGCAAGGCAAAACATCTTTTTATATGCAGAATCTGGGCGAGGAGGCCGTCGCCTGCGCGTTCCAGCGAACCTTGCGCGACGGCGATATGAACTTCCCCACCTACCGTCAAGCGGGTCTGCTCATTGCCTCGGATTATCCTTTGCGCGACATGATGTGCCAAGTCTATTCCAATGAGGGCGATACGGTGCATGGCAGGCAGTTGCCGGTATTGTATTCCTCGAAACCGCACGGATTTTTTTCGATCTCGGGCAATGTGGCCACCCAGTATATTCAGGCGGTGGGATGGGCGATGGCCTCGGCCATCTCCAATGACGACAAGATCGCCGCCGCATGGATCGGTGACGGTTCAACCGCCGAAAGCGATTTTCACGCCGCCCTTGTCTTCGCCTCAACCTATAAAGCGCCCGTCATTCTCAACATCGTCAATAATCAGTGGGCGATTTCGACTTTTCAGGGGATCGCACGCGGCGGGGCCGGTACGTTTGCCGTACGCGGCCACGGCTTCGGTATTCCGGCACTGCGCGTTGACGGCAATGATTATCTCGCCGTTTACGCCGCCGGATGTTGGGCCGCCGAACGTGCACGGCGGAATCTGGGGCCGACCGTTGTTGAGTATGTGACCTATCGCGCCGGCGGGCACAGTACCTCTGATGATCCGACAGGCTATCGACCCAAGGAGGAAAGCGATGCTTGGCCGCTGGGCGATCCTGTGCTGCGGCTCAAAGATCATCTGATTGCACTTGACGCCTGGAGCGAGGAACGGCACCGCCAAGCGGAAGCCGAAGCGCTGGAGATTGTCATGGAAGCGCAGCGCGAGGCCGAAGCCATCGGAACCCTGACCACCGGCCGCCTGCCCTCCCCCAAAGGCATGTTCGAGGATGTCTTCGCCGATATGCCGCCGCATTTACGCGCACAGCGCCAGGAGGCGGGTTACTGATGGCGGAAATGACCATGATTGAGGCGATCCGCGACGGGATACGTCAAGCCATGATCGCCGATGAAAGCGTCGTCGTTTTCGGCCAGGATGTCGGCTATTTCGGAGGTGTGTTCCGCTGTACGGCAGGTCTTCAGAACGAGTTCGGAAAAGCGCGATGCTTTGACACGCCAATCAGCGAGTTGGGCATTGTCGGTGCGGCCGTCGGCATGGCCGCCTATGGCCTCAAACCATGTATCGAGATTCAATTCGCCGATTACATGTATCCCGGCTATGACCAGCTTGTCTCCGAAGCCGCCCGTCTGCGTTACCGATCCGCCGGTGAGTTTACCGCCCCGCTGGTGGTGCGCATGCCCACCGGTGGAGGCATTTTCGGCGCACAGACCCACAGCCAGAGCCCCGAAGCATTATTTACTCATGTCGCGGGGCTTAAGACGGTGGTCCCCTCCACACCTGCCGACGCCAAGGGCCTGCTGCTATCGGCCATCGCCGATCCGGATCCGGTGGTTTTCCTTGAGCCTAAGCGCCTCTATAACGGTCCGTTCGACGGGCATCACGACAAACTGATCGTATCGTGGAAGAAACATCCGCTCGGCGCTGTGGAGGAAGGCTATACCCCGGTTCCGTTGAGCAAAGCCGCAATCCGGCGCACCGGCGACGCCGCCACGATCCTCACATACGGCACCATGGTATATGTCGCCGAAGCGGCCGTTCAGGAATCGGGTATCGATGCCGAAATCATCGATCTTCGCACCCTCTTGCCGCTTGATACCGAAACGATCTTCGCCTCGGTCGAGTGCAACGGCCGCTGTCTGATCGTCCACGAGGCGACGCTCACATCCGGCTTTGGTGCCGAACTGGCAGCCTTGGTGCAAGAGCGTTGTTTCTACCATCTCGAAACACCCGTAAGGCGGATTGCGGGATGGGACACCCCTTATCCGCACGCGCAGGAATGGTACTATTTCCCCGGCCCCGATCGCGTCGCCTGCGCGCTCAAACATCTGGTGGAGGCGTAAAATGGGTATTATCGCCATCAAGCTACCCGATATTGGAGAGGGTATTGCCGAAGCGGAACTTGTCGAACTTCATGTTAAAATCGGCGACCTGATCGCCGAAGACGCGACAATAGCCGATGTCATGACCGACAAAGCCACCGTCGAGGTTCCGGCCTCGCGCACCGGCACCGTTGTGTGGATTGGCGGTACGGTAGGCGACACTCTGGCAGTGGGTGCCGATCTGGTGCATCTGGAGGTGGATGGCGAGGGCGATGCGGTAGATACCCCGCCCCCGGCCGCAAAGCCGAGCAACCAGAAAGAGGAAGCCGAAGCACCACCGCAAAAGGCCAAGGAACCAGATGTAACACCTCCTGACTTGCCGGTTGCCTCCCCCCCAGAACCCACCAAACGCGCCACCTCCCCGCAGCCTCGACTGCCCGATACCCGCCCGCTCGCCGCACCAAGCGTGCGCAAATTGGCGTTGGAACGCGGGATCGATCTTAGGCGTGTCGCCGGTAGCGGCCCGGCCGGTCGGATTAGCCGACAAGACCTTGATAACTATGATTCGACAACTCCCTTACCGCTTGGGAACAGCGCACCGCGCACCGCGGTCACGGAAATCAAGGTCGCGGGGCTGCGCAAACGGATCTCCGAACGTATGGAAGCCGCGAAAGCCCGCGCTCCGCACATCACCATTGTCGAGGAAATAGACGTCACTGACCTCACCGGCTTACGGAAAAAGGTCAATGAAAGAGGCACGCATGCAAAACTGACCCTTTTGCCGTTCATCATGCGCGCATTGGTGCGCGCCGTGGAAGACCATCCGGAGATGAACGCGCATTTCGATGATACCGAAAACATCATCTTACGTCATGAGGGCGTGCATATCGGTATCGCAACCCAGACGGACACCGGCTTAATGGTTCCGGTGGTGCGTCATGCCGAAACGCTCAGCCTGTCCGAAGCGGGCGCGGAGCTTGAGCGATTGGCCGAAGCCAGTCGGAATGGTTCGGCCACGCGCGAAGAGCTGAGCGGCTCAACGATCACGATCTCCTCGCTCGGTCCCTTGGGCGGGCTGGCGACCACCCCCATCCTCAACCGGCCGGAAGTGGCCATCATCGGGATTAACAAGATCGCAAAACGTCCCATTTGGAACGGAACGGATTTTGTTCCTCGCGACATGATGAACATCTCGTGCAGTTTCGACCACAGGGTGATCGACGGCTGGAATGCGGCGCAATTCATTCAAAGTCTCAAAGACTTGCTTGAAACGCCTGCCATCGCACTTATGGAGCTTTAATCCATGGCGGATATTTCCTGCGATGCTCTGATTATCGGCGGCGGTCCTGGCGGTTATGTCTGCGCCATCCGTGCCAGACAACTTGGATTGCGCACCGTGCTGGTCGAACGATCCGCGCTCGGCGGCACCTGTCTGAATGTGGGCTGCATTCCGTCCAAGGCGCTGATCCATGTCGCCGACGAGTTTCATCGCATGACCGAAGCCTCGGGCGCCGCGCCCACCGGATTGTCCTGCAAAGAGCCGTCCCTTGATCTGGCAAAAACCATACATTGGAAGGATGGCATCGTGTCGCGGCTGACGACGGGTGTCGAGAGCCTGCTCAAACGCGCGGGCGTAGAGGTTTTGCGCGGGACCGCTTCGTTTCTCGACGGCAAGACCGTTGAGGTCGATTTGGATGGCACAATTCAGCGCGTAACGTCGAAATTCACCGTTATTGCCACCGGATCCCAACCTGTCGGCCTGCCGGGCTTGCCGCTTGGCGGCAAGGTGATCGGCAGCACCGAAGCGCTCTGCCTTACCAAAGTGCCGAAAAAATTGGTGGTGATCGGCGCGGGCTATATCGGCTTGGAACTGGGCACCGCCTTTGCGAAGCTGGGAAGCGCTGTCGAGATCGTCGAAGCCGGTCCGCGATTGCTGCCGCTCTACGGCAAGGCGCTGGTGGCACCGATCGCTAAAAGACTGGCGGATTTGGGGGTTACCATGCGCATGCAAACCAAAGTGACCGGTATGAACAAGGCCGGTCGCGCGATATTAGATGACGGCACGTCGCTTGCTTGCAATTATGTTCTGGTAACCGCCGGTCGGACGGCCTGCACCGAGGGTTTTGGCCTCAAAAGCCTCGATCTGGCGATGGAGGGGCCGTTCCTCGCTATCGACGAACGCTGCGAAACCTCAATGCAGGGTGTTTTCGCGATTGGCGACGTGACCGGAGAACCGCTGCTTGCGCATCGCGCCATGGCCCAGGGCGAGTTGGTCGCGGACATCATGGTCGGCAAAAAACGGCGCTGGGACGAGAAACTCATCCCCGCGGTCTGTTTCACCGATCCGGAAATTGTCTCGGTCGGTCTATCACCCGATAATGCCCAAACACTCGGCATCGAGACGATCGAAACCCAGTTTCCCTTCGCCGCCAACGGCCGCGCGATGACGCTTGAGCGCGACGACGGCTTCATCCGTGTCGTTGCCCGGTCTGGGGATCGCGCCCTGCTTGGGGTTCAGGCCGTCGGTACCGGCGTCGCAGAACTGGCTGCCGCCTTCACCACGGCGATCGAAATGGGATCCACATTAGAAGATGTTGCCAGCATCGTCGCGGCCCACCCGACACTCGGCGAAGGCTTTCAGGAAGCCGCCCTCAAAGCGCTTGGCCACGCAATACATGTCTAGCTCAAAAACCGCTCATCCGTCATGCCACACCCTCAAAACCGTACCTTTAGAAGCAATTTCCTTATTGAAAACCGGCTTTTAAAGAGCGAATGTAACATTATAAACAGAATTGAACTCATCAAGCGTGCCAAGCTTTACTCCAAAAAGACCGGACAGGATTTCCGGGTTCGAGCCTAAGCACACCTTTCGTCGGCGGCAACTTCACCACGTGTAAGGGGTTACTAATACAGCGCCATCTGCCAAACAAAAGTCGACAGAAATAGGACTCCCTACTGCTATTTGACCTCGTTTATCAAATAATGTTAAGGGCTTAGGCGCTAGGGCGTAGACCTATAAACGGGTAACAGGTAAAATGACTGTAAGATAAAAAACTCAGGAGGTTTCAATGTCTCTAAATTTCTGGCTGACGGAAGAACAGTTCAAAAAAATCCAACCATTGCTACCGAACAAGCCGCGTGGCGTTGCCCGCGTGTGCGATAGACAAGTCTTGTCAGGCATCATCTATTGTCTTCAGCGGGGATATAGGTGGAGCGATGTTCCCGAGGAATACGGCCCGGCCAAGACGCTCTACAATCGCTACAGGCGCTGGTCTGAGGCGGGTGTGTTCGAACGCATATTCAAGGCTTTAGCAGGTGAGGGCGCAGACCTCAGCACGCTGATGATTGACACAAGCCACATCAAAACCCACCGGGATTGCCGCCAATGGTGTAAAAAAAACAACAGTCAGGGGCGAGCCATCGGCAAGACCAGGGGCGGCTTGAATTCCAAACTGCATCTGGTGTGTGATGGTCAGGGCCGCCCTGTCCATCTGCACCTGACGGCGGGCAACCGGGCTGACCTGCCTGCAGCAGGCAGGTATTACCCAGGCCCGTCACTGCCTTGAGGGTCATGTTCGTAAGGGCTGCACCGTTATTGCCGACCGCGGATACGATGCCAATCACCTGCGTAACTGGTTACTCAAAGTCAAAGCAACAGCCTGCATCCCACCCCGCAAAAACCGCAAAGTGCAGTTCGAATATGACACCGAGCTCTATAAAACACGCAACATCATCGAACGCATGTTCAACCGCATCAAGGACTGGCGCCAGTTGTCCCTTCGAACCTTCCGATGTCCCGAGACGTTCCTCGCTGCCGCACAACTCGCTGCTGTTGTAATCTGGTTATTATGAGTCTACGCCCTAGGGGTTCCCCCGTACCCATAGTACACGACGCTATTGCATTGAGAGGCAAAAAGGAGTCGAATTGAAGATTCTCGACTAAAAGGATCTTCAGAATGTTCGTCTCACTTCTCACCCCTCTATTTCCCACCTTACGTGCGCATTTTCATTTGAGCAAGACGCGTCTTGAAACACTGGCTGTGTTGCTTATTGGTCTTGCAAACTGTCGCACGGTGAACCTGTCGCATTTAGCCAGCCAGTTCCCCGGCCCCGCTTTGCATTCTTCGAATTATCGCCGCCTGCAGAGGTTTTTCCAGCATGTTAAGCTTGATGTCGACATCGCCGCGCGATTGCTCCCTCGGCTTTTAAGGCTCAACTTCCCGGCATTTTTGGCGCTTGATCGTACCAATTGGAAGTTGGGTGCGCAGGATGTGAACATTCTTGTTCTGGCAATCGTAACGCGTCGGTTCCGGGTCCCGTTGATGTGGAGGTTCATTGATCATTCGGGCAATTCCGACACCGCGCAATGCATCGCCCTGATACAGCGTTATCTGAACTTATTCCGGAGCCTCATCCATTAAAGCGTTGTTGGCTGATCGGGAATTCGTCGGTACTGAATGGATAAAATTCTTGATTGAAAACAATGTTCCCTTTGCCATCCGGCTTAAGGAAGATATGCAGCTTCGCCTTGAAGATGGCATCTTGCGAGAGTTCCGAAGCCTTCTGCGTAAGCACAAGAGCGGCTCATGGCAGGGTTGGCTAAAGGGGATGGAACCAACGAGTGAAAACCGGCTACACGTAAGCGCCAAACGTATCAAGAAAGGCGAATTGTTCATCGTTGTGACTGATCTTGAAAACGCCAAGCGCGGCTTTAATCTTTATCGTCGGCGATGGAGGATTGAGTGCTTGTTCGCCGATGCAAAGACCCGCGGCCTTAATATCGAGGATACCCACATCACCGATCCCAATAAGCTCGCTACCCTGCTTATCTATCGTCGCCCTCGCCGTGACATGGGCCTATCAATGCGCTACAAAAACCATGGGCCACAAGGCTATACGACGAAAAACCCATGGAAGGCGCGAAAAATCATGGTTCCGCACTGGATTTGATGCCTTACGAAAATGGATCATATACCAGCCAATGAAAGTACTTCAGGCATGGATGCAAAATTGTCCAAAAACCACGATGAAAATGAGAACATCACAATGAGTCGTGTACTATGCACCGGGTCCCTGAGATCACCATAACCGGTCCAGCCCGCTAGGAAAAGAAGTACAGGCGATGCAGTGCATCGTCGAACGGCTTTGACAACGCGGATGGGCTGGTTAGGTGTATAGTCCCGCAGTGTGCTGAAGTGGGTTAATTCTAAACCGTTCAGGTTCCTTTTGCCACCCTTCAATGACTTTCTCGTAGGGTGTCAGGCCTTTTAAGGTTTTTAGACGTTTGGCGAAGTTATACGCCTTCAGGAAAGCCTGCAGATGGGCTTTGAGTTGCTCATGCGCGCGGTAGTGGTATCGCTTGACGGTGGCCTCTTTGATAGTACGGTTCATGCGTTCCACTTGGCCGTTAGTCCAGGGGTGATTGATTTTAGTCAGGCGGTGTTCAATGTCATGTTCCTGGCAAACACGGTCAAAGTCGTGCATGGACGCCGGCTTGTCCTGTTTGCGGTGGGTAAATTGAGCGCCGTTATCGGTCAGGAGGGTGTGTATCTTGTAAGGTAGCGCCTTGATGACATGGCGCAGGAACTGCACCGCGGTCATCTTCTTTTTATCCGTGTGTAGTTCAGCGTAGGCCAACTTACAGGTGCGGTCAATGGCTGTCCGGGTTCAATACCTATGAGACGAATCAGGCGGCCTGTCCAAGTTTCTGATAATACGCCATAGGCCTGCCTGCTGCAGGCAGGGGTCTGCAGTCCAATGCCATCATGGGGGCGATAGTAGTTGTAACAGTGCTGGTACTGGGCCAGTTTTCGGTTGATGGCGGCCAAGGTGAGTGGGCCCTCATAGAAGGGGTAGAACTCATAGCAGCTGGTTCCACCTGCCTGCTGCAGGCAGGTTGGCGCGCTCGACACAGCCATTGTACTTGGGGCTTTTTGGGGGCAGCACGTAGAGGGGGAGCGTTAAGTCCTTGCAGGCCTGTTCGAATTCGGCCATGAACTCGCTGCCGCCATCGACCTGCACGGAGAGCAAGGGGTAGGGTAATTGTTCAACCTGCCTGCTGCAGGCAGGTCAGAGCGTGCAGGAACCGTCTGGCATTGAGGCTGCTGGCGCTACGGTAGGCGCGCATCACGGTAAACCCGGTTATTGGGCAGGTGGCCTTGAACTCCTTGAGGCTAACCCCTTCCGTGAAGTGCACCGTCATGTGGTCGAGTTGAATCAACTGCCCGGGCTTTTCGGCCTTCATGCCGTGCTGCCAGCGCCTGGCGTGGTGTGTGAACTGACGCCGGCGCTTGGGCTTGACCCGGCCCATGTAGAAGGCCTGCCTGCTGCAGGCAGGCTGCCGGCCGCACCCGCCCACGGGCGACCAGGTGCTTGAGAATGCGGCCCACGGTGCTAATGCTCAGCGTGAAGCCCTGGTCGCGGCAGAGTACCTTCCACAGCTTGCGCTTGCCCCACAGCCGGTGACGCTGGCGCAGGTGCAACACCTGTTGTTCGTGCTGTTTCGTCCACTGCCGCTGACGTTGGCGCCTGGGGCGCGTTGAGCGCGCCTCCAGCCCCGCCCACCCCTGGGTCTGACCTGCCTGCTGCAGGCAGGTAGCGCTTGTGCCAACGGTAATAGGTCGCTCTTGACCAGCCAAGCGCCTCCAGCGCAGTAACACTGGAACAGCCCTCCTGACGAAGTGTGGCGTACAGTTCAAGCTTCTTCAAACGCGCTTTCGCAAACGGACTGGCCGTGGTATTCACTCGCCAGCTTTTGTATGCTCGGATTCGCAGGCTTCTGGTCTGCACCTGCCTGCTGCAGGCAGGTCGGTAGTCTCCTGTGTGTGGTAACAACTCACAGGCTACCCGATTTCTTTTCACAAAAAAGTCTCACTTCTGTTTGAACCTGTACATGGCCACAAAGAGTTGCAGTTTACCTTGTTCTGTTTGCACTTCAGCGATATCGATGTGGACATAACCAATGGGATATTTCTTGAACCTTTTCTTCACCGGCTTATCGCCTTCAACCTCGGGCAGGCGACTGATGCCATGACGTTGCAGGCAGCGATGCAGGGAAGAGCGTGTCAGGTGAGGAAATCGTGGCCTACAGGGCATACAGGCAATCGTCCAGGGGCAACAAGGTGTGTTTGCGGAAGGCCACAACCATAGCCTCCTCTGCCAGCGATAAACTCGTAGAGCGTGGCTGTTTTGGCCCCATTTTTGCGTCATGGACAAAATCACGCCGCTTCCATTTCGCCACGGTTGCGGGGTTCAGATTATAGCGCTTCGCCAATTTGGCTATGCTCTCTTGACTATTTTGTATCGCTCGACGCACCGCCTCTGTCGTTGTGGCGCTACCGTGTAGTAGCTGGCCCATAGCTCCTCCTTTGTTGGTATAGCAGAATAACTTATGTTATCACACTGCGGGACCTTACACGTGATGAAGCCCGACAAATTCGCGGCATGGATTTTCGACGCGGAAATAACGGCCTCCACCGTTTGCTTGGCATCAGTTTCCACAGCAGCGGAGACTGGATCATCTTCGGCCCATGCAGTTGATAGCGCGCCCCGGCCATGGGAATCATCACGGTGTCAAAATTAGCCATGCGCCGCCCGCCAAAGCCGAGTTCTCCGGCCGTATTGCCCCGATCGGAAAAAATGTTCTTGTATATGGGGGGAGGGGGGAAAGGAGTCCCGTAACTTAAGTGATGCTCCGTATGGCGTTCTAGCAAGCCGATGCACCGGGCACGATACGCATCGCCCTGGCCGAGCATCGGTGGCGCCAAAAGGGAGCCATACACCACTCGAAGCGCTGATTCGCAGCTATTCATCGCTAAAACATCATAGTCGTCGCCATAGACCGACTTGACCAGATTTTGCAATTCATTGCTCAATGCACGGGGAGAGACGAATTCATTTGCAACCTTCGTGAAGGCTTCTAACACATCCTCAGGCACGGTACCGGGCAATGCGGAAGCCGCACCCGATGTTCCCAACGTGCCTTTAATATCGTCCGGCACACCGATTTGCGCGCCGATCCCCTCGGCTTTATCGAGCATAGCAGCACGTTCGAACAGAAGGTGCCTGTAAAATTCCGCTCTTGTTTTCAACAAAACACTATTCCTTTCTATCTGTTCCAATCTTTTTCGGATTTATCAGCCGACGAAACTTGAAATCCAGAGCATAAGCTCCGGCTGATTGTGCCGCATGGCAACCCGAAGGGCAACCAGTGTCGCAAAACGATCCTAAAAGATAATATATCTTGTAAAAATAATCCGATCAAATTACAAAAATCAGCACAGGGGCATTGAGTCGGGGCTGCCCCCATCAAAATATTGTCATTCGGATCGAAAGAACCTTTCACCGGAATGGTAGGTTTTAGGATATCCACTTATAAAATGCACTCCGATGGTTCGTGAATTCAACTCGTAAGTGCAACTCATGACTCGGAACAGGAGGCGAGTTGCGGTAGTATCTCTGTTTTTTGTTCTGGCAAGAATGAGAAGCATCGATGAGACAATACACACAGCTCACTCAGGAGCAACGATACCCGATTTACCTGCCTGCTGCAGGCAGGCCGGCAGGGAAAGGCTAAGGTGCGCATTCAACCCGGCCATTGGGACTGGGTTGAAGCCTTGCTGCGTGAGGACTAGGGCGTAGACCTATAAACGGGTAATAGGTAAAATGACTGTAAGATAAAAAACTCAGGAGATCCCAATGTCTTTAAATTTCTGGCTGACGGAAGAACAGTTCAAAAAAATCCAACCATTGCTACCGAACAAGCCGTGTGGCGTTGCCCGCGTGTGCGATAGACAAGTCTTGTCAGGCATCATCTATTGTCTTCAGCGGGGATATAGGTGGAGCGATGTTCCCGAGGAATACGGCCCGGCCAAGACGCTCTACAATCGCTACAGGCGCTGGTCTGAGGCGGGCGTGTTCGAACGCATATTCAAGGCTTTAGCAGGTGAGGGCGCAGACCTCAGCACGCTGATGATTGACACGAGCCACATCAAAACCCACCGGATTGCCGCCAATGGTGTAAAAAAAACAACAGTCAGGGGCGAGCCATCGGCAAGACCAGGGGCGGCTTGAATTCCAAACTGCATCTGGTGTGTGATGGCCAGGGCCGCCCTGTCCATCTGCACCTGACAGCGGGCAACCGGGCGGATATCACTCAGGCCCGTCACTGCCTTGAGGGTCATGTTCGTAAGGGCTGCACCGTTATTGCCGACCGCGGATACGATGCCAATCACCTGCGTAACTGGTTACTCAAAGTCAAAGCAACAGCCTGCATCCCACCCCGCAAAAACCATAAGGTGCAGTTCGAATATGACACCAAGCTCTATAAAACACGCAACATCATTGAGCGTATGTTCAACCGCATCAAGGACTGGCGCCAGTTGTCCCTTCGAACCTTCCGATGTCCCGAGACGTTCCTCGCTGCCGCACAACTCGCTGCTATTGTGATCTGGTTATTATGAGTCTACGCCCTAGAGCCCGGAACAGGCCTGCCTGCTGCAGGCAGGTGAGGGGATTTATCACTCTATTCTGCGGGACAAACAGCAAGGTGGCGACCTGTACCGTCGCCTGCGTTGCCAGAAGCGGCGCAGGAAGCGCTACGGTCACTTTAGCCGCCGTGACCAGTGGCCTGGCCGCGTTTCCATTGATGAACGACCCGCCATCGTCGACAGGCGTGCCCGATTGGGCGACCTGCCTGCAGCAGACAGGTTGGGAATTGGATACGATCATTGGTAAGGGCCACAAACAGGCCCTCGTGTCCCTGACTGAGCGTAAGTCGCGCCTGACGTTGATTGCCAGGGTCGCCAGCAAGGCGGCGGATACGGTCAAGGTGGCCATCTTGCAACAGCTTGCCCCCTTGTCCGATAATGTCCATACCCTGACTTCTGACAACGGCAGGGAGTTTGCGCGCCATCAAGCCATGGCCAAAGCGCTCAATACGACCTTTTATTTCGCCCACCCCCGCCTGCAGCGGGCAGGCCTATGCCTCCTGGCAACGCCTGCCTGCTGCAGGCAGGCGGACTCAACGAAAATACCAACGGCCTGATACGCCAATACTTCCCCAAGGACAGAGACTTTACTACCATCACTGAACAGGAGATTAAAATGGCTATGGATAAATTAAATAACCGACCTCGAAAATGCCTTGACATGAAAACACCTAATACTGCTATGTTATAATAAAGTAGTGTATTCTACCGTCTGTATCAAATGTTTGTTGAGTTAAGCGATGGGTTTGAGTCTGGAACGAGGTTTCGACCGTTACTGCGATGGGATTGTCAATGCACTGGCGCACGCCGACCGTAAAACTGTTTGCTTCCAGGTGAATACCAAGAATTGCAACTTTCGGCTTGCGTTCGGATGAAGGTCCAGACATGCGGCTTCCTTTATGTTTTAATCGGCCAGATCGACCATGCTTCAATATCTTTTTGTTTAACATAACAAATCCTCCCGTGGATTCAACCAGCAAGTGCAATATTAGGATTGATTCCGAAAAATACCTGATTAGGTATTTTCATATCAAGGCATTTTCGGGGTCGGTTATTTAATTTATCCATAGCCATTTTAATCTCCTGTTCAGTGATGGTAGTAAAGTCTCTGTCCTTGGGGAAGTATTGGCGTATCAGGCCGTTGGTATTTTCGTTGAGTCCACCTGCCTGCAGCAGGCAGGCGTTGCCAGGAGGCATAGGCCTGCCCGCTGCAGGCGGGGGTGGGCGAAATAAAAGGTCGTATTGAGCGCTTTGGCCATGGCCTGATGGCGCGCAAACTCCCTGCCGCTGTCAGAAGTCAGGGTATGGACATTATCGGACAAGGGGGCAAGCTGTTGCAAGATGGCCGCCTTGACTGTGTTTGCCTCCTTGCTGGCGACCTTGGCAATCAACGTCAGGCGCGACTTACGTTCGGTCAGGGACACGAGGGCCTGTTTATGGCCCTTACCAATAATTGTATCCAATTCCCAACCTATATGTACACCTCGTAGTTTGCAAGCTGATTATTCAGTAACGGTAAAATAAGACTGCATACGACTATCCGGCCTCTGTGTTGGGGAATCATTGTCCCCGGGCCTCAATGAGAACCGCGCCCCTGTCGCTCTATCGTGCCTTCGTGCTTTTCAGCCCAGTCGGGCCTGCCTGCTGCAGGCAGGTAAGCCAGCGTTTCAGGGGCCGGCCTGCCTGCTGCAGGCAGGTCTAAGCTGTTACTTCATATCTTTATCGCAACCTATGGTGGGTACGTTCTACTCCTGTCTCAAACGGGCCTGAGCGTGTCTCAGGCCGGCCGGTACTCGGCGCCGTGATACAGCATTGACCAGATGATGCGGGCCAGTTTGTTGGCCACGGCCACCGCCGCCTTATGCTTGCCGATGCGAGCCACCTGCCTGCAGCAGGCAGGTGACCTGTCTGGCCCAACGTGACAGCCGGTCTTCACTGCGGTCGGCATAGCGCAAGACCGACCAGGCCCCCTGGACGAGCAGGCGGCGCAGATACTGGTTACCCTGTTTGGTAATCCCTCCCAGCCGTTGGCGGCCGCCACTGGAGTGCTCTCTGGGCACCAGTCCCAGATTGGCCGCATAGTGGCCTGCCTGCTGCAGGCAGGCGGCCGCACTGGCAATCAGTGGCCCCACCCCCTTGATGCCCGTCAGACGCCGCGCCGACTCATCCTGCTTGACCTGGGCCTTAATATCTTCCTCCAACTCCGCAATACGCGCATCCAGCGCCTGCCACTCGGCCCACGGCATGCCGAGATAGCGACGGGCCACCTGCCTGCTGCAGGCAGGTTTACAAACGGCTTCACATGCTGCGGTGGAATCAGCTTCACCTCATAGCCCCGCTTCTGCAACTCACATCCCCAGTAATTCGAACCCTCGCACGCCTCCATCGCCACCTGCCTGCTGCAGGCAGGCTACCGCACCCGGGTAACGGCTCACAAAGGACAACAGACCCGCACGCCGTATCGTCCGGTTAAACACCGGCTTGCCAGCCTGATTCACTCCACATACCTGAAAAATAGTCTTTGCCAAATCAATACCAATTAGAGTAACTTTCATCTCGGACACCTCTTTTGTGCATTTAGGTTAAGTAAAAACTTCATTTTGGCGCTTCAGACGCCGCGCAACAAGAGGTGGCCATCTCATCCTGCCTGCTGCAGGCAGGCGGGTCACGGCCAACTGTTCAGCCTGCTGCGGACGATAGCCGCGCAGGCCACGGTTGCGCCTCAACTCACGGCTTATAGTGGATTTGTGAACCTCAAGAATACGGGCTATCTCAGTTTGATTATGACCTGCTTTCATAAGGGCGCCTGCCTGCAGCAGGCAGGTAAATCGGGTATCGTTGCTCCTGGGTGAGCTGTGTGTATTGTCTCATCGATGCTTCTCATTCTTGCCAGAACAAAAAACAGAGATACTACCGCAACTCGCCTCCTGTTCCGAGTCATGAGTTGCACTTACGAGTTGAATTCACGGAATTCAAAAGAGCCATTTTAATTCATTATTTCTCAGGAAACGCTTTCCAGAACGCCGTCCGTCTGACAAGTTTCGGTATCAAACAGAATTGATCGCAGTCTTTCTTTTTCATCTTTGCCACAAGCGATATCGAAGCTCACTATTTGAAGCTCGATATTCACTTCGTTTATACGATATTTAGCTTGCAGACCCTCACCATTCGGCAGTTTGCCATGATGAGGATAGAAAAGCGTCAGGCGCCGTGGCTTGTAGAGTTGAGCATACACCATCATTTGATAGACATCCGCCTGAGACACACCGTCCTTGGGGTCGTCCGTGCGCGCCGAGATGCGTTTCCACTTGGTGTCGATGATCTGGATTACTTTGTTTTCAGAACGGATAAGAATATCAGGCTTCGTCTGGAAAGTTTCGATTTTAGGGCGTAGACCTATAAACGGGTAACAGGTAAAATGACTGTAAGATAAAAAACTCAGGAGGTCCCAATGTCTCTAAATTTCTGGCTGACGGAAGAACAGTTCAAAAAAATCCAACCATTGCTACCGAACAAGCCGCGTGGTGTTGCCCGCGTGTGCGATAGACAAGTCTTGTCAGGCATCATCTTTTGTCTTCAGCGGGGGTACCGGTGGAGCGATGTTCCCGAGGAATACGGCCCGGCCAAGACGCTCTACAATCGCTACAGGCGCTGGTCTGAGGCGGGCGTGTTCGAACGCATATTCAAAGCTTTAGCAGGTGAGGGCGCAGACCTCAGCACGCTGATGATTGACACGAGCCACATCAAAACCCACCGGATTGCCGCCAATGGTGTAAAAAAAACAACAGTCAGGGGCGAGCCATCGGCAAGACCAGGGGCGGCTTGAATTCCAAACTGCATCTGGTGTGTGATGGCCAGGGCCGCCCTGTCCATCTGCACCTGACAGCGGGCAACCGGGCGGATATCACTCAGGCCCGTCACTGCCTTGAGGGTCATGTGCGTAAGGGCTGCACCGTTATTGCCGACCGCGGATACGATGCCAATCACCTGCGTAACTGGCTGCTCAAGGCCGAAGCAACAGCCTGCATCCCACCCCGCAAAAACCGCAAGGTGCAGTTCGAATACGACACCGAGCTCTATAAAACACGCAACATCATTGAGCGCATGTTCAACCGCATCAAGGACTGGCGCCAGTTGTCCCTTCGAACTTTCCGATGTCCCGAGACGTTCCTCGCTGCCGCACAACTCGCTGCTATTGTGATCTGGTTATTATGAGTCTACGCCCTAGGCTCTGCCTCGGGTAGTCTGGTTAAGCAGTGACGCCTTCCACCCTGTAATAACACTTGAGAAGGGCTTTCAACCGCTCCGCGGACGAGTTGGCTGATATATTTTTCAAACAGAACGCCCATATCAAACAAAAGTGCATAGCCCGAGCTATCACCAATCGTTGATGTCTGAAACCGCTCTGAAAGGAACATACGCGCAAACCCTACAAGTTCGCCCCATCGGCGATTAGTCCGGTCCAGGCGCACGGCGCTCCATTTCAGCCGTGATCGTGAAACCTCTGAAATATCCGCATAGGCCAGGTAACATTCATGCAATTGGCGTTGATTGTGAACACTCCGCGACACGCGCATAAGTTGCGCCAAGGCGGCCTTCATGATCTGGTTGAGCGCGATATCCGGCGACAGTTCGTCAAAACGGCAGGCCAGTCGCGAGGGATTCACCGCATGTCGCGTGAACTGCCGCACCACGTCCAACGAACCACGCAGATTAGGAAGATCGTCATTCTGCTCAATATAACGACGAGGCATACCGCGGCGCAGCGCGTCTGCCAGTTTATCGCTGAAGATTCGGATCAGGCTTTCCAGAATGGTATCGCCCTGCCAGTCCAGAGCCGTCAGCGCGCCCACATCGATCCGTATATCGAGGGCAACGGCAAGCATCTGGATGAGACGCCGGCGGATAGCGGCGTCCGATTCCTCCTTACTATCCGGCACATCGATCTTGGGCAGAATTTCCAGCGCGCAACCTTCCGCGGCGACGACACCCACTATGCCCTGGGCGCGTAATGCCTTGCGCCCGTGTTCCAACACGCCAGTCCCGTTGCGCCCGGCCAAAGGTGAAGCCGCCGCAACTGCCGCGATCCGATTCGCCGCCCATTCCGGGATACTGCCGGGATCAGACCCATACGGCAGCTTGCGCCACTCCAACAGGGTCCGACTGATCAAGACGCCCGAAACTCCTTAAAGTCAAAATCGTCGCTGCCCTTCACGCGCCAGCTTATCCGGGCCTTTCCGCCTGCCTCGGAATCGTCAGCCAAGTCCTTTGGAATCTCAATCTTCTCACCTTTCAGGAAGCATCCGTCGAAATCTTTTTCTTCCTGGGGAGAACGACCTTCCAGCACCAGGGCAATCTTCGTCCAGTCTTCATAAAAATACTCCGCCAGCAGCGGAATAACGCGGTCGTGCATGACCGCTCTTATATATTTATCTGACTCACAGCCCATGAAATAGGCATGGCCTATCTGGTGCTCGCGATCAAATAGATATTCGATACGTTCGTTGAGACGAGTGAGCAATTTTTGCAGGTCGATGCCTTCCACGTCCTGCTCCAAAAGTGAAGGGTTCGGCATCAACTCGCGGAATTTGAACCGCCGGCGCAGCGCGGTATCCAGCAGGGCGATAGATCGATCGGCGGTATTCATTGTGCCGATGATGTGCAGATTAGACGGAACGCCGAACTCTTCTTTGGAATACGGCAGAGTCAGCCGGATTTCATTAAGCCGACCAATTCGCTTGTCGGGTTCAAGAAGGGTAATCAATTCGCCAAAGACCCTGGAGATATTGGCTCGGTTTATCTCGTCAATGACAAGAACGTAATTATGATCCAGATCTTTCTCCGCGCTTTCGCTAAACTCTTTGAAGATGCCATCTTCGACCTTCAGACGAAAACCACCGCTGTTTGAAGCATCCTTTATGGCGCCTTGAGTCTCGGGGCGCAGACCTTCGACGAATTCCTCATAGGACATGGATTGATGGAAAGTGATGAACCTGGCCCTGCCAACTTCCACAAGCTCCTGGTATTTCTCCATCAGGGCGTTGCGGTTTTCCGGCCCTTTCAATTCCCCGGCTGTCTCATCACCAAGGCACAGGCGCACGGCCTCCCATGCCGTTTCATAGGTTTTCCCCGTACCCGGAGGGCCGTAAAGAATCAGGTTTTCGGTCTGTTTGGTTGATTCATCGGTCTGCCTGATTGATTCAAGGGTATATATTAAAATTGTTTCATTTCTGGCATCCTGGCCTTTTTGAGACGGGAATGGTACCTTTGCCATGTCCTGAAACAGTTTACCTCTCAAGGTGCCCCAGACATTCATTGTACCGAAATCTCCGGCCCGAATGGAAACCCGTGTCTCTCCGCGTTTGCGTGCAGGTATAAGGTCTTTTTTCAAATCTCCGACTCGAATGGAAACCCGTCTCTTTCCGCGTTCGCGTGCAGGTATGATGTAATAGTTCAGAGCGCAAATCCGAATATAATCAGCCGCAGTCTTTATGGTAAGGTGATTATATTTTGAGTCCCAGTAGTTTTCAGGAAGAACAGGGTTATTATCCTCATTCACGATAATGAAGCCCGCATTGTGTAGCTGAGATGCCGCGTTGTCTGGCGTCGACCAACCTCCGTTCATGTCTTCTTTGTTTAACACATAGCAGACTATAGGTTTAGTCGGATACACCTTGTCGTGCTTTCTGGTTGAACGCACCCAGAAATCTTTTGGTTTCCCGAAACCTTTGAAGAAGGGGTCTGAAGCATCAAAAGCATCCATTGCCTTCTCAATTTCCTCACGGGATAGAGGTTTTTTAGATTTGGTAGTCATACGGTTTCTGTTTTTCCACTCGACAAATTCACAATATGTCTTCATTGCAGAGCTAAGCGCTTTATTATATCCTTCTGCGAATTCTTGATTGATCTCCCCTCTATCTAATTGACCTCTAACTTCTCTGAGTTTTGCGATATCTTCTATCGCGTAAATATCGAATTCACAGTTTTTGGAGATTATTTGAATCCGCCACACATATTCATTTATGGTTTCTTCTGTGAGTTTTTCACCATAATCATCCCTCAGAAATTTTTTAAACTGCTCTCTATTTTGATTTGCAATGTCCTCATTAGTAGCCATACGATCCTGATTCCTCATAGTTGTGGATAATTCAAAGCGCGCTTGACATGCTGCTCATTTGCTGTGGCTCAGCCCTATTTCCCGAAGGCATATTTAATGGCCTGCACAGGGAGATGTCGCGCGAAATTCTAATTCTATCCGCATTTTCTCGAATATGTAAATCTTCACAGGTTTGTATTATGTCGATAAATACGGATCGATCAAATCAATAACCCGCTTGATATTGCCCCTGTTGTCAGCGACCGCTTTCCTGGCGCGCGCGCCCAGTTGTTGCCGCGTATCCGCGTCGCTGAAAAGCCGGTTGACTTCGGTTGCCAGTTCCGCGCTGTTATTGACTATCCTGATGGCCGCTTCGCGGCGCAGCAAGGCCATGACTCCGCTGAAGTTGTAGGTATGCGGCCCGCAAAGCACGGGCAGGCCCAGGCCCGCGGGTTCCAGCATGTTCTGTCCGCCGCCGTCAACCAGGCTGCCACCCACAAAGGCCACCTGCGCCGCGGCGTAGTGCGGGAGTAATTCGCCCAGTGTGTCCAACAGGTAAACCTTATGAACGGCGCCAAACGCGGCCCGGCTTGAATGCCTGATACAGTCCAGTTGATATTGCCCGCACAGGGCGGCGATCTGATCTGCCCGCGCGGGATGGCGCGGCGCGAGTATCAATATCGCGTGCTGGTATTGGCGCAGGATATCAAGCTGGGCCTTCAGGATGATCGCCTCCTCGCCAGCCTGGGTGCTGGCCGCGATCCAGATCGGGCGATCAGGGGAAAAATAACGGCGTAATGACCGCGCCTGTTGTTCGATGTCGGGCGGAATAGTGATGTCGAATTTCAGGTTGCCGGTGATATGGACTCGCTCTCTGGCCGCGCCTAACTCGATAAAGCGCTCGGCATCGGCGCGGGTCTGGGCCGCTATGGTATTGATCAAGGGAAAGGTCTCGCGGCTCAGGGCCGTGACCTTTTGGTAGCCATTTCTGGATTTTTCACTGAGCCTGGCATTGATGATCAATACCGGCACGCCCCGCGCGCGGCATTCATGGAATAGGTTGGGCCAGATTTCGGTTTCCATGCTGATGAAAATCACCGGTTCAACCCGCGCGAGAAAACGCCTTATCACAAGGGGCAGGTCATACGGAAAGTAAAAATGCGGGACCTGATCGGAAAAATGCCGTTTGACCGTGGCGGCCCCGGTCGGGGTGACCGTGGTGATCAATACCTGAAAATTACGGTGGTTTTTAAGCAGGTATTCGACCAGCGCCCGGCCGGCGTTCACTTCGCCAACGGATACGGCGTGCAACCAGATAATCCGGCGCGCCGGTCTTTGCCAGGATAAAAAACCGAAGCGTTCGCGCCAGCTGCGGCGATAGGCCGGATCTTTTCTGCCCAGGTAAAACAGCCTGAGCAGCACAAACGGGCATAGCAGATACAGCGCCAGGGTATAAAGGAAACGCAAGGCCGGCGGCTTTATGGGTGGCTCATTTGTTCAGGCTCGCCATGTATTGAGGCACGCCCTGTTCGGGCGGGGTGAAGGCTTCGTTATAACCCGCCGCGCGCAGCGCGCCGATGTCGGCCTCGGTATAAGCCTGATAGCTGTCTTTGAGCGCGGCCGGAAAGGGGATATAGCCGATCTCTCCCTTGCCGTGCCAATCGATCACGGCCCGGGCGATCTGGTTGAAGCTGCTGGCTTCACCCGTGCCGACATTAAAAATACCGGAGACAGCGGCCTGATCCATCATCCATAGATTGACCCTGACCACATCTTCCACCGAGACAAAATCGCGCCGCTGTTCCCCGTCGGCATAGCCGTGGCTGCCCTCAAATAATTTCACTCTGCCCGTTTCATTGAGTTGTTTATTAAAATGAAAGGCAACGCTGGCCATCTCTTCTTTATGGGCCTCGCCCGGCCCATAGACATTAAAATAGCGCAGCCCGATCAGGCGGTTATTGGTGCGAGTGGCTTGCGCGCGCACATAATTATCAAACAGCAGCTTGGAATAGGCATAAACATTGATCGGGTTTTCATTGCCGGGCGCCTCGGCAAAACAGGTGTTCAGGCCATATACGGCGGCGCTGGACGCATACAAAAACGGGGTGTCGGTTTGAATGGCAAAATGCAGGAGTTCTTTGGCATAAGTAAAATTATTGTCCAGCATATATTGCCCGTCCCGCTCCGTGGTCGTGGAGCAGGCGCCCTGATGAAAGATAAATTCAATCCGGGCGGTAAAATAGTTGGGGAAACCATCGTAGCGGCTGATATATTTTCTGAATTCAGACTTGTCCATGTAATCGGCAATACGGCTGTCGGCCAGATTGGAAAACTTCTGGCCCTGTTTCAAATCATCGACCACCAGAATATCTTCCCTGCCCCTGGCATTTAAGCCCTTGACCAGTTGACTGCCGATAAAACCGGCCCCGCCCGTTACTACAATCATAATGCCTCCCGCGCCGCCTTTAATTTTTTAATGGTCAGGGAAGTTGACAAGCCCGCCCGGTGGGCCAGGATAACCACCTCCCCGCCGTTCTTGCGCACATCGGCCGCGCCGGCGATCTGCGCTTCATTATAGTCACCGCCCTTTACCAACACATCCGGCTGAAACCTTGCAATCAAGCGCGCCGGCGTATCCTCGGAAAACGGCGTCACCAGATCCACGCAGGCCAACGCGCTTAATACTGTCATGCGATTGCTCATTGAATTCACCGGCCTTTGTGCGCCCTTGAGACGCTTGACCGAGTCATCGTCATTGACCGCGATAAGCAGCATATCGCCGAGCGCCCTGGCCTCTGCCAGATATTCGACATGGCCCGCGTGCAGGATATCGAAACAGCCATTGGTCATCACTATTTTCTTGCCGTTTTGCCTGGCCAGGGCAACCATCTTTAATGCCGTTTCTTCGCTCACCACGCCCGCGCTGTTCCACCTGCCGCCCTGATTGATCTCGGCCGCCGTTACGGTCGCGGCCCCGAGTTTTTCCACCACGAGGCCGGCCGCCCTGTTGGCCAGCGCCGTTGCCTCATCAAGCGGATAAGCAGAGGCCAGGGCGACGGCCAATACCGCGATCACCGTATCGCCCGCGCCGGTCACGTCATAAACCTCGTGCGCCTCGGCCGGCAGATGCAATGGCGCCGCGGCCGTCGTGAACAGGCTCATGCCGTGTTCGCCGCGGGTGATCAGCAAGGCGTCCAGTTTGAGTTCGGCCCGGAGTTGTTCCGCCCTGGCGGCGAGTTCCGCCCCGGCGCGGCATTTGCCGACCACATTTTCAAATTCCTTCTGGTTGGGCGTGAGGATACTGGCCCGGCTATAACAGGCAAAGTCGGCAGACTTGGGATCCACCAACACGCGGACGCCCTTTTCTCTGGCATAGTCAATAAATTTCCCGACCTCGACCAGGCTGCCCTTGGCGTAATCGGACAGGATCACGATGTCCGCCTCCGGCAGCAGCGCCTTAAAGCTGCTGAACAATTCGTCCGGGGGGCTGGTTTGCGTTTCAGGTTCATAGTCCAGCCGCAATAACTGTTGCTGCCGGCTCAGCACCCGCCGTTTGGTCACCGTTGACAGGCCCTGACAACGATTAAAGTGGCAACTCACGCCCCGCGCGTCGAGCATCTCCGTCAGACGGCGAGCGGCGGCGTCATCCCCGGTGACGCCCAGCAGCGCCGCCTCAAGCCCCAGCGCCGCCACATTGGCGGCCACGTTGGCCGCGCCGCCCGGCCGCTCCTCGGTGCGCCGGACATGCACCACCGGCACGGGCGCCTCCGGCGAAATGCGCCCGGTTTCACCATAGATATATTGATCGAGAATAATGTCGCCCACGACCAGGACCCGGCTTGATGGGTCGGGACTGAATATAAGCTCCTGCATTAAAATACCGCTGCCATATTGATTGCGGCGAAGTTTAACACACGAGGATTTTCACGGTATTCAATATGAACCGGGTTTTTTGCCGGTCTGGGTGGTCAATGAGGGGGAAGGACAGGGTCACCTCATTTAAAATAAGGCGTCAGGTATCCTGGCCACAGAATCGTTAGTATCGCGCATAATGTGCCTATCGCCCCCGTCGTCATTCCGGCGAAGGCCGGAATCCAGTGGTTTATGTCATACATTCCCGCTCAGGCGGGAATGACAATTAGACAGAATCGGCGCTCATATCACATCCCGGCCCGCCCTCCTGGATTCCGGCCTTCGCCGGAATGACGTAGGGGGTGTTATTTTGGCTTTCCGTCATCCTGTCTGTCTGCAACAGGCAGGGCTTTAGCAGGAATGCAGGGTCACCTCATCTAAAATAAGGCCTCTTTTAAAATCCGAGTGGGTAATGCAATAATTCTGGCTTAATTGATGACCAGGACAGAACGGAGACGGCCTGCGGGCAGCAGGTAGGCCAAAATAACAACAGTTTCGTCATTCCAGCGAAAGCTGGAATCCACGCCTGCCGGAGGCAGGCAGGTAGCGGGGTGGCAGGTAACTCAGCGGGGTCGGTTGGAATGAGGTATTCAGATGGTCATTCCCGCTTATGCGGGAATGTATTGTATCAACCACTGGATTCCAGCTTTCGCTGGAATGACGAGGGGGTGTCGTTTCGGCTTTACATCATTCCGGCCTGCCTGCCGCAGACAGGCTCATGCCATTTTCTGCACACTCAATCCACATGCGGCTTAACCCACTCGGAACTCAAAAGAGCCAAAATAAGGCTCAGGTATCCTGGCCACGGTATCATTGGTATCGCTCATATCGCCCGCTATGTTAGCAATTTAGATGAGGTAACCTTGGGGGAAAGGAGGCCGTCTGACGACCGTGATCATCAAGTCGTTAAACGGCCCTGGTTTTGATAAAAACTGATCACTACTATTGCAGTTGTAACTGATACTCCAGTTCATCCGGCGTCAGATAACCCGGCAGCATCCGTCCGTTTTCGAGATAAATGGCCGGCGTACCGCGGATTCCAAGCTGCCTGCCCAGCGCGTAATGCCTGGCGACCGGGTCATTGCAACTCGCGGCCGCGACCGATTCACGATTCTTGGCGGCCGTTATCGCGGCCTGCCGATCTTCGGCGCACCACACCTGCCGCATCTCGCGGCCAACTGCGGAATCCACGCCGTTGCGCGGAAAGGCCAGGTATCTGACGCTGACGCCCCTGGCATTCAGTTCGGGCACATCACGGTGCAGCTTGCGGCAATAACCGCATTCCACATCGGTAAAGACATAGATCGCCTCGCTGGTCTTTTCAGGCGCAAATTCAATATATTCATTCTTGTCGATGCCCTCTATCAGCCTGAGCCGGGCCCCGGACCGCACATCTTCGGTCAGATTGCGCTTTAAGTTAATATCAAGCAGTTCGCCCTTGAGCACATAATTACCGTCGCGGCTCATATAAATGACATCCGTCCCCATCAATACCTGATAAAGACCCTCAACCGGCGCCGCGCGCACGCTGTCCACCTTGATATCCGGGATCAGGCCCGCCAGGGCGGCCGTGATCTCCTGCTCGATATTCTCCTCGGCGGACACTGAAAAAAGGGTAAACAGACCTGAAAACAAGATTAACAAGGGCTTCATGGCGACTCCAGAGTGATAATTGAATGCATTTATTGCGGTAGTTATGGATAATATCAGACCATGTTTACAACAGTCTGTTCAATGACCTTCGCTATCAAAATCAGGATTAAATGAATATCGCAACCCAAAAACACGGCCAGGAATCACGGCTGAAACTGGATTATGTCCTCGATCTGCTGGAAAAGGACGGCTTGATAAAACAACAGCAACGCGCGCAACTGGCGGATATGGGCGCCGCCAATACCCGGATACACATTCATCCCCTGATCACGATTGCCGAACAGGGCTGGCAGTCCCAGACCACGCCCGCCTATCCGCTGAGCCTGGAAGTGTTGACCAAATGGCTGGCGGAGAAAGTCAATCAATCCTATCTGCGTATTGACCCGCTAAAGATCGAAGTGCAAAAGATCACCTCGGTCGTGTCGCAGGCCTATGCGGCAAAACTCAAAATTTTGCCGGTTGCCGTCACCGAGAAGGAAATCACCATCGCCAGCTCGGAGCCGTTTATCTCGTCCTGGGAGAACGAACTCGCGCGCATCACCCGCCTGACGATAAAACGGGTGTTCATCAATCCGCGGGATCTGGAGCGCTATCTGGTCGAGTTTTACGGTGTCAGCCGCTCAATCGACGGGGCCGTCGGGCAGAAAAAAGATGAACCCATCGCCCTGATCCAGAATTTCGAACAACTGATAAAGGTAGGCAAGGCCGGTGGGGAACTTGACGCCAACGATCAACATATCGTCAGCATCGTGGACTGGCTGCTGCAATTCGCCTTTGAACAGCGCGCCAGCGATATTCATCTCGAACCCCGGCGGGAACAGGGCCGCATCCGTTTTCGGATCGACAATGTGCTGCATATTGTGCATGAACTGCCGGTCGTGATCATGGGGGCGATCACCGGCCGTCTGAAATCGCTGGGGCGGATGGATATCACCGACCGGAGACGGCCCCAGGACGGCCGCATCAAGACCATTACGCCATCCGGCAAAGAAGTGGAAATGCGCCTGTCAACCATGCCGACCACCTTTGGCGAAAAACTCGTGCTGCGTATCTTTGACCCCGAAATGCTGGTTAAAAACTATAAGGAACTCGGCTTTACCGAATACGACCAGCAACAACTGTCCGCCATGGTCAACAACCCCAACGGCATCATCCTGCTGACCGGCCCGACCGGCTCCGGCAAGACCACCACCCTCTACTCCATCCTGAACCAGATAGCGCGCCCTGAAATCAATATCTGCACCATAGAAGACCCTATTGAGATGGTCGAACCGAAATTCAACCAGATGCAGGTGCAGCCCATGATCGGCGTGGATTTTGCATCAGGTGTCAGGACGCTCCTGAGGCAAGACCCGGATATCATCATGGTCGGCGAGATCCGCGACGGCGAAACCGCCGATATCGCCATACAGGCCGCCCTGACCGGCCATCTGGTATTGTCCAGCCTGCACACCAACGACGCGCCCTCCGCGGTCACGCGCCTGATTGACATCGGCATGCAGCCTTTTCTGATCAACGCCACCTTGCAGGGCGTTATCGCCCAGCGCCTGGTGCGCACCTTGTGCGTACATTGCAAGCAGCCCGGTGAAATTGAAAAAAAGACCTGGGATGAATTCACCGCGCCCTTCAGACTCGGTCTGCCCGCGCGGGTTTTCCGCTCGGTCGGTTGCGAAGAATGCCGCCATACCGGGTTTATGGGGCGCAGCGGGCTCTATGAGGCGCTCAAGATAAAAGCCGAGATCAGAAAAAATGTAACGGCCGAAACCAATCTGGACCAGCTCCGCACCGCCGCCCTCAAACACGGCATGCGCCCGCTCAAAATCAGCGGCGCCCGGAAGATCTCGGAAGGTTTAACCACGCTGGAAGAAGTGTACTCGGTGCTGCCGCAGAGAGAGCTTTGAAGGGTGTCCTCATTTTCGCCCCCGTTTTCCGGGCATGGCTATACCCGGTCCCGGCAAGCTCGCCATAAATAAAAAAAGGCCCCGAGAACGGGGCCTTAATACTAACAATGTGCCGGGCTCTTGGTTATCTTCCCCAGTAATAAAGACCAGTTAACAAAAATGGAGACACAAAAGGTTAAACTGGCGGCATGGACGCTACCCGTAAGGGACACCGGCTCAAGCGTTCCACAAACCAAGTATATGAAAAATCGGTAAAGATGCAAACTTTTTTACAAAAAAAAGCGATTTCCTTCATTTCTGGTTATGCGGCCAGATCCACCCCCCAATGTAGAGATTCAGACAGAAGTGAGGCTTTCCTGAAAAAAGAAACCGGGTCGCCTGTAACTGATTGACAGACACAGGAGACCCTCAACCTGCCTGCCGCTTGCCTACAGCAAGTAGGTCAGAGTGACAACGAACATTTCACTTCACCTTTATCGTCATTCCGGTGAAAGCCGGAATCCAGTGGTTTATAAGATACATTCCCGCCCTGCGGGAATGACAACCAGCTAAGTTATTCCTGGAATAACAGACACCGAGACCCACCCAACATTCCGGCCCGTCCTCCTGGGTTCCAGCTTTCGCTGGGCGGCTACGGGCATCCTCGGCGGCTTGTTCCAGACGCCGCTCTACCACCTCGGCGGCTTGTTCCAGACGCCGCTCTACCACCTACGTCCCTGTAGGCGTACGTCCTGTAGGCGTGCCCTCACGCCGCATACAGGACATCCTGTCCATAAATGACGATGGGGTATTGTTTTAGCTTTGCCTCATTCCGACTTACCTGCCATAATCAAGTCAGAATGACAACGAACATTTCACTTCACCCCTGCCGTCATTCCGGCGAAAGCCGGAATCCAGTGGTTTATAAGATACATTCCCGCCCTGCGGGAATGACAACCAGTTAAGTTATTCCTGGAATAACAAGCACCGAGACCCACCCAACATTCCGGCCCGTCCTCCTGGATTCCAGCTTTCGCTGGAATGACGATGGGGTATTGTTTTAGCTTTGCCTCATTCTGACTTACCTGCCATAATCAAGTCAGAATGACAACGAACATTTCACTTCACCCCTGCCGTCATTCCGGCGAAAGCCGGAATCCAGTGATTTATGAAATACATTCCCGCCCTGCGGGAATGACAACCAGTTAAGTTATTCCTGGCATAACAAACACTGAGACCCACCCAACATTCCGGCCCGTCCTCCTGGATTCCAGCTTTCGCTGGAATGACGATGGGGTATTGTTTTAGCTTTACGTCACTCCAACCTGCCTACCTGCTACAGGCAGGCAACAGTCAGCCCTGATTGATCTCATAGGTATTGAACCCGGACACAATTTGACACCCACAGGGCCAATGACTATGCTCTTAGGCAAAACTTAAGTCGAAAAACATGCTAAAACACGCTAAAAGCCCGGATATGGGCTAGCAGTGGATGAACGAATAATTTTATTTGTCGCGCATACGGTACGGGAGAAAGGCGCGGCAACAGAAATCCGGATCATATCTGCGCGACAGGCCACAAAGCGAGAGAAGGATAGATACTATGGGCAAATTAAGCGTTAGAAACGGCGTGCTGCCGCCGCTTAGCGAGGAGCAGAAACAGGAAATCAAGACGCTGTCAGAGATGAATGATGCGGACATAGATACCGGGGATATCCCGGAAGTGACCGAAGAATTCTGGCAGAACGCCGAAATGGGCCGGTTTTACCGCGGGAAAGAGGCATCCGCGGATAGCGTAGATGTCATTAAAAAGAGCGTGTCCTGAAAACTCCGATAGCAGGTAATCAATATTCATTTCAGTAACAGAGTGGAGGGCAGAACCAGAGTATCCAGGGTCACTTCATCTAAAATAGGGCGTCAGTTATCCTGGCCACGGTATCGTTAGTATCGCTCATAATGCGCCTATCGCCCCCGCCGTCATTCCGGCGAAGGCCGGAATCCAGTGATTTATGTAATACATTCCCGCCCTGCGGGAATGACAACCAGTTAAGTTATTCCTGGCATAACAAACACCGAGACCCACCCAACATTCCGGCTCGTCCTCCTGGATTCCAGCTTTCGCTGGGCGGCTACGGGCATCCTGCCCTCACGCCGCATACAGGACATCCTGTCCATAAATGACGATGGGGTATTGTTTTAGCTTTGCCTCATTCCGACCTACCTGCCATAATCAAGTCAGAATGACAACGAACATTTCACTTCACCCCTGCCGTCATTCCGGCGAAAGCCGGAATCCAGTGATTTATGAAATACATTCCCGCCTGGGCGGGAATGACAACCAAACACACCGTGCCGTCTGGCAGACAGAATCGTAATCCATTTCACTCCCCGGCCCTGCCCTCCTGGATTCCTCGGCGGCCTGTTCCATATCTGCCTGTAGCAGGCAGGCGTCGCTCTACCACCTACGTCCTGTAGGCGAGCTTTCGCTGGAATGACGATGTACGAAATAGGCGCACCTCGGCAGCCTTCATGCTCTCTCAGCAAAGTCTCACTTCTGTCTGACCTTATGGCTTCGTTTTAGTTATAGCCGGTTTTTACCGCTGGTAAAGATAAGCAGGAGACTCCGAGTTAGTGCGAAGGCCCCGTTCCCGGGGCCTTCGTATTTAATGGCGCCTCAAGTTTCGGCAACTGTGCTTCGAGAAAATCACTCACGTCCTTTATAAGGCCCAGAGAAGTCACGGCGTCTGCCAGCCAGATATCAGACTGTGCTTTGGCAAGAAAACGGCGCATTTCATCAATGAATTGCGCGTGCGTTTCCGGCAACGCAAGGTTACGGATACGCGCTTTGAGCCTGTTGATAAGGGGCGAAAGATCCGCATCTTTCACAAGATGATAATCGGCCGCTTTGCGGCCCACCCAGGCGTGGTCGAGTTCAATGCCTCTGTCCCGCAACCACTTGATATCCCAGATATCACGCGCCTTGATATAATCACGTCCGGCAACGGCGATCACCTTATCGGCCAGGATCTCCTTCTCTGACGAAACATTGAGCATCACCGGCCCCGCCCCATATTCGGCGTATGGGCTATTAATCATCCGCGGCCGCGCGTCATAAGCCGGGATATCCGCCACCTCGATATGAATCTTCTGGTTTTTGACGCCGGGTTTCTCAATCGCAAGCACGGCCGTAAAGCGATGTACCGCAATCGAAGCGTCCGTTGTTCTCTGATTCAGGGCGCGCTTTGGATCGCTAATTCGAACATCGAGTTCATAACGTTTGGCAATGGATGTCTTCAGGGTGGCCTTGAAATGTTCAAAGTCCGCCGGTTCCAGCGGGGCGCGACGCACAAAGTCCAGATCTTCGCTGTAGCGTGGATTGCCATAACAGAGACGCAGGGCCGTGCCGCCCTGGAAGACCAGAGACTTGCTCAGGCCGGATTCGTGCAGCGCCCGGAGAATATCGGCATGCAGCACTTCTTTCAGGATGGTCTGCCTTAATCGGTTCTGCCCCGCGGCCAGCCGGTCGGCAATCACCATCAAATCCTCAAATACTCTTTTCACATTCCGGCCCGCTTATCTTTTTGCTCTTGCTCGCGGATCAGCGCCCGGATGCTTTTGTTGCCGCTTCGGTTGACATCACGCCTCGCCAGCGCTTCATCCGCGACTAATAGCCCGGTCCCGGGATCGATTTCAGTATGATCCAGGATGAACTGAATCGGTCTTTGCGTGTGTACAAACTCAATCCTGCCATAACGGGTTGCAAAGGTTTGCGAGGCGCCGCTGGTCATTACCGACAGATGATTCAGGGGCATCTGCGAAATCACTCCGAATTCACTCAGGCGGTTTTCTTTCGACACATAATTGATCTGGCCGGGCCGGAGCCAGGGCACGAGGGCCGGCAACCTGTCTGGCGGGGCGGAGCGGGCCCGCTCGTTGGCGTACAAGCCTTTCTTCACTTTCTTCAACAGCTCGGCCCGCACATGACGCCGCAGGCTCATCTTCAATGAATCATCCGATTCTTCGGGAAACAGGATGCGCAACATGGCCGGGGTATAAAGCCATACCCGCCCGTCCCGGTCCTGCTCATCCAATACGGCCAGAAGGTCTTTTGCTTTCATATATAAACCAAAGGTATTGAAAAGTACCTTTAGTTTATAGATACCGCGTAATACTTCAAGAGGGCAGGAACCCGCCGAAGCGATCCTCCTGTTTGGGTGAGAATGCCGAATATACCGATGGCGGCCAGCCAGTTGATGAACGGCACGGCCGGGAACCAGAAGGCCAGCATCAGGCCGCAGATGACGATGTCGGCCACGCGCCGGTTCATGGCCGATATTGTCCAGAACCAGGCCCCGGCCATCATCCAGCCGCCATCGCGGGTTTCCTGAAAAAAGCGGGTATTGGTTTCGCCGGTCTGGTCGTTACTGCTGCGGATGGCGACAGACTGTTCCGGCTCAAAAACTGTTCCAGTTTGACATCTGCCGGGTCAATATCTATGCTTTCAGGAGGTAGTCAACATTTATTATCAGTAACAGAGCGAGGGCAGAACGATGAGCAGTGATTTTTTGTGGGGTACTATCGTAGGCAGCAATATTGAAGCGGCGAACAGGGAGACTGCCAGGACCGTTGATAATTTGCAGGAGGCGGCCCGTATCCGGGAGCAGGGCGCGCGGGATATTGCAAGAGAAAAGAGAATTCAGGAAACGTTCCGAAAAGGCAACGCAAAAATAGATGAACTCCGGGAATTGCTGCGGGAGGCGCATGGGGCGCGGGATGTGAATTATGCGAATAAAGAAGGCTGGAAATTAGCCTATAACTTATTAAGAGCTGAATTTAGGAAAATTCACCCTGATCCGGAGAAAATTCTCGATGATATTAGAACGCAGAGAGATAATCTGTATAACAAAATAGTGACTGCTAAGGGTTACAAAATCGCCGAGTAAACCGGCGTTGGGTATGGGGAAAATTGGCCGGTCTCATCCTGAGACCGGCCAATTTTGGCATTCTCCCCCCAAACATCGGGAGACCCCTACGGCGCCCCGGCCCGGCATTACGCCGTTCCGGGTCGCTTCGGCGGGTTCCTGCTGCTGGCGACTTACTGCTTCCTGCATCGTTCACTTCACAGGCGCTACGGGCTGCCCCGCCCTGAGTACATTATGTTCGGAGTTTCGCCATACGGCGAATTCACGATTCATCAAGCGCCGCCTGGAGCCTGACCATTCAAGCCCCCTGGCCAGGCCACTCTCCCCATGCGTTAATTCCCGTCCTCACGGTATTTTTAAAATATGGCCACTGGCCGGCAGGATGTCAAATTGGAGGTGGATTCTGGCTGACCAGCCAGAAATGAAGAAAATCGCTTTATTTTTACAAAAAAGTTTGCATCTTCCCCGATTTTTTATATATTTTGATGATGATTAGTGGAGAATTATGGAGTAACTTAAGGAACAATAGAGGATTATATAGACAATTGGGCGCGGCAGAGATGGGTTTAAGAGGTTTACTTAAAAGATCGAATGTACTCAGGGCGGGGCAACCCGTAGCGCCTGTGAAGTGGGCAGTGCAGTCAGACCGCCATCAGCAAGCGCCCGACAGAGCGGCGCAATGCCAGGCCGGGCGCCGCAGGGATGCATGATTCAGGGGGATGTCAACAGCAAATCAAGAATTAATTGGAGGTAGCATGAATAATAATTTTACTGGTTCTATAAAGTATTTTCCCGATGAAGAGAGCGCGATGAATGAATTGAGAAGGAGGAAATCTTCAAAAGAATATGAAGGAATGCTTTCTAAAGTTACTTCTTCGCCTTATGGTGGTTTTACTGTGACTTCTCTTCCTGTCGATTTAGTAGTGGATGACTTGATCGATTCCAAAAGATTAGGAATAGCAGATAAACTGTTTTCAGGGCTTCAAGATATAGTGGTTAACTAAAATGACCAAGGACAAGGTCTATGCTTTTAAGAGGTAGCCGGCATTTATTTCAGTAACAGAACGAGGGCAGAACGATGAGCAGTGATTTTTTGTGGGGTACTATTGTAGGCAGCAATATTGAAGCGGCGAACAGGAAGACTGCCAAGGCCGTTGATAATTTGCAGGAGGCGGCCCGTATCCGGGAGCAGGGCGCGCGGGATATTGCAAGAGAAAAGAGAATTCAGGAATCCTTTGAGCTTGGCCGGAAGAAAATGGCCGAACTTCGGGAATTGTTGCGGGAGGCGCATGGGGCGCGGGATGAGAATTATGGAAATATGGAAGCTTTCAGATTGCGATATAGACTATTAAAAGAAGAATTCAAAAAATTACACCCTGACCCTCAAGCTGCGGAAAATATAATCCGGGATATTGGCAAGCAGGGCGATGATCTGTATTACAAAATCGCAGCCGAAAAAGGTTACGAAATCGCAGAATAGCCTGTTATAAGTGTTCCCCTACTGCATGGGGCAAATTTGCCGGTCTCATCCCTGATGACCGGCTCTTTTTGAGCTACACTTTTTCAACCCCAGCTTCAGTCCGAACGTCCCGTTTGCCCGGCTGTTAGTCCTGTTTTGGAGACTTTATATTTCCCGGTAACAACTTCTCTTCCTCCTTCCGGTTCCGCAGGGCATCGTTATCATGCTCGCCCTGATCCTGATTACTCACGTCCCGCTCGCCCTTGGTTTTCTTTTGGGTATTCTGCCCATCCGTCCCCTTCTTGCTCTCAACCAGTTGCTCCATAGCGCCGCCGCCGCTCTTGGAGCCGGCCGAGACCGCGGCGATAAACATCTGTCTGGAATCCGCGTTCATTTCCTGTTCGCCGAGTTGTGGGGAGTGGGCCCCAATCCAGGCCAGAACCCGGTCTGGGAGGGCATAAATCAATGACCAGGCCCGGTTGGCGATAATCAGCGACAACCCCGCCAGCAGCACGCACATGGCGATAAACGTCACCACCCCCGACAGGCTGCCGGCGTTCATGCCTTGCATGAACGGGACGAAGCTGTAGAGCAGGAACTTGCAGGCGTAGTGCATGACCAGGAAGGCCCCGAACAGGCCGGCTATCATGAGCACCGGGCGCGAGACCAGGGACAGGATGAGCATATAGCCCTGTTTGGCGTGTTGTCCGGCCATGCCGCCGCCGGCGCCGACGGCGTGGGCGGCGGCCCAGAAGGGGGCGGTAATGACGGCCTCGACCAGCAGCACCAGCCAGCCCAGAATGGCGGCCAGCCAGTTGATGAATGGCACGGCCGGAAAGTAAAAGGCCAGCAGCACCCCGCAGATAAAGAGTGGAACGGCCAGCAGGATAACCAGCCAGACAACCCATTTGGCGGTTGATTCGATAAGGCCCGGTTTCCCGTCTTCTCCTTTCCCTCTCCTTTTCACGACTGTTCCAATTTGACATTTGGCGGGTCAAGGTCTATGCTTTTAAGAGGTAGCCGGCATTTATTATCAGTAACAGAACGAGGGCAGAACGATGAGTAGTGATTTTTTGTGGGGTACTATTGTAGGCGGCAATATTGAAGCGGCGAACAGGAAGACTGCCAGGGCCGTTGATAATTTGCAGGAGGCGGCCCGTATCCGGGAGCAGGGCGAGGAAGAAAGGAGAATTAAGGAATCCTTTGAGCTTGGCCGGAAGAAAATGGCCGAACTCCGGGAATTGTTGCGGGAGGCGCATGGGGAACGAGATGTTAATGCGGCGAGTGAAGAAAACTTCAAGCTGCGCTTTCAGTTACTGGAAAGTGAGTTTAAAAAGCTACACCCGGATTCGGAGACCGCAGAAGCCACCATCCAGGACATAAAAAAACAAGGATATGCAAGAGAAATCCAATTTCTGAAGGATAAAGGCTACAAAATTGCAAAATGATGTGTTTCTCTACTATATGGGGATAATTTGCCGGTCTCATCCCTGAGACCAGCCTTTCTTTCGATTGTTAGTCTTTCTGATCATTTTTAGGCGTCACATTCCCCGGCAACAACTTCTCTTCCTCCTGCCGGTTCACACTGCCCCGAGAAGCCATACTGCCCTGCTCTTATTTTCTGCCCCCCTGCTGCTCGCCTTCGGTTTTGTTCTTACCCGCCTTCTTCTTGCTCTCAACCAGTTGCTCCATAGCGCCGCCGCCGGGAAGCGGCCCGGCATTTGTCATCACCCCCTGGGGTGATGCTCGGCGTGCAGATTTTTCAGGCGTTCCCTGGCCACATGGGTATAGATTTGAGTGGTCGATATATCGCTGTGGCCGAGCAGCATTTGTACTACCCTCAGATCCGCGCCGTGATTGACCAGATGGGTGGCAAATGAATGTCTTAGTACATGCGGAGAAAGCGGTTTGCGGATCCCGGCAATGAGCGCGTAATGTTTGACCCTGTGCCAAAAGGTCTGGCGCGTCATCGCCCTGGCGCGCCGGCTTAAAAACAGGACATCCGACACGGCCCGGTTTAACAGGGCGACCCGCGCGGTTTTCAGATACTTCGCCAGCCATTGGCCGGCCTCGTCACCGAGCGGGACCAGCCGTTCCTTGCTACCCTTGCCCATTATCCTGACCACGCCCTGCCCCAGGTCAAGCTGCGGCACGGTCAGGCCGACCAGTTCCGACACACGCAGCCCGGCGGCATACAGCAGTTCAAGCATGGTTCTATCCCTGAGGCCCAGCACATCGCCGGTAGCGGGGGCATCAAGCAGGGCCTCGACCTCGGCTTCGGTCAGCGATGTTGGCAGGGCGCGGCCGGGCCGCGGGGATTCCACCCTGCTGACCGGATTTGATTTTATCCGGTCTTCACGGGCGAGGTATTCATATAGTCTTCTGAGGCTGGACAGCCTTCTGGCCATGGTTTTGGCCGAATGGTGCGCGGGCAGGGCCAGATAGGCCAGAATATCGGCGCTTTCGGCCCGCGTTAGTTCACTGTTTTGCGACTCAAGCCAGACGGCATAGTGACACAGATCGCTGCGGTAGGCCGCGAGCGTGTTGCGGCTCAGGCCCCGCTCCATCCACAGCGTATCAAGCAGGGCGTCAATGGCGCGTTCGGCCTCGCTGGAAGGCCGCGGGAGTTTTTGCTGGCCAGGCGCCATAAAGCGGCCGATAGCAACAGTTTGAATATGTCAGGCCGAACTCTTGATCTTTTCCTTGATACGCGCCGCCTTGCCGCGCCGTTCGCGCATGTAATAAAGTTTTGCGCGCCTGACATCGCCGCGGCGCTTGACCTTGATGTCGGCAATGGCCGGGCTGTAGGTTTGAAAGACACGCTCTACGCCCTCGCCGTAGGAGATTTTGCGCACCGTGAATGAGGAATTCAGGCCGCGGTTTTTCCTGGCAATCACCACCCCTTCAAAGGCTTGCAGGCGTTCGCGCTGCCCCTCTTTCACCCTGACCTGCACGACCACGGTGTCGCCCGGCCCGAATACGGGCACGGCGCGCGTCATCTGCTCGGCCTCAAGTTGTTCGATTATGTTCGCCATTGCTGCTCTCCGAATTGGTTTAAGGATGCCTGTTTAATTGCCATGCTAATAATTGTCCAATGATTGCCTGTTTTCGGCCAGATAGTCCGCCAGCAACCGCCGCTGTTCGGCGTCAAGTTCCAGCGAATCTATCAAATCCGGCCTTGCCCGCCAGGTTTTGGCCAGCGCCTGTTGCAGGCGCCAGCGTCTGATCTGCTCGTGGTGGCCGCTGAGCAGGACAGGCGGTACGGCACGGCCCGCTATCTGCCGCGGGCGCGTATAATGCGGATAATCCAGCAGGCCGTCAACAAATGAATCCTGCATGGCCGAATCCTGATGCCCGAGCACGCCGGGCAGGTTGCGGCCCGCGCAGTCAATCAACACCATCGCGGCCAGTTCGCCGCCGCTGAGGACATAATCGCCGATAGACCATTCTTCATCTATGACGGACTCGATCAGGCGTTGATCAATCCCTTCATAACGCCCCGCGACCAGGATCATGCCGGCCCTGCCGGCCAGTTCCCTGACGCCGGCCTGATCGAGGCGCCGTCCCTGCGGCGACAGGTAAATCACCGCGCTATCGGGCTGCCTCTGCCTCGCCCTGTCAATCGCGGCGCGCAGCGGTTCATAGAGCATCACCATCCCGGGGCCGCCGCCGTAAGGGCGATCATCCACGCTCTGCTGCCGGTCTTCCGCGAAATCGCGCGGATTCCAATGCCTGAACTGGATGCGCTTCTCTCTCACGGCCCGCCCGATAACACCATAACTAAAGAGCGGCGAGAACATCTCGGGAAACAGGCTGACGATATCAAGCTGATAGGTCATTATCCGCCTGCCATTCGACCCGGACCTGGCCGGCGTCCAGGTCAATGGCCTTGATATAAATCCCCCTGAGCAGCGGGATCAAAATCCTTCGCCCGGCGCTGGATTCAATCACCAGCACATCATTGGCCCCGGTTTCCGTGATTGCGCTGATGCGGCCGAGCCGGATGTTGTCCTGATTAAACACCGCCAGGCCAATCAGGTCATAGCCGTAATATTTGTCCTCCCCGAGCGGCGGCAGTTGCGGCCGCATGACGGCCAGATCACGGTTGATATACGGGCGGGCCGCGCCGGGGGCGTCTATGCGCGCTATCTTTGCCAGCAGCCGTTCGCCCCGCTGTTGATAATCATCCACTTCAAGCCGCTGCCATTCTTTATTTATATTGACCAGCCAGGGCAAATAAACAAAGATATTCTGTTTGGGCCGGGTATAAGAATTGATTTTCAGCCAGCCCTTCAGGCCGTGGACAGCGCCGATACGGCCGATAATTATGGGGGCATTTTGCACTGCATTAACTTTGCTGCGGCTTTTATCGCCTCAGGCGGCCGGGCCTGGCTCTGCCGCCTGCGCTTCGGAAGCGGGCGGGATCGGCTCTGCCGCCTGGGTCTCGGAAGCTGCCGCCTGCGCCTCGGAAGTTGGCGGGCGCGGCTCTGCCGCTTGCGCCCCGGAGGCGGGGGCATGCGTCACGGCCGCGTTTTGCTTGATCAATGTCAGGACACGGTCAGAGGTTTGCGCGCCCAGGGAGCGCCAGTGATCAATGCGCTCCATATCCATTTTTAAGGGTATTTCCCGGCCCTCGGCCAGGGGATTAAAAAAACCCACGCGCTCAAGGCAGCGCCCGTCGCGTTTGCGGCGGCTGTCGGTAACCACGATATGATAAAACGGTTTCTTCTTTGCGCCGGTTCGCGCCAGTCTGATTGTCAGCATTAGTCCGATGACCCCTTGCAATACGATAATAACGCGGGCGCCAATCGCCCGCCTGAAAAAGGCCGCTATTGTATGTTAATCCGGCGAAAAAGAAAGCATCGCCGCGTTTTACGGACATTGTTGTTTATTCGAAGATAAAAGAGGCAGGATTTGCTAAATTTTCACAAAACCCATGAACAAGCAAGCACTCAAGCGATCACTGCGCGCCGACATGCGGGCGCGCCGGGCGGCAATGACGGCCACCGAACGGCGGGCAAAAAGCCGGCAGATCATAAAAAACCTGCATACTATTGCTGTCTTCGCGGAGGCCAAATCCCTTTTTTGCTATGTTTCCTGCCACGGCGAGGCGGACACCCGGCCAGTCATTGACGCTGCCATCGCTAAAAACAGCCTGCTGACCGTGCCCAGGATCATCAGCGCGACCCGGATGATCGCAGTCCGGCTCAATGATCCGGCAGAGTTAAAGCCGGATAACAGGGGCATACCGGCGCCGGCCTCTGGCCGGGCCGAGGCCGGGCCGTTTGATATCGCAATCACCCCCGGCCTCGCCTTCAGCCCGGCCGGCGAGCGGCTCGGCTATGGGCGCGGCTACTACGACCGCTGGTTTGCAAAACACCGGGTAAAAACAAGGATTGCCCTCGCCTATGAAATGCAGCTTGTGGATCGGCTGCCCACGGAATCCACGGACAGACCGGTTGATATGATCGTCACCGAGGATCGCATTATCAACACCGGCAACGACCGCTGAATCAGCCATAACCCCCCCTCGCCTTCGCCCGGACTAAAAAAATCGTGTAAACTGCGCCTTTTAACTGCCGCTATTCATGGCCCCGCAAACAGCTTTCAGGGCGCCCCGGATACGATGATTTTCTGATCTTGATTCCCGTATGTCAGACAAACTTCACCAAATCAATCTGCAATACTCCAATGTGGAAGACCGGATTTTATTGCGCACATCCACTGAAAATGACGATGAATATCTGATCTGGCTGACCCGGCGTTTTACCCGGCTATTGATCAGTATTCTCGGCGGTGAGATAGAAAAGAGGGGCGGCGCAACAACACTTGGCGCCCAAAAAGAAACCAAAAAGCTGTTCACCGAAGGCGCTTTCGATAAACCCTATGCCGAAAATTCACCCAAAAAGCGGCCGCTGGGCAAAGATCTGCTCGCCTTCAGCGTAAAAACCGGCAACACCGGCAATGGCAATTTAATCCTGGAGATTCAATCGGAATCCGGGCAGGGGATCATATTCAACCTGAACGATACGCTCATCTACATGTTCTACTCACTGCTGATGCAGGGCATTGACCAGACAGAATGGCAACTCGACCCGTTCCCGGGAGATTTGCAGAAAAAACTGCACTGATTTCGTCCTGGCTGTGGCAGGCAAGACGGGATAGGACGGGAAGAATCGCGTTGCAGATTGCCGGGATACGCCTATTGCCCCCGTCGTCATTTATGGACAGGAAGTCCTGTATGCGGCGAGAGGGCAGGATGCCCGTAGCCGCCCGGCGAAGGCCGGAATCCAAGAGGGTGATGCTGGAATGTTAGGTGGGTTCTGGCTTTTTCCTGCCCGCAACAGGCTGACCGGAATAACTTATTTGTGTTGTCATTCCCGCTTGGCGGGAATGTATTGCATAAACCACTGGATTCCGGCTTTCGCCGGAATGACGACGCGGTAAGAATGGCTTCTGTGCTATGATTCCAGTCTACCTGCTACAGGCAGGCGCCAAACAAGCCTGATGCGTCTCATAGGTATTGAACCCGAAGACAGAATTGTCCTTTTATTTAACCTGCATTACAATGTCATTCACTTATTCAATCGGAGAACAATCATGGCTGCAAACCAACTCGTGCAGGCGCGCATCGACGGCGCAATCAAGGAAGAGGCGGCCGCTGTTTTGGCCGCGATGGGCCTCACCGTGTCCGACTTCGTGCGCATCGGTCTGACCAGGGTGGCAATAGAGAAGGCCATGCCCTTTGAGCCGTTAATCCCGAATGAAACAACCATCCAGGCAATGAAGGATGCCCGTGCCGGTCGCGTCACCAAATCGGCGAGCCTTGAAGCGTTGTTCCATGATCTCAACGCGGATACTTGATTATACCGGCCAGTTCAAGCGCGATTACAAACGGGAGAAAAAGGGCCGGCACCGCGCCACGCTCGATACCAATCTGCAAGCCGTGTTGTCTATGCTACTGGCCGATCTGCCGCTTAGGCCCCGGCACCGCGATCATGCGCTGAGCGGGAACTGGAAGGACTGCCGGGATTGTCATATCAAACCTGATCTGGTGCTTATCTATCAGAAGCCCGACCCTGGCACACTGCGCCTCGTGCGCCTCGGCTCACACCCGGAACTTGGCCTTTAATACCCAAAAGAAGTTTACAGACTGGCCGGAATGCTCCGCGCTATGAAGAAATAATAGGCTCTTTTGAGTTCCGAGTGGGTTAAGCCGCATGTGGATTGAGTGTGCAGAAAATGGCATGAGCCTGTCTGCGGCAGGCAGGCCGGAATGATGTAAAGCCGGAACAACACCTCATCGTCATTCCAGCGAAAGCTGGAATCCAGTGGTTGATACAATACATTCTCGCATAAGCGGGAATGACCATCTGAATACCTCATTCCAACAGACCCCGCTGAGTTACCTGCCACCCCGCTACCTGCCTCCGGCAGGCGTGGATTCCAGCTTTCGCTGGAATGACGAAACTGTTGTCATTTTGGCCTACCTGCTGCCCGCAGGCCGTCTCCGTTCTGTACTGGTCATCAATTAAGCCAGAATTATTGCATTACCCACTCAGATTTTAAAAGAGGCAAATAATAACGATCATTACCCGTTCACGGCCTTCATGCTCAATCTGACGCGGCCCTGTCTGTCAACTTCCAGCACCTTGACCTGCACCATTTCGCCCTCGCTCAGTTTGTCGCTGACATTTTCCACCCGTTCTTCACAAATCTGCGAGATATGCACCAGGCCGTCCTTGCCGGGCAGGATATTCACGAACGCGCCGAAATCCATGAGCTTGGCCACCCGGCCTTCATAAATCCGCCCTACCTCGATGTCCGCCGTGATCTGCTCGACCCGTTTCAGGGCCTCGTCACCGGCCGCCTTGTCGGTGGCCGCGATCTTGACCGTGCCGTCATCTTCTATATCAATGGTCGCCCCGGTTTCTTCGGTAATCGCGCGTATCGTGGAGCCGCCCTTGCCGATCACATCGCGGATCTTGTCCGGGTGAATCTTTATAGTGGTGATGCGCGGCGCAAATTCAGACATTTCGGCCTTGTGCGTGGCCAGCACCGCGTTCATTTTTTCAAGGATATGCAGTCTGCCGTCTCTGGCCTGACGCAACGCGGCTTCCATGATTTCGCGGGTGATGCCGTCTATCTTTATGTCCATTTGCAGGGCGGTGATGCCCCTGGCAGAGCCGGCCACCTTGAAATCCATGTCGCCCAGGTGATCCTCGTCGCCCATAATATCGGATAACACGACAAAGCGATCCCCTTCCTTGATCAGGCCCATGGCAATACCGGCCACCGGCGCGTCCAGGCGGACGCCGGCGTCCATCAAGGCGAGGCTGCTGCCGCAGACCGAGGCCATGGAACTGGAACCGTTTGATTCGGTGATCTCCGAGACCACCCGGATTGAATAGGGATACTCGCTCATATCCGGCATCACTCCTAAAATGCCGCGCTTGGCCAGACGCCCGTGCCCGATCTCGCGCCGTTTGGGCGAGCCGACCCGGCCCGTTTCATTGACGCAGTAGGGCGGGAAATTGTAGTGGAACATGAACGGTTCCTTGCGCTCGCCTTCGATGGCGTCAATGATCTGCGAGTCTCGCTGGGTGCCGAGCGTGGTCACCACCAGCGCCTGGGTCTCGCCGCGCGTGAACAGGGCCGAACCGTGCGTGCGGGGCAAGACCCCGGTTTCAACGGTGATCGGGCGGATGGCCTGGGGATCGCGCCCGTCTATGCGGTTTTCGCCGGCCAGGATACTGCTGCGAACCACATGACTTTCGAGCGCCTCGATCGCGTCAACAATGTCGCCGCCGGCCCATTGCGGCTCGTCCGCTTCGGTCAGCGCCGCCAGCACTTCATCCTTGATCTCGCCCAGGCGTTCCCGCCGTTCAAGTTTATCCTGAATGCCGTAGGCCTCGCGCACCAGATCACCGGCCCGCTTGCGGATTTCGTCTGTCAGCGCCGCGTCCTGGTCCGTCGCGCGCCAGTCCCAGGGGCGGCTGCCGGCCTCTTCCACCAGGGCCTGAATATTATCGATCACGACCTGGAGTTGTTCATGCCCGAACATGACCGCGCCCAGCATGATGTCTTCGGAAAGCTGTCTGGCCTCGGATTCCACCATCAAGACCGAAGAGCGGGTCCCGGCCACGACCAGGTCCAGTTCCGAGTCGTCCAGTCCCTTGAAGGAGGGATTCAAGACATACTGGCCCTGCCGGTAGCCGACCCTGGCCGCGCCGATGGGCCCGTTAAACGGCACGCCGGAGAGGCTGATCGCGGCCGAGGCGCCGATAATCGAGAGAATATCCGGGTCAACGGCCGGGTCCAGGGACAGCACCGTGGCGATGATTTGCACTTCATTTCTGAAGCCTTTTGGAAACAGGGGCCGAACCGGCCGGTCAATCAGGCGGCAGGTCAGGGTTTCTTTTTCCGATGGCCGCCCCTCGCGCTTGAAGAAACCGCCCGGAATCTTGCCGGCCGCATAGGTCTTTTCCTGATAATCGACGGTCAGGGGGAAGAAGTCCTGCCCCTCTTTGGCCTCTTTTCTGGCCACGCAAGTCACCAGCACGACCGAGTCGCCCATGCTGACCACGACCGCGCCCGCGGCCTGTCTGGCGATACGGCCTGTTTCCAAAGTGACCGTGTGATTACCGAATTGAAATTCTTTTGTTACGCTCATGAATTTTTTTCCTGACAAGAAGTGTTTATGGATTCAGGGCCTGCCAGCATTATGGAAGCAGGCCCGGGATGACTGAAAGGCCAAAACCCGCGGACGCGGGTTTGGGGGTTTGTGTATACATGGGGGTCGCCAGACAGGGCTTATTTACGCAGGCCCAGCCGGCCGATCAAATCACGATAGCGATTGATGTCCTTGTTTTTAAGGTAGTCCAGCAATTTGCGGCGCCGGTTGACCATGCGCAACAGGCCGCGCCTGGAATGATGGTCTTTGGCGTGCGTCTTGAAGTGCCCTGACAACTCGGTGATGCGGGTGGTCAACAGGGCGACCTGCACCTCGGGCGAGCCGGTGTCGTTCGCGCCGAGTTGATAGTCCTTCATTATGCCCGCCTTTTGTTGCTGACTTAATGCCATATCAAATTCCTCTAACTCTGAAACTAGGGTGAAAAAAACTGGCGCGTATTGTACCCGCACAAAATCGCGCTCACAAGCGAAACATCCGGCTTAATGTTGTCATTTCCGGCTGCCCGCGGCAGACAGGCCGGAATGAACTCATTTAACCAGCCGCCTGGGCGCCAGGCGGCCATCATCGGTGACCATGCCGAGGCCGATAAACCGGTCCTGGTCGTTGTAAAGCCGCACTTGACCGGCATCCGGCAGGCCCGGGGCCGATACGGCCCGGCCCTGGCATAAAAACTGGCTCAAGGCCCGGCTCAGCCTGACTACAGGATAATCCTCAAGCGCGCTGTCCGGCGGCAATAAAAGATCATCCAGCGCCGGGATGCCCCGGCTTGACAGACGCGCCAGTTCTTCCAGGCCGATCATCTGCGCCTCGGTAAAAGGCCCGCTTGCGATCCGCCTCAGCGTCAGCACATGCGCGCCCGAACCCAGCGCCCTGCCGATGTCTTCCGCCAGGGTGCGAATGTAAGTCCCCTTGCCGCAATGGACCTTTATTGTAAATTCGTCCGCGGCAAGTTCGAGTAAGTCCAGCCGGAAAATGGTAACCGGCCTTGGTTTTCGCTTGACTTCAATACCCTGGTAAGCGAGTTCATAAAGGCGTTTGCCGTTGTGCTTGAGCGCCGAGTGCATGGGCGGTGTCTGTTGGATCTCGCCCGTGAATTGAGCCAGGGTCCGCTTGAATTCGGCCTCGGTCAGCCGGGGCACGGCGTGCCGCTCCACAATATCGCCGGCGGCGTCGCCCGTGGTGGTGCTCAGGCCCAGTTTGCAGCGGGCCAGGTAGGTCTTGTTCGCATTCAGCAGAAAGGCCGATATCTTGGTGGCCTCGCCCAGGCAGACCGGCAGCAGGCCGCTGGCGGGCGCATCCAGGTTGCCGGTATGGCCGGCCTTGTTGGCGTTATAGAGGCGTTTGACCCGCTGCAAGGCGCCGTTGGAACTGATCCCGGCCGGCTTGTCGAGCAGCAGGATGCCGCTGATGTCGCGCCCGCGCCGCTTTTTTTGCCTATTCATTTTCAGGCCGCGCGGGTGTGAATGAATCCAGGATGGCCGTCAGCCGCCGGGCGCGCTCGATGGATTCGTCATATTTGAAATTTAAGGCGGGCACACGTTTGGATGTCATCACCCGGGCAAGCTCATGGCGAAAATAGCCGGCCCGCTCATTCAGGATCAGGACCGCGTCCGCCGCCGCGGGCGGGCCGTTTAAGGTGGTAATAAAGGCCGTCGCGTTTTTGAGATCCGGGCCGAGTTCAACACGGGTCAAGGTGATCAGGCCGTACTGTTGCAGCGGCAATGCGCGCTGAATCAGGACGGATAATTCCTGTTCGATAAACCGGGCTACCCGCCGGTTGCGCCCGAATTCTCTTGGCATGGCCCCGTGACCGGCTCTGAATCAATCGATCCGGCGCTCTATGCTGACCCGCTCGAACACTTCGATCTGATCTCCGGTCTGCACGTCATTATAATTTTTAACGCCGATACCGCAGTCCATGCCCGATTTGACCTCGTTCACATCGTCGGTATAACGGCGCAGGGATTCCAGTTCACCCTCGTAAATGACCACGTTGTCGCGCAATACCCGGATCGGGTTGCTGCGTTTGACATAACCCGAGATCACCATACACCCGGCGATGTTGCCGAATTTCGGAGAACGGTAGAGCTTGCGCACCTCGGCGATGCCGATGATCTGTTCACGGATTTCAGGCGACAACAGCCCGCTCAATGCGGCCTTGATATCGTCTATGACGTCATAAATGATGCTGTAGTAGCGCAGGTCAATACCCTCGGCCGCGACCAGCTTGCGGGCGCTGGCGTCGGCCCGCACGTTAAAGCCGATCACAGTGCCGCCGGCCGCCATGGCCAGATTGATATCCGATTCGGTGATCCCGCCGACGCCGCTGCTGATCACGTTGACCTTGACCTCATCCTTGGTCAGGCGGCCTAATGCCGCGGCCAGCGCCTCGGCCGAGCCCTGCACATCGGCCTTGATCAGCAGGTTCAGGCTGATAGTCTCGCCTTCCTGCATCTGATTCATGACATTTTCCAGCTTGGCCGCGCGCTGTTGCGCCATCCTGGTTTCACGATACTTGCCCTGGCGGAACAACGCGATCTCGCGCGCCTTCTTCTCGTCCGGCGCCACGATAACTTCATCCCCGGCATTGGGCGTGCCGGACAGACCCAGCACCTCGACCGGCGTGGACGGCCGCGCGGCACCGATTTCATTGCCGCTGTCGTCGATCATGGCCCGCACGCGGCCAAATTCATGCCCCGTCAGGATCACATCGCCCCGGTTTAGCTGGCCGGACTGGACCAGAATACTCGCCACCGGCCCGCGGCCCTTGTCCAGGCGCGATTCAATGACTACCCCCGAGGCCGGGCCGCCGGCCACGGCCTTGAGTTCAAGGATTTCCGCCTGCAACACGATACTTTCCAGCAAGGCGTCAATACCCTCGCCGGTCAGGGCCGACAGGTGAATGAACTGGGTATCGCCGCCCCAGTCTTCGGGGATGATCTCAAGCCGGGCCAGTTCCTGTTTGACCCGCTCGGGGTCCGCGTCTTCCTTGTCGATCTTGTTGACCGCGATAATGACGGGCACATCGGCGGCCCTGGCATGGGTAATGGCCTCTTCCGTTTGCGGCATGACGCCATCATCGGCGGCCACCACGATGATGACAATATCCGTCACCTTCGCGCCGCGCGCGCGCATGGCGGTAAACGCCTCGTGGCCGGGCGTGTCGAGAAAGGTAATCTCGCCATTGCCGGTCTTGACCCTATAGGCGCCGATATGCTGGGTGATGCCGCCGGCCTCGCCGGCCGCGACCTTGGCGCGCCGGATATAATCCAGCAGAGAGGTCTTGCCATGATCGACATGCCCCATGATCGTCACGACCGGGGCGCGGCCGACCTGCTCGCCCTCCGCGGTGGATTGAATGATCTCTTCTTCCAGCGCGTTTTCCTTCAGTAGCTTGGGAATATGGCCCATCTCTTCCACCACGACGGCCGCCGTGTCCTGATCGATGGTCTGATTGATGGTGGCCATGGCGCCAAGCCCCATCATCAGCTTGATGACTTCGGAACCCTTGACCGACATGCGCTGCGCCAGATCAGAGACGGTAATGCTTTCAGGAATATCAACCGCCTTGACCACCGGCGCGGTCGGCTTTTCAAAGCCGTGCTGATTGCTGGCCGAGGGTTGAATCACGGGCGCATGTCTTGGCTTTTTGCGCCGCCGCCCGGAACCCTTGCTGGCCACATGCAATTCCTTATGCCCGCGGCCGGCTGCCTTGCTGTCTTTGGTCGCCGGCCTGGCCGGGTCAGACACCGGGGCCGGCGCCGCTTTGGCCGGGGTTTCGGCGCCGCTCTCCGGCGTTTGGCCGGCGCCGGCCGCGGCGGTTTCAGGCGGCGCGGGCTGCGGTTCTGTTGCCGGTTCCGGCGCTTTTGCGGCGGGCTTTTCAGCCGCGGCGGCCTTCGCCTCGGCCTCTTCCCGCCTTTTCTGCTCTGCCGCCGCCTCGGCGGCGGCGCGGGCGGCCTCTTCTTCCTGCCTCAGCTTTTCCTCGATTTCACCGCGTTTGGCATAGGTGCGGCGCTTGCGAAATTCAATGCTGACCGTCTTGGAACGCGGCTTGCTCCGGCTCGGCCCGGCCACGGGGACCTTCAACTCGCTGACCGTCTTGCGGCGCAAGGTGATCTTGCGCGGCTCGGCGTCTTCCTCCTTGCCGTGTCTTTTTCTCAGAAATGCCAGCAATTCCGATTTTTCAGAATCGGTAATGATGTCGCCGGCCTGTCTTTCGGAGAGGCCCGCCTCAAGCAATTGCTCCTGCAAGCGCTCCAGCGGCACACCGACATCGCTGGCAAATTTATTGATCGTGACTTCGGGCATTAACTCGCACCTTCATTGCTTGTCTGTTCGGCTTCTTCAAACCAGGGGATGCGCGCGGTCATAATGAGCTGACCGGCGCGCTCTTTTTCAATGCTGGGAATATCCAGCAATTCATCGACCGACTGCTCCGCCAGATCTTCCATGGTCACCACCCCGTGCGCGGCCAGTTCAAAGGCAAGGGCTTCATCCATGCCTTCCATCTGCAACAGATCGGCCGCGGGCTTCACATCGCCGAGTTTTTCCTCCCTGGCAATGGCCCTGGTCAACATCACATCGCGGGCCCGGTCGCGCAATTCCTGCACCAGTTCCTGATCAAACTCTTCAATGCCGAGCATCTCCTTTTCCGGCACATAGGCGACTTCCTCAATGCTCGAAAAACTCTCCTGCACCAGGATGATGGCGACTTCTTCATCGACATGCAATTCTTCCATGAACATCTTTTGCAGGGTCTCGGCCTCGGCCTCGCTCTTTTCATCGGCCTGTTGCACCGACATCACGTTCAGTTCCCAGCCGGTAAGCTCGCTGGCCAGCTTGACATTTTGCCCGCCCTTGCCGATGGCCTTCGAGAGCGCGTCCTCGGCCACGGCAATATCCATCGCATGCTCATCCTCATCGACCATGATCGAGGCGACCTCGGCCGGCGCCATCGCATTGATCACATACTGCGCCGGATTTTCATCCCAGAGGATAATATCAACCCGCTCGCCGCCCAGTTCATTGGAGACCGCCTGCACCCTGGAACCGCGCATGCCGACACAGGCACCGATCGGGTCAATCCTGGGGTCATTGGCCTTGACCGCGATCTTGGCGCGGGCGCCGGGGTCTCTGGCGCCATTGATAATCTCAATCATGCCCTCGTTGATTTCAGGCACTTCAATGCTGAACAATTCGATCAATAATTCCGGCGCGGTGCGGCTCAGAAACAATTGCGGCCCGCGGATTTCAGAGCGCACCTCTCTCAGGTAGGCGCGCACGCGATCGCCGGGGCGCATGGCCTCGCGCGGGATCAACTCTTCCCTGGGGATGAAGGCCTCGGCATTATTACCCAGATCAATAATGGCGCCATGCCGCTCGGAACGCTTGACGACCCCGCTCACCATCTCGCCGACACGCCCTTCATAGGCGTTGATAACCTGCGCGCGCTCGGCCTCGCGCACCTTTTGCACAATGACCTGCTTGGCGGCCTGCGCGGCGATACGGCCAAAGTCAACCGACTTCATCGGTTCCTCGACATACTGCCCGATGTCAATCTCCGCCTGCCGTTCCCTGGCGTCGCTCAGGCGAATCTGCCTCGATGGCGCCTCCACGGCGTCGGCCTCATCGGCCACCACCTCCCAGCAGCGAAAGGTGCTGTAATCGCCCGTCTCCCGATCAATCTGCACCCGCGCCTCGATATCCTCGCGGCTGCGCTTCTTGGTCGCGCTGGCCAGCGCGGCCTCAATCGCTTCAAAGATGATGTCCTTCGCAACGCCTTTCTCATTGCTCAAGACATCGACCACCATCAAAATTTCTTTGTTCATTTAAGCTACCGTTAAAAATTCAAAACTCGGGAATCAGGCGCGCCGTTTTAATCCTGTCATGCGGCACGGCCACCTCTTTATCCTCGGAGCGGATAATGATCCGCTCGGCGTCAACCGCGATCAACACGCCCTGATAACGCCTCCGACCATCCTGCTTTTCATAAAGGCACAATTTAATCGCCTCACCCGTGAACCGTTTAAGCTGATCGACCGTAAATATCGGCCGATCCAGCCCCGGCGATGAGACCTCCAGGTCATACGCCCCGCGCACGGGCTGCTCGACCGCAAGCAGGCCGCTCAATTGATTACTGACCCGCGCGCAATCATTGACCACAACCCCGCCCGGCTTGTCGATATAGACCCGCAACAACCGGCCCCGGCCATTTTGCTCCAGTTCGACCCCGATCAACTCATAACCCAGGGCCAACACCTCCGGCTCAAACAAATCCAGCAGGGCCTGATTCTGTCTGTACATAAGCTGAAAACAAAAAGTGGGCGCAAGGCCCACTCATTCAAAACCACAAAAAATCCGGCGCAGAGTATAACCGGTTTATATCCGCGCCGCCATAACACCATCGATCATAATAATACCCGGTTTCTTCCGCGGGCGTCAGTCCGGCCGCCTCGGCGCAAGCCAAGCTGAAACTGGAATCCACTAATTCTAACTGAAAAACCGCCTCTGCATCAATGGCGATCCTGGATTAAGTTTCCGTAAAATAAATAGATATGAGACAAATCAGGGTTGCCTGGCGCTTGCCTGTATATAGGCAGTCAGGCCGGAATGACGGCAGGGGTGGAATGAAATATTCGTTGCTATTCCAATTTGCCTGAGATAGATAGGCGGCAGGTAGGTTGAGTGGTCTCCTGTGCCTATCAATCACTCACAGGCTACCCGATTTCTTTCCAAGAAAAATCTCACTTCCGTCTGAACCTGTAAAGCCGTTCAAGGACAAAATACCTCCGAGTTTCGACAATAAACCTCAAATATGACCGATTTCTGGGCCAAAACCCCATACCGGGAAACGCCGACCTGGGACAATATCCATCCCGTCCTCGACCACCTTATTGATGTCGGTCTGGTTTTCGACAGGCTTATTAACTGTGTCTGGCGTGGTGTAGGCGATTATTTGATTTCGCCCTACACCGATGAAGATTCGGCCCGCCGGGCGCTCTGTGTGCTCGCCGCGGCGCACGACATCGGCAAGATTTCTCCCGGATTCCAGAAGAAGGCGCCGGAACTCGTCCCGCGATTGAAAAAGCAGGGATTCACCTTTCACCCGGCAGATCAAGGCGACCATGGCATAACCAGTTTTGATTTCTTATGCCGCCAGTTCGAAGATCTCCCCGGGGTTGACGACCAAGATATCCCGTTAATCTGCGCTCAAGCCACCGCATGTCATCATGGCCGCTATATCGACTGTGAATACCGTTGCCCGGATCCGGAGCAGTGGGAACAGGAACGCAAACAACACTTTGAGGCGCTCTGTTGCATCTGGAATATCGAAGCGGATGCGTTTCCGCTGCCGCATACCGCCCCGCCTGCCCAATGGACCGTGGTGCTGGCCGGTGTGATCTGCATCGCTGACTGGATAGGCTCATCCCTTGACTTTCCTCAGAATGCGCCAAGCCGCACCGCATACCTGAAGATTCGCCGAAAACAGATCGGCGATACGCTCAGGAAAAGCGGCTTCGTGGTTGGCCCCCCGCCACATCAGGATTTGAGCTTTGCCGATCTTTTTACCCCGAAAGACGCCGCAGCCTGGGCGGAGAACCCGACGCAGAAGGCGCTGCGGGAACTCACCGAGGATATAGACGGCCCCTTTATCGCCCTGGTCGAGTCCCCCACCGGCATCGGCAAGACCGAGGCCGCTTTGCAGGTCTATGCCCGCAGGGCCCGGCGCAAGGCTCAGGGGATCTACTTCGCCCTGCCCACGATGGCAACCACCAACGCGATGTTCTCGCGGATCCACGAATTCCTGAACCGCCTGTTCGCCGGCGGCGAGACCCAGATCAAGCTGGCGCAGTCCGAAGCGCGCCTGAATCCGGCGTTTGGCGAACTGCTCGCGCGGGGTGTTTATGATGCCGCTGGTTCGGGGTCCGAGGCGACAGACGGGGCGGCGCGCGCCTGTGAATGGTTCAACATCGGCAGTAAACGCGGACTGCTGGCCGAACATGCCGTGGGTACCGTGGACCAGGCGATGATGGCCGCCATGACGACCAGGCATCACTTCGTGCGGCTCCTGGGCCTCACCGACAAGCTGGTCGTTATCGACGAAATCCACAGTTACGACTCCTACATGAATCAGATTATCCAATCGCTCCTGGCCTGGCTGCGGGCGCTGGACAGCCCGGTTATTCTGCTCTCGGCCACCCTGCACAAGGCCATGCGCCGCGATTTGATTACGGCCTACGCGGGGGAGAAAATCGCGCGGGAACTGCCCACGGGGCCGAACGTTACAGTCTGGTCCGAGCAGGGTCTGAGGACGCGGGCCATCAGAGATTTACCGATTCGGCAGGTAGAAATCAGGCTGCATGAATTATCGGATAATTCCAGCGGTAGCTTTATGAGCGAGTCAGCCCGCCTCACCCTTGCCGCGGTCAACACCGGCGGCTGTGTGGCCTGCATCGTCAATACCGTGGATGAAGCCCAGGAGGTGTTCAAGCAGATCGATGCCGGATTGGCGCCAGATATTCCCCGATTCCTGGTTCACTCCCGGTTTATGCGTAAAGACCGAAGCGCCCATGAAACGCGCCTGCAAAAAATGTTCGGGCGGGACGGCGCCGAACGCCCCGAGCGGGCCGTGGTGGTTGCCACACAAATCCTGGAACAAAGCCTGGATGTGGATTTCGATACGATGATCTCCGATCTGGCGCCGATCGATCTGCTTATCCAGCGCCTGGGCCGGGTTCACCGCCATCTCACCGAACGGCCCTCTACCCGGCACCCGCATCCCCTGCCCGCCATCACTGTCTTGTCTCCGCCCGCGGATAACTTCAGGCCCAGGGTCAAGGTTATTCATATATATAAGGCGATCTATCTGGCCCGAACCGCGCTGGCCCTGGGCCGCTACCGTGACCGGGGCGGGAAGCTGTCGATACCCGGCGATGACGGCCCGCTGCTGGAACAGGTGTATGGCGACGATCCTATCGGCGCTACGGGTCTGGCCAGTCGCCTGGCACAATGGGAGCAGGAACAATTCGGGCAGGACGCCGCTGATCGCTTCCTGGCCGATGATGTCACGCTCGGTACGCCGGCCAATACGCCGCCGGATATGTGCGCTGTCCGCAAGCCGAACGATCTCGACGAGTGGACGCCCACCACCCGCCTCGCGGGTGATTCTCAAAACGTGGTGATTCTCGATGGCCCCGCCGATGCCGCAACCGAAAAATGTATCGAGCAGACGGTGAGGGTCAGCCACCAGGGCCTTGTAAAGGCATTGCAAAAGATTCCAACTCGGCAAGACTGGAAAGAACACTGGTTCCTGCGCCGCTGTATTCCCTTACAGATGGAAGACGGCGCCTTCTCACTGGACGGCTACACCTTGCGCTATTGCGAGAAACTCGGCTTGACCATTTCGAAAGGGGAGAAGTGAGATGGATTATGGGCCGCCTGTTTCTCAGTTGCTCACATTTCCCTGCGCCCTGCTTTCAAGCTATAATAGGAGTTGCTGAATAAAGACTGGATTTCTTGAAAAAATACGGGTAACCCGTATGTCGTGAAAAATAAAGAATTTGAATGGGATGATGGCAAGGCTGCATCGAACCTGGTGAAACACGGCGTGAGCTTTAAGGATGCGTGTTCCGTCTTCCGTGATGCTTTTGCCATTGAGTTGCTGGATGATCGAGTGGATTATGAGGAAAAGCGCTATATCCTGATCGGTATGTCTCACGGCAATGTGCTGGTGGTGGTGTACACCGAGCGGCAGAGCAGAAACCGCATCATTTCGGCCCGAAAAGCCGAACCTAATGAACGAAAGTTTTACTATGGGCAAAATGCAAAATGAGCGATCCCGACAACAGACCCCTGACAGATAGCGACCTGCAGCGGATGAAACGCACACCGCAGGACAGGATTGTCCGCCGGGCCTTAAAGTTGACCCGGGAGGAATTCGCGCCCCGCGCCCAAATCCCCATCGGCGCGCCGCGCGGTTCGGAGCAAAACCGGGACGAACCTGACATTAAGATGGATTGTTTTGACCTCAGAACGCGCGGATGGATCCCGGTTCGTGAATCCAGTGGAACCGTGCGTGAAATCGGCCTTGAAGAGACGATGCGGCGGGCCCATGAACTGCGACAGATAGAAGGTGAATCGCCGCTGGAAACCGTGAGCCTTTACCGGTTGCTGGTGGGGCTGGCCCATCATCTGGTGGGCGATTTTCGCTTGGTAAGAGAATGGCGGGAGATTGGGGCAAAAGAGAAATTCGACGCCGAGAAAGTGGCGCAGTATTTTGATCAATGGGCGGACCGGTTCCGGCTGTTCGATGAGGCATTGCCGTTCTGGCAATGTCCGGGATTGGCCAATACTGACCCCAGGACAAAGGCGGAACGGCCGGTTCCGGTGGCAAGTTTGGTCCATTCGGTTGCCTCGGGCAACAACAAGACCCTTTTTTCACACCAGACCGATGACGGCGATTTCAGCCTCGGCGCCGCAGAGGCCGCACGGGCGCTTGTAACCGCGCAGTATTTCTCGGTAGGCGGGCTGAACAAAAAGTCAAGCAACCATTTCGGTGGTCCGCAGCAAAGCTACTATCACGCGCCATTCGTTCCCGGTATGCCCTGCATCATAATGGGTAATACCTTGTTCAAAACCATCATCCTGAACATGCTGCCGGGAGAGTATCGGGGCTCGGCCCTGGGCAAAATGAACCTGGGGGGGCCGCCGTGGGCAGAGCGGCGTGAACAGATCATCAATCCCGAAAGAGTGGCTGCAAATAACTACACAACAACGCCCGGGAGCTATCTCGATTATCTGCTGCCACGAAGCCGGCACATCCGGCTGTTGCCGGAAAACAAAATGAATGGAAACGTTGTGGTTCGTGAAATACATATCGCTCAAGGAGTGGCCTGGGAGTCAAAGATAGAACCTTGGTTTGTCAAAAAAGAAGTTAAGAAATCAAAAAAAACTATGATTATACCGCTTCACTTAGATCGTGATCGGGCTGTTTGGCGCGAAAGTACAGCTTATTTAGGATGGCGCTCCACGCATCAGGATAAACAACGGGAGAAATATATTCCGCCCGAAAATCTGCGGGCGTATGGACGCTATTGGTCGGGGTCGAATAGACGAAAATCATTGCTGGCGCCGGTCACGATTTTTGCGCTGGCCAGCGACAAGGCAAAGTCCCTCGCCTGGCGGCATGAAACCCTCGACCTCCCCGTCGAGGCGATGGAAGATCATGCAATTATGCAGGATATCCAGGCGAGCTTAAAAAACCTTGAACGGGTGGCCGGCATTCTTCGAGGCGGGGTGGAGCGGTATTACCGGGAAGCGCTGCGAAACGATGACAGCAAAAAAGATGCGGTTCCCAATAAAAAGGCGGATTTCAGCGCCACACTGCGTACTTACTGGGGCGCTGTCGAGCGGCCGTTCCGCGCCGTGCTGGTGCGTGAATCATCTTGGCGAGATTGCAGTAAAACCTGCATCCGGGAAGCGCGGGGAATTTTCAGGAATACAATGAAAGCGGTGGTGGGCAGTAATCTCGATCTCTTTCCTGCTCGGGCTAAAGCCGAGGCGCAGTTCTTCGGGTCCCTGAAAAAAATGGAAGAAGAACTTAAACCTTATACCGAGGAGGTTCAGGATGGCGAATAACGCTGAAACCGAGAAAAAGAAATGCTGGTACAAAAGCTATCTGGGTTATTTACGCTATCTGGCCGGGATTGGCACTAAATCGGGCAAGCCCGATCTCGGGGCGCTGGCCGAATTGAGAAGCTCGGCCCGGGGCGGCGCCTTTGAGATGCGCGCCCTGCGCCATGTCGCGCCCTATCTTGAGGAAGACGATACGTATTACACTGCCCATGTGCGGGTGGGTATGCTGGTCGGACAACTGTTTGCCGCCTACAGGCCGGATAGCCCGGCTTCCGAAACGGATGCGGAGAGTAAAGATCGGCGGTGGAGATCAATAGGCCGGCTGCTCGGCGAGGCCCGGAAAACCGAGAACGATAGGCCCGCTGAAACCGCGGACAGCGGCGAGGGAAAGCGCACTCTGACAGCCCTGGAGCGGCATCTGCACACCGTGGTGGCGACTGACTTTGACCGGCTCGGTCCGCGGCTCAGGGGAACCCTGGCCCGCTTGAAGCAGGCGGGTGTTGCCCTGGAGCTTGCCGACTACGACCAGCTACTTAATGATCTGGGTAAATGGACGCGGCCGGATAAGCGTATCCAATACCGGTGGGTCAGCGATTTCTATCGGAACACACCTTGAGACATACAGACAGGAGAATACCTATGAGCAAGCAAAGACTTCACCTCGAACTTCATATCATCCAGAATTTTGCCCCCAGCAATCTCAACCGCGACGATGTGGGCAGCCCGAAAGAGTGTAAATTCGGCGGCGTGCGCCGCGCCCGCATCAGCAGCCAGGCCCTGAAACGGGCCATGCGTAAGCATGAATCGTTTCAAGAAGCGGTGAGGCAAGCCGGGGGCGACCTCGGAGTAAGAACACGGCAGTTAAAGAATGAGCTGTCAAATCAATTATCGGCTATGGAAATCGACAATGAAGAAGAACGAAATACACTCATCGAATTCTTCGTAGAAAAGTCACTGGGACTCAAATTCAGCAGGAAAGACCCTGATAATACTCAGTATCTTCTCTACATCGGTCAAGTTGATATCGAACAGATAGCCGCCATGCTTCACGACAACAAGGAAACAATTATCAAAGAGAGGAATAAAGAAGCGATTGCTGAAAAATTAAAGAAAGAATTGCAAGCATTAAAAAAACGCTTAAAAGAACTGGAGAGTTCGATGCGTAAATTGATTAAAGAAGCTCGACAGGCCGGAAACAACCAGAACGCAAAAGAACTACCGCTAAAAGATACTTTATTAGAACAGCTATCGAACAAGGATATCGATGATAAAAACAAATTGAATGAAGTCGCCAATTTTTTAGTAGTAAAAGTGATTGCTGAGGAACTCAAAAAAGAACTCAAAGAATTGGTAAGTTCGGAACGCAAAGCATACGCCGCGGACATCGCCCTTTTCGGCCGGATGGTGGCCGATGACAAGGCCATGAATGTCGATGCCTCTTGCCAGGTGGCGCATAGCATTTCTACTCATCAGTTGGAACCCGAGATCGACTACTTTACGGCCGTGGATGACTTAAAGGAGATCGACCCCAAAGATGATGCCGGCGCGGGCATGATCGGTCAGGTTGAACTCAACGGTTCCTGCCATTACCGCTATCTGAATGTCGATATTGTTTCACTGCGCGAGAATCTCGGTTTTAATCACGATCTCACTGCCACCACTGTCGGCGGCCTTATCGCGGCCGCGGCCCAGGCTATTCCCACGGGCAAACAAAACTCCACGGCGGCCCAGAATCTGCCGTATTACATCAAGGCGATTTTGCGTGAAGATGGACAACTCTGGTCTCTGGCAGGCGCCTTTTCCAAACCGGTTCGCATTTTGGCGAACCAGGATCATTCTTACGAAGCGCAATCTTACGAAGCGCAATCGGTTAAACGTTTGGAAGACTATTTTCAGCAACTGTCCAAAGCCTACGGCGCGCCGGAGAACACCTTTGATAAAAAAGTCGAACTTGGCTCAAAAGATGGAGCCACTTTGGAAGAACTCCGTCAGGCCGTGGTTCAAGAAGTAGAAAAACGTATCGCCGGGCCGGAGTAGCCCTATGTCCTTCCTACTCCTGCGGCTTCGCGGACCCATGCAAGCCTGGGGCACACGCAGCCGGTTTGAATACCGGGACACCGAGCGGGAACCGACCTTTTCGGGCATCATCGGCATCATCGCCGCAGCGGAAGGGCTGCCGCGGGGGGCCGACCTCAGCGAGTATCATCAACTGGCGATGACGGTTCGGGTGGACCGCGAAGGCGAACTGGAGCGGGAGTTCCAGACCGCCCTGGATGTGATTACAGCAAAAGGCGAAGTGAGCGACAAAGCTCAACTTATCTATCGGGATTTTCTGGCCGATGCCGCCTTTCATGTTGCTGTTGAAGGCCCTGACAGCCTGATAAAGCGTATTTTCGCCGCGCTGCATCGGCCACGGTATCCGCTATTCCTGGGACGAAAGTCCTACCTGCCCTCGATACCCATCGTCTATCCCGGCAAGGAAAGCTATATCGACATGGACGAAGACGCGCTGAGTTTCCTCTGCGCATTGCCTCTGGCGACGGCCCCTCCCATCAGCCGCCATAGGCTGCTTGCAAGTGATAAAACGGAAAAAATCCGTTTTGTTGTCCCGCGCGCCGATGGCGGCGCTGAAACGCGCCGGGATATTCCGCAGAACTTCGACATCTACCGCCGGCGCTACGATACCCGTCATATCAAAACCGAATATCGAAGCGTTCCGGTAGCGGATTCAAAAAAAGAGGCTGGCCATGAATCTTAACCTCGTTCGGATGACCTTTGATCCTTATCGGGGCGCAACCACCCGAATCATCGGTAATCCACGCAAATTGCACCGGTTCGTCTATGAAACCATGTCGATAAACGAAGACCCCGGCCGACTGCTCTATCGCCTGGAAGCGGGTGATAGTTTCCGTAATCCCGTGCCCTGTTTGTTGGCGCAAAGTGAGCATCCGGTTGTTCCCCAAATTGATGATCGCCGCTGGGGGCATACCGATTTTGTTCGCATGGAAACCAAATCCTCCGCCGCGGCACTGCAAGAAGGCGGCCTCTACCGATTCCGCTCGCGGGTCAATCCCGTGCGCTCCGCACGTGACAAACCCGATGGCCGGCGAGGGAAACGAATGGGCATTGTGGAACCGGAGGCACAAATCGAGTGGTTTGACAAACGGCTCGCGAACAGCGGTATGCGGCTCGTGAGCGTGAATCACCGGCGGGAGTCCTGGCTGGAAGTCAGGCCAAAACACAACCCAAAAACAACGCGGCGTCTGGTCTTCGCAAGCGCCTTTTTTGAGGGAACTCTAAAGGTGACCGACACAAAATCAGCCGAGAAAGCCGTACTCAAGGGAATCGGCCCCGGCAAGGGATTCGGTTTCGGCCTGTTATCGCTGGCGCGGGGATAGATCAGTGCCGCGACCTTTGTCCGGGCTGCCTCCGGCCAGGCCGATCATGCTCAAGGAGCGCGCCTCGATGGTATTTCTCCAGTACGGCGAGGTCGATGTCATTGACGGCGCCTTTGTGCTGGTCGATAAAAACGGCATCCGCACCCAGATCTCCGTGGGCAGCCTCGCCTGCATCCTGCTGGAAACCGGCACCCGCATCACGCACGAGGCCGTCAAGCTGGCGGCGAACGTGGGCTGTCTGCTGCTGTGGGTGGGCGATGCGGGTGTGAGGCTCTACTCGGCGGGACAGCCCGGCGGCGCGCGGGCCGACCGGCTGCTCTACCAGGCCAGGCTGGCGCTCGACGACACGGCCCGCCTGAACGTGGTGCGGGCCATGTATGCGCTGCGTTTTGGCGAACCGGCCCCGACCAGACGCAGCGTTGAGCAACTTCGCGGTATTGAAGGCGCGCGAGTGCGGGCCATGTACAAGAATATCGCGCGGCGTTTCGGCATGACCTGGAACAAACGCGCCTACGACCCCCGAGACTGGGCCACGGCCGACCCCATCAACCGCGCCTTGAGCACGGCAACGGCCTGCCTCTACGGCTTGTGCGAGGCGGGCATACTCGCCGCCGGCTATTCTCCCGCGATTGGCTTCATCCATACTGGCAAACCGCGTTCTTTCGTGTTCGATATCGCCGATCTGTTCAAGTTTGAAACGGTGGTACCGACCGCATTTCGAGTGATCTCCCAACATTCCAATGACGTGGCCCGCCGCGTGCGTCTCGCCTGCCGCGACGAGTTTCGCAAACAGCGCCTGCTCAAGCGCATCATCCCCACCATAGAACAGGTATTGAACGCCGGCGGTATGGAAAGGCCAAAGGCGCCTCTGGAAAGTGTCGGCCCCGCCTTTGAGGACCCGGAAGGCATCGGCGATGCTGGTCATCGTCACTGAAAATGCGCCGCCGCGACTGCGCGGGCGACTGGCGGTTTACATGCTGGAACTGCGGGCCAGCGTCTATGTGGCTAACCTGGGCCGGCGGGTCCGCGAAATGCTGTGGGAGACGGTCGAGAACGGCATTGAGGAAGGCAATGCCGTCATGGCCTGGTCCACCAACACGGAAAGCGGTTTCGAGTTCACGACCTGCGGCGCAAACAGACGCTCGCCCGTCTCTCTGGACGGCTTTCAACTGGTGCAATTTGCGCCTGTTGAGGGCGGGCAGCCGGCAGGTGACGATGTGGCTATGCCACCTGACGCCGCGGCAGCCTGCGAAACGATCGATATAGGTGGGAGCGACAGTGCTGGGAAGGAGAATGAGTGAATGAACAAAGAATTCTGGGTAGAACGTGTTTTTTGCCGGTAGATTGCGGCGAGGTAAATATCTCTTTATAAAATAATGGCTTACAATTAGTGTGTTCCCCGCTTGTGCGGGGATGAACCGAGACATGAGACGGCGGATGCTTGAATTCGAGAGTGTTCCCCGCTTGTGCGGGGATGAACCGTTGGAATGACAAGGAGACTGGCGAGAAGAAGTGTGTTCCCCGCTTGTGCGGGGATGAACCGTGCAGCTTTGCCATGCGCAGAGTGTATTACGCGTGTTCCCCGCTTGTGCGGGGATGAACCGCACAAATTACGCGCGAAGCTCGGCATCAAATTGTGTTCCCCGCTTGTGCGGGGATGAACCGAGATAGCAACTCTGGTCGATGGCCGCGACATCGTGTTCCCCGCTTGTGCGGGGATGAACCGGCCACGACTTCAATTAAATTGAAATGAATCCCGTGTTCCCCGCTTGTGCGGGGATGAACCGAGATAGTCAGGGCGTCAGTCCAGGCAGACGGCGTGTTCCCCGCTTGTGCGGGGATGAACCGGAGGGGGTCAGACAGGCCCCGGCTGCGGGTGTGTGTTCCCCGCTTGTGCGGGGATGAACCGCCAGAAAAGCCGGTTCCACTGATCACTCGGAAGTGTTCCCCGCTTGTGCGGGGATGAACCGATTTTTCGTTTATCGACCACAACGATTGACGGGTGTTCCCCGCTTGTGCGGGGATGAACCGCGATTATTGTCGGGCGGCTTGGCGACGATCCAGTGTTCCCCGCTTGTGCGGGGATGAACCGTTTGTTGGAATAGACAGCAGCAGATGATAAAAGTGTTCCCCGCTTGTGCGGGGATGAACCGGGGAGGCATTGCTAGCCGTGCAACAGAACGGCGTGTTCCCCGCTTGTGCGGGGATGAACCGAGGCCGCGCCGGTCGCCATCATGGAAAAGTCACGTGTTCCCCGCTTGTGCGGGGATGAACCGATGGCTTCTAAAAAATACGGCCCGCAGGCGAAGTGTTCCCCGCTTGTGCGGGGATGAACCGGCATCAGCGGCGGACTACAAGGCGGCTAAAGAGTGTTCCCCGCTTATGCGGGGATGAACCGTTGTTTTTTTCGGGCGCACGGCGGAAGTGTGCGTGTTCCCCGCTTATGCGGGGATGAACCGCTCGGGGGTTGAAAAAGCTCAACGGCAAGACCGTGTTCCCCGCTTATGCGGGGATGAACCGCCGCCGGACTCTCTCAGACAAGCGCGGCCGTGGTGTTCCCCGCTTATGCGGGGATGAACCGACGGGCGTTGACAGTTTCGCTTATGAACTCAGGTGTTCCCCGCTTATGCGGGGATGAACCGGTTGCAATCGTCGTAATTAAGCCCAGCAGTGAGTGTTCCCCGCTTATGCGGGGATGAACCATCCGGCGTGGGTGTATAGGTCACGATTTTACCGTGTTCCCCGCTTATGCGGGGATGAACCGCATAAATGGTGGGCCATTCCTGGATTCAGAAGGTGTTCCCCGCTTATGCGGGGATGAACCGAAAACAGACAAAAAGGGCGAGCGACACGGCGAGTGTTCCCCCGCTTATGCGGGGATGAACCGATGTGGGGCGGGCTGGTGCGTATCATCAGCACGTGTTCCCCGCCTGTGCGGGGATGAACCGCGGCTGTCAGCGCACTCCCCAGGGCATCGGCGGTGTTCCCCGCCTGTGCGGGGATGAACCGACGGGGGCCGGGATGTTCCACCATCCCGAGCCGTGTTCCCCGCCTGTGCGGGGATGAACCGTGTATTCTGAGGCCGGCATCGATGACGTTCAGGTGTTCCCCGCCTGTGCGGGGATGAACCGCGCGGTGGAACTGGACGCCCTGTTGGCCAGGGGTGTTCCCCGCCTGTGCGGGGATGAACCGTAATCCAGCAGCAGATAAGCAGACGCGGACAGGTGTTCCCCGCCTGTGCGGGGATGAACCGGTCGCCCCGGCCAACCGTGAGCACTACCTCGCGTGTTCCCCGCCTGTGCGGGGATGAACCGGTGATATGTTCGGCCGGGTAATTGGCGGAAAAGTGTTCCCCGCTTGTGCGGGGATGAACCGAGGCCCAGATCGCATCTGTGACGGTCACGCGGGTGTTCCCCGCCTGTGCGGGGATGAACCGGCCCGCATCAGCGCCGGCTCATCCTGCATCACGTGTTCTCCGCCTGTGCGGGGATGAACCGGCCGGGCTGTAGTATTTATATTCCCGGTCTTGGTGTTCCCCGCCTGTGCGGGGATGAACCGGACCCTGAACTGGTTGACAATGTTCGGCTGGTGTGTTCCACGCCCGTGCGGGGATGAACTGAGGCATCGGCCACGTCCGTGCTATTTTTCTGAGTGTTCCCCGCCCGTGCGGGGATGAACCGGACCCTGAACTGGTTGACGATGTTCGGTTCGTGTGTTCCACGCCCGTGCGGGGATGAACCGGGTAACGTTACTTCTGTTCCCATCCTTAAATAGTGTTCCCCGCCCGTGCGGGGATGAACCATTGAGCAACAGGCGCGCGCCTATGCCGATGCGGTGTTCCCCGCCCGTGCGGGGATGAACCGGTCAGCGTGGTTGACGACAAGATCCTGTTGGAGTGTTCCCCGCCCGTGCGGGGATGAACCGATGCACTACGGACGCTATTATGGCTATGCCATGTGTTCCCCGCCCGTGCGGGGATGAACCGCACATGCCGAACAATGACAGTATCGCTCTGTTGTGTTCCCCGCCCGTGCGGGGATGAACCGTCAATCAGGGCTGGCGGCAGGGCAATGCCAACGTGTTCCCCGCCTGTGCGGGGATGAATCGTTCGCGCGCGATTCGATAGGCCGTTTGGATAGGTGTTCCCCGCCGATGTCAATGCCGTAACGGTATTTGAGACCGGCGCGGAGGGCTGGATCGGGGTTACCGCGTTTGGCTCCGATCAGAAATCGTTGTTGAAATCAGCGCGTCACGGCAAACGGATTTATAAGCGGGGGGGATAAATAATGCCTACACCGCCGATCCGGTATAGACGCCCGTTATCAGGAGTTGTGGCAGGATCGGCTGCAATGCTGATAGCAGGCACCTACACCGCCGATCCAGTATAGGCTCGCGCTATCAGGGGTTGTGGCAGGATCGGCTGCAAGCTGGTAGCAGATATATGAAGTATAGCACATGGCCGGCGTCACATTACAAGTAAAATTCAATGACGCGGAAATTGTCCGCGCGCTGAAAGCGCTGCAAGGCCGGGGCGAGAACCTGCGCCCGGCGCTCAAGCAGTGTTCTCCGTTTGTGTGGAAATGAACCCGTTTTTATCGCTGAAAAAATCCAGGGTCTGGCGCAAGGCGCCGCTACCGTAGAGCCGGCGGTCACGGCCTTTGCGGGCGATGGTCAACCTTTCCAGCAAGTCTCCACGCTTCCTGCGGCATCAAGCATTTGCGCCGTCACACCCCCGGTTTTATCCCGCTGATATTCAAACATTTTTATCGAATTTCAAAAAATCCAGTGCGTGTTGATGATATCAAGCGGAATCTGATGGAATATTTTATGGGTGATTTTTGGAATACACTGACTATAATTTAGAGATTGCCGGGGCAAAATCTGCATGCGATTGCTGCGGGGGTCGTCCACCCCTTATAAGTTCTAAACCCGTCAACTGCCTTTAAGGTGTCTGGCGGGGTAAATCGAAGGTGTTGTTGCAGCCCTTCGCTCGGCATGTGGGGGAGCCTGGACACTCCCCCTTTCTTCATTCCCGCCTGGCCCGGCCGGCGCGCCGCGCCGGCAGACAGGTATTGCTATTCTCTGATTAACTTGCCTTTTTGCAGCGCATTATCAAGCTGCTTCTCACGCAAAACATGAAAGGGGGAAACCGGCCAGGCAAGGCCGGCTGGCTGGTGACCGTGGTGGATGTGGAAAACCGCAAGATCCGCTCTCATCATCATAAGATAGGCAAACTGAACTCATCGAAGGATGAGGTGTAAAACGTCAAACAACCGGGCAGAGGAATGAAATGGCTTATAAAGTAACCATGTCTGCCAGACTGCCCTCAAAGTCTGAACTGCGCTGCTACGATACCATCGGCGAAGATCCGCAGTGGTGGGACTACGACTGGGACGAACTGTTATACGCGCGCTCACTATGGGAAGTAGGCAAACAACAAGGACTCGTGAGCGCCGCACAAATCGCCGATCTGGCCAGGATAGACGCCTATTGGCGCGCTCACCCAAAGGCGTTTAACCGGGCCTTTCGCACCGAACACGCCCGCAAGAAAATCAAGACCGAACTGCAAGGCTGGGTCGAAGACGAACACGGCCAGGCCATGCCCATCCCGCAAAGCCATTGGTGGTGGTGGCCGCTGCCGGAGGATTAGAATCAGGACTGTTTCCCAGGCAACCGGACAAGCCGAAGCAGTATTCCCCCCACAGCACGGGGATAAACCGTATCGGCGCCGGGATTGGCCGGGGGACATTGGACACGCGGTTCGTGGATGTGTCGGCCGCGCTACAATATCTGGCGGCCGTGAATGAGGTTGAGAAGGCCCGGCTGTATGACTGGTCGCTGGCCTGCCGGGCGGCGCAGATGGACAAGAAGGGTTGGCAGAGTTGGGTGGAGGCGCTTAATCCTAAGGGGAAAACCAACTGACTACCTTATACCAAGCCCAGGACACAAAGATGGTAGGAGAGGCAATCAAAAACGCAAGCCACAGCAACTCAAGCAGCGATATAAATAACTCCCACATACCCCAATGATAGCACACTTCTTTCGCCCTATCTGACCTCTTCAAAATCAGAATAAGACGGAGCGCCGACCCCAGGGAGGCGGTGCAAAACCTTCGCCCGGCTCCAGCAGCAATTCTCGCCACCCGCGAGGCGCTCAAGCAAGTTCAAAAAGACCTGACGGCGTTGCCCTGTTCGGCCGAAGCCGGATAAAAAGACTCATCCAGAATCTCAGACATAGACCACAAACAGTGCTCGGGAAACGCATTCAGCCCGGTTTCCCTGATGGCCTTTACAACCGCATTCCTCCAGACATCAGCAAGCCATTCGGCATCTTCCAGGGATACTTTCAGGCTGGGCGTTTGTTTTAGACAAAACATAATGGATCGGCGTTGTTCACGAATGGTTCTCTCCCAACTTGCGCCCTGTCGATCCGGCTGAAACCGCCACTTTAGCAGATACACAAACAGCACCGCCATGCGGCTTGCCAGTTCCCGTTTTTCGCTCTTGCCCACGTCCTCTATTTCATCAGCAATATGCGCGATATCCAATTCAGACCAGCGTCCGGCTCGCAGTAATTGGGCTTGCTCGCGTGACCAGGCAACCACATCTTTTTCATATCTCATTGTTTTCATTTAAATATTTTTTTGCTCTGATTGTAATTAAGCATAGTCATCGGCTTGGTGGATGTCAAATTGGGGGCGGGTCTGGCTGACCAGCCAGAAATGAAGGAAATGCCATGCTTGTTTATGGTTGACGCTCCGCCGGCCGGTTCACTGTCATCCTGACGGGCTCGAATTTAGATAAAAAGGTTGCATTTTAAGCAAAAACCCATAATAATTATGGGCATGGCCGATTCCGTCACAGACATTCACACACTGCGGCAGCGCAAGACAACCACTGATTTCAAGGCGCTACGATCTGATTCCGCTAATGTTGTGCTGTCTGATCACATTTGTGCGCGGCGCAATCTGCGGTTGCCCGATGTGACCGACCAACAACTTCGCCGGGTAATAAGGGATGGCGAGATCTCGAAGGTGGGGCCGGGAAAGTATCGGCACTGGAAAGTGCAGGCATGGCGCAAGACGGCGGGCGAGATTGTTACGGTCGTTTGTGAAGTGCGCGATGACTGTTTGTTTTTAATCACTTGTTGGGAAGGGCGCGGTAATGAGCCAGGCGAATAATCCGTTTCACTATACCGGCTGCGGGCTGGACAATATCTATCTTTCTTCGGGAGTGAATTTCCGCGAGGCCGGTGATGAATATGGCGGCGGTTATTCAATCAACAATGCCGACGATCTGCATAAGGTACTGTGCTTCATCATTGCAATGAAACCGGCGGCGCTGTCAGCCAAAGAAGTAAAGTTTCTTCGCATTGAAGCCGACCTCTCGCAAAAAGAACTGGCGACGAAGCTGGGCGTGACGGATCAAACGGTGTCTTTATGGGAACGGGATCGTCAGCCGGTTCAGCGCTCCGAGAGTCTGGTGCTGCGGACCTTTGCCATTGAAGACATACTGGATAGCGCCTTAGGGATGAAGTCACTGGTAGAACACATTGACACCACGGATTTTGACGCGGACGCCTGGAACCGCATTGTGCTGGATTGGAAGTCGCCGCAAGAAGAAGACGAGCATCACTGGCACAAGGCGATACAGGCGTAAGCTAACGGCGTCGTGTTCCCCGCGTGTGCGGGATGAACCGGATAGAATCGAGGGCGTGAGGGCACACATGCTGAATGCAGCGGGAAGCGTGGAGATTCACCGAAAAGAACGGTTGGCTTACCAGAAGGGACGCGAGGAAACAGGCAACTGAGTGGCTCGGATATTTCGCAAGGGGCAGTTGCTCCCCTTCTGACACCGACATTCTGTGCCTCACAAAATCAGTATAACGCAGCGAAACGAGAAGTCCAATGGCGCCGACTGCCGGCTAAGACCTGACCCGGGTGTTTGACGAACTGGCCAATACGCTTTTCACTCAGGCCGAAGCAACGGTGAGTGAGGTTGAGAAAGCCCGGCTTTATGAATTGTCGCTGGCCTGCCGGGCGGCACAGGCGGACAAGAAGGGTTGGCAGAGTTGGGTGGAGGCGCTTAATCCGGCCCGAAAAGCCAGTCAAAAAAGGTAAGCCAGAGCGCTACCGGAAACACGATCATTCCGTAAAAGAAAAAACAATATACGCCAACAATTGAAGCAAGTCCCACATACCACCAATGATAGCACACTTCCTTCGCCATGTCTGAAACTGTCCAGATTTAATCAGGGCAATCGCACTTCAAAACCCATTTATGAGTTTTCTGAGGAAATTGTTGTTCCATCCTGCTTTTTTGAATTTTCCCCGATTTGATCCCTTATCAGTGTTTGCCTTTATGATACTAAGCGCGATGCGTCTTAGGGCGGCGAAGTTAGCTGGGGCGTGATCTTTTCGGGCGCGGTGATGGTCATCGGCCATCACAACGTCGAGCGACCAGTGCAAGCTGTTTTCGATCTGCCAGTGGCCGCGGATTAGAGTTGCGGCGTGTTGAGCTGTGGGGCGTTTTGACATCAAATACAGCCTCTCGGAGTGGCTGGTTTTGTTGCCTGCCTCACGTTTTGAGATGACCTGAACGAAGGCCTGCAGGCCTGCCTGCTGCAGGCAGGTGCGGCCAATCATGCATCTCGACCAGATAGTTCGGGACATCGTAGACGCGATATGAGCGCTCCTCGATACGGCCATGATCCGCGTCAGTTGATTTATATTCATCAATGAAATCAATGTTTTGGTCTTCGATAAAGGCCTGTACATCCGCCAGCATATCGCCCTGGTTGCCTTTGAGTTGCAGGCAATAATCTCCCCCTTCCCCTACGATCAATTCGCAGGTCTCACGCTGGCAATGTAACGCATCAGCGGTGATAGTGATGCCACGAATATCGAGCATCTCAATCAACTCACGCAGAGCTAATATCTCACCACCCCCCTTGGCGCTTTGAGTGCTCCCAAGGGTCAGCCGCGCACCATGCGCAAAGGCCGTTACCATGTTTAGATTCGACTGTTCCATCGCCTTATCGAAGCGGCGCCGCATCTCTTTGCCATCAATTGCGATGGCGGCTTGTTCTCCAGAACCAGCGGCGAAGTCGGCGCGAAACTTGTCGAAAAACGTCTGGAAGCTCGCTGGTTTCATCAACCTGAACAATTGTGAATACGCATCATGGCAAGGTATGCCATGGGGCAATTCGAGAAATTCCCGTAAGAAATCCTCCTTCATAGTGCCGAAATTTTCCATATCGACCGCCGTCTCCCCACCACACAGCGCGCACAAAAGACTGATTGTCATCAAATCGCAAAACTTGTGGCGCGGCGCGTTGCCAGAACGAGGATCGTCTATATCATTGAAATAACTGGTTAAACTTGTCATCTCGAAACCCAAATATATGAGGAATGGTCAAGAAACAAGCTTATACCAAAAATCAAAATTTAAGTGCGATTCCCCTGCAGATTTAATACCTATGAGGCAAATCAGGCGGGGGAACCGCAGATTGCGCAGACCTCTTGCCTGCCTGTAGCAGGTAGGCGTAATGACCAAACTGTTGTCATTCCAACCTATATGTACACCTCGTAGTTTGCAAGCTGATTATTCAGTAACGGTAAAATAAGACTGCATACGACTATCCGGCCTCTGTGTTGGGGAATCATTGTCCCCGGGCCTCAATGAGAACCGCGCCCCTGTCGCTCTATCGTGCCTTCGAGCTTTTAAGCCCAGTCGGGCCTGCCTGCTGCAGGCAGGTAAGCCAGCGTTTCAGGGGCCGGCCTGCCTGCTGCAGGCAGGTCTAAGCTGTTACTTCATATCTTTATCGCAACCTATGGTGGGTACGTTCTACTCCTGTCTCAAACGGGCCTGAGCGTGTCTCAGGCCGGCCGGTACTCGGCGCCGTGATACAGCATTGACCAGATGATGCGGGCCAGTTTGTTGGCCACGGCCACCGCCGCCTTATGCTTGCCGATGCGAGCCACCTGCCTGCAGCAGGCAGGTGACCTGTCTGGCCCAACGCGACAGCCGGTCTTCACTGCGGTCGGCATAGCGCAAGACCGACCAGGCCCCCTGGACGAGCAGGCGGCGCAGATACCGGTTACCCCGTTTGGTAATCCCTCCCAGCCGTTGGCGGCCGCCACTGGAGTGCTCTCTGGGCACCAGTCCCAGATTGGCCGCATAGTGGCCTGCCTGCTGCAGGCAGGTAACTGTCAAGCCATGCTCACCGTCTTCCAGCAAGGCCGGCAGCGCCCGTTCCAGCGCCCCCTTCCCCTGGGCAACACCACGCCATACTCCTGCAACAACCCCCGCATTTGATTCACCAACCGGGTACGCCCGCCTACGGCCTGCTCCCTGCCTGCTGCAGGCAGGGCGCAGCCGGTGCGCCAGCAGCCGGTCGGTCTGCTCAACACTGCGAGGCATAACACACCGCAACTCAGGACGACCGGCCGCCTCACAAATCGCCAGAGCATCATGACGGTCGGTCTTGTTCCCCCCTGCCTGCTGCAGGCAGGTTTACAAACGGCTTCACATGCTGCGGCGGAATCAGCTTCACCTCATAGCCCCGCTTCTGCAACTCACGTCCCCAGTAATTCGACCCCCCGCACGCCTCCATCGCCACCTGCCTGCTGCAGGCAGGCTACCGAATCCGGGTAACGACTCACAAAGGACAGCAGACCCGCACGCCGTATCGTCCGGTTAAACACCGGCTTGCCGGCCTGATTCACTCCACATACCTGAAAAATAGTCTTTGCCAAATCAATACCAATTAGAGTCACTTTCATCTCGGACACCTCTTTTGTGCATTTAGGTTAAGTAAAAACTTCATTTTGGCGCTTCAGACGCCGCGCAACAAGAGGTGGCCATCTCATCCTGCCTGCTGCAGGCAGGCGAAGGCCGGAATCCAGTGGTTTATTATGATACATTCCCGCAAGCGGAAATGACATTATAAGGGCAAAAACAAAGACCGGTTCAGAGTATTTGCGCCGTGGCCGGGTCATTGTGTCTTGCGCCGGCCTGCAGGATCGTGTTTTTAGCGGTCTTGTCCGTGTTTGCAACAGGGTAGTCGGCGGTGTAGTGCAGTCCGCGGCTTTCTTTGCGCAACAGGGCCGATTCAATGATGAGTTCGGCGACCACGGCCAGATTGCGCAGTTCGATCAGGTCTTTGCTGATCTTGAAGTGGCCGTAGTATTCGGTGATTTCCGATTGCAGCAGTTTAATCCGGTGGCGGGCGCGTTGCAGGCGCTTGTTGGTGCGCACGATCCCCACGTAGTCCCACATGAAGCGGCGGATTTCATCCCAGTTATGGCTGACCACGACTTCCTCGTCCGAATTGGTGACGCGGCTTTCATCCCACTCCGGCAACTTCTCCGGCAGGCGGCTTGCGGCCGGGCTTTGGCGTATGTCGCGGTAGGCAGCGTGGGCGAACACCACGCATTCCAGCAGGGAATTGCTTGCCATCCGGTTGGCGCCGTGCAGGCCGGAACAACTCACCTCGCCAATCGCATACAGCCCGGCAATATCCGTTTGTCCCTTTTGGTCGATGACCACGCCGCCACAGGTGTAATGCGCGGCCGGCACCACCGGCAGCGGCTCTTTTGACATATCCATGCCCAGCGCCAGGCAACGCCGGTTGATGGTCGGAAAGTGCTGTTCAATAAAGTCGCCCGGTTTGTGCGACAGGTCCAGGAATACGCAATCATGCCCGAGCCGCTTCATTTCGTGGTCGATGGCCCGCGCCACCACATCGCGCGGGGCCAGTTCGGCCCGCGGGTGGTAGCGCGGCATGAATGGCTTGCCGTCGGCGAGGACCAGTCTGGCCCCCTCGCCGCGCAGGGCCTCGGAGATTAAAAATGATTTTGCCCTGGGATGATATAAACAGGTCGGGTGAAACTGGACGAATTCCATATTGGCGATGCGGCAGCCCGCGCGCCAGGCCATGGCAATGCCGTCCCCGGTGCAGGCGTCGGGATTGCTGGTATAGAGATACACCTTGCCGGCGCCGCCCGTGGCCAGGACGGTCTTGCCGGCGGCGAATACCTTGACTTGATTGGCGCCGGAGTCGATGGCGTAGGCGCCGAGGCAGCGATTGCCGGCCCCGGGCGGTTTGTGCGCGGTGATTAAATCTACCGCGATATGATGTTCAAACAGGTCAATATTCGGGTGCGCCCGCACCCTGGCCTCAAGGGTCGTCTCTATGGCCTTGCCGGTCGCATCGGCGGCATGGATAATACGCCGGTGACTGTGCCCGCCTTCCCGGTGCAGGTGAAACTTGCCCTGCCGGTCGGCGGTTTCATCCAGGCGGGTAAAATCCACGCCCTGGCCGACCAGCCAGTCGATGCTGGCGCGGCCGTGCTGCACCACAAACTTGACCACCTCCGGGTCGCACAGCCCGGCCCCGGCCGCCAGCGTGTCTTCAATATGGGATTCGATTGAATCGCGCTCATCGGCCACGGCCGAGACGCCGCCCTGGGCATAAAAGGTGGCGCCCTCGCTCAACGCTTCCTTGGAAAGCACGGCGACACGCGCATGATCGGCCAGTTTCAGCGCCAGGCTCAACCCGGCCGCGCCGCTGCCGATGATCAATACCTCATGTTCTGTTTGGTGTTGCATCTCGCTTGGGGTAGTATAGCCGTTTTTCCTAAGTCCCTAAGTTTCTTAAGGAAACTCTGATTCAATCAGAGTTTCCTTAACAAATCCTTCGGATTGTATAATATTCCAGACAAACCGGTCTAGCCCGAGGCCCGGAACCACAGTAAACGAGGACAGGCCGGATGGCCGAGAATGCAACCGACAACGAATTGATTGAACGCATCAAGAACGGCGATAAGGCGGCCTGTGATTTACTGGTGTTAAAATATCAGCAGCGCATCATCAATCTGGTCTCGCGTTTTGTCAGGAACCACAGTGACGCGCTGGATGTCACTCAAGAGACCTTTATCAAGGCTTACCGGGCCTTGCCGAATTTCCGCGGCGACAGCGCGTTTTACACCTGGCTTTACCGTATTGCGGTCAACACCGCCAAGAATCACCTCGCGGTGCAGGCCCGGCGCCCGGCCGAGAGCGAGCATGATATTGCCGAAATTGAACAAATCGAGGGCAACAGCGCTCTAAAGGAGCACGCTACGCCGGAGAACCTGCTACAAAAAGACGAGTTGCAGGCGACGATTATCAAGACCATTGAAAACCTGCCGGACGACCTGCGTTCGGCAATAACGCTGCGCGAAGTGGAGGGGTTAAGTTACGAGGAAATCGCCACCGTGATGGAATGTCCCATCGGCACCGTGCGCTCGCGGATATTCCGCGCGCGCGAGGCGATTGACCGTGAAGTGAAGCCGTTACTGGAAAATTAACACAGGTTCAATACGATGACAGATTGTAAAAATGAAGAAATTTCAGCCTTCATGGACGGAGAAGAACCGGCCGGCCAGACCGATGTGGTTGGCCATCTACTCAGGGACGAGGGCCTGCGCGCGCGCTGGTCGCGCTATCACCTGATCAGCGATTGTCTGCGCGGCCACCTGCCCGCCACCCTGTCCGATGTCTCGGCCCATATCCGCCGCAGCTTAAAAGACGAACCCACGATACTTTCCCCCAAACGCGGCCGGCCCGCCGCCTTTAAGCCCCTGGCCGGGCTTGCCATCGCCGCATCCGTGGCCATGATCGCGCTGATCGCCGTGCAAATGGGCCATCAAACCGAACCGGCGCGGCCCGCGTCCGATATTGTGGCCGATGTTGCGGCTACGGCCGCCCCGCCGGCGCGCGCCCCGGCCCGCTCGTTTACGTTTCAGGATTCGCCGTTGTTGCCGGCGGGGCCGGGGGTATCCGTATCCGTGGCGGATCAGCGCATGAAAAATTATCTGGTAAGCCACAATGAATTTCGCAGTAACGGCCGCATCAACGGTATCCCGCCCTACGTAAGAGTCGTGACGCTGGAAGCGCGGGAATAATTACCCTTGAAAAAATACTTTCTAGCCCTGCCTGTGCTCCTTTTGGGGGCGGCGATCTCGGTCTCTGCCGATAACGCGCCCAATCCGCAAGTCCTGCTGGATGAAATGTCCAGGGCGGGCAGGGCGCTCAATTATGACGGCGTCTTCGTTTACCGCCAGGGCGCCCGCATTGACACCATGCGTATCATCCACAAGTCGGGCAAGGCCGGCATCCGCGAACGGCTGGTCTCATTGACCGGGCATGCGCGGGAAATGGTGCGCGATGACGAGCAGGTCAAGTGTTATTTCCCGGATGACAAGGTGGTCGTGGTTGAAAAGAGCCGAACGGGGCAGTTGATCTCCACCTATCTGCCGAATCCGGTTCAGTCCATATCGCAGTTTTACAGCTTTGAGATCGGCGGTCGGGGCAGGGTGGCCGGCAAGGAGGCCTGGATAGTCAACGTCCAGCCCAATGATGACTATCGTTATGGCTATCAACTCTGGATAGACCGGCAATCCAGATTGCTGCTTAAATCGGAACTAAAAAATCAGCAGGGCCAGACGCTTGAGCAGGTGATGTTTACCCAGCTTGACGTGGTCGAGGACATTGACGACGCTTTGCTGCAACCCTCGGTCTCGGCCGAGGACTATACCTGGCATAACAACAGCAAAAGAGAACCGGGCGCGGGCGCGGCCGGGCCGGGGCAATGGCAGGCGACCTGGATGCCGGCCGGTTTCAGCATGAGCGAACATGCCAGAAAGCCGATGCTGACCAGTGAATTGCCGGTCGAACATCTGGTCTATACCGATGGCCTGGCGATGGTCTCGATCTTTGTCGAAGAGATTAGAAAACAACCCGACGCGGGCACGGGCGCCTCCAAAATAGGCGGGGTCAACGCCTATGCCGTTTATACCGACGGCTATCAGGTCACGGCGGTCGGGGAAGTGCCCGGCGCCACAGTCAGGCAAATGGCAGATTCAGTGAAATCCGTGCGCTAAACGGACGGAGACCGGCCCCGCTATCCCGCCCGGCCGGATTCTGAACCGGTGGCGCCCGGACAATGGCAAAAATCAATAGCAAAAACCAAATGGATAATCAGCAAGCATGAAATTTATAGATCTAAAAAGGCATCAACTGTTTTTAATCTGCCTCGCCGCGTTGTTTTTCTGCTCCGCGAGACTGGCCCCGGCGCAGGGTTTGCCCGACTTTACCGAGCTGGTCAACGACCACTCCGCGGCCGTGGTCAATATCAGCACCAGCGCGAAAAAAGCCGGCACGGACAGGCTCCTGCCGGAGTATGGCTTCCCCGAGATCCCCGAGGGCAGCCCGTTCCATGAGTTTTTCAAGAAATATTTCGGGGATATCCCGCGCGGGCGCGGGCCTTCGCGGGAGCGTTCCTCGCTCGGCTCGGGCTTTATCGTGTCCAGGGACGGTTATGTGATCACCAATCACCATGTGGTCAGGGACGCCGAGGAGATCATCGTCCGTCTCAACGACCGGCGTGAATATATCGCCGAACTGGTCGGTTCCGACGAGCGCAGCGACATTGCCCTGCTCAAGCTCGACGCGGATGATCTGCCCGCGCTCAAACTGGGCGATTCCTCAAAATTGAAGGTCGGGGAATGGGTGCTGGCGATCGGTTCTCCGTTCGGCTTTGATTATTCGGTCACGGCCGGGATCATCAGCGCCATCGGGCGCAGCCTGCCCAATGAAAATTATGTCCCGTTTATTCAGACCGATGTGGCGATCAATCCGGGCAACTCGGGCGGCCCGCTGTTCAATCTGGATGGCGAAGTCATCGGCGTCAATTCACAGATTTACAGCCGCACGGGCGGCTTTATGGGGCTTTCCTTTGCGGTGCCGGCGGATGTGGTGCAGAGTGTTTACCGGCAACTGCGCGACAAGGGGCGCGTCGCCAGGGGCTGGCTGGGCGTGCTGATCCAGGATGTCACCCGGGAACTGGCCGAATCCTTCGAGATGGACCATCCGCATGGCGCGCTAATCGCCAAGGTGCTCGCGGACGGGCCCGCCGAGGCGGCCGGCTTTGAGGTGGGCGATATCGTGGTCAGGTTTAACGGGGACAAGATCAACTTTTCCTCCGATCTGCCGCCGCTGGTCGGCAATACCTCAATCGGCAGCACGGTCCCGGTGGAGATCATCCGGCGCTCGAAATACCAGACCATCCGGGTAAAGATATCGGAATTGCCGAGCGATGATAATATCATGGCCGGCAATAACCCGTTGAACGGCAGACCGCCCGGCAATGCCCTGAATATTACCGCGGCCGACCTGGATGAGAAACAAAAGGAAGAGATGCAGATCGAGGATCAGGGCGTGCTGGTCGAACGGATCGGGGAAGGCCCGGCCCAAAAGGCGGGAATACGGCGCGGCGATGTGATCCTGCTGCTCAATAACACCAAGATAAAGAGCGCGGCCCATTTTAATGAACTGGTCAAGGAACTGCCCAGGGGCCGCTCTATCCCGATTTTGGTCCAGCGCCGCGGGGGGCCGGTTTTTCTGGCCCTGAAAATAGATGATGAATAAGGGATGAGCGGGGTCGGACCTGATTTATTTGTTTACTCCCGCGATAAATGCCACTTGTGCGAGATCATGATCAACAAGCTGGCGGAGTGGAATAAAAAATACAGTTTCAGCCTCAAGATTATTGACATCGACAAAGACGCGGCCCTACAGAAAAAATACGCGGCCCGGGTGCCGCTGCTGGCCACGGCCGACGCCGAAATATGCGAGTATTTTCTTGACGAACAGGCGCTTTCGCGCCTGCTTCAAACCCGGGGCCAACCATAATTTTCAGGTAATTATTAACCCGCCAGTTAATGATATTCGATTTATGCGATAGCCAATATCGTATAAACTCACGCCTTTTTACACTCACACGCCCGTTTCAAACTACTCAATCATCCTTAAATGATGCAAAACATCCGCAACTTTTCCATCATCGCGCATATCGATCATGGCAAATCCACGCTGGCGGACCGCTTTATACAGTTCTGCGGCGGCCTGAGCGACCGTGAAATGGCCAATCAGGTGTTGGATTCGATGGAACTGGAGCGGGAGCGTGGTATCACGATCAAGGCGCAAAGCGTGACCCTTGAATACCAGGCCAGGGGCGGTGATTGTTATCAATTAAATATCATTGACACGCCCGGCCATGTGGATTTCAGCTATGAGGTCTCGCGCTCTCTGGCGGCCTGCGAGGGGGCCTTGCTTGTGGTGGACGCGGCCCAGGGGGTCGAGGCGCAGAGCGTGGCGAATTGTCTGACGGCCATAGATAATGACCTGGAAGTCCTGCCGGTATTGAATAAAATTGACCTGTCTTCGGCCGAGCCGGACCGGGTCATCAATGAAATAGAGGAGATCATCGGTATTGACGCGCAACAGGCATTGCGCGTGAGCGCGAAATCCGGCCTCGGGATAGAAGCCTTGCTGGAGGAATTGGTAAATGGCATACCCGGCCCGGCCGGCGATCCATCCGCCACGCTCAAGGCGCTGATCGTTGACTCCTGGTTTGATAACTATCTGGGCGTGGTTTCCCTGGTGAGGATCGTCGATGGCGAACTGGAAAAAGGAAAAAAAATAAGGGTGATGTCAACGGGCCGCGATTTTTGTGTCGATCAGGTCGGGATCTTTACGCCGAAAAGGACGCCGCGCGCTAAATTAATGACCGGCGAGGTCGGCTATGTGGTGGCCGGCATCAAGGATATTGACGGCGCGCCGGTCGGTGACACGCTGACATTGGCGGAGCGGCCGGCCGCGACGCCCTTGCCTGGCTTTCAGGCGGTCAAGCCGCGCGTTTTCTCGGGCCTGTTCCCGGTCGATTCGGCCGACTATGAGGCATTCCGGGAGGCGCTGGCCAGGCTGCGCCTGAATGACGCGGCCCTGCATTATGAGCCGGAGGTTTCAGAGGCGCTCGGCTTTGGTTTCCGTTGCGGCTTTCTCGGTATGTTGCACATGGAAATTATCCAGGAGCGGCTTGAGCGTGAATATAATCTGGCGCTGATCACCACGGCCCCCACCGTGGTCTATCAGGTGCTGACGGCAAATAATGAACTGATCAGTATCGACAATCCGGCCAAACTGCCTGCTCCCAATAACATACAGGAGATCCGCGAACCGCTGATCAACGTGGACATTCTGGTGCCGCAGGATTACCTCGGCAACGTGATCGCCCTGTGCATTGAAAAACGCGGGGCGCAAAAAAAGTTGCAATATCTGGGCAAACAGATCGCGCTCTCGTTTGAACTGCCGCTGAGCGAGGTCGTGCTGGACTTTTTCGACCGGCTTAAATCGGCCAGCCGCGGCTTTGCCTCATTCGATTACAGTTTCAACCGCTTTGAGCCGGCCAAACTGGTGCGGCTGGATATCCTGATCAATAACGAACGGGTCGATGCCCTGTCCTGTATCGTGCATCGGGACCTGTCGCAAAGCCGCGGGCGCGAACTGACCGAGAAGATCAAGGAGTTTGTCCCGCGTCAGATGTATGAAGTGGCCATACAGGCGGCCATTGGCTCGAAAATCCTGGCCCGGCAGACGGTCAAGGCCATGCGCAAAAATGTGACCGCAAAATGTTATGGCGGGGATGTCACGCGCAAGCGCAAGCTGCTGGAAAAACAGAAGGCCGGCAAAAAGCGCATGAAGCAGTTCGGCTCTGTCGCCATACCGCAGGCCGCCTTTATGGCCATCCTGCACGTGGGCCGCGACAAATGAACTTTGATTTTTCCGCCTTGCTGGTTTTCCTGACCTTTGTCAGCGGTCTGATCTGGCTCGTGGATCGGCTGTTCTTTGCCAACGGCAGAAAGGCGGCCTTCCTCGCGGCCAAAGCTGAGACCGAGGGTAAGGCCCAGGTGGCGGACAAGGATGCGGGGACACGGCCCAAACTCCCCATGATCGTGGAATATTCCAAATCCTTCTTCCCGGTCTTCCTGGCCGTGTTGCTGCTGCGTTCCTTTTTGTTTGAGCCCTTCAAAATCCCTTCCGCCTCGATGATGCCTACCCTGTTGATCGGCGATTTTATCCTGGTCAATAAATATGACTACGGCCTGCGCCTGCCCGTGCTGCACAACAAATTCGTGGCCAACAAGACCCCGGCCAGGGGCGACATCGTGGTGTTCCGCTATCCCGAAGACCCGGACATCCCGTTTATCAAGCGCGTGGTCGGTTTGCCCGGCGACAAGATCGCCTATTACAATAAAACCCTGTATATTAATGACGCGCCCGTGCCACAGGATGACAACGGGCGTTATAATGCGGTCGGCGCGGGTTACAGGATGGACGGCATGTCTCTGAAGTCCGAGCAACTCGGCCCGGGCGGACACGCCATCCTGGTGGATCCGGGGCGGCCCTCGATAGCGCTTGAAATCAGGGTGCCGGAGGGACATTATTATGTCCTGGGCGATAACCGCGACAACAGCAAGGACAGCCGCGCCTGGGGCTTTGTCCCGGATGAAAACCTGGTGGGCAGGGCATTCATGATCTGGATGAACTGGGACAGCAAGAACGGCGGTGTAAATTTCAGCAGAATTGGTACAATAATTGAGTAATGACGATGAAGAGAGGCCCTATGAAACATCTTTCCCGATACCAGCGAGGCGTGTCGCCGATCACTGTTTTCCTGATACTGCTTGTGCTGGCCTGTTTTTTGACATTTATCTTTACAATTTTCCCCCTTTACAGCGAGTTTTTTAATGTCAAGGGTTCCATGGAGGCCGTTTCGAGCCAGGAGCCGGCCAGACGTCAAACCGTTAAGCAGGTGCGCACTTTATTTTTGCGCAATGCTGAAATAAATAACCTGGAAAGATTTAATGATAGTTCGGTCAAGGAACTGGTCAACCTCACGCAGGACAGAAAGACAGGCAAGAAATACCTGCATGTCAAATACCGGGCAGAGAATAAATTGTTTAAAAACATATATATAATGCTGGATTTTGATGAATCACTCGAACTGACCGGGAGTGTTCCACAATAAGCAAGATCGCCGCTTATTGCTTTAACGACGGCCGCCTGCTTGAGCAGGCCCTGTCTCATCGCAGCGCTGGCAATCATAATAATGAAAGACTGGAATACCTCGGCGACGCCATACTCGGTTTTATTATTGCCGACACCCTTTATCAGCGTTTTCCGGCCGCGACCGAGGGCGAACTGACCCGGCTCAGGTCGTCCCTGGTGAAGGGGGAAAAGCTGGCCGAGATCGGCCGGGAAATCGGGCTGTGCGACAAGCTGATACTGGGCCGCGGCGAACTCAGAAGCGGCGGCTGGCGGCGCGCATCCATTCTCGCCAATACCCTGGAAGCGGTCATCGGCGCCGTCTATCTGGATGCCGGTCTCGACGCCTGCCGCGGATTTATCAGCGCCATCTATCGCTCTCATCTGGAAAAAGCCGATCCCGGCGGCATCCTTAAAGACGCCAAATCGCGCCTGCAGGAATATCTGCAATCCAGGCAGGAGGCCGTCCCGGTCTATGAAACCATCGCCGAAACCGGCGCCGCGCACCGGCCCGAGTTTACCGTGGCCTGCAAGGTCAATCTGCTGGCTGAAGCGATCACGGCCAGCGGCCAGAGCAAGCGTCAGGCCGAGCAGGCCGCGGCCGCCAGGGCGCTGGCCCTGTTGCAGCCCGCGGCAAAAGATCGGCCGCCCACATGAGCGCCTTCAGAGCGGGGCATATCGGCCTGGTAGGCCGCTCCAATGTCGGCAAATCGACCCTGCTGAACCGGCTGCTGGCGCAAAAGCTCAGCATCGTCTCCAGGAAACCCCAGACCACGCGCTGCAATATACTTGGCATAAAAACCACCGCCGAAGCCCAACTGATCTTCATCGACACGCCGGGCCTGCAGCCGCGGCCCAGGGCCGCCCTTAATCGTTATATGAACCGGGAGGCCGGCCGGGTCTTGCAGCAGGCCGATTTAATCCTGTTTGTGGTGGAAGCCATGCGCTGGAACGCGCTGGATGAACATGCGCTGGCGGGTCTGGCCGATATGCCGAAGCAAAAGATCATCATGGTCATCAACAAGCTGGATAAACAGCCGGATAAAAATCAACTGTTGCGCCAGATGGCGGACTTGGCCGACCGGACAGGCTTGACCGAACTGATGCCGGTGTCGGCCAAAAGAGGGCAGGGCATCGACCGGCTGGAGGCGTTGATCGTGCAAAAATTACCGCGCGCGGCGGCGCCGTATCCCGCGGATCAGATTACCGATCGCGGCGAGCGTTTCTTTGCGGCCGAATTCATCCGCGAGCAGTTGATCCGGCGTCTGGGCCATGAATTACCTTATCGCCTGACGATCCTGATCGAGGATTTCAAGGTCGAGGCCGGCACGGCCCATATCCATGCCTGTATCTGGGTTGAAAAAAAGGGGCAAAAATCAATCGTGATCGGCAAACAGGGCGCAATGCTCAAGGCGGCGGGCGCCGCCGCCAGAAAAGAACTGGAAAGGTTGCTGGATAAAAAGGTCAATTTGAAGACCTGGGTAAAGCTGAAGCCCAACTGGTCGGGTTCCGAACAGGCGCTCAGGCAATCCGGCTATCTTTAAGCCATGAAGGCGGAGTTGACCCCCTGTTTTATCCTGCATCATCGCAATTACCGCGAGAACAGCCTGTTGCTGGATATATTCTCAAGGGAATATGGGCGGCTGAGCCTGGTGGCAAAAGGCATTAAAAACAACAAACGACAAAGGGCCGATAATTACGATCTGTACCAGCAATATTTATTGTCGTGGACGGCCAGGGCCGAACTCGGGACCCTGACCGGCATCGAACTGGCCGCCGGGTTGCGGCCGCTTGGGCCGCGGGCGATCCTGGCCGGTTTTTATCTGAATGAAATCACCCTGCGCCTGTTGCATCGGCACGAACCCCATGCCGAACTCTACGACGCCTATGCCGCGGCAATCTCCGGCCTGGCCGACGGCCGGCCCGAGGGCGCCTTGCTGCGCTATTATGAATATGCCCTGTTACAACTGCTGGGCTATGGCGTTATCCTGGAACAGGATGTCAAGACCGGCGAAGCCGTGCAACCCGGCCGGGACTATCTCTACCAATGCGGCGCCGGCCCGACGCTGGCGCTAAAAAACCGAACATCCGAACCCGGGCCGGTCGTCTCCGGCAAGACCCTGTTGCAGATCGCCAGTAAAACACTCGCGGGCGAGCGGCATATCGCCGAGGCCAGACGCCTGTTCAGGGCCATACTGGCCGGATACCTGGGCAACAAACCGCTGGCCAGCCGGCAACTCTATCAAGCCTACCTGCAAAACAAAAAAGCAGTTTGATGTCCCGCCCGCATTTCGTTATAAAACAGCTTTTGAGCTTTTAACCGTTTTATCCTTTAACCACCATGCTGCTCGGCGTCAACATCGACCATATCGCCACCATTCGGCAGGCGCGCGGCACGCCCTATCCCGACCCGGTGGCCGCGGCTTACCTGGCCGAGCAGGCCGGCGCGGACTCGATCACGGTGCATCTCAGGGAAGATCGCCGCCATATCCGGGATCGGGATGTGCGGCTGTTGCGGGAAACCATGACCACGCCGATGAATCTCGAAATGGCCATGACCGATGAAATGCTGTCGATCGCGGAAGATATAAAACCGGCATTTTGCTGTCTGGTGCCGGAAAAACGGGCCGAACTCACCACCGAGGGCGGCCTCGATGTGGCGGGGCAGGCGGCCAACATAAAAGAAAGCTGCGCCCGTCTTGAAGCCGCCGGCATCAGGGTGTCCCTGTTCATTGATCCCGAAGAAGCTCAGGTCGCGGCCGCGGCCGCCAGCGCCCCCTGTATCGAACTGCACACCGGCGACTATGCCGATGCCAAAGACGAAAAGGGCCGCCTGCGGGCGTTAAACCGGGTCATCCGGGCCGTTGAATGTGCCGATGAACTGGGCCTCAAGGTCAATGCCGGGCACGGTTTGAACTATCAAAATGTCATGCAGATTGCCGCCATCCCCAAAATCCGGGAACTCAACATTGGCCACAGCATCATCGCGCGGGCCGTACTATCCGGCCTGCCGGAGGCGGTCAGGGAAATGAAATCCCTGATCGACAAGGCCGTCAGCGCCAATACTTGACCCGTGCAAGGCATCGCGCGCCTGATCGCCGTGTTGCCCGTTTTCCGCGCAACAGGCCATAGCGCGGGCAAGCCCTGCGAAAATCCCGTTCCTGCCCGGCACAGGCAGGCGCCACTCTACCACCTCGGCGGCTTGTTCCGGACGCCGCTCTACCACCTACATCCCTGTAGGCGTACGTCCTGTAGGCGAGCTTCTACTGGAGTGGCAACAAGGTGTTGTTCTGGTTTTTCGTCATTCCAGCCTTAATCAAGAATACGATAATCAAAGGTGTCAATCTTCAACATCCTCTGTTACAGTCTCGTGTTAAAGTTTGGGGATAACCGGAACAGGAGAATGTTTATGCGCCTGCCGCTGAGACCATTCTTATGTCAAAAATCGACAAAATAAAGGCAGATATCAGCCTCCATGAAAAATTGTTTTTCGGTTTCATGGCGGCGCTGTTTGCGCAAGTTGCATGGATAGTCTCCAACTACGAAACCATAAAATGGTGGTTATTGCTGGCCGCATTTATAATGCTGATCGGCACGGCAACTTTTTGTTATACTCAATATCGAATAATCAAGCGATTAATTCAGGAACTAGAGCATGTTAAATGAACTGATAGCGATGGCTTCTGTCAGCGTGGTAGCGGCGTTAATGGTCTATCTGGCCTGGGATTCTTATCAGGAAAGCAAAAAGGATCGCTGATTGAGATTTTTGCAATCCTTTATGTGGAAACTCCGATGGCTCCGTGCCAAACCGGGGTTTATTCCCGCGCGGGAGGGTAATACTACTGTCAAACTATCTGACAGTAATATTACCCGCACTTTCCAGCTTTTTACTTTTTCGCTGTTCAAATTCTTTGGCGAGATGCTGGTATTCTACATAGGCGGTAGGCTGTTCTTGCTGAACTTTCTCAATATATGGCACAAATCTATTATGAATCCTGATAAGCAAAGAACCTGACATTCGAAACAGTAAATCCTTATCAAATATACCGGCATTCATTCCAACGGATAAATGCTCCAGAAGACTCAGAAGATTTTGTACCAATTTCTTTAATTCAAAATTGGATTCTATTTCAGATAGCGCTTCGTCATTTAATGTATTTCCCCCCCATTTTTGATTGACAGAAAATCTTGCGTCAGCCCATGCAGGGCGAATTTTCTGAATATAGTCTAAAGTTGCCTGTTTTTTTCTTCTTTCGTGATCTACTCGTATTGACTTAACAGCTATGCGTATTTGTAAGAGAAGTATTACCGCTGTAATCGCGGCAAGAGACAAGGTTAATATTTCGAATGTTGTCATATTCTGCTCACGATGCTGTCTATATGACAGTTAAACAGGTCAAGACGACTTGCCTGCCTGTTGCAGATAGCAGGCGGGCCTATTTAATTACTACTCATTAAAATCTGGCAGAATCAGGTAAAATTCCCCGGATTTTAGCGGGTTCACACGGACCCTACCTGCTTGCAGCAGGCAGGCCCGTGGCAGTGCCTCCCCGTGCGGTCTAATCGTCGGCGTCTTCTTCCTTGATAGCTTCTGTGCGCCCGATTGCTTCGGCGCCGGCCGCGGATAATCCCTCAAGTTTGTATCGGATTTTTTCCATAACTTTCTGCCTCCTGATTAAATATAAAAAAAACACTCTTTTGTTAACTTCTGATTGAAATATATAAAAAAACGCTAAATATGCAACCTTTTTATCCAAATTGGAGTCTGTCAGCCGTCAAGCCCCCAAATACAATCAATGCCCAACCGCCAACCAGTTAATCTCAATCGCGGTTGCTTCCCCCAGGATCACATGTTGCAGCCTTTCGGGCTGTTTGGCGTCGCTCTCGGAGATGGCGATTCGCCCGGCCATGATCTCGGCGTATTTCTGCGGGAACAACGGCGTCTGCTCGGGATCAGCATAACCGGCCGGGTAGAGCGGCCGGTTGGTTTTGGGATCGTACTTATCCGTAGCGCCCACGGTATGCAGTATTTCATGCGCGATAATCACATTATTTTCTTTTTTCATGGCTTGGCTGGCGAAGGCGTTGACAATACCGATCAACCCCTTTTGCAGGCCCAAGGAATGCGCCATAACAGGGGTTTTCTCCGGGTCAAAATACTGCACAAAGATGACGATATCCTCCGGGTAAGGATAATCATCATTGCGCCATGCCCAATAGCGCAATTTCAGGCTCCACAACATAACGGACAGGGTGGAACCCGCCTGCGGCGGAACCGGCGGCCGGCTGTCCAGTTCGCCGGCCAATGAAACCTTGACAGGTTTTTCCAGCGGCAAACGATGCCGCTTCGCCTCGCGCTCAAAGAAGGCCTCGATATCATCAAAATCAGTTTTCTCCAATTCCGCAATATAACCTTGGCTGACCGCGCTGCCATCGCCGTTTATGGAATACACCACCACATTCAACGGCCGGTCCCAGGCGGTCGTCCTCTCCCTGGCCAGCCAGCCCGCCACGGCCACCATCAACAGGACATATAAAAGAATGAGTATTCTGATATTTTTTAACATTCGGTCTTGGAATATTGAAATAACCCGCTCATTTTATCTCAAAATCCACCATAAGCATTGCAGTCTTAGCCGGTAAATATAATAATAGTGACTATCAATACTGCTAGAAACACGCCACTAGGCAGCATGCTATTCATTCACACAAAACACGATCCGCCCGCCTGGCAAATTCGCCACACAAGCGCCGCGAGCGGCATGCTCAGGGCGTCATCGGGGCCATGAGCGGGGATGACACGGCGCTTGGCCTGTTCATGGCGCATCGGCCCGCGCTCTTGCTCTATGCCAACAGTATCGTAAGCAGCCGCGCGGAGGCCGAAGAACTGGTGCAGGAGGCCTGGCTGCGCTTCGATAAAGCCTTCGGTGAGCATCTCATAGACGATGCGGCCAGCTATCTTTACCGCATCGTCCGCAATCTGGCCTTTGATAGCCAGCGCCGCATGGCCCGTGAAAGCCAGGTGATCACCGATGATGATTTTGAAGAGGCGGTCGAGAATTGCCCCGACTCAAACCCGAGTTCGGAGACCGTCGCGCTTCATGAAGAAGAATACGCGCATGTCCTGGCGGCCCTGAAGGAACTGCCCGAGCGCGCCCGCGTCGCCTTTGAAATGCACTGTTTCGGTGACGCCAAACTCAGGGAAATCGCGGCCGTGCTGAATATCTCCCTGCCGCTTGCGCACAGGCTGGTCGCCCGCGCCATCCAGCACTGCAAGCAACGGCTCGGCCGGCCATAACAGCCCTTATACTCAAGCAATTTATAGAAAAATCACTCCGGCCGGCGTTTTAATTAAGGAAACCCTGACTGATTCAGTTATTCTGCCCCTCAATCGACAGATTCATTTTTTTGAAACATACTGCCCTCAATGAAACTCTGATTGAATCAGAATTTCCTGCCTGCCTGCTACAGGCGGCGAAGTCCAGGATGGACTTATTCAGGGCTTAAATAAGCGCGCTGTTTCAACCCTGCGCAAAACCATGCATATTCCATCCCGCATCGCCCTCATATCGCTGAATACAGACAAAAGGCATGACTGAAAATACCGATCCGCTGTACGAACAGGCCTCAAGGGAGGCCACGGACTGGCTGCTCCGGCTGCAAGAAGCGCCGGAAGACGCCGACCTGCAACGTGAATTTGAGGCATGGCGGCAACAAAGCCCGCACAACGCGGCCGCCTGGGCCGAGACAAAGCGGGTCTCGGAGGCCATGCGCCAGGTTAAGCCGCGCTATGCGCGCAAGTGGCGACCGGCGCTGACCAAATTGCGCGACCGGGCCGAGGCCGGCCGCGCGCAGCCAGATGATATTTCAGCGCCCGAGCCCGAGCCGCCCGGCCTCGGCCGCCGGCTGTTCCGCCTTGGCGCTGTCGCCGCGCTGGCCTACCTTGTGGTCTTTATTATCGGGCCTGATCTGTTGCTCTCGCTACGCGCGGACTTTGCGACCGGCACGGCCGAAACCCGAACCCTGGCCCTTGCCGATGGCAGCCGCGTCACGCTCGCGCCGGAAAGCGCGGTCAAAATCATTTACACGCCCGCTGGCCGGGAACTCCGGTTGCTGGCCGGCAGGGCCTTCTTCGAGGTCACGGCCGAAGCGGAGCGCCCGTTCCGGGTCACGGCCAAAGCCATTAACGCCACCGTGCTCGGCACCGATTTTAGCGTTGAGCGCAACGACAGCGGGGCCGGCGTCTCCGTTGAACAGGGCCGGGTGCGGGTTGAGCATGGCAGCGCCGTGCCGCGCGTGGCCGAGACCCTGGGCGAGGGCGAGGCGCTCCGGCTAAGCTGGGCGGGACGGGCCAGACGCGGCCGCGTGGCGCTTGACGAGATCGCCGCCTGGCGCCGCCACCGGCTCATCGTCCGCGATCAACCCCTGGCCGCGGTCGTGGACGAACTGCGCCCCTACCACGGCGGCAGGATCGTCGTCACCGATATGGCTCTGGCCGCCCGCACCGTGACCGGCGTCTATAATCTCAAAGATCCCGGCGCGGCCCTGCGCGCCATCGCCCGCGCCCACAACGCCGTCATCCGCTATGTGACCCCCTGGCTGATTTTGGTTTCGGCGTCGTAGAAAGGAGCAGGTATAACGCCCCCTCCGTCATTCCAGCCTGCCTGCCGCAGGCAGGCACCGGGCTGGCCGGAACGATGTATTTGGTTGTCATTTCCGCTTATGCGGGAATGTATAGTTAAGCCACTGGATTCCGGCTTTCGCCGGAATGACGGAGGAGTGAAGACAAGGCCCCCCGTTGTCATTCCGTCCTTCCTGCCGCAGGCTGACCAAAATGACGACAACGCATCAAATCAGCACTTCGTCATTCCGGCGAAAGCCGGAATCCAGGAAAAACAACCCATTCCCGCCTAGGCGGGAATGACATTATTGGCGGGAGCGGGGTGTCAAAGGGACGCCAGTTTCTACCTGCCCGCCTGCCTGCTGCAGGCAGGGCTTGAGCGGGAATGACAACGAGGCATTGCTCTGATTTTCCGTCATCCTGGCCTGCCCGCTAACCGTAATAGTGCTTAATTCGCATAATCTGCGTTCACCTGCCTGCAGCAGGTAGGCCTGCCTGCTGCAGGCAGGTCTGCGTAATCTGCGGATAATTCCACTCCACAGCCCCCCCAATTATCTCCAAATAAGAAATTCATCATTTCCAATATTTTTTGCAAATTCCTGTAGAAAAATATCTCCGCCAAACGTCTCGTCTATAGGGAATGCAAATTTTTGCACATTCGCAGCTCATTGCCTGCTTACTGAAACAACAAGACGGAGACCAACGATGAAAAACAACGCAAGCCGAAAATGGGCGATAATCACGAGAAACACAGTTCAAACTCGCGCCCGGCAGCAAACAAAAGCCGCCTTGCTGCTGGCGCTGGCAATAGCCTCCCTGCTGATGGCCGCGCCGCTCCGGGCCGAGCAACAGCCGGTCTCCGCCGCCGAGCAACTCGCCGCGGAGCAGCGCTTCGGCATCCCGGCCCAACCCCTGGCCGATGCGCTGCTCGCCTTTGGCCAGCAGTCCGGCATTCAAATCACCATTGACGGCGCTCTGGCGCGCAATGTCTCTGCCCCGGCCGTGCGCGGTACCATGACCGGCGAGGAAGCCCTGACCCGCCTGCTCAAGGACAGCGGCCTGGGCTATGTCGTGGCCGATGCCACCACCATCGCCGTTGAAAATACCGGGGAAGAAGAACCCATACCAATGGCGCCGTTGACGGTGGAGGGGGCTTTGGAATCAGCACGGTCCCGCTTGTCTGGCGCCGCTGAGGATGCCTATCGTTTAGGAAGCGTCACAATTAATGTGCTGGGCGAGAAAACGCTTAAGGATACGCCCTACAGCATAGAATCGTATTCACGGGCATTAATAGAAAACAAACAGGCGCGCTCGCTGGCTGACATCACCAAGGGCGACGCATCAGTCGGCCTGAGGGTGGATAACCTCGTGCGAGAAGATTACACGCTGGCCATACGGGGCATAGAAACCGACTGGACAAATGGACAGAGAATTGACGGCATGCAGGTAAGCGTGAGAGCGGCAGATTTACCCCTAGAGCACCTGGAACGAGTTGACATTCTCAAGGGCGCCAGTGGTTTCATGTACGGTTTCGGCAGGCCGGCAGGAATGATCAACTACGTATTGAAACGGCCGACAGATGATCCTTTTCGAAGCCTGAGCGCACAGGTGATGGACAGCGGCCTGGCGCTGGCGCATGGGGATGTGGGTGGGCGGCTGGGCGCGGATGATCGCTTTGGTTACCGCGTCAATCTGGTCCATGAATCGGGGGACACGTATATTAACGACGGCGAGTCACGCCGTAATTCAGGTTCCATCGCCCTGGACTGGGAGATCACGCCTGATCTGGTATGGCGATTCGACGCGCTGGCGGGGAAACATAAGCGCGCAGGCGGTGATTTGGGAGTGATACCAAACCTTGATGGCGCTGCTAATAACTATACCGCCGGTAAACCACTTGCGCCCATTGATGGTAGTCGCAGACTTGCTCCCTCATCTGCGCGTTTTAACTCCATTCATGAAAACTATGGCACAGATATTTCCTGGGATTTTGCTGCTAACTGGAATCTGACTCTGGCGTATCGCTACTCGGATAATGGCACCGAATCTTTTAATAGGCCCATCATCTTTTCTAACTTTGCCGGGAACTATTCGTTGAATACATACAACAGCGCCTCGCGCGCTGACAGCGCGCAATCGCAGGCAGTGATTAACGGCGCCTTCACAACCGGCATGATAGCGCATGAATTGGCGGTAGGGGCTGCATACACCAAAGTTCGTGATTTCTATAGATATGGCGGTGGTGGTGGCAGTCGTGCGATTCCCAATGTGGGCAACCTGTCCAATCCAGTTGATGTGAGTAACCCATTTGTCAGCGCTGTTTCTTATAAGGACGCAGATATCGAATATGGCAACAACCGTCGGCGGGAGCTATTTATATCAGACACACTCCGAATCGGCGAGGCCTGGGACATCATCCTCGGCCTGCGGCGCGGCAATCTGGATGAAAAGTACGGGGGCTACGACAAGAGCGCAATTACCCCCACCCTTGCCGCGGTCTTTCGCCCAGTGGCAGGCTTGTCCCTGTACGGCAGTTATATAGAAGCCCTGGAACAAGGAGAAACCGCGCCAAGCACCGCGGCCAACGCCAATCAAGTCTTCCCGCCGCTTGTGAGCAAGCAGTATGAACTGGGCGCAAAGGCCGAAAGTGATGACTGGTCGGCCAGCGCCGCGCTGTTCCGAATCCAAAAAGGGCTTAGCTACACCACTCCGGATACGAATGTGTTCACTCAGGATGGCGAAGCCCGCTATCAGGGCCTGGAACTCAACGGCAAATTCCGCCTGGGTTCTCAATGGCTTGTGACGGCCAGCGCGATGTGGCTGGACGCCACCAACCAGAAAACCACCGGCGGCGCGCTTGACGGTAAACGTATGCAGGGAGTGGCCCGCGAGCAGGTCAGCCTTTACGGTGAATATCGCGCGCCGGGGATTCCATTAACCTTGACAGCAGGCGCGCGTTATGTGGGTAAACGCCCGGTCGATTCCAATAACCGGTTCTATCTCGGTGATGTCACGCTGTTTGACATCGGCGCGCGCTACGAGACACAAGTCGCGGGTCAGAGTCTAACCCTGAGGCTCAATGTGGATAATCTTAGCGACGAGGCCTACTGGAATACAGGCGGACACGGATATTTACAACAGGGCGCGCCGCGCATAATCAAGCTGGGCGCACAGCTTGAGTTTTGAATTATAAGCGCGATCGTTGAAATTTATAGAAAAAGCGCCGCGGCGTGTGTTTCGTCGTCAGCGCCTCTTGCATTTTGCTAATAAAGGATCAGACACAATGAAAATGATTATTAAACCAGGCGTTGCAGCCTCATTCCTGTTGATCGCCGCCCTCGCGCAGCCTGTCGGCGTTCTGGCCGAGCAGCGCGCCGTGGGCGCCGTGTTTCGCGACGCCCTGAAAGGCGGCGGCGAAGGCCCGGAGATGGTGGTGTTGCCCACGGGCAGCTTTCGCATGGGAGATCTAAGCGGTGAGGGTGACGCGGACGAAAGACCCGTTAGAACAGTGACGATCAGCCGCCCGATTGCGATGGGTAAATACGAAGTGAGCTTTGCGGAATATGAAAAATTCGTCTCGGCGATCGGCGCCAAGGCGCACTTCGCAGTGCGGCCCGACGCCGAAGGTTGGGGCCGCGGTAATCGGCCGGTGATCAACGTCAACTGGCACGATGCCAGGGATTATGCCGCCTGGCTAAGCAGGCAGACGGGCAAGCGCTACCGCCTGCCGAGCGAAGCGGAATGGGAATACGCGGCGCGGGCGGGCACAACGACCAGGTATAGCTGGGGTAACGAGATAGGCGCTAACCGGGCTAACTGCGCTGGCTGTGGCAGCGATTGGGACGATGAAAAAACGGCCCCGGTGGGCAGTTTTGCCGCGAACGACTTTGGCCTGTATGACATGCATGGCAATGTCTTCGAGTGGGTGGAGGACTGCGTGCATGCTAACTACGAGGGCGCGCCGACCGATGGCAGCGTCTGGGCGGGCGGTGATTGCGATTTACGTATCTCGCGCGGGGGCTGCTGGCACTTTAGTCCGCGGTCTTTGCGTTCGGCGTACCGCGACATGGACCCGCCCTCGTATCGCTACCACCTTGTTGGCTTTCGTCTTGTCCGGGATCTTGCCCCTTGATGCTCGATCCTTATTCTCTTGACCCTGCCTGCCTGTTGCAGGCAGGTCTGCGAATTGCTTTTACAGAACTGGCCGGGATTATCATTTCCGCGGGCGGGAATGATAACGGGAGAATAGACAAATTCCGGTAACCTTCAATGTCACTCTCGCCCTCTACGTCATCCTGTGCCTGCGCCAAACCAACCGGAACAACATGCTAATCTGCGAAATCTGCGGATTAAGCCGGGAAAAAATCTTCATTAGGATGGCGGCGACACCCGACTAAACTGGAGAGAACAACTGCAGGAGTTGTCGCCAACATCCACTTCATCACGGCCACGTCTTGCTCGACTTCGTCAATGGCATCCTTATTACATTGTTTATATTTGGCCGCTACGCCTCCGTGTAAGCGGGGAACGCCGGCTGTTCACGGTCTGGGCTGTGCGGCACTTTGCCTACTCCGGCGCGCAGGGCTGGCGATGATTGTTTCATCGCGCTCAAGTGTGGCCAGATATTCAAGCAGTTTAGACTGGCTGATAACGTGAAATTGCCCTTGCAGCATCCTGGAAAGGCCTGACTGCGATATGCCCAGGATTTCAGCAGCCTGCCGCTGCGTCCATTTCCGTCCTTTGATGATGTCGTTTATCCTGGTCACGAGTTGGGCCTTGATCTGCATTTCCCCGGCATCGGGGAAATGCAGATCTTTATAGACGTTATCTGATCCTCTTTTAATTCCGGTCATTTTTTTCTCCTGCGGAGGCATCCGCTATTGCTTGCTGCAGGCGGCTACGGATGATATCCAAGTCATGTTTCGGTGTGGCTATACCTGTCTTCGCCTTCTTTTGGAAGCAGTGTAGCACATAGATCACAGCGCCAATATTCACTGTATAAACCGCGCGGTAGGTCTTGTCTCTGCTATTGCTGATGATCTCCAGGACACCGGCTGAACTAAATCCTTTAAGCGGCTTTGCCTTATCGCCCTTGCGCCCGGTCTGAGCCAGATGCAGGTTGTAGCCGATGTTGCGCTGAACCTCTTCCGGCATCGCCTTTAAGGCTTTGAGTGTTGGGCCAAGCCAAACAAGTTGCTTGATCTTGTCTTGCATAATCCATAATGCCTGCCTGGGTATCGGTCTGGTCAGCTTCCGTGGCTGGGCCTGCCTCGCGGCATGGGTCGTCATGCTGACGCTCACCGCAAAGCGCGGTCAATAGGGTATTATCAGCGCGTTGATCCAACATCCGGTATGCCTGCGACAGGCCGACCGGAACAACGGAAATTGATCAAAGTTTCCTCAAGGAAGCTCTGAATAAGTCCATCCTGGATTTCCCTGCCTGCAGCAGGCAGGGCTTCAAAATCAATGACCTACGTCAATGATTTTGGCGGCACATCCTTGTGCCGCGGGAAACTCTGATTCAATCAGAGTTTCCTCAAAGAACCGGCGCTTTGACGTATTGATTAATCGTGTTTTCTATAAACGCCTTGCCCTTTTTTGAATCATAGGGTTCGTCTTTTAATTTTTCCGCGTAGCTGAACAGCGGCATGAACAGCGGTTGGCCCTTGACCTGTTTGTGCAGGGTGAGGGTCTCGTATTTTTTGAAGATATTCGACCAGACCATGCGGACATCGCGCCAGTAGGCGCCGGAGTTGCGCCAGTATTGATCGCCCGGGGTGAAATCGTGATCGATGATCCGTTCATAGCGGTTGATGCCGAGTTCCTTGGCCAGATAGGGCAGGTCCGGATTGTCCGTGACCAGCTTGTAGTTTTCCTGTTCCTGGACCCAGCCGCTCGGCACGATGGTATGGCGGTTGAATCCTTCCAGCACCTGGTAGTCGTCGCGCACGGTGTGTTCGCGCCGGGGCAGGGGGCGCCATGTCTTGCCGCTGCGCCAGGTGGAGAAGTTGGGTTTGTGTTCCCAGCGGCCATAGGATTCATAGCGCGGCGAGTCATCGACCTGATAGACCGACTGTGACCAGCCGCCTTTTATGACCTCAGCGGATAATTTTTTGTTTTCCCAGGTGTTGTCGCCGACATATTCCAGTATTTCGGGCTTTTCATATTGCCAGTCCTGACGCCAGTGTTTCATCACCATCGGCCCCGGAAACCGGTCGTCCTCAAAATACATGACCATGATGTGTTGCAGGCTGATAAAGTCGCCTTTGTCTTCCACGACATAGACATATTCGGTGCCCCAGGATTGATAGGGCGTGTGCGGGCTGAAACCGGGCGTATAGCCGGCCACTTCGATGAAGTTAAAACTGGTGCGGTACGGCCCGGCCATGGCCAGGATAGCGCGCCGGTCTTTTTCAAAATCGCTGATGCCCGGCTCTTTTAAGCCCAGCCAGCCCGGATGCGGCGCCGGGTCGAGGGCGACCTTGACGCCGGTTGTGACGCCGCCCCGCGGCCGCATGCCGCAGTCTTCAATAAATGGCCAGCTAAAGGTGGGCTGCCGGCCTTGCTCGCAGGCGCCGTCTTCATTGGCCTTTTCATAGGCGTTGATCGGGGTCGTGCTGAGGATGCCGCATAAAAACAGGTACAGGCATCTCCGGGAGTTTAGTATTTTTGACATGGGCCTGGTGTCGCTATATAGGGGTGAATGAATCGTGTTTAAGGGTGTTGATTAGGTCTTGCCCTCGGGGTTCAGTTTTCGTGAGGTAAACCGGGCCGCCGGCGGAAAGAGGGCGCCTCCAGGGATGAACAACGGGCCGACAGGCTGATTTTCTGGCTTGCATTTATATCACTATTAACTAATAATAATTCTCACTTATTAAACAGAAATTTGTCATGTCCGTCAAGCAATCCGTTTTATCCGCCCGCCGCCCCGGTGATCAGGTGGCCCTGTCTGCCGATGTGCAGTTAATGTACCGGGAGCATAGCCACTGGCTGATCGGCTGGCTGACTAAAAAAACCGAGTGCCCTGATCAGGCCGCCGATCTGGCCCAGGATACGTTTGTGCGGTTGCTGAAAAGGGTCGGGCAGGGCGAGCGTATTATCAAGCCGCGCGCCTTTCTCGCCAAAGTGGCCAGGGGTTTGTTGGTTGACCACTGGCGGCGGCAGGAAATTGAACGCGCCTGCCTGGAATTACTCGCTGCCCGGCCCGAGGAACTGGCCATCTCGCCCGAAGAGCAGCAGATCATTCTGGATACTCTGCTGGCGATCGATGCCATGTTGAACACGCTGCCGCGCAAGGTGCGCCGGGCTTTTTTGTTGTCCAGGCTGGATGGCCTGAGCTATCGGGAGATTGCGGCGGAACTGAGTGTCTCCGAGCGTATGGTAAAAAAATACATGGCCAGGGCCATGTTGCATTGTCTGGCCTTTAAGGCGTGATCGGCCCTGGCCATGACTGAAACCGGTAAAATTGATAACGAGGTTCTGAAACAGGCGGCAGAGTGGTTTGCGACCCTGAATGACCCGACTGTGACGCCGCGGGAAAAGGCGGACTGGCAGGCATGGCTGAAAAGTGATTTTACGCATGAGCAGGCCTGGGCCAGGGTCGGGCAGATTGACGGCCTTTTCCCGGGGCTGCCGAAACAGGAAGCGCGGGATGCGCTGCAAGCCGCCGATAAAAAGCGGAAATATCCCGCCAAAAGCATAATGGGTATGCTGGTTCTGTTGCCGCTCTTGTGGCTGGCCGGCCTGTTGCAGTGGCCGGAAATCAAATCGCAGTATGACTATCATACTGCAACAGGGCAGCTTGGCCGGTTTACCCTGGCAGAGGGCACGGAAGTCTGGCTGAATACGGATAGCGCCATGAACGTGGACTATAATCCATCAGAGCGGCGCCTGATACTCGTCAAGGGGGAGGCGCTGGTCAATTCCGCCCCGGATAATAGCGGCCGGCAAAGGCCGTTGATCGTTGCCACCGCGGATGGCCGGGTCATGGCGATCGGCACCCGTTTCAGCGTGCGCCGCCATGCCGAAAAGACGGTTGTGCATGTTTTTGCAGGCGAGGTTAATGTGCTCGCCCTGAACGGTGATGCGCCCGTGGCCGTTGTCGCGGGCGGCGTGGCCGAATTCAACCAGCAGGAAATAATAAAAACCGGCGCTGCCGGCAAGACTCGGGCGGCCTGGGTTAAAGGCCTATTGATCGCGGACAATACACCGCTTTGCGATTTTATGCGCGAACTGGAACGCTACCTTGAGGGCGGCATAGACTGTCCCGCCGGGGTTGCAAACCTGAAACTGGTCGGCGTTTATCCGCTACAGGACAAGGCCCGCATATTCGCCGCTATACAAGCATCCCTGCCGGTCCGCATACGGCGGCAAGGCGGCAACTATCTTGTCATCCCCGCCGAGGCGCAGACCTGGAAGCCAGGGCTGGAATGAAGACAAAGTACATTGTATTCTTATAGAGAACCCAATAACTTATCAGGAATCCGGCCGATGAAGACAAGTATTATCCGCATCGGGAATTCACGGGGGGTGCGTATCCCCGGGCCTATTCTCAAACAATGCGGCTTGAAGGGGCATGTCGAAATGAATGTGAAAGACAATGCTCTGGTGATTACCCCTGTCCGTGAGGCCCGTAGTGGCTGGTCTGACGCCTTTAAGTCTATGGCGGAACGGGGAGACGATGCGCCCCTGTTGAATGAAAATGATCTTTCAAGCCAGGACGAAAATGAATGGCTGTGGTGAAATGGGCCAAGTGTTTTGAAATCTGGCTTGTGACGCTCGACCCTGTCCGTGGCTCTGAAATCCGTAAAACCCGCCCCTGCCTGATTGTCTCTCCTGACGAGATGAACGTCTGGCTCAGAACCATCATTGCCGCGCCCATGACAACAGCCAGGCGCGACTATCCCACCCGCGTTGCAATCCGTTTCGACAACAAAGACGGGCAGGTCGCGCTTGATCAAATGCGCTGCATCGACAAAGCGCGCCTGATTAAACGGCTCGGAAAGGCGCCGGAAGATGTGTCTCAGGCAGTGTCGGACACGCTGGTTGAAATGTTCAGCATATAGACCCGAAAACTTTAAAAGCATGACTGTCTGATGTGTCATTCCCGCTTATGCGGGAATGTATTGCATAAACCACTGGATTCCGGCTTTCGCCGGAATGACAACGGTCTTGTCATTCCATCCTGCCGGCTCCAATCCTCTGCCTGCCCAGGCAGGCGCATACAGCCACGAATAATCTCCTTAATCACGGCAAATTCCGGCGCAATCCGCTTTTTAAAAAAAATATCCGTTTTCGGTTCCCCTTTTTCTTGCTCATACGGCTCTATAGTCAGGAAATCAATATTTTTAACTATGGAGACTGTCTTATGTCTATTTATTCAAGCTGTAACTTTGGAAAATACCTTGTTGTTTTATCTGTCTTTTTACTGTTTGCCGGGCCGCTGAAGGCCGCGGAGACGGAGGTCAGGAAGTATGATGTGCCTTCCGGCCCGCTTTCGACCGCGCTGGCCGAATTTGCGGCACAGGCCGAAATCCTGCTCTCGGCCGATGCCGAACTGACCCGGGGCAAGACCAGCGCCGGGCTCAAGGGCGATTATGATACGAAGGAGGGGCTTGGCCTGCTTTTGTCCGGCACGGGGCTGAATTTTGCCTTTACCGACGCGGATACGGTCATACTCAGTGAAAGCGCCCGCCCCCTGCAACTGAAGCCCATCCGGGTGGAAGGAGAGAAGATCGGCAGAACGATTGCGGAAACGGCCTCAAGTACGGTGGTGATCGACGGCCAGACGGCCGGGCAGCCGCTGTACCAGAATATAAAGTCGGTCATAAGGCCGGTTCCGAATGTCCTCTCGGAAGACGGGATTAACTCGCCGGCCATTCGTGGTATCGACGGGGCCGCCGGCTTTGGTCAGGCGTTCTCGACCGGCGCGCAACCCCGTATCCCTGTTCTGATCGATGGCGTGGCTAGGCCGTTTATCTATTCTTATAACATAAGCGGAGGCTCTAACTGGGATCTGGCCAGCGTGGAGGTCGCGCGCGGGCCGCAGTCTGCAAGCACGGGCCGCAACGCGATGGCGGGGGCGATCCGCGTCTATACCAATAATCCCAACCCGGAAGAGTTTGAAGTGGCCGCGAGGCTCAAGGGTTTTACGCGGGCAGGCGCCCTGGCCGGGGCGGGGATGGTCAATTTGCCTTTCGCCGATGGGCAGGCGGCCTTCAGGGGCGCGTTTGAACTCGGCGAGGGCAAGAGCTATGTCAAAGTCACGGACCCGAGGACGTATCCGGTTGATGTGGAGGACGAAAGTCTGCGCGGCTATCGCGCCAGGTTGCTCGTTGCGCCGGCCGCGATTCCGGCTCTGACACTGAATCTCGGCGCTAATCATAGCCGGACCGAGGGCCATCCGCCCGGGGCCGTGGATGGCGATATCAAAAAACTGGAACTGGCAAACTTCGCCCTGAATAATAATTATGAAATCAAGAAGCAAACGACTTATCAGGCTAAAGCCGGCTATGCCCTGAATGATCATGCCGAGTTTGAACTGCGCGCTTCGTTCGTCAAAAGCGATCAGCGCTTTGCCGATACGGCCGGACTCGGGGTGATTGCCATAGCGCAGTCCGAGCTTGAGGGCGAGGCCCTGCTGCGCATGGAGGAACTGGGCCTGCTTGAGCGCGCTGTTGTGGGCGTGATCCATAACCGCGCCAGGGAAGACGGCATTTCCAATCCTGACAGGCGATTTTTAGCGCGGCTCGGCGGCAGGGGCGGCTTCAAGACCGATGGCAAGATTGACAACACGGGTCTCTATGCCGAGGCGGAACTGGCGCTTGGCCGCCTGAGTCTGCCGGATAAACTGACCTTTATATTCGGCGGCCGCTACGAGATGGACGATCGCAAACGCGGCGTAAAGGGGATTCTGGGCAGGCAAACGACTCTTATAAACTTTTCCGAAAAGCGCTTTTTGCCCAGGCTGGGCTTGCGCTATTCAGCCTCGGACAAGCTCACATTGGGTTATACCTATAGCGAGGGTTTCCGGCCGGGCGGCGCGGATATTGACCAGTTAGGGGGCTTTGCGGTTTCGGTGTTGCGCGCTGAAAGCCTGCAACAACATGAAATCTATGCCAAGACCCTGTTCTGGGATGATCGGGTTTATCTGGGCATGAGCGCGTTTTATTACCGCCACAAAGACGCGCAGGTGGCGGGCGCCGGCACGGTGAGGAACGCATTTGGCCTGCGGATGTTCGGCAATGTGCCGGAGGCAGAAGGCATGGGCCTGGAACTGGATACGCAGATCCGGTTTGGCAATGGCTTTGAACTCAGTGGCGGCCTGGGCCTGCTGCATACCGAAATCACCAATGCCGGCCCCGTGCTGACCCGCTTTCAGGGCCAGGAATTGCCGCGCGCGCCGGGCATAACAGGCAACCTCGGCCTGACTTACCGGGCCGGCAACGGTTTTGAGGCGGGCTTTAATTCGCGTCTGGTCGGTTCGAGCATATCCGGGCTGGGTCAACCCAAGATCGATGCCTATGCCGTGCTGGATCTGACGGCGGCCTGGAGTATGCCGGTCGGCATGGGCGAATTGAGGTTTGACGCCTTCATCGAAAATATTACCGATAAACGTTACTTTATTTACCGCGGATTGAGCCCTCTCGGCAGTCTGAATTCGGTCGGACGCCCGCTCACGTTTGGCCTGGCGGCAACCTTTGAGTATTAGGCGCCTGGCAGAGGGTTGCAAGGGCCATGCGGCGCATGGCCCTTGAACAAAACGATGCTTAAATGATAGCGGCGCCGACAATCAAGCGCTGGCATGCGGTGCATAAATGGACCAGCCTGATCAGCATTATCTTTATGTTGACCGCGTTCGGCAGCGGTTTGCCGCTTGTGTTTGGCGAAGAGATTTACCGGTTTGAGCAATGGCTTGCCGGCGATGGCAATGACGCCGATGCGGAGGGCGGGAAGTCGCTGTCGCTGGACGCCCTGATCAACAGGGCCAAACAGGAACGGCCCGGCGCGGAACTGCAATTAATGTACCGTGATCGCATTGACCCGCGGGCGACCTATTTTTCGCTCGGCAAGACCGTTGACGCGCCGATTATAGATTCCGAATTCCTGCGTATTGATAACGCGACCGGCGAATATCTGGGCGCGGAGTTCTACGCCGAGGGCATTATGGGGTTTTTTCTGGTGCTGCACACGCAACTGTTTATGGGTTTTGCCGGAACGCTGTTGCTGGGCTTTTTTGCGCTCTTGTTCCTGCTGGCCATTATCTCCGGCGTTGTTTTATATGCGCCGTTCATGCGCAATCGCTCTTTTGCCGTTATTCGGATCGATAAAGGCAAAGGCAGGCGCTGGCTTGACCTGCATAATTCATTGGGCATCGTCTTGCTGGCCTGGGCGTTTGTGGTCACGGCGACAGGCGTCATTAATACCATTGACAGCCCCTTGATCCACTTCTGGCTGTTGAATGACCTGCAACAGTTTACGGCCCATGACCCGGTAAGCACTAACGCGGATGGCCGCCTGAGTTCGGTACAACAAGCGCTGGAACTGACTGCAAAGGCCATACCGGACGGGCAATTCAGTTTTGTCACGTTTCCGGGTTCCGAGTATTCATCCGACCGGCATTATCTGGTGTTCTTCAGCGGCGCCACCCCGGTATCTTCACAGTTATTGAAGATGGCCGTGATCAACGCCTATTCGGGCGAACTCATCGCTACCCCCGCCATGCCCTGGTACATCACCACGCTGTTGCTCGCGCAGCCCCTGCACTTCGGCAATTATGGCGGTATCGGTTTGAAGATCGCCTGGGCCCTGCTTTGCATGGCAACCATCGCGCTGCTCTTGAGCGGTTTGGTTCTGTGGTGGCAAAAGCGCTATGAAATCCCCGAGCTTAAGCCGCGCGCGCTGGACTCCTCGGCATGAGCGATGCGTTGCAGACCTGCAAGCGCCTGTGGCTGTGGCCCGTTGTACTGGGCGCGATAACGGTGTTCGGCCTGGTGATGGCGCTGATCCGCGATGGCCCGTGGGATCTGGTCGGCGCGGTGTGTATTGTCATTCCGGCAATAATCTCGATCCGGCTGATCATTAAATCTTCCAAAACCAGGTAAAGGAATAGACGATAACGCCCGTTTTCAGGATGTCTTCTCTCCGGTCAATTTTGCCGCCGGTCTTGTCTTTGGCATGAATTGACGCCATAGTGTCCGCTCTTTGCCATTTCGGCACGGCGCCCATTGCTGCGCCGTGTTTTTCAATCTGTATGCAAATTAACTGGAAACGTTTAAACCGCAAGGTTCATTATTGGGGCGCGCTGGTCGCTGCCGCGCCGGTGGTGATTGTGATTTGCACGGGCGTGCTGTTGCTTTTGAAGAAGGATATTCACTGGATACAGCCGCCCACGATTGCCGGTCAGGGGGATGTGCCGACCTTGTCCCTCGACGCGCTGCTTGCAGCCTCAAAGGGCGTGCCGGAGGCGGCAATCAATGGCTGGGCCGATATTGGCCGGGTTGATCTGAGGCCGAAAAAAGGCGTGTTCAAGGTGCGCGCCAAAAATAGCTGGGAGATACAAATCGATCACCAGACCGGCGCGGTGTTGCATGTGGCTTACCGGCGTTCTGATCTGATTGAATCGATCCATGACGGGACTTTTTTCCATGACGGGGCCAAGCTTTGGGTCTTTCTGCCCGCCTCAATTATCCTGCTGGCCCTGTGGCTAACAGGCATCTATCTGTTTTTAGTGCCGCTATTGGCAAAGCACAAGGCCAGGAAAAGAAGGCTGGGGAAGGATGCTGAAAAAATGATGGCCGGGGATATTGTGAACCAGGGCCTCAAGAAGCCCAGGCCCGAGCGGTTAAAACCGCGCGCTTAATCCGAGAATGATATTAAAGCCCGGCTCATTGCTGCCCGAGCCATGCGCGCGGTAAGCTTCATTGAGGAGGTTATTGAGCGCCAGATTTATGTCCAGATAATTATTGATCCTCATGCCGCCGCGCAGATTGACCAGGGTGTAGGCCGGGGTGCCGCCGGGCGGGATGCGCTGGGTGTCGCCCCGGTCTCCCGAACTGAGTTTGTCCGCCCTGGCGGCATGGGTCAGGGCCAGATTGGCCCACAGGCCGTCATCGGGTTGACGCCATTTTACGCCCACTACGGCCGTGAGCGGCATAACGCGGCTCAGGTATTCGGTAACGGCGGTTTTTGCGGCCGTGGTGTTGAATACGTCCAGCTTTCCTTCCAGCCAGGTGATGTGCCCGTAGGGGGTGATGCCGTTGTCGAAGCGGTAGTCCGCGGTCAGTTCGATCCCCTGCACAAAACCGCTGGCGCTGTTTTGCTTGCTGACTTCGATTTCAGCGCCGATGACGCGGCCCGTGGGCGTGCTGGTGATGTAGTCGCTGATGTCGGTGAAATGGTAGGCGCCGGTGAAGTTGAATCCTGCCTGCTCTATTTTGAGGCCGACCTCATAGGTCAGGAATTTTTCAGGGGCAAGATTGGTCGCGGCCACCTCGGTTTCATTGGAGCGGCTCTTGCCGAAACGGCTCAGATCGGCGATGTTCGGGGCGCGGAAGGACTGGCTGACGCCCGCCCAAAGCCGGCGCGAATCTTCGGAGTTCAGGCTGTAGCTCGCGCGCGCGGCGTTGACGCTGCTGGTCCAGTTGTCGCTGAATGAGGCCGGCAGGCCCGTGGCCGGGTCTTTGAAGCGGCCAATATCCGCGCCGATGCGGGACAGGCGGCTGCCGGCCGTCACGGTCAATCTGTCATGCCACTTAAACTCGCCCTGCACATAAGCCCCGAGGATACTGAAAGTTGCGTCATCGCCAACCGGCCCCTGGATGCGAACCCGCCGGAGGCTGCCGTCCGCGTTAAAATCCGCGCGGCCACTGTCAACATTATCCTGATAGTAATCCATGCCATAGACCCAGTCGCCGATTGCCGTGTTGCTTTCCAGTTGCAGGTCGATGCCATACATGCGCGAATCGAAGAACTCGATATTGCGCCGGCCGTCGCGCCGGATGCGGTCGCCGTCTTCGTCCCAGGTCTGGTAAGACAGGGTCAGGGTCGCGGCCTGAATAAAATCATTGAGTTCCAGCCCGGTTAATTTCAGGTAGTTCAGCGTGCGTTGCTGATCCTTGAGGCGGCGCCGGTCCTGGCCTGTCGCGCTGCCGGCAAAGGACCTTGAGAACAGGGTGGAGTGGGTGCGCCAGACATCGTCCTGCGCCAGTGCCTGACGCGCGAGCGTCATGCGCCAGTCCGGGTTGAGGTTGATATCGAGGCGCGCGTCATAGGCGTATTCGGTATAGCCGGTCCGGGGCAGCGCGCCGATGTCGGCGGCCCGGACATCGCCGAAGCCCTTGTATGAATAGCCGAGGCGCAGGCCCCAGGCGCCGCCCCGGCCCGTTTCCAGTTCGGTGCGGGCTATGCGGCTGCTTTCGCCCGAGGACAGGCGGAAGGATTGAGCGCCGCGCAAAAACATCCGGCCCGGTTTTTCATCTTCATGGTTTGAGGAGCGGGTTTTGAGATTCAGGGCGCCGCCGATGGCGTCGCTGCCATACAGGGTCGAGGCCGGACCGCTGAGCAGCTCGATACTGTCCAGGGTATTCACATCGATCAGGGAAAAGTATTCACTCGGGCCGTCCCGATAGACCGAGTTGTTGTAGCGTATGCCGTCGATCAGCGCCAGGGTCCGGTAGCCCGTGAAGCCCCTGAGATAGGGCGAACCCTGGCCATTGGCCGTCTTCTGCACCAGTACCCCCGGTGTCTCGGACAGGGCCTCCGGCAGGCTCCGAACCTGTCTTTGCCGCAATTCCTGTTGTTTGATCACGCTGACCGTGTAGGGCGCGGCAAAGGCCGATGTTTCGCCGCGAGTGGCGGTGATGGTCAGTTCCTCGACCGGATTATTTGTGTCCGCGGCCGGCGCGATTTGGACGCCGGAAAAAAGGCACAGGACAAGGGCAAGACCCTGTTTTTTCAGGTTCCGCATGAAAATCGCTCAATTAAGGTTGCTAAACCGGGTATTATTTACTATAAATATGAAAAAAATAAAAGACAAGAATAGTAACTATTCTTGATTGTGGGTATAATTCGTCAACTTGCGACAACAGATTTCAATAAGGGAACTCTGATTCAATCAGAATTCCCTGCAGCAGGCAGGAAGGTGAAAATCGCATTTTCACCTTGCGTGCCCTGAGAAATCCAGGATGGATTTATTCAGGGCTTCCATAACATAAGGGAGAATTACTATGTCAGTCCATTCATTACGTATTTTTATTGCCGGCCTGTTGCTGGCCGCGCAGTGTGTGCCGGTGGCTCAGGCCGGGGAGAATCTATGGGTTTATGCCAGGGGCACGGACACCCGGCCCAAAGGCACCTATGAGGCCAAACTCAACTATATCGCGCGGCTGGATCGGGATTCCGGCAGCTACGCCTTTCACGACATCCGCCCGGAGATCGAATATGGCTTTACCGATAAATTCACGATGTCGGCCGCGTTGATGATATTCCGGCATGATTTTTCGGGTATCGAGGAAGGCAATAATCCCGTGCATGAGACCCAGGAGGCCAACGGCGGCAGTGTTGGCCAAACCAAGGTGGGCGGTTATGAGATCAAGATGAAGTACAATATCCTGAGTCCCTATAAGGACTTTATGGGCCTGTCGGTCGGCTTTGCCTATGAGAGAAGGAACAAATACCGTCTGGACGGCGCCGATATTGACCAGGATTCCTTCGTCCCGCAGATTTTTCTGCAAAAGAACTTTCTTGATGACACCCTGACCTTTGCCTTCATGGGTAAAATGGAGTTTGAACGGCGCGTGACGCCGGGCGTGCTGGAAGAGGAGATCGCGCTGGATGTGGCCTTCGGCGTGTCCTATCGCGTTGCGCCAAGATGGTTTGTCGGGGCCGAGATCCGCTCACAATCGGATTACCTCTGCGTGGAAGAGGACGGGGTGCCGGAAGAGGGCGTCGCCTGCTCCGAATTTGACCTGTTCGACTGGCAGATCGGCCGCCAATTCCAGAACGGCAATTATATCGGGCCGAGTATCCATTATGCCGAACAAAAGTGGTTTGCCACGCTCGGCATACTCTATCAGTTCGCCGGCGGTGGCGCGAACAGTCCCGATAACGGTTCCTTCCAGAAAAAAGGCAAAAACTTTGATGAGCATGAAAAATTCCACATCGGCTTTCATATCGGCTACAACTGGTAATCAGACCGGTCCGCGGCTGCCATGAACAGGCGTTCATTCAATAAATTATTGTCCGTCCTGCCGCTCGGCCTGTGGTTCCATCCGCTTGCATCGCGGGCCGAAACCTTCCTGACGGTTGACGAGGCCAAGCGGATCCTCTGGGGCGATGCGGCCATGACGCCGGTCAACGTGGTTTTGACCAGGGCGCAGATGAAGTCAATCCACAAGGCGTCCAGGACCAGGGTCAGGAGCAGCGTGCTCAAAATCTGGAAAGTCACCGGCAAGGGCTGGTTTATCCTCGATTGGGTGATCGGCAAGCATGAGAATATCGACATTGCCGTGGGCCTGACCGACGAGGGCAGGGTTACGGGCATTGAAGTGCTGGTTTACCGCGAGACCTACGGCCATGAAATACGCAATGCCAAATGGCGCGCCCAGTTTCATGGCCGGGATCATTCAGAGATATTAAAACTCGACCGGCAAATCAAAAATATATCGGGTGCAACGCTCTCGTGCAGGCATATCACCGATGGCATAAATCGCTTAACGCATACCTGGGATCAAGTCTTGAGAAAGCTGTAATCTCATCCGGCCCGGCATGAACTCAATATCCCGCTGCAAGCCTTTATTGGGGACCTATGTCAAGCTGAGCCTGAGCGCGGACGCCGCGCGGGAAACCCTGCTGGAAATGAGCAGCCGCGCCTTTGCCCAGATCGAGAGGGTCGAGCGGTTGATGAGTTTCCATGATCCTGACAGCGAGTTGTCCCGCATCAACCGGCTGGCCTACCGCCGGCCTTGCCCCATCTCTGCCGAAACGGAAGAAGTCTTGTTGCAGGCCCTTGAACTCAGCCGCGCCAGTCATGGTCTGTTTGATATCAGCGTCGCCCCGGCGCTGGTCCGGCAGGGATTATTGCCGGATTTTGCTATGGATGTTGACGAATCCGCCAACTGGCAAGACCTGCGGGTAGAAGATGGCCGGGTGAGTTTTGCCAAAAAAATGCTGCTCGATCTGGGCGGCATCGCCAAGGGTTATGCCGCCGACCGGGCCATGTCGGTGTTGAGTGAGGACATTGACGCCGTGGTCAATGCCGGCGGCGATATCCGCATGAACCGCTGGCAGGATAAAACCGTGTCGATCCGCTATGCGGCCGCGGGCCATGACAAGACCGTTGAAGTCCCCATGCGGGCGGCCGCAATCGCCAGCAGCGCCAGTTATTATTTAAATGGGAAAAGCGCAATTATCGCCCCCGGCCAAAAACAGGCGCCGCCTGATCCGCATGTCTATTCCGTGTTTGCCGCAAACTGCATGCTGGCCGACGCCCTGACCAAGATCGCGTTTCTGTCCGGCAGCAAAGCTGATCTGATCCGGGCGTTTGACGCCCGGCTGATGTCCGTTGACCGGCAGGGTCTGGTCAGGCTGCATTAAAGTAAATCATGGCGGTCATCAGTTCCAGGATTCCTGTGTTTTACAGGCGCTTCCTGTACACGATAACGGCCCTGAGCTGGCTGACCGGCGTGCTGTTCTTCGTGCTTTCCCGCTGGTTTATGGTGGAGGGCGAATTTGGCCCGGAAAAACATCCCTGGCAATTCCCGACCCTGATGGCGCATGGCGGCTCGGCTTTTTTGATGATGATCAGCTATGGGGCCTTATTGATCAGCCATGTGCCCTCAAGCTGGAAGCTGAACAGGCTGCGTTATCTGGGCATTGCCCTGATCTCGGTCGTGGGCTTGCAGATCATCACGGCCTATCTGCTTTATTATCTGGGCAACGAAGCAATCAGGGAGATCGTGGTCTGGTGCCACCTGGCGGCGGGTTTTTCGCTGCCCTTTGTGCTGGGCGCGCATGTCCTGATCGGGATCAGGCACAGGGCGCGGCATAAAAAAGCGGTCATGGCCAGGCGTCTGGCCGGTTAATCAGGGCCACCTCATCTAAATTGCTAACATAGCGGGTGATATGAGCAATACTAACGATACCGTGGCCAGGATATCTGGCGCCTTATTTTAGATAAGGTGACCCTGCGTTCCTGCTAAAGCCCTGCCTGTTGCAGGCAGACAGGATACGGAAAGCCAAAACAACACCCGGTTGTCATTCCAGCGAAAGCTGGAATCCAGTGGTTTATGTCATACATTCCCCCTGCCTGCAGCAGGCAGGGCTGAGGCGGGAATGACAATCAGACAGAACTGGCGTTCATTTCACATCCCGGCCCCCCCCTCCTGGATTCCAGCTTTCGCTGGAATGACGACGGGGGTGATAGACGCATTATGAGCAATACTAACGACACTGTGGCCAGGATAACTGACACCTTATTTTAGATGAGGTGACTCTGCCTTCCTGCTAAAGCCCTGCCTGTTGCAGGCAGACAGGATACGGGAAAGCTAAAACAACACCCCGTTGTCATTCCGGCGAAGGCCGGAATCCAGTGGTTTATGTCATACATTCCCCCTGCCTGCAGCAGGCAGGGCCCTGGCGGGAATGACAATCAGACAGAACTGGCGTTCATTTCACATCCCGGCCCCCCCTCCTGGATTCCAGCTTTCGCTGGAATGACGACGGGGGTGATAGGCGCATTATGAGCAATACTAACGACACTGTGGCCAGGATAACTGACACCTTATTTTAGATGAGGTGACTCTGCCGGTTAATCAGGGCTTAATTTGACGATGATCCGGTTCTCAAGGATTTCTACAGGGAAGGATTTCAGATTTTCCTGCGCCATGCCCCTTATCACCGCGCCCGTTTCGGTAAAGCGGGAACCATGACAGGGACAGACATAATGATCTTTATTCCATTCCGTGGCACACCTCTGATGGGTGCAACTCATCAGCAAGGCAGAATAATTGGCCTCATCAATACGCAGCAGACTGATCGGATATTCAAGCTCCGGGTGATTTAGAAGGATGGATTTTTCATTTGCAAAGACGGACTTGTTTACGCTGAATTCATTATCCTGCAACAGGTAGCCGTCATCGGCAATAACCGCGCCACTGCCCAGAATGACCGAGGCCACGCCGTTGCCGCAAAGCGCGCTAACCCCCACGGATTTAAGAAAATCCCGCCGTTTGATATTGTGCCCTTTCATTCTGAATCATTCCTTCTGCGACCCGCTTCTGATCACTTATATTACACCCTTATATCTGTATAACCTGCCTGCTGAAGACAGGCGGCAGGCAGGTCTGCGGATTAAATTTCTGTCCATCCACAAAAAAGGGCGGCATTCCAGTTGCATGGAATGCCGCCCTGTCGATCAGGACTAAAACGCAATCAAGTCAAGACTGAACCAAGTCAAAACGATCCAGATTCATCACCTTGTCCCATACCTTGACAAAATCATGGATAAACTGCTCCCTGGAGTCCGCGCAGGCATACACCTCGGCGATGGCCCTGAGTTGCGAGTTTGAGCCAAACACCAGGTCGGCCCGAGTGCCGACCCACTTGAGTTCACCGCTGGCGGCATGGCGTCCTTCAAAGATTTCATCATCGGACACGGCCTTCCAGCTTATGTTGATGTCCAGCAGATTCATGAAGAAGTCATTGGTCAACGCCTCCGGCTGTTGGGTAAACACGCCATAATCCGTGCCGTTAGTGTTGGTATTCAGGACTCGCAGGCCGCCGACCAGCACCGTCATCTCGGGGGCCGTCAAGGTCAGCAACTGCGCCCGGTCAACCAGCAATTCCTCGGCCGATACAGAGAACTTGGCCCGTTGATAATTGCGAAAGCCGTCCGCGGCAGGTTCCAGCACGCCGAAGGATTCAACATCCGTCTGTTCCTGGGTGGCATCGACCCGGCCCGGCGTAAACGGGACGGTAATCTCTGCGCCCGCCTTTTGCGCGGCCTGTTCCACCCCGGCGCAACCGGCCAGGACGATCAGGTCCGCCAGCGAAACCGCCTTGTTGCCGGTCGCCGAACTATTGAAGTCCTGTTGAATGCCTTCCAGGCTTCGCAATACCTTTGCCAACTGCTCGGGCTGATTGACCTCCCAGTCTTTTTGCGGCGCGAGGCGAATACGCGCGCCGTTGGCGCCGCCGCGCTTGTCCGAGCCGCGAAAGGTCGAGGCCGAGGCCCAGGCGGTGGTAACGAGTTCAGATACCGACAGCCCGGATGCCTTGACCCTGTCCTTGAGCGTGGCGATGTCCTGCTCATTGATCAGGGCATGGTCAACGGCCGGCAGGGGATCCTGCCAGATAAGGTCTTCCGCCGGCACCTCGGGGCCGAGATAGCGCGCCTTCGGCCCCATATCGCGGTGTGTCAGCTTAAACCAGGCGCGGGTAAAGGCGTCCTTGAACTCATCGGGGTTCTTTTGGAAATGACGGGAAATCTTTTCATAGGCCGGGTCCATGCGCATGGCCATATCGGCCGTGGTCATCATAAGGGGCACGCGCCTGCCGGAACCATCCACCTCGGGCGCATGATCCTGATCCGAGAGATTTTTCGGTTGCCACTGATTGGCGCCGCCGGGGCCCTTGATCAATTCCCACTCATAGCCGAACAGCACATCAAAATAGCTCATGTCCCACTGCGTCGGGGTCGGCGTCCAGGGGCCTTCAATGCCGCTGGTAATCGTGTCAACGCCCTTGCCGCTGCCCATGCTGTTCTTCCAGCCCAGTCCCTGCGCCTCAATGTCCGAACCCTCCGGCTCCGGCCCGACATAGCGATCCGCATCGCCCGCGCCATGCGCCTTGCCAAAGGTATGCCCGCCGGCCGTCAAGGCCACGGTCTCATAATCATTCATCGCCATGCGGGCGAAGGTCTCGCGAATATCCCGCCCCGATGCGAGCGGATCGGGGTTGCTGTTCGGGCCTTCGGGGTTTACGTAGATCAGGCCCATCTGCACGGCCCCAAGCGGATTTTCAAGCTCGCGGTCGCCGCTGTAACGGTTATCGCCCAGCCATTCATCCTCGGAACCCCAGTAAATATCCAGTTCGGGTTCCCACACGTCTTCCCGGCCACCGCCGAAGCCAAAGGTCTGGCAGCCCATGGATTCGTAGGCGCAGTTGCCGGCCAGGATCAGCAGATCGGCCCAGGATATTTTCCTGCCGTATTTCTGCTTGATCGGCCAGAGCAGCATCCGCGCCTTGTCCAGATTGCCATTATCGGGCCAACTGTTGAGCGGCGCGAAACGCTGGGTGCCGGTGCCGGCGCCGCCACGACCATCGGCAACGCGATAGGTACCGGCGCTGTGCCAGGCCATACGGATAAAAAACGGGCCATAATGGCCATAATCGGCCGGCCACCACTCCTGTGACGTGGTCATCAAGTCATAAAGGTCCTGCTTCAACGCCTTCAGGTCGAGGTTTTTGAATTCCTCCGCATAATTGAAGGTTTTGGTCATGGGATTGGACAGGGAAGAATGCTGGTGCAGGATGTCCAGCCTGAGCTGGTTCGGCCACCAGTCCCGGTTCGTGGTGCCGCCTCCTGCCGCGAATTTTTCCGATGCGCCCGAAAACGGACACTTTCCGGCATCGCTCATAAGATCTTTTGCTGCTGTAGCCATAATAATTATCTCCTTAAAGTCTCTGGTTGTTGATTAAAGCAATGTATTTATAGAACAGACTCGGTGATATGACTAATTGATTGTTTCAAGGGTGTTGATAGATCTTTTTAATCTCTTTTGAGTTGTAGAGATTCAGCCAGAAATGAGATTTTTCTGAGAAAAGAAATCGGGTTGTCGTAAGTGATTGACACATACAGAAGACTACCCAGCCTGCTGTCTGCCTGCAACAGACAGGCCGGAATGGCGACAGGGGCAGGAATGAAAAGGCAGCAGAAGGCCAAAAAGAGCGGCAATCAAAAAAGACTCTTTACATTCCGGCTTGGCCTGTCGCGGGCAGGACAGAATGAAAACGGGGTTAGGAGTGTTACGGTTCTTACCTTCTTGTCCTTATCTTCATTGCCACCCTGTCGTCATTCCGGCGAAGGCCGGAATCCAGTGGTTTAGACTATCCATTCCGCATGAGCCCTGCCTGCAGCAGGCAGGGGGAATGACAATAAAGGGGGCATTGCAGTGGGCAGGGAGAAACCGCAATTCGTTTACCATCCCGGCCCAGCCTCCTGGATGCCGGTTTCCGCTGGAATGACGAAGGGGGCGGAATGAAAAGACAGCAGAGGATTAAAAGGAGCGGCAATGAAAGGGGCCAAAATAACATTGAAGACTAACGAGTCGTATCTATCACCTACGTCGTCATTCCAGCGAAAGCTGGAATCCAGTGGTTTATGTAATCCATTCCCACAGGGAATCACATCCTCCCCCTAAAACCCCCACACAAAGCCAAGTTGCCCCTGCACCCCCAACACCGCCTCACTGCCATAACTCGCCTCCAAGTCCGCGCTGAAACTCAGATTCAAATCCGGTACCACATACTCAAAGCCCGCCCCCATAAACCCCCTCACGGTCGCCTCATCCGCCACCTTAAAACGCACCACCCCATCCCCCCGCCGGGCCTCTATCCGCTCCCCGCCAAAGCGCTTCCGACCCTCGGCTCCCACTCGAAGTTGCCCGTACAATTGCCCCCCATACGCATTCACAGGAAAACGCAACGGCACCCCCACACTCGCCCGCACCAGGCCAATATGCCGGTCTTCCGCCCTAAAGCGCAACGGCTCCCGCCCCGCCACCAGACGCTCGGCTTCCTCGGCCCCAAACAGACCCAGATAACGCAGACTCAACGCCGGTTCCAATGCCACACCCCTGACAGTCAGCCGGGTGGCCAATCCCAGTTCCGGGCTGACAACGTAGCGCCTGCCCTCATACACCACCCGCTCCTGACCGCCTGTCACCTGATTGTTCAATCTTTGCCATTCGGTCTCGGTGCGGCTTTGCCCAAAGAGCAGACCGGCCTTGAGGTTCAGGGCCTGCCAGCGGGTGCGGGCATACGCCCCGGCAAACACATGCCGGCCTTCGGCGTCCGCCCCCGGCCCGCGGGCCGCCAGCGTATCCTGCGCCGCCCCCACAAAGCCGCCCGCCTGCCAGTCCGTGCTGGCAACCGCATAACCCGCCAGCGCCCCGCCATAGCGGTAACGGGCGGCCGGGGTGAGACCGTCTCGCTTAAAGTTGTGCAGACCGCCAAAGGGCCGGACCCAGAGGGCTTGATGGACCGCCGCCGTGCTGTTGCGCGCGTTGGGGCCGGTGCGGGCGCCCTGTTGTTGGGCCAGGCTTTGGAAGACGGCCCCGGTCCATTGGCTTTGGGTGCTTTCGGTACGGGTGTGTATGCGGGCCGGGTCAAGCACGGTCACGGTGGTCTGGGCCTGACCTCGTGCTGTAGATGGTGTGGTGTTCAGCAGGAAGGGCCGGCCATTGGTCTTGATGGTAAAGGGGGTGGGGGCCTGTCCGGGTTCGGCATTGTTGTCGATGAGGGTCAGCCGGGCCGGGCCGGTGGCAAGGTGCAGGGTGTCGTCCTGGCCGTCCCAGCGCACCTGGCCTTCCAGGGTGGAACCGGCTTGCAGCTTGAGCGTGTCCCGGCCTGGGCCTTGCAGGTCCAGGGCGGTTCCTGAGGCGCCTTTGAGGGAGCGCAGGGTACCGGCATTGTTGATTGTGGCTCCGGTTTGTCCGGTGCCGGTGCGGGCAATTTGAATCCCGGTCTGACCTTCAATGGTGCCGGTGTTGTTCAGCGTGGTGAGGCCCGCGGCCTTGACGCCGATGCCGGTTGTGGCCCGAATCGTGCCGCTGTTGGTGAGGCTGGCAATGGCATTGTTGCCATAGTCGAGGCCGTGGATGTTGCCCTGAATCGTGCCGCTGTTGGTAATATCAGCGGCCCGGGTCGCCGTGCGGGTGAGGGTGATGGCGCTGGCCCTGTCGGAGAGAATCGTCCCGCTGTTCTCAAGCCTGAGCAGGCTGCCGGCGCTCAGGGCTTCCCTGCTGCCGCCCCGTAGGGTGCGGGGGCTGGTGTTAGTGAGGCTGGCGATGGGGTTGTTGCCGTAATTGAGGCCGTAGGTGCCGCCCTGAATCGTGCCGGTGTTGGTGATGGTCACGGGATTGCGGGCCCTGCCCGTGAAGGTCACGCCCGCGCCCGTGGTTCCGATAATGGCGCCGCTGTTAGTCAGGCGGGTGATGACATGGGCGCCGTAGTTGAGGCCGTGGGTCTGGCCCTGAATCGTGCCGCTGTTTTCGACGGTGGCGGTTCTGGGATTGGCAGTGGCAGTGAGCCTGACGCCGTCCCCGGTCCGGCCGATGATGCGGCCGCTGTTCTCAAGACGGCCGATGTAGGGGGCCGTGACGCCCGTGGCGCCGCCCTGGATGAGGCCGCTTCCCTCAACGCCGGGGCTGGCCTCGTTGATCAGGGTGGGGATGTCGCCCGCGATGGCCATGCCGGTGGCGCTGGCCTTAATACTGCCGCGCTGTCTCAGGGTCGCGCTGGCAGCGCTCAGACCGTCTATGCGGATCCCGTCCGAATTCGCGCCCGTGGTCGTGATCCGGCTGTTGACTCCCAGCGTCAGCGTGGTGTTATTGCCCGCTCGAATGCCCGCGGAGTTCGCGCCACGGGTGGTGAGCGCGCCGTTGTTGCTGATGCGGTTGTTGTCGGCGCGGGCGGAAATGGCTTCAACATTGTCACCGGAGATGGTGATGGCGCCGCCCTCGTTGCTTACGCTATTGTCGGCGCCGACTAAACGGATGCCATGGCCGCTGCGGCTTGACAATGTGCCGCGGTTGGTGATGGTGTTGTTGCCGCGGCTGGTGGAAATGGCGTGGCTATTCTCCCCTGCGGTGGTGATCGTCCCGCTCTTGCTATTGGTGATGGTGTTATTGCCGCGCCTGGCGGAAATAGCGTTGGCAAACGGGCCGGTGGTCGTGATTGTCCCGCTGTTGGTGATGGTGTTGCCGGCAGAGGCGGTGATGCCAACGGAATTGTTGCCGGCGGTGGTGATCGTCCCGCTGTTGACAACAGTGTTGTTGGCCTCGACGTTTATGCCGTAGGCGGTGAGACGGCCTTCGGTGATGATCGTGCCGGCGTTGGTGATTTCATTGTTGTCCCTGGCCTGAATGCCGTGGGCGGTGTTACCTTTGGTGATGATGCGGCCGCCCTTGAGGTTGGTGATGGTGTTGCCGCTGCCGCCCAGAACGGCCCTGGCACTCTCGCCGTTGGTGGTGATCGTGCCGCTGTTGGTCAGCCTGTTGCCGGTGGAGTTGTTGGAAGATATATTTGCATTGCCAAACAAAACAGCATGCGCGCTCCCGCCGTTGGTGGTGATGGTTCCGCCGTTGTTGTTTAATGTGTTATTGGAGTTGGCATTATTGTGTTGAAAATGCACGCCATTGCTATTGGCGCTGGTCCCCGATGCCGTGATTTCTCCGGCATTATTGACCGTAAAACCGGTGACGTTAGCTCTTACATTTATAGCTCTCCCATTATTACCGGTCTGAAGAATGCGGCCCCTGGCGTTGTTGTTGATGACCCCGCCTGCAGTTCCCCCGGAACCTTCAATAGCAATTGCCGCTGCGTTATCGTTGTTGTTGGTTTGAATGAGGCCATTGTTGTTTATGGTTGAATTAGGACCAATAAGAATTGCCTGGCCGGCCTGATTGCCCCGGGTCTCAATGGTGTTGTTATTGGTAATCCTGCTGTTGGGAGAAAACTCAACGCCTCGGGCAAAATTGCCACTTGCTCTGATAAAGCCATTGTTAATGAGCTCATTTTTTTCGCCCTCCCCAGGGCCACCAACATTAATACCTTTGCTACTGTCACCACTGACGATAATTTCGCCATCATTGGTGATGATGTTGTTGTTGCTGGGCAGAAAAAATCCTGTTCTTGGTGTTGGTACTCCCCTGACGGGAATGTTTATGGTGCCCCTCTCGCGAAGAAAAATACCGATCTTCCCTGCACCAGAGGTAAAACCACCAAGGGTGTTGGGGGAACCGGCATTGACCGTGATGGAACCCCTGTTGGTGATTACGATCTTGCCGTCGCCGTCCAGAATGACGCCATTATTGACTCGGGTCACGGCGCTATTCACGGTCAGGTCGGTGGCCCGGGCCTCAAACGCGCTGGTGAAAAGCAGGGCGGCCAGCAGGGCCGGGGCGAGATTCGAAAGGCGCGCCAGGGAAAACGGCAGGACGCGGCGCGCGGCGGTTATCGCCCCCCCCCCCCCCCCCCTAAAATTTGGGGAGCGGGCTGAAAGGCCCGGTGGGTATGGCTTTGCGGGGATTGCGTTGTGCTTGAGTTCGGGTTGGCCTGTGACATGGTTTGTTCTCCGTTGCTTGTTTGATTTGGGGGTAAGCATACCATTTTGATTGTGGGCGGCAAGTGTTGTGTTTCCGCTTTCATTTAATGGCATTCCCGCTGCGCGGGAATGGATTACATAAACCACTGGATTCCAGCTTTCGCTGGAATGACGGTGGGGGCTTTGGTTAGGAATCTGCCGGGAATGGCGGAGGGGAGGTTGTAGTTGAGTATTTGCCGGGAATGACGGCCGGGGCCTGTCGGAATACCGCTCATTCCCGCTTCTGCCTCTTCGTCATTCCGGCGAAGGCCGGAATCCAGGAGGAAGAGGCCGGGGGGTTATGGTTGCCGGGTTTCGTGGGAGGGCGTGGGGATTGCCGTTCCTGTGGTCAGAATCCCAACAACAACGGCATTAGACAGCAACGGTCTGGTGCGGTATGTTTTTAGCGGCTCATCCGCGCCCGTTGCAGGGCGCGGTGAATGTGGACACTCATTTAATACACTCTGATTATTAAAGGCGCGGTGATGACTGAAAGAAGCAGGATTGTCGATTTGTTGAACGCGGCCGGGGCCTTGCCCTCCGTGGTGGTGAAGGGCTGGGTCAGGACCCGGCGGGAGAGTAAGGATTTTTGTTTTGTTGAACTCAATGATGGCTCTTGCCTGGCCAATATCCAGGTTATCGTTGATAGCGCGGTCGAGGATTACGCCGAACTGGCGAAGCTCACGACCGGCGCGGCGCTCTCGGTGCGCGGCGCGCTGGTGGCATCGCCCGGCCGGGGGCAGCGCTGGGAGTTGCGCGCGGCGGCGGTGGCCGTGCTGGGCAAGGCAGAGGCGGATTATCCCCTGCAAAAGAAACGGCATAGCGATGAATATCTGCGCACGATTGCCCACTTGCGGCCGCGTTCGAATAAGTACGGGGCCATTTTTCGGATGCGCTCAAAGCTCGCCTATGCGGTGCATCATTTCTTCCATGAACGCGGTTTCCACTGGGTTCATACGCCCATCATTACCGGCTCGGATTGCGAGGGGGCCGGCGAGATGTTTCATGTGACAACGTTTAATCTGGCTGATGTGCCGCTCAAGGATGGGGCGGTGGATTATGGGCGGGATTTTTTCAAGCGGGAGGCCGGCCTGACCGTGTCGGGGCAATTATCCGCCGAGGCGCTCTGCTTGAGCCTGGGCAATGTCTATACTTTCGGGCCGACCTTCCGCGCGGAGAATTCCAATACCAGCCGCCATATTTCTGAATTCTGGATGATTGAACCGGAGATGGCCTTTGCCGATTTGAAGGATAATATGGCGCTGGGGCAGGCGCTTATGCAGTATCTGGTCAGATACACGCTGGAAGAGTGCGCCGAAGATCTGGCCTTGTTTGCCAGATATGTGGATAAGCGCCTGCCGGCCACGCTTGACAATATCGTGAATAATGATTTTGTGCGGCTGCCTTATACCGAGGCCATCCGGCTGCTGCAGGAGAGCCGGCAAGGCTTCAAGTTTCCGGTGGCGTGGGGCAAGGATCTGCAATCGGAGCATGAGCGCTTTTTGACCGAGACCTATTTCAAGCAGCCCGTGATCGTTTATGATTACCCGAAGGATATCAAGGCGTTTTATATGCGCCTGAATGACGATGGCGAGACCGTGGCGGCGATGGATATTCTGGCACCCGTGATCGGCGAGATCATCGGCGGCTCGCAACGCGAAGAGCGTTATGAGGTATTGCGACGGCGCATCGCCGCCATGAATTTTGCCGAGGCCGATTACTGGTGGTATCTGGACACCCGCAAATACGGCAGCGTCCCGCACGCCGGCTTCGGCCTGGGCTTTGAGCGCCTGTTGATGCTGGTTTCCGGTATTGCCAATATCCGCGATGTGATTCCCTTTCCGCGCACTCCTGGTAATTTGGAGTTTTGATGTTTCCGTGAATGTCATTCCCGCGCGGGCGGGAATGTATTACATAAATCACTGGATTCCAGCTTTCGCCGGGCGGCTACGGGCATCCTGCCCTCTCACCGCATACAGGACATACTGTCCATAAATGACGGAGGGGGCTGTGGTTGGGAATTTGTCGGGAATGGCGGTATAGATTCCAACCTGCTTCTGCGTAATTTGCGTAATCTGCGGATAACATAACACCCTAAAAAATAACGGATAACAACAATGCAAGAACAGCAAACCCTGAATTCCCCGCAACGCATCACCCTGGGCATGGTTTTGCTCAATGCGCTGATGACGCCGCTGATGTTGTCGGCGGTGAACGTGGCCCTGCCGGCGATTGCGTCTGATCTTGCCATGAGCGCGGTGTTGTTGAGCTGGGTGCAAATGGCCTACCTTATGGCCAGCGCGATGTTTGTGCTGGTCTTCGGCCGTATTGCCGATATGACAGGGCGCAAACGGTTGTTTCTGGCGGGCACGGCCAGCGTGATTTTGACTTCCCTGCTGGCCGCGTTCGCCACGGACGCGATCATGCTGATTGCCGCGCGCTTTTTGCAGGGCATCGCCACGGCGATGTTATACGCGACCCAGGTTGCGATCGTGTCCTCGATCTTCCCGCCACAAAGACGCGGCCGGGCCATTGGCCTGACGGTCGCCATGATTTATCTCGGCCTGACCATAGGCCCGCTGCTGGGCGGCGTGCTGGTGGATCATTTTGGCTGGCGCGCGGCCTTTCTGGTTCATATCCCGCTGGCCGTGGCGGTGTTGTTTATCGGCTTTTGTTTTGTAAAGGGGGAATGGCGGGCCGCGGACAAGGGCCATTTTGATTTTTATGGCGCGGCGCTGTATGCCGGCTCGATTTTTATTTTCTGTCTGGGCGTGTCTTATCTGCCGGCCGCCGCCGGTTTTGGTTTTTTGTTGATCGCTGGCCTGGGCTTCGTCCTTTTCTTTCGCCAGGAACGCGCGCAGCAATACCCGATGCTTGATGTCACGCTGTTTTTCAGCAATCGCGTGTTTACCTTTTCCTGCCTGGCGTCCCTGATCCTGTACACGGCCACCTTTGCCAGTGTGATTCAGATAAGCCTGTATCTGCAATACCTGAAGGGCCTGCCGGCCACGCTGGCGGGCCTGATCATGTTGTGCCAGCCGCTCACGATGGCCCTGTTTTCGCCGCTGGCCGGGCGCTTGTCGGATCGGTTTGAGGCCCGCTATATCGCCACCCTGGGGATAGCCATCAGCGCGGCCGGGCTGGTGTTGCTGGCCAATATCCGGGTTGAAACGGGTCTGGCTTATCTGGTCGTGGCCATGGTCTTGACCGGTTTCGGTTTCAGCCTGTTCTCCGCGCCCAATATCAGCGCGATTATCGGTTCGGTCGGGCGGCATTCCTACGGCAGCGCCAACGGGGTCGTGGCCATGGTGCGCATCATCGGCCAGATGAGCAGCATGGCGCTGGTGATGCTGATCTTCGCCCTGACCCTGGGCGCGGCCCGGATCACGGCCAGGCAGTATGCCGAACTGGAATTTGCCATCCGCCTGAGCTTTGCGGTGGCCGCGTTTCTGTGCCTGCCGGGCCTGTATTTTTCAATGATCAGGGGGAAGCTGCGGACGGTAAATGAATAGCGGGCATGCCGCGCGGGGCTGTCGGCAGACGGTTATCAAAAAAGACCGCTGATATTGCCGGCGTCATCAATATTTATGCGCTCGGCGGCCGGTGTTTTGGGCAAACCCGGCATGGTCATCATATCGCCGCAGATCGCCACGATAAAACCGGCGCCATTGGCCAGCCGGACTTCCGTCACATGCACATTATGCCCCGTCGGCGCGCCGATAGCCGCCGGGTCGGTGGAGAATGACATCTGGGTCTTGGCCATGCAGACCGGATAGGCGCCGTACTCCCCGTTCCAGGCGGCCAGTTGTTTTTTCACCCTGGGCGCAAACGAGACGGAGGCCGCGCCATAGACCCGGGTGGCGACCGCCTCGATCTTTGCTTCCAGCGAAATATCGTCGGCATAAGCATATTTATGTTGCCCCGGCCGCTTATCCGCCACCTCTGCCACGGCTCTGGCCAGCGCTTCGGCCCCGGCCCCGCCCTCGGCCCAATGGCGGGAGACCACGGCCTTGACGCCGAGTGATTCACAGCGCTTGATGAGTGCATTGACCTCGGCGTCCGTATCCCGTGTAAAGTGATTCAGGCAGACCACGCAGGGCAGCCCATAGACGCCGGTGATGTTCTTGATATGGCGTTCCATATTCACCATGCCTTTTTCCAGCGCCGGCAGGTTTTCCCTGTCCAGTTTGTCTTTTGGAACGCCGCCGTGATATTTCATGGCGCGCACGGTCGCCACCAGCACCATCAGGGCCGGCTTTAGTCCGGCCATGCGCGTTTTGATATTGATGAATTTCTCCGCGCCCAGATCAGCGCCAAAGCCGCCTTCGGTCACGGCATAATCGGCCAGTTTCAGGCCGGCGCGGGTGGCGGTCACGGTGTTGCAGCCGTGGGCGATGTTGGCGAAGGGGCCGCCATGAATAATGGCAAGGTTATTTTCCAGGGTTTGCACGAGATTCGGATTGATGGCCTCCTTCAACAGCGCGGCCATCGCGCCATCGGCCTTCAGGTCGCGCGCATAAACCGGCGTCTTGTTATCGCGTTTATAACCGATAACAATGCGGCCCAGGCGCGCTTTCAGATCGGCGCGGCTGGTGGCAAGACAGAGGATCGCCATGATCTCGGAAGCCACCACGATATCGAAGCCGTCTTCGCGCAAATACCCGTTGGCCGGCCCGCCCTGGCCGACCGTGATCCGGCGCAGGGCGCGATCATTCATGTCCAGCACCCGTTTCCACTGGATCCGCCGGGCGTCAATCGCGGCCTCGTTGCCGTGGTTGATATGGTTATCGATCATGGCCGCGAGCAGGTTATGCGCGACCCCGATGGCATGAAAATCACCGGTAAAATGCAGATTGATGTCTTCCATCGGCACCACCTGGGCATAACCGCCGCCGGCCGCGCCGCCCTTGACCCCGAAGCAGGGGCCGAGTGAAGGTTCGCGCAGACACGGGATGGCCTTTTTGCCGATGCGATTCAGCGCGTCAGCGAGGCCCACGGTGGTCGTGGTCTTGCCCTCGCCGGCCGGGGTCGGGCTGACCGCGGTCACCAGGATCAGCTTGCCGTCCTTTTCATCTTTCAGGTTGTCGATGTAATTCAGAGAGAGCTTGGCCTTATGGTGGCCATAGGGGACAAGGTGTTGCGGGGCAATACCGTATTGCTCCTGGGCCAGGTCAATCACGGGCCGCATGGCCGCCTTTTGCGCGATTTCAATATCAGACATTTTATCCTCCGGCAAGGGTTAAAAAATACAGGGTGTTTCCAATGCGCGGACATTCTAGCGCAGGAAGATCATTCTGGCGAAATTCGCGCGCGGGCGGGAATGACGGGGTAGCGCCATTTTCAGGTATCCATCGAGAATGACAAATTCTTTATTCTTTATAAAAAATAATGCGTTGATCCGAGCAATGTGATTTTATATTATGTTATGTTATAACATAAATATAGTAGTAAGGAGATCACAATGGACACCCCACGCACAAAAGACACCCGGCCCTCTCATTTCCACCTTAAACCGCTGACGGTCGCCATCCGCACCGCGATCCCGGTGACCCTGCTTGGCCTGCCCGTGACGCCGCAGGCCGGCCCCGAGGGGGGTGTGGTCACGGCCGGTTCGGGCACGGTGGCGCGGCCGGACGCGCGGACAACCAACATTCAGCAACACTCCCAAAACCTCATCCTCAACTGGGACAGTTACAACGTCCAGGCCAACGAGGCCGTCAACTACCGTCAGCCCAACGCCAATGCGCAGGCGCTAAACCGCATCCTTGACCACAACCCGAGCCAGATATTCGGCCAGATTAACGCCAACGGCAAAGTCCTGCTGGTGAACCCGAACGGGGTATTCTTCAAGCCGGGGGCGCGTGTTAACGTGGGGGGTCTGGTGGCCTCGGGTCTGAATATCAGTGACCAGGACTTTCTGGCGGGCAAGTATCACTTTGCCAATGCCGAAGGCAATCCGGGCGCGGTTATCAACCAGGGTTTGATCCAGGCCGCGACCGGGGGCGCGGTGTCGCTGATAGGCGGTGCGGTGAAGAACGAGGGGGCGATCCTGGCCCATGCCGGTCAGGTGAACCTGGTGGCGGGCAGGGCGATGACGATGGATTTTGACGGGGACGGTCTGATTCAGTTTGCGGTGACCGAGGAACTGCTGGAACGGGCCGAGGGTCTGGAAGCCGCGGTGTCCAACACGGGCGCGATAAAGGCCGAGGGCGGGGCGGTATTGTTGAAGGGCCGTGCGGCGCGGGACGTGTTCACGCAGGTGGTGAACAACAGCGGCGTGATTGGCGCGGGCCGGGTGGAGAGCAACGGCGGGGTGATTCGGCTGGTGGCCGAAGGGCCGGGGAATTCGTTGATTAACACCGGGACGCTGAACGCGGCCTCTGAAAAAGGCGCGGGCGGGGCGGTTAAGCTGGAAGCCGGGGGTCAGGTTGAGGTTTCGGGTGAGGCGCGGATTACGGCGGCCTCCAGGTCCGGCCAGGGTGGGCGGATTGATATTAGTGGTGCGGATGTGGCTGTTTCTGGCAGCGCCCGGCTGGATGTTTCGAGCGCCTTTGCCCAGGGCGGCATAATCAAACTCAAGGCCAAAGGCAAGGCCGCGGTTTCAGACAAGGCCCGTATCACGGCGGCCTCGAAAACGCGCCAGGGCGGGCAGATTGACATCAGCGGTGGGGAAGTGGCTATTTCGGGCAACACTCAAATTACGGCTGCCTCGGGAATTACTGCTGTCTCCGGGACGGGTCAGGGCCAGACAGGCGATACCCTTCCTGACGTGGATTCCGGCCTTCGCCGGGCGGCTACGGGCGTCCTGCCCATAAATGACGCAGAAGGTGCAGATTCCAAAGGACTGGCAACCAACAACCAGACCCGTCATTCCAGCGAAAGCTGGAATCCAGGAAAAACAACCCATTCCGGCGCAGGCCGGAATGACTTTAGTGGTCTGGCAGGCGGCACAATCCACATCAAGGCCAAAAACAAGGTCGCGGTCTCGGGCAAGGCCCAAATTACCGCCGTCTCCGAAACCGGCAAAGGCGGCCAGATACAGATTACCGGCGACAAGGTCGGTCTCCTGGGTCAGGTCCGGCTGGACGCCTCGGGCGCGGCTGGGGGTGGTGAAATTCTGGCCGGCGGCGATTATCAGGGCAAGAACCCGGCGGTGAAGAACGCCAGGGTCACCTATGTCGGCAAGGGCGCGCGTCTGAGCGCGGACGCCACAAAACAGGGCAAAGGCGGCCGAATCATCGTCTGGGCGGACGACACCACGCGCTATCACGGGCGGATTTCGGCCAAAGGCGGCCAGATAAGCGGCGATGGCGGTTTTGTCGAGGTTTCGGGCAAACGTTATCTGGCGTTTCGGGGGAAGGTGGATGTGGCCGCGCCCAAAGGCCGGGCCGGAACATTGTTGCTGGACCCGAATGATCTTTGTATCGGCGGCAATAAAAGTTGTACCAAAGGCACAACCGCCACCGAAGACACCAATGCCGGCGACGACAACATCTTTGATGCGGCTGGAGATAAAAACTCCTGGGTCAGCGAGAAGACCCTGAAAGATGTCGGCAATGCCGACATTATCCTCCAGGCCAGTAACAACATCTTCTTCGACGCCAGTATCGACCTCGGTAAATCCTACACCAGAGACTTCCGGCTGCTGGCCGGGGGCAGTATCAATATGAATGGCAACAACCTCACGCTGCCAAACGGCGCGGCCCGCTTTTACGCGGGCGGCACGGTTACGGTCACCGAAGAATCCGACGGTTTCGTTATCACCCGCCGCATCTTTAAGGAAGGCGATATCCACCTCGGCGGCGTCACGGCCAAGACCCTTTACCTCTCGGCCACGGGTAGGGTCACGCATTCCCGTGCGCTCACGGTATCGAATCTGCGCCTCAACTTTCCGCGCCCGGCCAGAGCGGGCGTCACGGGTACCTTCGCCAACTCCCAGAGTTATATGGGCGCTTATATGCTCAACAGCCGCGAGGAGAGCGACATCGACAAGCTGTATGTGCATGGTGTCCTGGGCGGGGATCTGCGTCTGGCAGACGAGGACGGTTTTAGGATCGCCAGCCCTATCAACACCGGCGCCGGCAAACCGAATACGCTTGAACTCAGAAGCGAGGGCGAGATCACCCAGGACAAAGACGCCGTTATCTCGGGCACGGGCAAGCTGCTCAAGTCCGGCCCGGGCAGGCTCACGCTGAGCGCGGCCAATAGCTACAGCGGCGAGACCAACGTCAATGGCGGCGCCCTGCGCATCACCCACGCCGATGCGCTGGGTACCCCGGCAAAGGGGAAGGACGGCAAAGTCCCCGCCAGCGCCACCACGCTCGGCCCGAAGACCCGGCTGGAACTGGAAGGCGGCAAGGAGGGCCTCAAGATCAACGCCGGCGAATCCCTGACCCTGAACGGTGGTATCCTGCGCAATGTGAGCGGCAACAATATCTGGCGCGGCCCGCTCACGCTTAAACAGCCCGGCAAAGATAATCCCAGCGCCATTGAGAGCGCGGCGGGCAGCGCCCTGACCATCAACCGCGACCTGAGCCTGCAACAGGGCGAAGCCAAGAAGGCCACGCCTGTAAATCTGCACATAAGCGGCGCGGGTAATGTCGTGCTCGCGGGCGTCATCAGCGGCGCGGGCGGTCTGGTGAAGCAGGACGCGGGCACGCTCACGCTGAGCCAGGTCAACCGCTACCGGGGCGCGACCACGATCAAGGCGGGCACGCTCCGTATTTACCGCGATGGCGCGCTGGGCGCCGCCGGTGGCGGCGGCACGACCGTCAATACGGGCGGCATCCTGGAGTTGCAGTCTTTCGATAAGCGTCCGTTCAAAAGCGAAGCCTTGACACTCGCGGGCGGCGCCCTGCGCAGCGGCCGCGGCGACAACACCTGGGCCGGCGCGATCAAGCTGACCAAAGACAGCGCTATCCAGAGCGCGGCGGGCAGCACCCTGATCATCAATCCTGCCCTGAGTCTGCAACAAGGCGAAACCGGGAAGGTCACGCCCAAAGTCAAAAAGGGCATATCCAAATCCAAAAAGGTCACACCTGTAAATCTGAACGTAAGCGGCGCGGGTAATGTCGAGTTCGCGGGCGTCATCAGTGGCGCGGGCGGCCTGAGCAAACAGGGCGGCGGCGACCTGAGGCTCGCCACAGATAACAGTTACACGGGCGAGACGCTGATCAAGGCCGGGCGGCTGTTGTTGAGCGATAAGGGTAGCGCCGGCCGCAGCGTGCTGGTGCTGGACGGCGCGACCCACGATCTGCAAGGGCGCGATCAGATCTGGGCCGGCCTGCGCCTGCTTTCCGGCGCGATTCGGAGCGGCGAAGAGGCGCGCCCCGGCGTGGGCAGGCTGATAGTGAACCGCCCCGGTAAAAAGGATCGCGCCGGCGAGAGCGTGGGTCAGTTTGATCTGCGCAGCGGCACGGTTGGGGCCGAACTCGCGGGCACGGGCGATCTGGTTAAAAAGGCCGGCGCGTCAGCCATCAAGTTCAACACCGTGATCCTCTCGGTGGCCGCAAGCTATACAGGCGAGACCCGCGTTGAGGCCGGCAGGCTGGCGCTCGGCGTCAACGACGCCATCGCCTTAAGCCGCCAACTGCGGGTTGCCGGCGGCACTTTCGATCTGGGCCGCTTCAATACCCGCGTGGCGCGGGTTGAATTGCGCGCCGGCCACATCAGCCGCGCCCCGGGCGCGCTGCCGCGCGAGGGCGTGCTCACCGTGGACGCGGCGTCCGACAAGGAAAAGGCGGGTCAGTTTGACCTGCGTCAGGGCACGGTCAGCGCCGTGCTGGCGGGTTCGGGCGCGTTGATCAAACGGGCCGTCAACGAGAAAACGAAGGGCATCGTCACCCTCGGCGCGGCTAACCGTTATACGGGCCTGACCACGGTCGATCAAGGCACGCTCATCGTCAGCCACAGCGATGCGCTGGGCACGCCGCCGGACGGCCCCAACAACACCGGCGTTCGGGTCAATGCCAACGGGGTGCTGGAATTACGCAACGATATTACTGTTTCGGGCGAGACCCTGACGCTCAATGGCGGCACGCTGCGCGGCTATGGCAGCAAGAACGTCACCACCTGGGCCGGCCGCATCATTCTCAGAGCCGCAAGCGCCCTGAGCGCCACCGGCGCTTTTATAGACGCCCCGGCCAAATTGGCGGGTTTAGGCGCGCGCCTTCGGGTTACGGGCCCTGTTTTCAATAATGGCCACTTGCTTACGCTTGATGCCAGCGGCGCGGACACGCATCAGCACGATGGCCGAACTGAAAGGCGGGGCAGGTCGGAGATTACCATCTCCGGCGCCATTACCGGCGCGGGCGGCCTGCGCAAGCAGGGCGATGGCGCGGCGATACTCAAAGGCCGTAACGATTACCGCGGCCGGACGCATATCGCCGCGGGTATCCTGACACTTCAGGGCGGTCAGGCCATTCACGATGAGGGCGCCGTACACATCGGGCCTTTGGCTTCGTCCTTGGCGATCATGCCGGCGCGGCATGGCGATAAGGAGGTCATAGCAGGGCCACAACTGGTGATTGCGGGCTCCGAAACCATCGGCCCCTTGAGTGGCGGCGGCAATGTGGCGATCTCGGCAGATCGCAGAACTCGGGCCACCCTGACCGTCAATAATCCGAAGGGCAAGGACAGCGTCTATGCCGGGGTTATCAGCGGCGCCCTGGGTAATCTGACCAAAAAGGGCGCGGGCGCCCTGACTTTGGGTGGCCACAACACCTATGGGGGCGAGACCATCGTGCAGGGCGGCATCCTGCGCATCACGGATGAAGACGCGCTGGGCGCCCCGGCCGCCGAGACCCTGATAAACCCCGGGGCGGCGCTGGAATTGCAGGGCGGCATCAATGTGCCTGAAGCCCTGACCCTGAATGGCGGCACGCTGCGCAACGCGAGCGGCGACAACACCTGGGACGGTCGCATCAACCTGAGCGCCAACAGCGCTATCGAAAGCGCCACGGGGACCCTGACCGTGAATGGCCGGTTGAGGCTGCAAGACCTGCCTGTCGGGAACTCCGCCGCCGCCGCGACCCGTCTGAGCCTCGCGGGCCGCGGCCAGATTATCCTCGCCAGGGCCATCAGCGGCCTGGGCGGTTTGCGCAAGACCGGCCCGGGCAGCCTGACGCTCAGCGGCACGAATACGTATCGCGGCAAGACAGAGATCAACGCCGGTCAACTGATCCTCAAGGGCGGCAATGCCATTCTCAATACCGGGGCCGTCACGTTGGCCGATGTGGCCAATGCCAGGCTCACCCTGCGCGATGATGAAACCATCGGCACGCTTTCCGGCGGCGGTGGCAAGGGCGGCAATATCGAGATCACCAGGGGCAAGACCCTGACCGTGAACCAGAGTAATGACGCTGTTTACAACGGCGCGATCAGCGAGATTGGCGCTTCTGGCACAAAACAGGCGCATCTCGCCAAGACCGGCGCGGGCAGGCTCACCCTGGGCGGCGACAGCAGTTACACGGGCAACACCGAGGCGCGGCAAGGCGTCCTCGCCATCACCCACGGCAACGCCCTTGGCAAGGGCAAGGGTGAGGCCGGGCGCGTCAGCGTGAGCAACGGCGCCACTTTGGAACTCGCCGCCCCCGCCGGCGGCCCCAACCTCAGCCTCGGCAAATCCCTGACCCTGAACGGGCAGGGCGTCAATACCGGCGGGGAAGCCGGCCCGGTCTATGCCGGCGCGCTGCGCAATACCAGCGGCAGCAACATTTGGTCCGGCGCGATCCGGCTGGCGGGTAACGCGACTATTCACAATGCCAGCGTCGTTAGCGGCGCCGCGCCCAGCCTGACCCTGAATAATACCCTGACCCTGCAAAGCACCGCCACCTCACCCGTGGCCGCCGACCTTACCCTCACGGGCGCGGGCAAGACCACTATCAACAGCGCCATCAGCGGCGCGGGCGGCCTGACCAAAGCAGGCACGGGCACGCTCACGCTTAGCGGCGCGGGTGAGAACACTTACGCCGGGGTGACCGCCGTCGATGAAGGTATCCTGCGCATCAGCAAGAGCAGCGCGCTTGGCACGCCGACGAGCGGCCTGACCAGGACCATCGTCAAGAAGGGCGCCACCCTGCAACTGGCCGGCAGCGACCTGGACATTTACGCGGAAGAACTGACCCTGAACGGCGGCACGCTCCACAGCCTGCGTGGCAAAAATAGCCGAAGTCACGATAATACCTGGAGTCGTAATATCGACCTGACCGACGACAGCCGCATTCTGGCCGAATCGGCCTTCGGCGCGCCCAAGGGCGCCCGTCTGACCCTTGGCGGCGAGATTAATCTCCGCGGGCACACCTTGACCCTGGACGCCGCCGGCCCCGCCACGCGGATGGTGAATGGCGTCAGACAGAGTCGCGCGGCGTCCAGGATGACGGTCAGACGGGCGCAGGTTCCGGAATTGTACCTCCGATACTTTACCTCCATCACCGGCACGGGCGGCCTGATTAAGGCCGGTGGCGGTCAGGTGGTGCTTCTCAGCCGCAACGACTATACGGGCCGGACGCACATTGAGGCAGGCGAACTGATCCTTGACGGTCGCTACGGCGCCAGTGTCATCGACGATGCCGGCGCCGTCAGCCTGAATACGGCCACCAGCGGCAACACCGCCAGGCTGATCGTGTGGAGCAGCGAGACCATCGGCGCGCTTTCCGGCGGCAGCAGCGCGGGCGGCAATATCGTCATCATCGTAGGTCAGACTCTGACCGTGAACAGCGCCGCGAGTGATAACACCACCTACAGCGGCGTGATCAGCGAGGGAGGCGTCTATAAAGGATGGCGCGGCAACCTCGCCAAGACCGGCCCGGGCAGGCTCACGCTGGGCGGCGCGAACACCTACACCGGCACGACCACGATCAACAACGGCGTCCTCGCCATCACCAACCGCGGCGCGCTGGGCACGGGCACGACCGGGCGCGTCATCGTGAACAGCAGCGGCGCGAACAGCGGCACGCTGGAACTCCGGCTCACGGGCACGAACAACATTGGCAAGCTCCTGACCCTGAACGGGCTGGGCGCGACCGACAGCGGCGCGCGCCTCGGCGCCTTGCGCAACATCAGCGGCATCAACACCTGGACCGGCGCGATTACGCTTGGCGCCACCGCCGCCATCCATAATGCCGATACCGCTAACGCCCTGACGATCAGCGGCGTCATAAGCGGTATTAACTTCGGCCTGAGCAAGACCGGCGCGGGCACGCTCACGCTGAGCGGAACCAATACCTACACGGGCGCGACCCGGGTGGAAGGTGGCACGCTGAAACTCGGCCAGAACGACGCCATCAACAAAGACAGCGCATTGATTGTCAATGACGGGACCTTTGATCTCGCGGGCTGGAATAACACCTTTGGCGGCGTGCAACTGCTCAACGGCACGATTACCGACAGCGGCCGGGACAAGGACGGCGCGACCAAAGGCGCCCTCACCCTCAGCGGCGGCAATTACGACCTTCAGGATGGCACGGTCAACGCCATCCTCGCGGGCGGCGCCAGCGTGGGCTTGACAAAGAGAGACCGGGGTACCGTGACTCTCACGGCCGCCAACACCTACGGCGGCGAGACCACCATAAACGCGGGCACGCTGAAAATTCAGAACGCGGGCGCGCTCGGCAATACCGCCAGTGGCACGACCGTAAACGATGGCGGCACGCTGGAACTTGACCTCCCCGCCGGGACCAACAGCGTCACGGGCGAGGCCCTGACCCTGAACGGCACGGGTGATAATCGAGGCACGCTGCGCAACACCCGCGGAACCAACACCTGGGACGGCGCGATAACGCTGGCCGGCAACGGCGGGCGCATTGACGGCGCGGGCGGCCTGACCCTGGCCGGCCCCATAGACGGCACAACGGCCGGGCAACAGGACCTGAGGCTCGCCGGTTCGCTCACGGCCCGCTTCAATGGCGCGGTCGGCGGCACTGTGGCGCTGCGTGATTTTACCGTGGCGGGCGCGACCCAGGTCATCCTGAATGCCGATCTGACGGCCACGCGGCGGGTGACCTTTCGCAACATCACGGCGGCCGAGGCCGTCAACCAGACCGGCGGCGTACTGCGCGCGGCCGAACTGTTGCTGCGAGACTATAACGGCCGCACTTCTCTGACTGGGCAGAATGATGTGCGGACGCTGGCGGGGGCGAACCTGGGTGGTCAACTGAATTTTGCCGGCCGCGGCGGCTTTACTGTGGGCACGGTCGGGGGTCTGCCTGGCGCGCCGCAGACAGGTGTCAGCGGCATCACCAACAACACTGCGGTCATCCTCGTGGCCGGCCTCGCCGAGACGGGCACGCTCAACATCGGCGCGGACATCCGCGCCGGTAGCGGCGAAGTCCGCCTTACCAACCAGAACGGCGACATTAACGGCGCAGGCGGGGTTGTGGCCACTTCCAGCCGCCTGAAGGTCACCGCCAGCGGCGGCGTGGGCATCGGCACGGGCGCGGCGTTCCGCACCGAATTTACGGGCACAGAAGCGGGCAGCCTGAATATCAGCACCTCGGGCGCGGGCGCGGCCGGCAACATCAATCTGATAGATCCCGGCCTGAATACGCGCGTGTTGGCACTCAACACGGACGACACCACCGCGCAAACCATACACCTCCGTCGTCATTCCGGCGAAGGCCGGAATCCAGGAACAACAACCTCCGGCCTGCCTGCAGCAGGCAGGCGCAGCCGGACTCCGATTCTGGTCAACAGCACAACCGCCGGCGCGACCAATCTGGACGCTAACGACACCCTCATATTCGACGGCCCCGCCACCATCAACAGCGACATCAACACCAACAACCCGGCCTTCACCTTCAACGGCCCGGTCACAACCGCGGCCAACAGGCGCATCAACACCGGCCGCGGCGCATTAACCTTCCGCTCCACCCTGAACGCCGGCGCGAACACCCTCGCGCTGATCTCAAGGCGTCTGACGTTGACTGATGACGTCACCGCGTCCGCGCTGGACATGAGCGGGTCAACCGAACTGGTCATCGCGGGCAACAGCCCGACCCTGAACGTGAATCCGGCCAACATCCGTTTCCCGGACACCATGACCGGCCGGGGCGCGCTGACCATCCCAGGCGTTAATAGTCAAAACTTCGATGTGGGCGCGGGGCTGCGGCTGCCCGCCAACATGCAGGGCTACCGTGGGCACCTGATTATCGGCGGCCGCCTCACCCCCGAAGGGATGTCGCCCTGGCATGCCCCGGCTATGACGGGCATCAAGGTGAACGCGCCGCGGCTGAGCGTGAGCCGGGCCATTGAGACCGGCGGCCCCGTGACGCTGCTCGGCGGCGACATTGGCCTGAACGCGAACATTCGGACGGGCGGCCAGCTTGGGTTATTGGCCGTGGGGCCGAGCGTGCCGGGGCTGGCCGGTTCCCGGGGTGTGATTGAGGCCCCGGCCGGGCCCATCACGCTGACCGCGCCGGCCGGGGCCTCGGGCACGTTTATCGCCTCTGAGCGATTTGTCAATGCCGCCAGTATTACCCTGGCCTTTGCCGGCGGCAGGATCAATGCCGCCGCGGGGCAGGGCGGCGCTGTCGGCTTTAACCCGAACAGCGCCTTTGCCGGGCAGAGCGCCACGGCCGGTTTCGTGGCCTTTTTACAACGGCTGGACGCGGTACTGAGCGCTGATACGGCAATGAATGTACAGCCCGCGCGGGCCTTTCTGGCCACCGATAGCGGCGTCAACCCGGTTGACACCGTGCCGGCCGCGGGGCTCCAGGCCCCTGCCCAGGATGGTTTGTTCGAGCAGGAATTGACGCTGTTGAATGCGATTGGCGGCGGTATTGCCCTGGCGCTGGCCAATGCGCGGGACAAGGCGGCCGCCCGCCCAACGCCTGCCTGCTGCGAGCGGGTGACTCTGGAAGAACTCGACCTGCTTATTGCGCAACTGGAGGCGCGCCTTGCCGGCCCCGAACGCCGGCCGGTCGCGGCGGATACGGCCGGGCAGGTCTCGACAGACAGGGGGCGCGCGGCCTATCGGCGCGAATTGCAGAACTTCCTGGATTACCGGGCGGCGCTGCAAAAATATACCCCGGATGCGGAGGCGGACTTATCCGATAAAGACTTCGGCCGATCGCCCGGCGCCGGCGGCGTTACGGACGAGATTGCCCGGCTGAACCGGGCGCTGGCAGGTGTGCGCGCGCGCCTGCAATGGCTGGAAAGCCTGAGCGCCGGCCCGGCCGAACGCGACCGCCCGGGCCAGGCCGCGGCGGCCCTCGTTCCGGAACGGCTGACAGGCATCATCGAGGCCACCCGCGCCCAGGCCGTGTCTATTGAAAATCAACTCCGCCGCCTGTTCAAAGGCGCCGGGGCCATGCTGCCGGCGGCGCCCGACTTCAAGGCCGAGGTGGGCGGCTATGAATCCATAGACATCGCGCATTATGGCGAGCCGTTAAACATCCCGGCTTTGATGGGGGGCATGGGCTGGTACTGAACGACCTGGATTATTCGGGTCGGCACAATATAAATAGTCAAAGCCTGAATTTACCCATGACCCTCGCCGTTATTCCGGCCTGCCTGCCGCGGGCAGGTCTGGAACAGGCCGCCGAGGAATCCAGGAGGGTGGGCCGCGATGTGAAATGAGCGCCAGTTCTGTCTAATTGTCATTCCCGCCTGGGCCCTGCCTGCTGCAGGCAGGGGGAATGTATGACATAAACCACTGGATTCCTCGGCCGCTTGTTCCAGACGCGGCTCTACCACCTACGTCCTGTAGGCGAGCTTTCGCTGGAATGACGCCGGAGGCGATAGGCGTATTATGAGCGATACTAAATATACCGCGGCCAGAATACCTGACATCTTACTTTAGATAAGGTGACCCTGGGTTCCTGAATATATTGCCTTGTCTGCATTCCTGCTCCTTCCTCATTCCAGTCGGCAGAGTGCAGAAAGTCAAATTCCGAATCCACTCATCACCCCTGCCGTCATTCCGGCCTGCCTGCGGCAGGCAGGCGAAGGCCGGAATCCAGTGGTTTTAGCCCTACATTCCCATTCAAACGGGAATGACCATTCAAAAAAATAATCTCCACAAAGTAGTTTCCGGGGGTTGAATCTGATAGCATCCCAACCCTTGAATATGATCCCGCTGCAACACTCTTTTGACCCCGCGACCGGCCCCGGCAGGCCCCGTAACCGGTTTCTTGCCGGATTATCCCTTGCGTTCGGGCGGCTCTGATGACACGTTATGTCTTTATTACCGGGGGGGTGGTGTCTTCGCTCGGCAAGGGTATCGCCTCTGCCTCGCTGGGCGCGATCCTGGAGGCTTGCGGCCTTAAAGTCACCCTGTTGAAACTGGACCCCTATATCAATATCGATCCCGGCACGATGAGTCCGCTTCAGCATGGCGAGGTGTATGTGACCCATGACGGCGCGGAGACGGATCTGGACCTCGGCCATTATGAGCGGTTCGTGCGCGCCAGCATGGGCAAGCGCAATAATTATACGACCGGCCGCATCTACCGGAACGTGATCGAGAAAGAGCGGCGCGGCGTTTATCTGGGCAGCACGGTGCAGGTGATCCCGCATATTACCGATGAGATAAAACGCTGCATTATTGAAGGCGCGGGCGCTTCCGATATCGCCATGGTCGAGATCGGCGGCACGGTCGGCGATATTGAATCACAGCCCTTTCTGGAGGCGATCCGGCAGATGCGGATCGAACTGGGCGCGGGCAGTACCCTGTTTATCCATTTAACCCTGGTGCCCCATGTCGCGGCCGCGGGCGAGCTTAAAACCAAACCCACGCAACACTCCGTAAAGGAACTGCGCTCGATCGGCATTCAACCGGACTGCCTGTTATGCCGCACCGAGCGGGCCTTGCCGCAAAACGTGCGCAGGAAGATCGCCTTATTTACCAATGTGGAAGACGCCGCCATTATCTCGGCGATCGATGTGGACAGCATCTATAAAATCCCCCAGGCCCTGCATGAACAGGGGCTGGGCGACATCGTGCTTAAAAAATTCGGGCTGGAACTGCCCCGCGCGGATTTGTCCGAGTGGGACGAGGTGGTCAGCGCGATTGATAATCCGGAAAATGAAGTCAATATTGCCATGGTCGGCAAATATATTGACCTGGCCGATTGCTATAAATCCCTGTCGGAGGCATTGACCCACGCCGGGGTGCAGACCCGCACCCGGGTCAATATTCATTATATTGATTCGGAAGATATTGAAAAAAACGGGGTTGAGCTTTTATGTGACAAGGACGCCATCCTGGTGCCCGGCGGCTTTGGTCAGCGCGGTATTGAGGGCAAGCTGGCGGCCGTGCGTTATGCGCGGGAAAAGGAGGCGCCTTATCTTGGAATTTGCCTGGGCATGCAGCTTGCCGTGATCGAGATCGCGCGTAATCTGGCCGGCCTCACGGCGGCCAACAGCACGGAATTTGACCAGGGCGCCGCGCATCCGGTTATTGCCCTGATCACCGAATGGCAGGATGCCTCGGGCCGGCTTGAAAGGCGGACGGCGGATTCTGATCTGGGCGGCAGCATGCGCCTGGGCGGGCAGGAGTGTAAACTAGCGGAAGGCTCGCTCGCGCGCGAGTTGTATGGCGCCGACACCATTATTGAGCGGCATCGGCATCGGTATGAGTTCAACAATCATTATGCGGCCCGGCTGGAAGCCGCCGGCATGGCCATCGCCGGGCGTTCAGCGGACGGGGAACTGGTGGAAATTATCGAACTGCCGGGCCATCCCTGGTTTATGGCCTGTCAGTTTCACCCGGAATTCACCTCGACGCCCCGCGCCGGGCATCCCTTGTTTTCCGGCTTTGTGCGCGCGGCCCTGGCGCATAATTCGGATCTGTTTGCCAGACCGGAACCGGCCCGGGCCTCATTGCAGGCGCGCGGTCAAGTATCATAAAGCAATTTTGATGGAGGCAGTTCAGGATGCAGCTATGTAATTTTGAGATCGGTCCGGCCCGGCCCTTTTTTCTGATCGCCGGGCCTTGTGTGATCGAAAGCGGGCAGATGGCGCAGGATACGGCCGGTTACTTAAAGGAGCTGACCACGGAGCTTGAGATCCCCTTTATCTACAAGTCTTCTTTTGACAAGGCCAACCGCAGTTCACAGGACAGTTACAGAGGGCCGGGGGTCGAGGCCGGGCTTAAGATTCTGGCCGACGTCAGGCGGGAGATTGGCGTGCCGGTTTTGACCGATGTGCATGAAGACAGCCCGCTTGATGAAGTGGCGGCCGTGGTCGATGTGTTGCAGACTCCCGCGTTTTTGTGCCGGCAGACCAACTATATCCAGGCGGTTGCCGGGGCCGGGTTGCCGGTCAATATCAAAAAAGGTCAGTTTCTGGCGCCCTGGGATATGCGGCATGTGGTTGAAAAGGCGCGCGCCGTCGGTAATGAGCAGATTATGGTGTGCGAGCGCGGGGCCTCTTTTGGTTATAACTATCTGGTCTCGGATATGCGGGCCCTGGTCGTCATGCGGGAAACCGGCGCGCCGGTGGTGTTTGACGCGACCCATTCCGTGCAAATGCCGGGCGGCGCCGGCAAGGTTTCCGGCGGCCAGCGCGAGTTTGTGCCGGCGCTGGCCAAAGCGGCCACGGCGGTCGGCATAGCGGGCCTGTTCATGGAGACCCATCCGCAACCCGACCAGGCCCTCAGTGACGGCCCGAATTCATGGCCGATGTATGATCTGCGGCCTTTGCTTGAGACGCTGAAGTGTATTGATAGCGCTGTAAAATGAAGTGGTTTTGAAAGGAAACTCTGATTGAATCAGAGTTTCCTGCGGTACAGGGACCTGCCTGCTGCAGGCAGGCGTACCGCCAAAATCAATGATGCAAGTCATTGATTTTGAAGCAAGGTGAAAATCGCATTTTCACCTTGCGTGCTCTGAGAAATCCAGGATGGATTTATTCAGAGCTTCCGAAACAAGGATGCGCAATATTCGTTATTCTCATCTTTTGCAGGACGGGAATAACCCCCGTTGTCATTTCAGCCTGCCTGCCGCAGGCAGGCGAGAGCCGGAATCCAGGAAGGTAGTGCCAGGATGGTAAATGGATTACGATTCTCGTAATCAGAGAAACGGCATGAAAGCTAAAGCGATATGAAATAAGGGAAAATCTATAATAGTGGAAATACTCAATAACCCGATGGCGGCCTATGCGCTGATTGCGCTGTTTTTGGTGATGTCGCCGGGGGCGGACGTGCTGCTTGTTTTGGGATCCGCATTACGTGGCGGCGCGCGCGCGGGCATACTCACGGCCACCGGGATCAGCATTGGATCATTCATCTGGGCGCTTCTGGTCGCAGTTGGGCTGGTATCGCTGCTGAACGCAAGTCCAACATTATTCAGCATTATCACATATGCGGGTGTCGCCTATATGCTTTATATCGGCATTGGTGAAATACGCGCCGGGTTTTCCAAAGAAGTTAAATCCTTCAACGTCAAAGCCGGTCAGAAACGAGGCGCGTTTACCTACGTTCAAAAGGGCCTTGTCGTCAATTTACTGAATCCAAAGGTAGGCGTTTTCTACCTGTCTTTTCTGCCCCAGTTTGTTCCGAACGGCGAAATGTCTGTGAAAAATGTTTTGATCCTTGGCGGCATTCACATCGTCCTTGGGATCATTTGGCTGTCCTTATGCTCTTTTGGCATCGATATGGCGCAGTCACTCATCAACAATGACCGTTTCAACCGAGCGCTGATGATTATCGCTGGCGTTCTGATAATCGGTTTTGCGCTTCTCATTCTTTGGCCGCGGCTTTCTGCGTCGTGAATCGCCAACTGACTGAACCGAGGCCCAACTATGCTGATCTATTCGTAGAAGGCTGATAAGTTGGCGATGAACAAAAATACCCGTCATTCCAGCGAAAGCTGGAATCCACGCCTGCCGAAGGCAGGTAACGGGCTGGCGCATGCCTCAGCGGATTGGATGGAATGACGACAAGTTATGATTTCTGCTACTCTATCATTAAATTTACATAACAAAAAACCATGTCAGCAATAAACAAAATCATCGCGCGGGAGGTGCTCGACTCAAGGGGCAATCCCACGATTGAGGCCGAGGTACATACCGCGACCGGGGCCGTGGGCAGCAGCATGGCGCCGTCCGGCGCTTCGACCGGCAGTAATGAGGCGCTTGAGTTGAGGGATCGGGATGACGCGCGTTATGCCGGCAAGGGCGTATTGACGGCCATCCGTCATATCCATGAACAGATCGCCCCCGCGCTCAGCGGCAGGGAAGTGTCGGAACAGGCCGAGATCGATCAAACCATGATCGATATGGATGGCACGGAGCATAAGGAAAATCTCGGCGCCAATGCCATACTGGCGGTGTCCCTGGCCGCGGCCCATGCGGCCGCCAATGAGAACAAGCTGCCGCTGTATGCCTATCTCGGCGGCGACGGCCCCTTCAAGATGCCCGTGCCGATGATGAATATCATCAATGGCGGCGCCCACGCCGATAACCAGGTCGATTTGCAGGAGTTTATGATCCTGCCGGTCGGGGCCGGCAGTATCCGTGAGGCCGTTCGTTACGGGGCCGAGGTGTTTCATTGTTTGAAAGCGGTCTTATCGGAACGGGGGCTGGCGACCACGGTCGGCGATGAGGGCGGTTTTGCGCCGCGTCTGGCTTCGAACGAGGCCGCGCTTGAACTTATTATTGAGGCAATCAACAGGGCCGGTTATCGGCCCGGCGCCGATATTATGCTGGGACTGGACGCCGCCAGCTCTGAATTTTATCAAGACGGCGTCTATACATTGGCCTCTGAAAACAAACGGCTGGATTCGGCGGGATTGCTGGATTATTTTATCCCCTGGTTTGACAAGTATCCGATCATCACGCTGGAAGACGGCATGGCAGAAGACGACTGGCAAGGCTGGAAATTGTTGACTGACGAACTGGGCGGGGAGGCGCAACTGGTCGGCGATGATTTGTTCGTGACCAATACTTCCATTCTGCGCCGGGGCATTGAAAAAGGTGTGGCCAATTCTATCCTGATCAAGGTAAACCAGATCGGTTCGCTTACCGAAACCCTGGCCGCGATCAATATGGCCAGAAAAGCGGGTTACACGGTCGTGATCTCTCACCGTTCCGGTGAAACGGAAGATACCACCATTGCCGATCTGGCGGTGGCCACGGCGGCCGGACAGATTAAAACGGGCGCCTTGTCGCGTTCCGACCGGGTCGCAAAGTATAACCGGCTTATGAAAATAGAAGACGAGCTTGGCGATCAGGCAAGCTACGCGGGCAGAGATGCCTTTTATAATTTGTCATAAAGTCGGCGTCGATTACAAATGAAGATTATCCTGGCGATTCTGATCCTGGCCTTGCTGCAATACCGGCTTTGGTTCGACAATGGCAACTGGATCGAAGTGTCCCGGCTTGAAGATCAGGTCCAGCGGCAACAGCAGCAGAATAAAAATCTGGAAGAACGCAATGCCGCCCTGCTGGCCGAAGTCATGGACTTAAAAGAAGGTCTGGACGCGATAGAAGAACTGGCCCGCAGCGAGATGGGGATGATCAAAGACGATGAAACCTTTTATCAGATCATTGATTATGCCGGCTATCCGGTTCCGGCCAATTAGTTCAGGGCCGGCATGGCGGGCTATTCGGTTATCATTCCGGCGGCGGGCATCGGGGCGCGTATGCAGTCCGGCCGGCCCAAGCAGTATATTTCGATAAACAATAAAACGATCCTCGAATATACCCTGGATTGTTTCCTGCCGCGCGCCGATATTGAGGCGATTGTGGTCGCGCTTGCCCGGCATGATCAATACTGGCCCCGTCTGGCCGTCTCAAAAAATAATAAAATCCTGGTGACGGAAGGGGGCGAACAACGCTTTCACTCCGTATTAAACGGCTTGCATGCCTTATCCGGCAGGCTGGCCGATAATGACTGGGTGCTGGTGCACGACGCCGCGCGCCCCTGCCTCAATCAGATTCTGCTCGATCGCCTGATCGCCAGGGTCAGCCGGCATGAAACAGGCGGTATCCTCGCGCTGCCCTGCCGCGATACCATGAAGCGCGGCAATGAACAGGGTGAAATTGAGGCGACGGTAGAGCGTGAAAAATTATGGCACGCGCAAACGCCGCAGATGTTTCGTTATGGCAAACTGCTTGCCGCCCTGTCGAAGGCGCGGGCCGAAAAGTATCCGGTCACGGATGAGGCCATGGCCATGGAATTATGCGGCCACAAACCATTACTTGTGCAGGGTGATGCCGACAATATCAAACTCACGCATAAAGGCGATCTCGAAAATGTGGCTGCCTGCCTGCCCCCAGCACAGGCTTGCCTGCAACGGGCGGGTCCGTCTGAATAAGGCCGGATAAAAAATGCGCATCGGTCATGGTTATGATACCCATCGCCTGGTCAGCGGGCGTCCCTTGATCCTGGGCGGAGTCACGATTCCGTATGATAAAGGTCTGGAAGGGCATTCCGATGCCGATGCCTTGCTGCATGCGCTCGCGGATGCGATATTAGGCGCTATGGCCGAAGGGGATATCGGCCATTATTTTCCCGACACGGCGGCGGAATTTAAAAATATGGACAGCCGGATCATACTCAAACGGATTTTTGAGTTAATGCGTAAAAAAAATTTCGTGCTGCTGAACACCGATCTGACCATCCTCGCCCAGGCGCCCAAGATGGCCCCGCATATCCCCGCAATGAAGCAAACTATTGCAACCGATCTGGCCATAAAACCGGATCAAGTCAATATCAAGGCCACGACAACCGAAAAAATGGGCCACATAGGCCGCGGCGAAGGCATCGCCGTGCATGCTGTTGTTTTATTGGGCGGCAGTTAAACCATGTTTCCGGGTGAACTTTAAGGACTCTATTAAATTCCGAGTGGGTTAAGCCGCATGTGGATTGAGTATGCAGAAAATGGCATGAACCTGCCTGCCCGTGGCAGGCAGGCCGGAGTGATGTAAAACCGGAGCAACACCCCGTCGTCATTTATGGACAGGATGTCCTGTATGCGGCGTGAGGGCACGCCTACAGGACGTAGGTGGTAGAGCAGTGTCAGGAACAGGCTGCCGAGGATGCCCGTAGCCGCCCAGCGAAAGCTCGCCTGCATGGATGCAGGTGGTAGAGCGGCGTCAGGAACAGGCCGCCGAGGAATCCAGTGGTTTATGTAACATATTCCCGCATCAGCGGGAATGACAATTCTGAATACATTTTAGTTCCTTCTACTGTTTTGCCTGTCAACGGACTCTACAAAGCGGAGATGATATAAAAAAATGACCCATAACGAGCGCTTGATGTGGTAAAGTGAGTGACACCATGAAATTGACCTGTTTGAGCATTTTGTAATAGAGTCTATCCTCAAAAAGGATGCGCTGGGGCTTTTACACTGGTTGAGCGATTTAGAGGTAGAATCCAAGGGCCATGCGACCCTTGTCATAAGTATATTCATAGAAAATGATAGCTAATAGAAGCGCTATGCTGGAAGAAATTAAGTCAAATATAGCTGCTGAGGGACATTATATATATTTGATCATGGGTGGGCCATGTCCAAGGTTTAGTTATACGATTGGCATGAGCAAGCCAGAATCACCAGCCGCCCATTTACTTATAAAACTTCCCTGAGGCTACGACTATAATGCACGATTGGACTTTTGTTACATTGCTGGTGGAATGGTCTAAAGGTATGGTTACAATTACCTTCGAGAACAGTTCCAATGAAGTTTTCCTTGTCGCAGAAGGTCTGGCAGATTTGAAAGTTCCAAAGCGAGAAGACTGGGGGGAAAGTGTGTCTGTCAATGAAGTGGATGGGCCCAGGATGCTTGATAATGGAAATAGCTATATAGGTATCGAGATTCAGTCTGGGGATAGGATAGAGATAGAGGCTAAATCTATTTATCTTTCTGAAAATTAAGGAAATGTTGCAAATAAAACAGCTGGTGATAGGGGGGGAGCAGGGGAGTTACAAAGAATGCAGACTAATGAGTAGTTATTATAATTGGGAAGATTTTGCTGAGATATATTTAGAAGATAGTTATGTATTGGGTATTTTTTGAGTCTGATAATGAAATATCTTTTATTGTTGATGCGGTTTTAACGGAAAATAACCTCTTATACATGCCTCCTAAAAGTAGCGAGCAATACTGCTATAAAAAAGGAAAGATTGTCTTTCAGGGCTTAAAGTATGTTAAATGGATAAATAGAAATGAAACGCCATATACTGATGCCTCTGGCAAGGAAGATTATGGCAATATTGATATTTTTGAATTGTCTAGCGATGGATATGGGTTATTAGGAGACCGGGGCGAACTAAAAATTCTTTCGTTGCCTGTAAGATAGATTTGGATTTGACGTAGCCCCGCTAAAACACGGAGCTTGTACTATTCGGCAACGATAAAAACCAGCTTCCCGTCATACATCTCAATGGTTATTGGGTCAGTGATGACGGATTATGAGTTTTGCCAGAGCATTAAAGCTATGAAGAATCCGCTTGTTAAAACAGTAGAGAATGAAATGAATCAGCTTGGCATAGGCAATGTCAAGCTGGTTCGAGAGTCCTACAATCCTCAAAATTTTGGCAATGCTGATGCTGTTTATGATTTGGGTAATATTAGATTTTATTTTGTCAGAGACAGAGGGCAGGACATCTTAAATTTATCGAGTCGAACGAGTCCCGAGAATTCTTATCCTTTTTGCGATGTCTCTTTGATGATGGGATGGGAGAGTGTTGAGCAAGTTGTGAACGTTATTGAACCTGTTAGTTTACAGAAAGCGCTTGCTTACATTAAAACTGACTGGTCTCGACTAGATAATATGTTTTCTGCTAGCGAAATAATGTCTACAAACATGAAGATAAGGCAAGCTGAAAAGAAAAGAACAAAAGCGATGTTTGGATAGCGACAACAAGGCGCCGTATTCGTGGGATTTTGTCATTAAGTGTGATAGTCGCGATCTGAATCCCTCTCCACAAGCTGAGCTTGGGCGCCGCCATCACGCTGACCGGGGCGCGGATGGTTTCGGGAGGCGACACGCTCATCACGGCCCGAGGCGCGCTGAATACCGTGGCCGTGCAAGACCAGATCATTGATTCGGATTAGAGAGCCGTAGATATGTTGATTGCCACCGCAGAAAAGTTGCCGGAGCTACATACTTCTCCGCTTGCTTCAGTTACTTGCAATGTCCCGAAGGTTATTGTTGAGGCTGATGACGTAAATGAAGCGCGTATACGGTTAATCTTTTCTCCATATCAGGCGATAAAAATAATCACTGCTGACTGCTTTGATCTTCTTGATAGCATGTCGATTATTCCGAGAACTATTATGGAGATAAAAAACTCAGACTGGCTTAATGAGCTTCGCAATACGCTGAAACTAACGGATTGCGAAGCTGACTTTATGAATAAAGCCAGGCACTTTTTATTACCACTTGAAGATGACTTTTTAGAGGTCGTGGCTTGGAGTGTTGAAATTGAGCCTGTGCCAGGAAAAATAATTGATTAGGGATTTAGCTATGAATATCAATGAAATTCTATCATTATATTGCAGTGAGTCAGAGTTGCAACAGGCAAAATTTCTCTCCTGTCTTGGTCATCAGATTACAATTTTCGCCAGAGACACTTATGAACCTGATACTGACGCGCTATCAAATCCAACGCGGCTACGTTGTATAAATGAGATGATGCATCGGATACTTGGTCAGCAGCTTAAAATTTTACTTGGCGATCGTGAGCGCTACCCCGATGATGTTTTTATCAAGATGGTTTTTGATATGGCCGCTACGTGTGGCTTTGAAGATTATTTATCTATAGGAATCAGTGAAAGCGCTAAATGGCACATGAGTGACGAAGCGAGTGATATTTAGTAACCTCCGCTAACGCGGAGCTTGTGTTTCTCGATAATGGGGCCGGAGGGGTTTTGATTATAGACTATAATATGAGTAGTATGTTTGAAGAAATAGAAAGACAATATAAATCCTTGGCGTTTGTATTGGCGCTCAGTGGCGAGGTTTGCCTGATGGTTTCAGGATCAAGATAGATATGGTGGATTAGCTTATGCCTGGCAACCTGGATAAATTATTGTCGAGCGCGAGTTCGGCATTAAATACAGACGAACCCGCTTTGAGTGGTGATCTTAAGAATCTGGCAGGTTCACTGTTAGAAGATATGTTAAACATGTTGCGTATGCGAAATGGATTTTATACCCTGGAAAGCGCGCTGCATGTCTTTCCTGCAACCTCAAATTCTCAAGGACTCGGATTAGATAACTGGAATAATGATTCTCTATGGCGTGGAGAATACAGAGGTATGGCCAACGGGTGTTTATTTTTTGCTGAGAATGTTTTTGGCGAACAGTTTTGTATTAAAGCGAATAAGATATATACCTTTGACTCTGAGACTGGCGAGCTGAAATATCTGGCTGATAATTTTGATGGTTGGGCGAAAGAGATCATCAATAGTTATGAGGCGCTTACTGGCTATCCATTGGCTCATCAATGGCAAGAAAGAAATGGGCAATTACCTCTTGGCAAAAGTTTATTACCCAAGGTTCCGTTTGTCGCAGGTGGAAAATTTACGTTAGATAATTTGTATTTGAACGATGCTGTAGAAGGTATGAAATTTAGAGCTTATATAGTAAATCAAATTAAAGGATTGCCTGATGGCGCTCAAATACAATTTAAGATTGTTGATTAAACAAGAAACCCCACTGACTCGGAGCTTTGTTTTTAAGGCTGTTGTTCAGCGGTGAGCGCAAGCATTCAAGTAGAGGTAAAATCTAAAGAATGGTCAGGATTCAGTCGTTCACTATGTTCGTGATCCCAAGACGGGCAATTCAATGGACTTCAAGTTCAAGAAACATAGCACTGATCAACCTAAGCTTTTAGGAAATCATCCATCAGTTCCTTCGGAGAAATAACTATGTTAGTTAAATGTATTGCTAATTCGCCAAGTCAGTTGAAAAGTGACCGTGAAAAAAAGGCCTATGCGCGGAATATTCATCAAGACCAGGTGTGGCTGGAAATTGGCAAGGAATATATCGTTTATGGCATCTCATTCTCATTTAGAGATGAAAATATTCCTTGGTTTCTAGTGTGTGAGGAGGATGACGAGTATCTCAATCCGCATTTAAGCGCTTTCTTTGAAATCATTGATGGCAATATTCCTTCAGGCTGGGCATTCACGTCAGTTCGTGGGAATGCGGGCGATGTTGCAGTGTTACCAAAGGCCTGGGCAGAAGATCCTTCTTTTTTAGAAAGGCTTGATAATGAGGAAGACGATGCTATCGCGTATTTCCGACAGTTATCCAAGCATTTAAGAACTGCTCTGTAGTAATCCTGACCTGCCTTGGAATGGCTCTCGGCGTCTCTTCCGATATATCTTCCGGATGGATGAGAATGGGGGTGTATTTATCCGTTGCCGGATTGAACCATATCTCGTGTAACGGAATTCGGCCAGCCTGCTGAATCGCGCCTTAACCCGCCTGCTCTGCCTCTCTTCACAAACTGACTTCGGGCGACGCGCTGACGCTGGCCGGGGCGCGGACGGTCTCGGAGGGAGACACGCTTGTCAAGGCCAGACATAATGCCCTGTTTTTTATTCCCCTGGTTTGGGGTATACTGGAAATCGCAGATAAAGCGCTGACGGCCGCGGATAAAGAAAGGGTGACGGAACTGGCGACCAGTCCTGCTTTAGGTATGTTCTCCGATGGACTCCCGGGTGGCAGGGTTTGTTATCTATTGCTAGCGCATCTTCAATAAATAATCAATCATTAAATGGCGCTTAGGCGAGCAGGTATAAAACCTGCCGTTATTCGTAATCGGACCAGGGTTACATAGTTTGAAGAACAGTTGGTTAAGCGTCTAAGAGGTAGTCAGCCAAGTGACACAATTACAATTAGAGCCGGTCAATCCGGTATCTCTTTGATGGAGTGAGTTGGATATAATAAACGTTTTGAAATTGGATACGCCTGTAAAAGCCCCGTAGTGTCGATCACTAGAACTTCAATCAATCACTTATAAAACTGGTAGTATAGCCTTACGGGTTTCAGAGGATTGTGAGGGCCCTGGTTGGAAAAATTGGTTGATCCGTTTTGACAATATCCAGGGTTTGAAAGTGACAACCGAAGAATCAGATTTTGAAATCTCCAATAAAATTAATGAAGAGGGCGCTTTTTTTGAATTTAAGCGGAGCAAATGGCTCTACTCTCTGGGTTTGGATAAAGTACATTATATGGCGAAGTCGCGTCATTTTGTGGTTCGTTGCTATGATGAAGTTGTAGAAGTTGCAGCTTGGAAAATTGATTTCGTGCAAGATTAAGGAGATGCAGTTTTGACTGGACTTCAAAAAGATATTTTCCGCGCATCCTTTTGATTATGGCGCAAACCAGCAAACATAAACACCCATACGCCGCCATCAACCAGCCGGGCAGTCTGCTGACTCGCGCCCTGGCCCGCTTGCTCTGCTTCCAGTTGGCCTTTCAGCCTCTGCTGGCGCAGGCAGTAGCCAACGGGAAGCCTGCCCTCAATAAACCTGAGCACCCTGCCTCTCTCCACAACATGCAGTTGATTGCGAGGAGCGCGGTGGGTTGTAGTCTGGGCGTAGGCACGGGCGGAGATATAGGGAGCGCGGGCCGGTTTATAAAATTGAATCATGCTAATCTCCTGCTTAACATCAAAGAAGAATCCGCTGAACTCCCGGCCACTAAATGCGTCCATATATAAGAAATGGCTGCAAACGAGCAGAATAATATGCGAGTATATTTTAATCTGAAAATTCAGGTTATTTTTAACTTTTTTTATTAACCCGGTAAATAATAATAAAGAGTGGGCACTGATGAGCGTTACTGTAGGTATTGGCTTTCAAAAAATTGGCGAAGATGAATTTCTAAAAGAATTGAGAATAATCGCTGACCAGTTTGGATACGGCGTGGAGCTTGATATTAATAAGGCAGAAAATGATATGAGATCCGGGTTGTCTGAAGTGTTTACTGCTTTAAACTGGAATTCATTGATTTTATTGAAGACACCAAAAAGCAATCCTGCCGCTTTGGCGTTTGATATTCAGGAAGATTTAAGAGCGTGGGAGTGCGAAAGCTCTCGACCCAAATTTTATGATTTTTTACTTTCTGTATATTTGCTGCTGAAAAACCACTGTAAAGAATTTTACGTATTCTTTTCTGGTGAATGGTACAAGGGTGATAGGGTTAGAATGGAGCAAGGTTATATTGAGGATTTGCTTGTATTTTTAAAGCGGCCAGCCAACTGGAATGAAAAGCTTTATGTGCCTCAGGCAAAACATTATCAGTACAGTGATGAGATTCCCCTAATCTATAGAGTATGGATATGCTGTCCTGCCTATTCCGGTCATTTTTAATGGCCTGACTGTTTCGCCTGGTAATATCCGCTCACCCCTGCCCTTTGTCTGAAATCAATTCAATATTATCCTGTTGATTATGACGCAAAATAACGAACATAAGCACCCATACTCTGCCATCCAGCCGAGCGGTCTGCTGAATTGCGCTCTGGCCTGCCTGCTCTGCCTCCTGCTGGCGCAGGTAGTCCGGGACTTAAAGCTCTACATTAAGACCGGTGGCCTGGTTGGAGTTGAGACCAACATCCGCGAATAATCGGCCTAAACCATAAGCCTGGGCGCTGAACTCAAGGTGGGTGAGGGAGTTTGGGCTTGGCCGGTCAGATCGGGACCTTGCAGAGCGGAGCGTAAAGAGCAGAGAACGCAGCCAGACATAATACCCTAGTATGATATAATAGTACGATGAAGGCGTTATACAAATTCTATGAGATAGTAAAAATCGTTTCTGATAGGCCATCATTATCTCAAATAAATGGATGTGAAGCTGTCGTATTGGGAATGGCGCAGAATGATGACGGAGACTGGTTCTATGCGGTTCATTTACTCGATACAGATGACGGCTGGGATGTAATGGAAGAAGAACTTGTTTCGACTGGAAATATGATGGCTAGAAAAGATTTTTATGATGGAGATTCTGTAACAGTCGTGGTTGATCCTGTTTCAGGAGAGGGTAAGTTGAAAAATTAGGACTGTTCTCTTTTTGTGATTGCCATTTAATAGCAGGCCAAAACTCTATCTGGAAAAATATAGAAAATAAATTTGTTAACGCGCTTCTTGACGCCAAAAGTCTAAAACAAAAACCTGCACAGCAAGAATTGGATTTATTAGAGGATTTAACAAAATGATTTCAGTTAAAGAATTGTTAGAGAAGTTTTCTAATTTACTAACCTATTACTATGATAATTTATCATCATTATCTGAATACGATACTTCAGGTTCTTTGAATGAGGACTGGCTTCAAGCAAATTGGGAATTACTCGTGGAAGGTTTACTTGGCAAAGAAGATTTAGTGTTAGAGGTTTATGGTGATGGCGCGGACTGTAATGGAGAGAGTTCAAGAGTTTTGTACCCTAATTGGCTTCCAACCCATAAGATTATATGTATGCCCACGGATAATAATCAAGCATATGATATTTTGAATAAGCGACAATTAGACACATCACAAAATGAAATTGTCTTTGACCGATTTGTAAGTATTGGCAGAGACGGTTGGTATTATGAAATATCTCCATTCGATAAGGTTTTGGCGGAATATGCCGGTGAATATGTTGTTTTAGATTTTAGTAACACTGCCTTCAAATTACAGTGTATTGAATAAAGTGAACTCCACTGATGCGAAGATCCTTGTTTAAGTATTTTGTTTAGTACGATCACTTGAATATAGAGGAATAAAAAATGCGAGCAAAACTAAAAGAATTTTACTCATTAGAAGATTTCGATCTCGATCTCGATTCATACTGGCCGGATGAGTCTGACAATTTTGGTTTTTGGGCGCGAGCTATGATTGGCCCTGAAAATAAAGAAGGTGCAGAATCTTTTGATATGCAGATATGCACGCCAGCATGGCTAAAATCTGAACACTCAGATAGCGAAATTATATTTGGTCGCCACATGCTCATTGTTTTTGAGTACGATTTCGATAGAATAAAAAACAAGGTATCGCGCTATTGCGATAGTTGTTATGGTAAAAATTGGCAAGAAATAGCGGAAAAGTTAAGCCGGATTGGTTATTGGGAATTTGAGGATTATGTGGAATAATATAAAGCTCCTTAATTTTTGAAGTTTGTTATGCCAGACGGCAGTATAAGCTGACTTCTTGGCGGCCGCATTACTGATACTCCGAACCGGCGAGCGCAATTGGAAAAATGATGAATTCTTGAAGTGAATAAAGCGCGTGTATAGAGAATTATACTATTGAAGAGGTAGCACATTTTTTTCTTTATTCAACAAATGTATCTAAAAATTTACTGATTGCTTTTCTTGATGAAGACAGGCTTGAAGACTATAGTTTGAAAAAAGCTATACTTAATCTGATTTAATTGCAGTGTTTTTTTAGATGCTGCAAGGCGGCTCTGGTATCGAGTATTGGTATGTCTTCGCAAGGGTGCAGCACCAGTAAATCCTGGTCGCCGGTGACGATCATATCAGCCTGAGCAGCCAGCGCGGTGGCAATGACAACATCGTCATCGGCATCGCGGACGATACGTTTAATGGTTTTTGGTTTAACCAGGGTAGCCAGCAGTCCATAGCGTTGTATCAGAAAAGCCGGGGTAATCGCCTGCGATTTGAGTAATGCCACGAACTTTTCTCGGGCAAGGACATCTGCCAGTTCATCAAGCAAGGTGCTACTGGTGAACAGCGTTACGTGTTCGTCCCGGGCCAGATCAAGCAGTTGGCGTTGCAAGTTACCCCAGATCAGCCCCGATACGACAATATTGGTATCAAGCACCAGTCGCACATTGCTTTCTCTGTGCGCGTGCTACGTCCACTTCCTGCTGAATCTCTTCCAGCGTCATCGGTGGAAAGTTGGCGGCGGCAAGCCTGTCTGCTGCTACGAACAGGCTATCCACCGCTCGGCGGCGCAGATTCTCGCGCAGCATGCTCTCAATGGCTTTCGGATTGAGTAATCCGGCATCCCGAGCTGCTTGCGCCAGATTATCTGGTAAATCAATAGTGAATGTGGTCATGGTATTACCTCAACATGTCAGGGTTTGCAGGTGTTTGGCGGTCAGCAAGACATCCGGCAGGCGCGCCAATCCCTGAAATTGCCACTATAACTCCCGATCTCCAAATCCGACCTTATTGAATAAGATAAAGCCATATCGCCGGATTATCAAGCATTTATGCTTGATTAAGGCTTCGTGGTTTTCTGCTTTAATCCTGGAGGTCTAATGCGTCAGTGATTTCTTAACAGCAGATAAATCGCGCCCGTGCCGCCATCGACCGGCCTTGCCGAGCAGAATGCCAGCACATCGTTTCTTTGTTGTAGCCAGTGGTTGAGCTTGTTTTTTATCACCGGCTGTCTGTTTACTGAACCGTGGCCCTTGCCGTGAATAATACGCACACAGCGTTTGTTTTTTGCCGCGCAGTATTTGAGGAAGTCCGAGAGTTCATTTTTAGCGATTGCCGAGGTCATGCCGTGCAGATCCAGTTCGGCTTCGATTTTAAACTTGCCCCGCCGTAGTTTGCGTAGTGTTTGCCTTTGAAAGCCCGGTCGGTGATAAAGAAGCTCATCGCCGCATTCCAGCGCGGCGTGGTCAAACTCGCCGGAGTACATTTCTTGCAGCACGGCCTGATGGTCTGCCTGGGTCTTGACGGGCTTCGCCGCGGGTTTGGGCGCCGGAGGTATAAAGGCGTCGTGTTTGAGCGGGATCGTATCCTTGACCGCCGCCCGAAAAAGCGCGCTATCCTGTTCGGAAATGCCGGATGATTTTTTCATACGCTGGATTTACAGAGGTTAAGAAGTAAATTCTAATCGTTTGGGTGAAAATTTTTAGTGGCCCTGGTTTTTTTTGACTGAAAATTTGGTGGATGTTCAATAATTTAATCGTTTGTTGTTATTCCGGCTTGCCTGCCCGGGATAGATAACGCATTGGTTGTCATTCCCGCTGGAGCGGGAATGTGTGGTTAAAACCACTGGATTCCGGCTTTCGCCGGAATGACGGTGGGGGTGGTATTAGGCTTTTGTGCCCGCCTGTTGCAGACAGGTCGGAATGACGATCAGAACGATGGTCGTATCCCGGCAATCCCCATCATCACTCTGCTCTTGCCGCGATTCCAGGTTAAACCGAATCCAGCCAATTACGGGCATTGATGAATAATTGCATCCAGGGGCTGTATTCATTGTTCCAGTCTTCCGGCAGCCATGAAAATTGTTTGCGTAGAAAGACGCGCTCCGGGTGCGGCATCATAATGGTCACGCGCCCGTCCGTGTTGGTGAAACCGTTGATGCCGCCGGCCGAGCCGTTGGGATTGAATGGGTAGCGTTCCGTGGCTTGGCCCTCATTGGCAATATAACGCAGAACGGGGTTTTCCCCGGCGCCGTGGGCGATGCGTCCTTCCCCGTGCGCCACGGCGATGGGGATTTTGGAACCGGCCATGTTGCCCAGCAGTATGGAGGGCGAGTTCATAATCTCGACCATGACCAGGCGCGCCTCGAATCGCTCTGACATATTGCGCACGAAAGTCGGCCAGTTGTCCGCGCCGGGAATGAGTTCGCGCAGTTGGGACAGCATCTGGCAGCCATTACAAACACCCAGCGCAAAGGTGTCGGCGCGCTGAAAGAATGCCCTGAACATAGCGCTCAGTTTTTCATGGTAAAGGATCGTTTTGGCCCAGCCACCGCCGCCGCCGAGCACATCGCCATAGGAAAAACCGCCGCAAGCGGCCAGTCCATGAAACTTTTCCAGTGTAAGCTCGCCGTCGATCAGGGCCTGCATGGGCACGTCGACACAATCAAAACCGGCCCGGTCAAAGGCCGCGGCCATCTCTGTCTGGCCATTCACGCCCTGCTCGCGCAGGATCGCCAAGGCCGGTTTGTGGGCACTGTTGATATGGGCCACGGGGTTGCCCGTAAAACGGAAGGTGGCGTCTAAAAACAGGCCGGGATCGTCAGGGGCGCAGCCGCCGTCAAATTCCTGGGCCGCGCATTCAGGGTGATCACGCAATGCCTGTATCCGCTGGCTGGTCGCCGTCCATTTGCGGTATAAACCGTCCAGCGGCATGGCAAGGGTATTTTCGTTGTGATTGCGGAGTTCAAATGTAAAGCGGTCATTGACATTGCCGATGGTCTGAATGGCGGCTTGTCCCAGTCCGGCCCCGGCAAGGCTGTCTCTTATCGTCTGTTCATGTTCCCGCCGGACCTGAATCACGGCGCCGAGTTCTTCGTTAAACAAAAAGCGCGGCAAATCGTGGGTCTGAACCGCAACGGAAATGCCGGTGTGGCCGGCAAAGGCCATCTCTGCCAGGGTGACCAGCAGGCCGCCATCGGAACGGTCGTGATAGGCCAGGATAAGGCCGGATTCGTTTAATAGCTGTATGCTCTGGAAGAAGGCGATTAAATCGCCGCTGTTTTCAAGATCGGGCGCTTCCCGCCCGATCTGTTCATAAACCTGCGCCAGGGCGGAACCGGCCAGCCGTTGCCTGCCGCGCGCCAGATCGATAAACAGTAAAACGGAGTCGGTGTCCGGCAGCAGCCGCGGCGTCAGCGATTGGCGCACGTCGGCGACCCGGGCAAAGGCGCAGATATTTAATGACAGCGGCGCGCTGACCTGTCTTTGCTGCTCATCGGCGCGCCAGATCGTATTCATGGACAGGGAATCCTTGCCCACGGGTATCGCGATCCCCAGGCTTTGGCATAATTCACTGACGGCCCGCACCGTGGCATACAGCGCGGCATCCTGCTCCGGCTCGCCACAGGCGGCCATCCAGTTGGCCGACAAGACGATATCTTCCAGCCTTAATATGCGCGCCGCGGCGATGTTGGTGAGCGCCTCGGCCACCGCCATGCGCCCGGAGGCCGGCGCATTGACCAGCGCGATGGGCGGGCGCTCGCCGATGGCCATCGCCTCGCCGGTGTAGTCGAAATAAGAAGCACTGGTCACGGCGCAATCCGCCACGGGAACCTGCCAGGGGCCGACCATTTGATCACGAACGGCGAGCCCCGAGACAGTGCGATCCCCGATGGTGATCAGGAAATGCTTGCTGGCCACGGTTGGCAGGCGCAGGACACGATCGATGGCCTCCTCTAAATGAATGGCGCTTGTTTCAAATTCCGTATAGCGCCCGGATGAACCGGATGCGCCGCTCGCGTTGCGCCGCATCCGTGGCATTTCGCCCAGCAAGGCGGACATCGGCATATCCACGGGCCGCTTATCAGACTGCCTGTCATTCAGCGCCAGTTGTGGCCTCTCCGTGACCTCGCCCAGGATGGCGAACGGCGCCCGCTCGCGCCGGCAAAAGAAGCTGAAGCGTTCGATATGTTCCGGGGCGATGGCCAGCACATAGCGTTCCTGCGCCTCATTGCACCAGATAGCGAGCGGCGACATGCCGGGTTCGGCATTGGGGATGTCGCGGAGTTCCAGTTCAGCGCCGCGCCCGCTGGCATGGGCCAGTTCGGGCAGGGCGTTGGACAGGCCGCCGGCGCCCACATCATGGATGCTCAATATCGGATTGGCCGCGCCCAAAGACCAGCAACGATCAATCACTTCCTGACAGCGGCGCTGCATCTCGGCGTTATCGCGCTGCACCGAGGCAAAATCCAGCGCCGCGCTCAGGCTGCCGGCCGCCAGCGAAGAGGCCGCGCCGCCGCCCAGACCGATCAACATGGCCGGCCCGCCCAGCACGATAAGTTTTGCGCCGGCCGGGAGTTTTTGCTTGGCAATATGCGCCCCGCGAATCATGCCATAGCCGCCGGCCAGCATGATGGGTTTATGATAGCCGGCTATCTGGCGCGCATTCAGCGCCTGTTCATAGCTGCGGAAATAGCCGCACAGGGCCGGGCGCCCGAATTCATTGTTATAGGCCGCCGCGCCCAGCGGGGCCTCAAGCATAATATCCAGGGCCGAGGCGATATGATCAGGCTTGCCGTTGTCCTTTTCCCAGGGCTGGGCAAAGCCCGGAATCTTCAGGTTGGAAACGGCAAAACCGGTCAGCCCGGCCTTGGGTTTGGCCCCGCGCCCCGTGGCCGCCTCATCGCGTATTTCCCCGCCGGAACCGGTCGCGGCGCCGGGCCAGGGTGAAATGGCGGTCGGGTGGTTATGGGTTTCGACCTTGATCAGGATATGAATAGCTTCATCGCTATAAGCGTATTGACCGCTGTCCGGTTCAGGGAAAAAGCGCGCGCCATGATAGCCGTGTATGACCGCGGCATTATCATGGTAGGCGGACAGCACGATGCCCGGATGGGCCGCATGAGTTTGCCGAATCATCTGAAACAGCGAATGCGGCTGTTTTTTATCATCAATGCGCCAGGCGGCATTGAAGATTTTATGGCGGCAATGTTCCGAATTGGCCTGGGCAAACATCATCAATTCCACATCGGACGGGTTACGCCCGAGCTGGCTGAATACGGCCGACAGATAATCTATCTCCGTGGCCGAGAGCGCCAGGCCCAGTTCGCGGTTGGCCTTATGCAGCGCCTCAAGCCCGCCCGTTGCAATATCAATATCGTTCAATCCGGCCGGTTCATTCTGCTTGAACAGGGCGTCGGCGGCATGGATATCGAGCAGGGCGGCCTCGGTCATGCGGTCATACAGCAGGGGTTTGAGACTGGCGATTTGTGCGGCGCCGAGGCGCGCGCCGTTATGCAGGCCGAAGCCATAAACCCGGCCCCGTTCAATCCGCCCCAGCTTGCCCAGCCCGCAATGCTGCATGATCTCGGACGCCTTGCTGGACCAGGGCGAGATCGTGCCCGGCCTTGGAATAACGATTATCCCGCCGGACAAGTTGTCCGCCTCGCCGGCGGCGTCATGGGTCAACAGCGCGGCAAGCCGCGATTGCTCGGCTTCATTTAACGCGCCGTCAAGCTCGGCAAAATGCACATAATGCGCCTGTACGGCCTCGATTTCCGGCACGGCGGACTGCACAACGGCGAGCAGTTTTTTTATCCGAAAATCGGACAGGGCAGGGCCGCCGGGCAGGATTAACATCGGCTTATGAATTCGCCTGGGCGCAATGGTTGTGACGGCTGTTTATCCGCGCGGGGGGCTATGCGCGGCGCTTATTTATCTCGACCATGACACAAGCCGCATGGCCGGGCTTTCATAAATGCACCCGGCGCAGATTCGGATCCGGCTCGGCCTTGTCCCACATCTCGTCAAATACTTCCAGCAGGTGCTTGGTTTCACGGCGGTTGTTGAAGTTCAGCCTGGCGCTATATTGCTTCCGGCTTTCGCGCAGCAGATAGCCCGCCTCATCGGCCAGCAAAAATGCCTGGTCAAACGTCCGGTGTCGCTGCCCCGGCCGCAGCAGGCGGATATAACTGGACATCTTCCCGGCCAGGGCCAGCAGCCGGTGGCCGCGCTGCACGATCAACCGCGGCTCGACGACAAGGATGCGGATCTCGACATGCGCCCCTTTCAGGGTCAGTCTTTTCAATGCCTCGATGTATTCCAGCCGGTCATAAATAAAGGGGTCGAGTTCATGCGAAACAATGGCCAGTTTCAAGTGACACTGCCGCGTCAGTTCCAGCGCCGCCGCCGCGTTTTCCTCGCGGGTCTCAAGCTCCAATGTCTCATCAGCCGTCTCGCCCAGCTTGTAATCGCTATAGTCAGTCATTTTTGTCGGTCTCTATATGTAAGGTTTCTGTAAAAATATAGTATCGTCATTCCAGCAGCCGTTTCACCTGCGCCTCGGCATTGCCCGTATAGTTCCGCGGCGTCAGCGCCCTGAGCCTGGCCTTTGCCGCGGCGGGCAGGTCGAGCGTTGCGATAAAATCACGCAGCGTCTCGGCCGTAACGGCCTTGCCCGCGGTCAATGCCTTTAATTGTTCATAGGCGTTTTCCGCGCCATAGCGGCGCATCACCGTCTGCACCGGTTCGGCCAGCACTTCCCCGGCGTCTGCCAGATCATCCTCCAGCGCCCTGACATTCACATCGAGTTTGGCAAGGCCCTTAATGAGGGAATCAAGGGCGTTCAGGCCATAGGCAATGCCCACCCCCATATTTCTCAATACGGTCGAATCGCTCAGGTCCCGCTGCCAGCGCGAGACGGGCAGTTTTTGCGCCAGATGTGTAAATATAGCATTGGCGAGGCCGAGATTACCTTCCGCGTTCTCAAAATCAATAGGGTTAATCTTGTGCGGCATGGTGGATGAGCCGATCTCGCCCGGCTTCAGCTTCAACCTGAAATAACCCAGCGAGATATAAGCCCAGATATCCCGGCTGAAGTCGATCAGGATCGTATTGACGCGGCCGAGCGCCTGAAAATACTCGGCCATATAATCATGCGATTCGATCTGGGTCGTGTGCGGATTCCAGGCGAGGCCGAGACCGCGGACAAAGTCTTTCGACAGCGCCATCCAGTCAAGTTCGGGGTAAGCCGCCAAATGCGCGTTAAAATTACCGACCGCGCCGTTCATCTTGCCCAGCAGTTCGACCTGTTCCAGTTGCCCGCGTTGCCTTTGCAGGCGATGAATATAGACGGCGATCTCCTTGCCCAGCGTGGTCGGCGATGCGGGCTGGCCATGCGTGCGCGCCAGCAGCGGCGTGGCGGCATGATCTCTGGCCAGCGCCGCCAGCGCGCCCAGCAGCGCGTCAAGCCGCGGCAATAAAACCGTCGCGCGGGCCTCTTTCAGCATCAGCGCATGGCTGAGATTATTGATGTCTTCCGAGGTGCAGGCAAAGTGAATAAACCGCGCGGCCGCGACTAGCGCCGGATCGGCCGGCGCGGTGTCAGCCTTGATCCTGGCGCGAATAAAATACTCGACGGCCTTGACGTCATGATTGGTGGTTTGCTCAATCGCCTTGATGGCCTCGGCGTCCGCAACCGAGAAGTTATCCCGGATGTTATCAAGCAAGGCTACCGCTGCGGCCGAAAAGCCGTCAAGCTCGCTGATGCCGGGGTGTGCCGCCAGGGCTTTAAGCCACTCTATTTCGACCCGCACCCGAAAGCGGAACAAGCCATATTCACTGAATATCGGCCGGAGCGCGCGGGTCTTAGCCTGATAGCGGCCATCAACAGGAGAAATGGCAGTAAGCGCGGACAGTTTCAATGTGATCTCGGCAATAGGGCAATAGATAGAAACCGCGGATTATACAACAAATGCGGGAACCGGGGCATGATCAGCGGCCCGAAAAACAAGGGTCACTTCATCTAAAATAAGGTGTCAGTTATCCTGGCCACGGTATCGTTAGTATTGCTCATAATGCGCCTATCGCCCCCGTCGTCATTTATGGACAGGAAGTCCTGTATGTGGCGACCTGCCTGCTGCAGGCAGGGAGGGCACGCCTACAGGACGTAGGTGGTAGAGCGGCGTCTGGAACAAGCCGCCGAGGATGCCCGTAGCCGCCCGGCGAAAGCCGGAATCCAGTGGTTTATGTCATATATTCCCCCCTGCCTGCAGCAGGCAGGGCCCAGGCGGTAATGACAATAACTTGTGGTGGCATGGATTGAGATACATCAGGAAGATTTACAGGCAGACTGGGAGCTTGCCGCAAACGGCAAAAAACCATTTCCAATCAGAGGGCTGGATCAATGAATATTGTCAAGGTAGCGCCAAAAGATCATTACCGACTGCTTATTCAGGCAGAAAATGGTTTAACCGGGGTATTTGATGTCTCCCCTTATCTTGAATCCGAAGCATTTGAACCCCTCAAGGAAAAAGAGAATTTTATGAAAATAACCAACGGCGGGTATTTTATCGCGTGGGATTGTGGCGCCGACCTTTCGGCAGACACGATTGAGGCAAAATGGAATATCGTTTAATCGGTTAAAGACGAGCCTCTGGCTCGCCCGCTGGCTCCCGTAGAACATGCAAATCAAGGGCCAGACGCTTCGGGCTTGTATTTCGTAATAAGCTGCTCGTCCAAATCCAGATCCCGGCAGAAAAACATCAGCCCCGGAAATGTGGCATTTATAATGGCTTCTATTTGTTTATCTTCCATCACACGATCCCCTCGCCTTCTAGCCGGAGACCGTCCACGGGCACGGCAAAAGGCCCGTCGCCGGTGTGCTGGATGCATTCGCCATCGTGGAGTGACGACAGCGCAGGCAAAAGCCCTACCCGCGGCGTCTTGAGGGCGTTTCAGCCCCTTAAAACGTGGTGTTTTTATGTCGGTAACCGGTTCGGAAGCCGAATAATGATACCGGTTGGCAAGAGCAGCGTATGCTGCTCACGATACCTGAAGCCGCAATAAGCGCTCTTCGTGGGGTACGGTGACACGGGGAAGGCCGTTATTGGAGGGAATCAGCGAATACGCATAGCGCCAGAGATTCGGTCCATGCCGAATGATTTCTTTTGATTTCGGTTACGCTCTTTTTTTTACTGAAATCAAATAGATGATTGTCAGTATTACGATCATTCCTACAGCCAATAAAGCGGCCAGATAAAACCCTTTTTCGATGTAAATAATGCCGAATAAGAATGTGCCAGCCGACCCGCCAGCATAGGTGAATACGCTGTTCATACCCATCAACTGCCCTTTCAAATCGGTATCAATCCGGCCAAGCAGCGTGATAATCGCGCTTAAGCCTAAATGATTCAAAAATCCCCAGCCAAGGCATATTGCATAAACGATGGCTATTTGATCATATTTGTAAAAGAAGGCCAGATATGTCAGGCTTAAAACAACGAAGATAAATCCGGTTGTTTTGTGTATGCCGAGTTTATCGACCAATGGATCGGCAAATGAGGCAAGTCCAAATCCAATGCCATAGGCAAGCACGGCATAACCGGCTTGTATGGTTGTGGCATCGAAACTGTCTTTCAAATATGTGCCTATATAAGCGTAGGTTCCATAAAATGCCGTCATATAAAGCAAGTTCATAAACAGGATTGGAGACGCGCCAGCCACTGTGAAAGGGGCGAAAATATTCCAATTTGCAGTCTGACGATCATTATTGCGGTCACCAAGCTGATGCACACGATCCATTAACTTTGTGATTAAGGCAAGTGTGAATATGGATAGCCCGAACAAAAGATAATAAGCCGACCGCCATCCGAAAACATCTGTCAGATATGCCGAGATTGGAATCCCTGCAACCAGAGCAATAGACCAGCCCGTTAGAACACGGCCGACAATTTTGGTTTCGTTACCTTTAGGGGCGATCATGGGGGCCAAGGCATAGATTGCAGGTAGTGAAACACCTGCGCCTAGACCAGCCAAAATCTGCCCAAGCAGCAAACCTTCCAGGCTCCAAGCCATCGCACTGATGCCAGTACCAACGGATAGGCAAGTATAGGCAGCCATCAAAGCGGCACGAATGCCCCAAACATCTATAAAGCGTGCAAGTAATAATGCTGATACAGCCGTCGCAGCGTTATAAGCCGTAATCGCCCAAGCAACGTCCACAGCCGTTACTGAGAAATCCGATGCGATGTCTGCGAGTATGGGGCTCAACAACAAGGAATTTGAGCCTATAACGGCTACTGCGAACATCAGAATATAGCTAAACAACCGCATTTTACTCTGTTCCTTAAACTCAATGGAACAAGAATACTATTCTATAGTACAGATCAAAATTTGGATAATATCAAGAGGGATGTTATTTATTGTTTTGGGCAATTTACCCCTCCAATCAACATACAGATTGCCTGATAATACCTTCCAGCCGCCACAACAATGTAGTCCAGGATATCCTTTGATTGCCTTACCACAAGATTATTCAGCCGAGCATGAAGAATAAAGTTAGGCGAGAATCGGGTTGGTGGCGTCACCCTGTTTGTGTGCGAGGTAGTGACGGTCCATACGATGACCGTTCGATAGTGGAACGGTGACTGGTCTGGTGTTTGAGTGCGGGCGTGATCCGAAGCTTCTGGCTGGTGGTGTAGATCCAGAATTTGTAGAGGCCGGGGGCATTGCGGTTCTTGCCGCCAGCGTCGGCCAAAACCCTTTTCAGGATCGTGCCTTACGCCATTTCGCTGCGTAGGTTTTAGTTTGCTGCTAAGCTCTTGTTTTAATCTTAACTGTTTTGATTAGGATGTCTAATGCTTTGATACGGTCAAATAAGGGTCGGCGGATAACGCGCAGATCAGCCTCGACAGCGGTATCCACATTTTTGTCGCCGCCGATGCCCTCGATGTTTTGTGCGGCACGCAGGGTGGACCTCGCGCGCGAAGGCGTCAATACGGTTCTGCGCTTCAACAACCCCAACGTCGTGGCCGAGTGCGGCTGCGGTGAGAGTGCGGATAGTGCGTATAAGGGGCCATTATGTCAGGAGTGAGACCGTCGGAGCGAGCTGAGGCCGGCTGAAACCAGGCCGACGACGGCAGATCGAGGCCGCCATCTGGCGGAGCCGGCCCGACCCCTCGTCGTTGAGGCGCATGAATCCCTCCCTTTCTCCCGGAAAGGATTGCTTCGAACAGGCGGAGGTCTGCCCGCCCTACGTGTTCGCCAAGATAGTCCTGAAGTGTGCTGAAAATCGTCATAGATACTAAACGTGGATTCAACCAGCAAGAGCAACATTAGGATTGATTCCGAAAAATACCTGATTAGGTGTTTTCATGCCAATACATTTTCGAGGTCGGTTATTTAATTTATCCATAGCTGTTTTAATCTCCTGTTCAGTGATGGTGGTAAAGTCTCTGTCCTTGGGGAAGTATTGGCGTATCAGGCCGTTGGTATTTTCGTTGAGTCCGCGTTGCCAGGAGGCATAGGCCTGCCTGCTGCAGGCGGGGGTGAGCGAAATAAAAGGTCGCATTGAGCGCTTTGGCAATGGCCTGATGGCGCGCAAACTCCCTGCCGTTGTCAGAAGTCAGGGTATGGACATTATCAGACAAGGGAGCAAGCTGTTGCAAAATAGCGGCCTTGACCGTATCCGCTTCCTTGCTGGCGACCCTGGCAATCAACGTCAGGCGCGACTTACGTTCGGTCAGGGACACGAGGGCCTGTTTGTGCCCCTTGCCAATGATTGTATCCAATTCCCAATCACCCAATCGGGCACGCCTGTCGACGATGGCGGGTCGCTCATCAATGGAAACGCGGCCAGACCACTGGCCACGGCGGCTAAAGTGACCGTAGCGCTTCCTGCGCCGCTTCTGGCAACGCAGGCGACGGTACAGGTCGCCGCCTTGCTGTTTGTCCCGCAGAATATAGCGATAAATCCATTCATGGCTAATCCGAAGGCGCTTTTCCTGAGCCAGCCAGAGGCTCACCTGCCTGCAGCAGGCAGGCCTGTTCCGGGCTCCAGTCCTCACGCAGCAAGGCTTCAACCCAGTCCCAATGGTCGGATTGAATGCGCACCTTAGCCTTTCCCTGCCGGCGGGTCACGGCCAGCCGTTCGGCCTGCTGCGGACGATAGCCGCAGAGGCCACGGTTGCGCCTCAACTCACGGCTTATGGTGGATTTGTGAACCTCAAGGATACGGGCTGTCTCAGTTTGATTATGGCCTGCTTTCATAAGGGCATAAATCTGGTAGCGTTGCTCCTGGGTGAGCTGTGTGTATTGTCTCATCGATGCTTCTCATTCTTGCCAGAACAAAAAGCAGAGATACTACCGCAGCTCGCCTCCTGTTCCGAGTTATGAGTTGCACTTACGAGTTGAATTCACGAAATAATGTAGTACAGAATCACATAAATCACAAATTTATTTTTTTGTGATTTTACAATAAATCGAGTCAAGCAAGGCCACATGACCCAGATAACCCCCCTCCTGATGGAGCCGGGGTGATTCAATCGTATGTATGTAAACCGCTGGATTCCGGCTTTCGCCTGTCTGTAGCAGGCAGGCCGGAATGACGGCGGAGGCTGGATTCCGGCTTTATTCCAGTTGGCCTTATGCAGTCAGGCCGGGATGACGAAGGGGCGAGGATTGATAATCCCGCCCACTTCACGGGCAAGGATTAGGATGCTCAACATGAATGGCCTCAATCGCCCGGATTGTATCCTTGGACAGCTTTAGCTCGATACTTTCAATGTCTGCCTTGAGTTGTCTCATGTTGGTTGCGCCGATGATATTGCTGGTCAGAAAGGGTCGGCTGTTGATGTAGGCCAGGGCCATCTCGGCCGGCAGCAACCCGCTTTCCGCGGCCAGCCGGGCATAGGCCTCGGTCGCGGCGGTGGCCTCGGCATTGGTGTAGCGGCTAAAGTGGTCAAACAGGGCCAGGCGGCTGCCTTTGGGCCGCGCGCCATCCAGATACTTGCCGCTCAGCACGCCAAAGGCCAGCGGCGAGTAGGCCAGCAGCCCGACCTGCTCGCGCTGGGCAAATTCGGCCAGGCCAATCTCAAAGGTTCGGTTTAATAAATTGTAGGGGTTTTGAATGCTGACGACGCGCGGCCGCTGTTTTTCCCGCGCGATACGCAGATATTCGGCGCAACCCCAGGCCGTTTCGTTGGAGATCCCGATGTGGCGCAGCTTGCCCGCCTTGACCAGTTCAAACAGCGCGTCCAGGGTCTCTTCAATCGCCACGCCGTCTTTTTCAGGGGCATGATGATAGCCGAGCTTGCCGAAGAAATTGGCATCGCGTTCCGGCCAGTGCAATTGATACAGGTCGATATAATCGGTTTGCAGCCGCCTTAATGAGGCGTCCAGGGCGAGATTGATATTCTTCTTGTCAAGTTTGTTTTTGCCATCCCGCAGATACGGCAGCCACTCGCCCCGCGCGCAGACCTTGGTCGCAATGATCAGTTTGTCGCGCTGCCTGCGCCGGGCCAGCCAGGCGCCGATATGAGTCTCGGTCAAGCCCTGGGTGTCGGCCTTTGGCGGCACGGGATACAACTCGGCCGTATCAATGAAGTTAATGCCCTGGTCCAGGGCATAGTCCAGTTGCTGATGGGCCTCGGCCTCGGTATTTTGTTCGCCCCAGGTCATCGTCCCCAGACAGATACGGCTGACCTTAATCTCTGTATTGCCAAGTCTTGAATATTCCATCATCAATTTACCTCAGTGTCAGTGGGAGGGCTAAACAAGGTTACCTTATCTGCCCCCGTTGTCATTCCGGCGAAAGCCGGAATCCAGTGGTTTATGTCATACATTCCCCTTGCCTGCAACAGGCAGGGCTTGGGCGGGAATGACAATTAGACAGAACTGGCGCTCATTTCACATCCCGGCCCGCCCTCCTAGATTCCGGCCTTCGCCTGCCTGCAGCAGGCAGGCCGGGCGGCTACTGGCGTCCTGCCCTCACGCCGCATACAGGACATCCTGTCCATAAATGACGACGGGGTGTTGTTTTGGTTTTCCGTTATCCTGTCTGCCTGTAGCAGGCAGGGTTTTAGCAGGAATACAGGGTCACCTTATCTAAAATAAGGCCTCTTTCAAAATCTGAGTGGGTAATGTAATAATTCTGGCACTATTGATCAATGAGAAGAAGGGGATAGGGCGATGCAATCGGAACAGCTTTTTGAGGCGGCGCTTGGTGTGAGTTCGCCGTGGTATGTCGTTGAGACACGCTTTGACACGGCGGGTAGGTGTATGATCCCATCCAGAATAGCCTGTTTTATGAATTTATCGCCCGCCGTCTTACCGAAATCGATCCGCAGCTTGCAAAAGGCCGGGTGATTGTCGCGCATCTGGGCAATGGCGCGTCCATGTGCGGCCTGGTCAATGGTGCTTCTATGGATTCCACTATGGGGTTTACCGCCTTGGACGGTCTGTGTATGGGAACCCGATGCGGTCAGATTGATCCGGGAGGGGGGGGGGGTACTGCACCTAATTGACCATGACGGCATGGATACTTGGCAAGTTACCGAATTGCTCTACAAACAATCCGGATTGCGGGGATTGAGCGGCGTGTCATCCGATATGCGCGATCTGACCGATTACCCCGATCCTGCCGCGCAAGAGGCGATGGCTTATTTCGTCTATCAAATCCGGCGCAATTTCGGGGCGTTGGCCGCTGCCATCGGCGGGGTTGATGCTTTGGTCTTTACCGGTGGCATCGGTGAGAATGCTGGCGTCATCCGCGCGCAGGTCGCCCAGGGCTTGGCATGGGCCGGGCTGGATTTCGACGCCCGCGCCAATGCGGCCGGTGAACTGGAATTCAGTGCCGCAGGATCGGCGGTAAGATGCTTCACCATTCCCACCAATGAAGAGATGATGATTGCCCGACACGCTTTGGAAGTCGTCGGTGCATGATCGGATTAGTAGATCAGGCGCAGCAAGCCAAGCGTGAGGGCCGGGAAAGCGAGTAAGAGGGCCGTGCGGATGATGTCGGATGCCACGAAGGGCAGAATATATTTATAGGTCTCGACAATCCGGGTCGTGCGATCCATGGCACCGATGATAAAAAGATTCATGCCGACAGGCGGTGTTATCAGCCCGACTTCGACCACGATCAGCACCAGTATGCCGAACCAAAGGGCGGTTTCTTCCTCCGTTAATCCGAAATCTAAAGCTGAGATGATGGGAAAGAAGATCGGCACGGTCAGCAGGATCATCGATAGACTATCCATCACGCAACCGAAAACCAGATAGATGCCCAAGATGACAATCAGAACCGTCCAGGGGGAGATTTCCAACCCGACCACAAAGCCGGAAATTTCTTGCGGGACATGGGTGAGCGCCAGAAAAGCATTGTAGAAGGCGGCACCGAGGATGATCAAAAAGATCATTGCGGTGTTTTGGGCGGTTTTTAAAATGGCATCACCAAGCGAGGATCGTGTCAGCCCGCGATTGGCAAGCGCAATCAACGCAGTGCCCGCGCAACCGATTGCGGCGGCTTCGGTCGGGGTGAACCAGCCGAAATAAATACCGCCCACGACCAGACTGAAGACCATAAGCACGGGCCAGACGCGCGACAGCATCCGAAAACGTTCAATCCATGGAAGCCGTTCGGTCATGCCGTCATTTCCGGAAGACAGGGCCACGATCAGGCGAATCACAATCATATAGCCCAGAGCGGCCAGCAATCCGGGGATAAAGGCGGCGATAAAGAGCTTTGCGATATTTTGTTCGGTCAAAATGGCGTAGATTACCAGGACGACGGAAGGAGGGATCAGGATGCCGAGCGTGCCGCCTGCCGCTAACGCCGCCGTCGATAAACCGCCCGAATAGCCGTAGCGTTTTAACTCCGGAAGGGCGGTTTGCCCCATGGTCGCCGCCGTTGCAAGCGAAGAGCCGCAGATCGCACCGAACCCGGCACAAGCCCCGACGGAAGCCATGGCAATACCGCCCTTGCGGTGACCCAAAAAAGCCTCCGCCGCTTTGAACAGCGCCCGAGACATGCCGCCAAGCGTTGCAAATTGCCCCATGAGCAAAAAGAGCGGCACGATGGACAGAGAATAGTTTGAAAATGTCGTATAGACTTGGCCTTTAAGCTGGGCGAGCACGACATGCGGCCCCCCCGTCACCAGCATGGTGCCGACCATGCCGACAGCCAGCATTGCAAGGCCGATTGGCATGCGCAGAAAAATCAGCGCCAAAAGCACCGGCAGCGAAAAAATACCAAGTTCCAGATTTGTCACGGTATGCTCCGCCCTTTGGGGGTTAAGACATCTAAAATGCGCTGCCAGACGCAATAAAGACCGACAAAGGACGCGATACAAGCGATCCCGGAGCAGATCGCATAAGCCCACCAGACCGGCATTTGGAGCAGAAATGTGGTTTCCCCATAGCGCAGTTTTTCGGTTGTGGCGATTGAGATGCGCCAAGTGACGACAAACAGCGTTCCGGTTAGTAAAACCTCCCAGATCAGCGATAACACGGCATTGACCCGGGCTTTAAGAAAATCAGTAAAGACGTTGACCGTCGCATGACCGCGCATGAGCTGGCAATAGGGCAGGAATGCAAAAATGGCGATTGCGACACCGGCTTCGACCAGTTCGTAATCGCCATTGATCGGGCCGAAAGATTGCAACGGATAGGCCAGCCAGGACCATATCGACACGGCCTTAAAATGCCCGATTGTGTTCAGGCTGCGCCCGATAATGCTCAATGTCGTTAACACGACCAGAGCCATCAGGACAGCCCCGCCCAAAAATGCCAGTGTTTTTGCAAGCCTTGCAATCATACGTCCGATACGCCTTATTTATAAAGGGCGCTCCGGGCAGTCCTGTGGGGCTGCCCGGAGGCACCAATCGGGATTTTATCTGGTGTATTTTGAGATCAGATTGCGCGCTTCATCGATCAGGGCTTGACCGTCAATGCCCTTGTCTTTCATCTCTGCGACCCAGGCCGCATAGATCGGCTCGGCGGCGGTTTCCCATTCGCCAATCTGGGCGTCATCAAGTTTGATGATGTTATTGCCGTTATCGGCGGCCAATTTGCGCGCGGGCGCATCGGCCGCCGCTTGTGTCGTGGCCGCGAAAACCGAAAATGCCTCGCCGGAACTGTCATTGATCGCCTTTTTCAGATCATCGGGCAGGCCGTCGAATTTTGCGCGGTTCATCGCCAGCACGAATGTCAGCGTGTAAAGTGCCTTGTCGCCGAATTCGGTATGATTTCCCACCAGTTCCGAGATTTTGAGCGCCGTTGTGACCTCCCAGGGCAGGGTGGTGGCGTCGATCACGCCTTTGGAAAGCGCTTCCGGCACGCCGGGCACCGGCATGCCCACCGGTGTTGCGCCCAGTTCCACAAGCAGATTGTTGACGGTACGCGACCCGCCGCGGATTTTAACGCCGCGCAAATCGCTAACGGTGGTGATCGGGTTTTTAGAATGAATCTGGCCCGGACCGTGAACCCAGGTGCCCAGGATTTTCAGGTCCTTAAATTCCGTCTTTGCCATATGGGTTTCAAACATTTGCCAGAACGCCTTCGATGCGGCCGGGGCGTCGGTCATCATAAAGGGCAGTTCAAACACTTCTGTGCGCGGAAAACGGCCCGGCGTGTAGCCGACCACGGTCCAGACCACATCGACAATGCCGTCGCGCGCCTGATCGATCAACTGTGGAGGTGTGCCGCCCAACTGCATGGACGGGTAGATTTCCACCGCGATTTTGCCGCCGGAAGCGTTCTGAACGTCTTCGGCCCATTTGCTGATCACCAGTTTTGGTACGATTGACTGTGGCGGCAGGAAGTGGTGGAAGCGCAACGTCACGTCTTGGGCGAAAGCGGCGGTCGCCAGTGTCGTGGTCACGATGGCTGCCGCTGCGGTCTTGATAAGCTGTTGGGGTTTCATGATGTTCTCTTCTCCTAATTTGGTGTTTTGTTTTTAATACAGATTGAAATACTCGATTTGTTCCCATTGTGAAATCGTGAGGTGATAGCGGTCCCATTCGGCCCGTCTGATATGGGCCAGATAGTTAACGAAGTCATCGCCCAGCGCTTTGCGGTAAAATGACGATGATTCGAAATGCTGTATGGCGCTTAACAGGCTTTCGGGCAAGCGTTTGGCATCGTCCAGATAGGGGGTTTCGATCGGGGCGGCGGCGGTCAGGCCGCGATCCAGCCCATCGAGGCCGCACAGAATCTGACTTGCAAAAACATAATATGGGTTGGCGACCGGTTCGGCCACGCGATTTTCGATGCGGCTTGCGGGGTCGTTCGGGGTCATCAACCCCCGTATCATCGCCCCCCTATTGTCACGGCCCCATAAGATGCGATCCGGTGCAAGCTGTTGCGGCCGGTAGCGTTTATAGCCGTTTACCGTTGGCGTGGTGAAAAGGCAGGATGCTTCGGCATGTTCCAACAGCCCCGCAATCCAGGCCGATGCCTCAGGGCTCGGTGTGCCGTCTTGTGCAGGCATCATCAGGTTCACGCCGTGCAGATCGCAGAGTGATTGGTGCAGATGCCATCCGCTGGCGGCCGTGTTGGGGAGGGCCGGTTTACACATGAAGGTGGCATGCAGGCCACGGCGCGCGCAGACCTCTTTTGTCATGGTACGGAACATCATCATGCCATCCGCATGATCCATCGGCCCCGCCGGGTCAAAAGTAAACTCGAACTGGCTGGGCCCCATCTCGATTTCCATTGAGCGCACGGGCAGGCCAAGTGCTTGTGCATTGCGGCGCAGATCGTCAAGCAGCGGTTCGGCCCGATCATAAAGCTGTTCGGTCAGATATTGGTAGCCTTGCGTCACATTCCGCGTCATTACCGGTGCGCCGGGCATGGTCGCATCCTCGTGGTTCTGTCGCGCGTCGGTGAGGGCGAATACATGGAATTCGACCTCTAACCCGACGGTTAATCTCCGCCCCGTTGCCCTCAGACGCTCAAGCGCTGTCTGAAGCACGGAGCGTGCCGCATATGGGATGGGCACCCCCTCCTTTGAAACGGGAGTACAGAAAATCCAGGCGGAGGCCTCTGTCCAGGGCAGGGGGCGAAAGGTTGACGGGTCGGGCATCAGCAATATGTCGCCTGCGCCTGCGGGCATCCCGGCGCTATCCCCAGCCCAGACCGGAAAGACCGTGCGATGCGAGGTATCCTTTAAAAGCAGCGTGTTTGCGATGTGCATTCCAGATTTGAACAATCCTGGTAACGCCTCGGCCACAATGGATTTTCCGCGCAAGACACCATGTTGATCGGCGAAAAGAACGCGGATTGTTTCAACACCGGTGTCTACGGCCTGCCCGATACAGGCCGCAGCACGGTCCAGATCGGCCGGCGTCAGAAGGCCCAGAGTTTCCAGAAGCCCCCCGCGAATATCGTTCGGATCGGCTGTCAAACCAGTCTATCTCCCCGTATTAACCGCACGTTTCTATCGCCGTGCTGAACGTAAATTCCCACCCTTGTGCTGATTGCATCGTTCTCATCGCTACGCTAAATGCACTATTAGTCTACTAAATTTAGTATTGGTCGTATATCGCATAGTACAAAATTATTTGCACATTTGATTACTCGCACATTTACCCGTATCTGTCTATACTCAAACATCAGGCTCCATACGCGATGAAAAGACAGTGATGGCCAAGCCCGTCAATCGAGATATCTCGACCACTTTCGTTAAGGGCATTCAGGCCCTAAAAGCGTTCGACGATATTAACACACATCTGACACAGGCCGATTTGGCGCAGAGAACGGGGCTGGATCGGCCATCGGTCCGGCGGCTTGTGCTGACGCTGGTGGAGTTCGGATATGTGCGTCGGTCGGGCAGGCATTTCCTGCTGACGTCGCAAATCCTGACACTGGCAGGTAGTTTTTTTCAGGGCAGCGCCGTGGGTGTGGAAATTCAGCCGATACTGAACCGGTATTCGGAACGGATCGGCGGCTCGGCTAATCTGGCGTTGCGGGACGGGGACCGGGCTGTCTATATCTGTTATTCGGCACCGAGGTCACAGCCCGTTACCTTCGGTTTTACCATCGGTAGCCGCCTGCCATTGACTCACAGCGCCATTGGCCGGATGATTCTGGCTTGGGAGGACCCGGATTAGACCGCCGAATTTTTGCGCAACTGCGAGATCGGCCGATACACATCCCATTCCCTGATCAACCGATCACAGACTGGCGAGGCCATTGCCAGGGCCCGCCTACAGGGCTATGTCGTGGTCGTCGATGAATTTGAAGCCGGTGTCACCGGTTTATCGGTTCCAATCGGACGACAGGGTGAGTTGCGGGCGGTTGTGGGGACGTCATTACCCAGCGCCGATATAACCGGTGAGGCGCCCCGAACCAGGGTTTTGCGCGCCCTTAACGACCTGGCCCGAGAGATGCTCCATACCCGGATGTTTCGTCAAAGCTGATCAAACACGACGCCGCCATCTTTTAGGGCAAGCAGGCATTTGCAGTCTTCGAGTTCATCTGGCGGCACGGCGAACGGGTCCATGTTCAAGACCACAAAATCCGCCGCCATGCCCGGCGCGAGGCTTCCCCGAAATTCTTCATGCCGCATCGCCTGGGCGCCGCCATCAATATATGCGTCAAGCGCCTGCCTGCGGTTGACGGCTTCTTCCGGGCCGATCTTGCCGCCATGATCGCCCATGCGATCCACGGCGTGGCGAATGCCCTTCCATGGCGATAAGGGACCGGTCGGCGCGTCAGAACTGAAAGCAAGCAGGGCACCGGCCCGCAGGGCTCCGGCGCCGGGATAGACAGGGCCCCGGACTCGGTTTCCCAATCCCCGTGCGATACTGCCACCCATCCGGGAAAGGAATCCCGGTTGGGTGACCACCGCGATACCGTCGCGCGCGGCCCGTTCGAGCCCGTCTTTTGGGGGGACGAAGAAATGCTCGATGCGGTGGCGGTGCGTCCTATCCGATCCTTGAGCGGCGCGCAGGGCGGATAACACCCGATCAATTCCCCTGTCACCGGTGGCATGAACGGCAATCCGCCAGCCTGCGGCATGGGCCTCGGCGAAAGCGTCTTCCAGTATGCCGGGCGGGTGCATCAGGCAGCCCGTCTGCCCGGTGTCGTCATAGTGCGAGAACAGCGCTCCGGTGCGCCCGCCGATGATGCCATCGGCAAAGAATTTTAAGGTTTCGGTTGACCAGTCGCGCCCCCAGGCGGGGGTTAGCCCGCGCGCCGCAGCCTGCGGTGCCGTCAGTTGATTCATAAAGCCCAGCCTTACCGGCACATTGCCGCGATCACGCAGCTTGTTCCAGATTGTGGCCTCCCGCTCATAGCCAAGGGTAAAACCGACAGCGGCCTCCACCAGCGACGTCAACCCCAAAGACAGGCAATTGTCCAGGATCGAACCGATCTCGGACAGAATCAGATTTTCGGGCGGGGCAGGGGCGCGGGTGAAAACCCATGCTGCCGCGCCCTCATGCGCATGTCCGCTCAACGCACCGGTGCCATCGCGTTCAAAGGTTCCGTCGGGGACTTCCGGCACTTCCTGCAACAGACCGAGTTGCGCCATTGCGGCGGTGTTCATCACCGCCACATGTCCGCAATAGCGGCGTAGCAGTACCGGCGTATCGGGAAAAGCAGCGTCCAGCTCTGCCAGATCGGGCAGGCGCTTTTCGTCAAATATGTCCTCGATCAAAACCGCGCCTTGCAGCCAGCCGCCATATCGACGCTCTGCGGACATATCGGCTAGGGCCGCGAAGAGCGAAGGCAGGGTGCGCAACCCCGCTGCGGCGATATCGAGTTGCAACCGGAACAGGGCCAGCGGAAACAGATGCAGATGCGCATCCGTCAACCCCGGCAAAACGATGCGCCCTTTAAGGTTGCGCGCCGCGCCATCGCCGATATCCGCAATCACGTTACCGTCAATGCCAAGCGTATCGGTATATTGTTGTTCAAGCGCAGTTACGAAAAAACGACCCTCTGTGAATCGCATGCGAGCGCCTCCTTTTGACTCTGACAAGATATCACAAAATTTGCACAGCACGCATTAATTTTTATTTGACATATAGTCGAATATCGCACAAAATTATTCATTAAACGAAATAAGTAGCGCATAAGTAGCGCAGTAGCGCAAATGATAAGACTGGAATCCTGACCGTGTCTGAAGCCGCCCCCATCCCACCCGAGATTAGGGTCGATGATATCAGCGCCATGGTTCGGTTGATTGATGCTCGCGCGCTCGATATTCCGCGTCCGCTGATCCCCGTCATTCTGAACGGCAAGCGTTTGGTGCTGTTTCGCGACGATCAGGGCAATCTCGGCCTGATCGGGCGGAACTGTCCGCATCGCGGTGCCGATCTGTGCTATGGCAGGCTGGAAGATAGCGGGTTGCGCTGCCCGTTTCACGGCTGGCATTTCGACCGCACCGGTCAATGTATCGAACAACCGGCGGAGCCCGAGGATTCGCAAATGTATAAAGCCATTAAGATTCCGATGATCCCGGTGGAAGAACGCAACGGCGCAATCTGGGCCCTTGTCGGAGACGGCTCCGTCATATCCCAGGTCAGGTAGGAAGGGCATGATATGATCTCTCAGACGCTGAACGATAAGATCACACATGTGGGGCCCGGCACCCCTGCGGGTGCCGTGCTACGCTGCTATTGGCAGCCGGCCGCACTGTTGGAGGAACTGGAGGCGCCGCTGCCCGTACCGGTTAACCTCATGGGCGAGCGTTTGGCGCTGATCCGCGACGATGCGGGCAGCCTCGTCCTGGCGACCCGCCGAAAGCTCGAGAATGAACCATCCATATCCTATCCGACCGCATATGAGATCGACATCGTGCCTGGCGGTCCGACCTATCCGGTGGCGATCAAGAACGGCATTATCTTCGCTTATATGGGGGAAGGCGCGGTACCCGAATTTCCCAATTTCGACTGCTTCCGTGCCGATGACACCCATGTCTTTGCCTTCAAAGGACTTTGGGAATGCAACTGGTTGCAGGCATTGGAGATCGGCATCGATCCGGCCCATGCCTCTTTCCTGCACCGTTTTCTGGAAGATGAAGACTCTTCAGACAGCTATGGGAAACAATTTCGCGATAAAGTTGCCAAGACGGAGATGACGGTCACTCAGGTTCTGCGCGATTATCCGCGGCCCGATATCGATGTTGAGGAAACCGATTATGGCCTAAAGATAACGGCGTTGCGCCATATGGATCACGGGCAGACTCATGTTCGGATCACCAATCAAATCTTCCCCGAGGCAATCTGCATTCCCATGAGCCGGGAGATGACCATCACGCAATGGCATGTCCCCATAGATAACGAAAATTGCTATTGGTACACGCTGTTCACAAGTTTTAAAGATCCGGTGAACAAGGCGTTGATGCGCGCACAAAGACTGAAAGAGCACGAATTGCCGATCTATGCGCCAAGGAAAAACCGCTTCAATCACTATGGCTATGACCCGAAAGAGCAAGAGACCGGGACCTATACCGGCATGGGAATGGACATCAACGTTCATGACCAATGGGCCGTAGAGGGTATGGGAGCGATCCAGGACCGCACGCGCGAACATCTGGGCCGGTCCGATAAGGCAATTATCCGTTACCGGCGCATGTTGCGTCAGGCGATCAAGGCATTGGAGAATGGTGATCGGGCGGCACTGCCGATGCAAGACGATCCGAAAGTGAAACAGATTATTGGCCCGTTGTCGAATGATGCGGTGGCGTGCACCGATGATTGGTCCGGCATCAGCCATAAGGCGGATTTGGAACGCCGCGCCGGTTGCCCTTGGGATGCCTCCGTCTAGTGGGTCTCGTTGCGGCCGAAGCAGTCCCGTTCGAGGATTTTATTGACGGTTATTTTCCGCTTGGGCTGTCTCTGCGCCACTTGCTGAACCGTCGCGGTTTTGCCGCTGCCTGGATCGTGATGCTCGTTGCCCCGATGATGGAGATTCCCAGCCTTGACCCAAAAGACTCGGTGCCTTTGCACATTGATCCGGCCCATGGGGGACAAATTGACTGGCTGTCGGCCACAATTCGGTGTGTCGGGCAATCGGTGCGGTTATCCGGTTGTGCGATCTGGGACTGGTATGACCCCGCACGCTCCGGGCATGACGCCCCTTCAGCGGCAACTCGCCTTGCCGAACCTGCTTTCATTCGCGGCATAGGTTTTCTTCCCGGGGATGTTCGCACGCACGCCCTGGGAGCGGTCCGGGCGGGTTCCGGCACGTCCGATGTGTGGATTGCCGGGCAATGCCGCGAAGGGGACGCTGTCCGACCGGACCGCTTTTGCTGGAAATTGAGCGCAACGAACAATGTGGTTCGTTTCTGCCCGGAAGAAATGCACCGGGAAACGCCGGGACGAATATCGGGCAATTGGCTCGAAGGTCTGATCTTAAGCGATGATGGCGATCATATAATGTCCCGCATCATTTCGGATGCGCAAATCCGAACCGAAGCGTTGAGATGAGAAGAACGGAGATATGATACGTGTAACCTATATTACCGCTGACGGAGAACAGACCACGGTGGAAGCTGAGGAAGGCAGCACCGTTATGCACGCCGCGATTGCCAATGGCATTGACGATATCCTCGGTGAATGCGGCGGTTCGATGTAGAAGGCGGCACCGAGGATGATCAAAAGGTGCGCATTCAATCCGGCCATTGGAACTGGGTTGAAACCTTGCCGCGTGAGGACTGGAGCCCGGAACAGGCCTGCCTGCTGCAGGCAGGTCAGCCTCTGGCTGGCTCAGGAAAAGCGCCTTCGGATTAGCCACCTGCCTGCGTTGCCAGAAGCGGCGCAGGAAGCGCTACGGCCACTTTAGCCGCCGTGGCCAGTGGTCTGGCCGCGTTTCCATTGATGAACGACCCGCCATCGTCGACAGGCGTGCCCGATTGGGCGACCTGCCTGCAGCAGACAGGTTGGGAATTGGATACAATCATTGGCAAGGGCCACAAACAAGCCCTCGTGTCCCTGACTGAGCGTAAGTCGCGCCTGACGTTGATTGCCAGGGTCGCCAGCAAGGAGGCAGACACAGTCAAGGCCGCCATCTTGCAACAGCTTGCCCCCTTGTCTGATAATGTCCATACCCTGACTTCTGACAACGGCAGGGAGTTTGCGCGCCATCAGGCCATTGCCAAAGCACTCAATGCGACCTTTTATTTCGCCCACCCCCGCCTGCAGCGGGCAGGCCTATGCCTCCTGGCAACGCCTGCCTGCTGCAGGCAGGCGGACTCAACGAAAATACCAACGGCCTGATACGCCAATACTTCCCCAAGTACAGAGACTTTACCACCATCACTGAACAGGAGATTAAAATGACTATGGATAAATTAAATAACCGACCCCGAAAATGCCTTGACATAAAAACACCTAATCAGGTATTTTTCGAAATCAATCCTAATGCTGCTCTCGCTGGTTGAATCCGCGCTCTGTTCAATCTCTGCGACCGATGACTTGCTCAGGGGCGTTCGGGGGGTGAGGTCACAACTGTCGAGCAGATCTGTCCGCTGTGCAGGGGGAAAGGTCGCCAACAACACCCGCCCCATCGAGGTCCAATAGGCGGGTAGGCGAGAACCGGGGGTCAGGGTGATTGACATGACCTTTTGCTGTGCGGCCCGGGCAATATAGATAATGTCATGTCCGTCCAGCACTGCAACCGAACAGGATTGATTGATCTGCGTCATCAGCCGATCCGGCTAAGTCTGGACAATTTGCCCAAGGGGCAAGGCCATCAAAACCTCGTTGCCCAGCCGGACAGCTTTGTCGGTTAGGCGAAAGTATTTTCCATCAGAGTGCGCATAGCCTTCGTCGGTGAGAGTGAGCAAACAGCGGCGTGCCGTCGCGCGGTCAAGGTCGGCTAACTCTGCGGTCTGGGAAATGGTCAAAACAGGTCTGCCCTGTCCGAAAACAGCCAAAACCCGCAGACCCTTGGCAAAAGAACCCAAAAAATCAGTTTTCCTCTGTATCATGGCATCAAAATATCATATGTTGAACAAAAATTAATATGTGAACAAATATTGTTGGCTTGGCGGGGAGAGTTTTATACAAAAGACAAAACAGGAGGAGGCAAAAGATGCCAGATATTTGCAAAGGGTTGGCAGAGGCCGTCGCGGATATTGCGGATGGATCATCTGTGATGATTGGGGGGTTTGGCGGGGCGGGCGCACCGATTGAGTTGATTCACGCCTTGATTGACCAAGGAGTCAGAGACCTGACCTTAATCAACAATAATGCCGGAAATGGGCAGGTTGGCCTTGCGGCGATGATCGCACAAAAGATGGTGCGTAAGATGATCTGTTCCTTTCCCCGTTCTGCTGACCCCCGCGCCTTTACAGAGCTTTATCTGCGTGGGGGAATTGAGCTTGAGCTTGTCCCGCAGGGGACACTGGCTGAACGCATTCGTGCTGGCGGTGCGGGCATTCCGGCCTTTTACACCCCCACGGGCTATGGCACAGAGCTGGCAGAGGGCAAGCCCGTTGCGGAATTTGACGGCAAGCTTTACGTACAGGAACGCTGGCTAAAAGCCGACTATGCCTTGATTAAGGCAGAACAGGCGGATCAGGCGGGTAATCTGGTTTATCGCATGGCGGCCCGTAACTTTGGCCCGCTCATGGCGATGGCTGCGCACACGACCATTGTGCAGAGCCGTCAAATCCTTACGCTCGGTGGTCTTGACCCTGAGCATGTCATCACACCAGGGCTTTTTGTCAACCGACTGGTTGAGGTGGCCACCCCCTGCCAGGAAGAACAGCTTAACCGTGACAATGTAGTCTATCATAGCAGAGGAGAGTGCGCATGAACGGGTTTTTCAATGATATAAAACTCACTTCCGCACAGATTGCCTGGCGGGCGGCGCAGGATATTGAGACAGGGGCCTATGTCAATCTTGGTATCGGCTTTCCCGAAATGATTGCAAAATTCCAATCCTCTGACAAACAGATCACCTACCATACGGAAAACGGTATTCTTGGCTTTGGTGCGGCCCCTGCCGAGGGTGCGGAAGACTGGGATCTCATCAATGCGGGGAAAAAGGCCGTGACACTCAAACCGGGGGCCGCTTTTTTCAATCATGCGGATAGCTTTGCCATAGTGCGCGGGGGGCATTTGGATTTGGCGGTGTTGGGGGCTTATCAGGTGGCCCAGAATGGCGATCTGGCCAACTGGTCAACGGGCAGTGGGGGCGTTCCTGCTGTGGGCGGGGCGATGGATTTAGTGCATGGGGCAAAACGGGTTGTGGTTGTGACAGATCATATCACTAAAAAAGGCGACCCCAAACTCGTCAGTCGCTGTACCCTGCCGTTGACTGGGCTGGGGTGTATTTCGCGTATTTATACCTCCCTCGCTGTTGTTGATGTGGTTGATTCGCGTTTTGTGTTGGTTGAAAAGCTGGCAAAAATTCCCCTTGAGGCTCTGCAAGAAGTCACAGGAGCGAATCTGAATATCATAGACCCCGTAGGGGTTTTGTCTGTTCCTGATTTGTGAGGAGACACCATGCCACAGGCTTTTATCTGTTCCTATTTACGTACAGCCATTGGTCGTTTTGGTGGAACGTTGTCGCATACGCGTACGGATGATCTGGGGGCTATTCCAATCAAGGCTCTGATGGAACGTGAAAAATCCGTTGATTGGGTGGACGTTGATGAGGTGATATTCGGCTGTGCCAACCAGGCGGGGGAGGGCAACCGCAATATTGCGCGTATGTCCGCCTTGCTGGCGGGATTGCCCGAATCTGTCCCGGTAACAACACTGAATCATTTGTGCGGTTCGGGAATGGATGCAGTCGTGACTGTCGCGCGGGCGATTATGGCGGGCGAAGCCAATTTGATTATCGCCGGCGGCGTGGAGAGCATGAGTCGCGCGCCCTTTGTCATGCCAAAGGCTGAAACGGCGTTTTCGCGCAGTAACAAGGTTCACGACACAACTATTGGCTGGCGGTTTATTAACCCCGTGATGGCTGAACGCTACAGCGTTGACTCAATGCCACAAACCACAGAAAATGTTGCCGAAGACCACCAGATTTCCCGAGTTGATCAAGATGCCTTTGCCACCCAAGCCTTGGCCTGCCTCCGCGCCTATAACATCGCGGATGATGACCCCCGGGTTAATCGCTATGGTGGCGCGACTGCTTTGGGTCATCCCTTGGGCATGTCCGGGGTGCGTATTACGGGAACGGCGGCCCGTCAGCTTGCTCGGACAGGGGGCCAATATGCCCTTGCCTCCATGTGTGTTGGGGTGGGGCAGGGCATCGCTGTTGCGCTAGAGCGCGTCTGACTCAGACTCAGATCATGTCTGATTCTGGGACACCAAGTGCGTTAATGCTTGTGATCACATCCGCCCCAATCCGCACACTCGCGGCTGTGGCGAGACAAAGATCAGGCAGGGTGAGAAATTCCAGCGACCAAGACCGCCCCGAACGGAAAGCCTCGTGAACAGCGGAAACGTGAAGCCCTGCGGAGAGCACCGCCGCATAACGCGCCAGTGTGACCAGAGCTTCGGCTTTAATTGGATTGTTTTTATGCGCCATGGCAGAGGATCCCCCTCCCTGTGCCAACGTGATATGATCCGAACCAAGCGCGGCCATCAGCACAACGTCTTCGCCAATTTTACCGACCGCACTGCACAGCTGTATCAAAAGCGTAGCAAAATCGATCAGACGGGCACGATCCGTATGCCAGCAAGAGCCAGGGTCGCAGAGGCCCAGAGCCTGCGCGAAGAGTTCTCCAAGCCGTTCTTTTTGCGGGTGTGGGCGCGTTCCAATCGCCCCGCCCCACTGAATTACAGCCACGCGCTCAATGCCCAAACGCAGGCCCTGTTGCAACTGGCGCAAGGGGTGCGCCCAGTTTTCAACCAAGAGCGGGGCGACGACGGGCAGGGCCGGCTGCATCCGTGTAAAGGCTGTGAGCCGACGATCATGATTGACCTGCCCCAGTTTGTCCAGTCCAGCGCGAAGAACCGTGAGCCGCGCGGACAAAGGTTCGGAAAAATCGCGCAACGTGAGCATCAATGCCGTATCCATCACGTCCTGAGAGGTCAGGCCGCGATGAATCCACGCATGATCTGATTCGGGGAACCGAGCTTTGATTAGGCCAACCAATGCGGGAACAGGAATGCCGTCCTTGGTCGTACCTGCGCGCAGGTCATCCGGTTTGATGCTAAGGCGTTCAATTTTTCGCGCAATGTCTTCGGCATGCTCTGCCCCCTCAATCAGACCAAGCGAACGAGTCCATGCGGCCTCCACCCGCAACAGGGTCGCGAGCTGTGCATCGGCTGAAAACAGCGCGGCTGTTTCCTCGCATCCAAAAAGATCACCGAACCAAGGATGATGAGAAAGGCTGGTCATCTGTCCTCTGCCGTTGCTAAATATCAAAAAAGACGGTTTCCCTGTCGCCTTGTAAAATAATTTGGTGGCGGTAGCCGCCGTCGATTTTTTTGGCAACGAGGGTGGCGGCGCGATCCCCCGCCAGTTGATAGATCGGGTCAGTGTCGTTGTCTTCGTCTGGGAAGTAAAGGCGGGTTGCGAGGCCCAAATTGATCCCGCGGGCGACAACCCAGACGAGGACATGCGGTGCGGCACCTGCCTGTGCGCCGGGTTTCAGGGTGTTAAAGCGGATGAAACCTGTGTGTAAATCAGCGGCCTGCCTGCCCCAGTTTTGAAAACCTTCTGTTTTGTGAAAGTGGCCTTCTGGCCCTGTTTGCCAGATTTCAACGAGGGCATCGCGCACTGGATCGCCTGCGCCATCCAAAACGATCAGTTCAATGCAAATCGGCGCGGCCTCTGTGGTGCCTGTAATCATTTTTGCGCCCAGTTCCGGCCCAAAGTCCCGCTGTTCTAAGCCTGCTGTGCGGGGAGTGCAGCCAATATGCACATAGGGGCCAGCCGTTTGAGAGGGGGATTCTTTCAAGGATGTCACAATCATCATCCTCCCCGCTTTTCAAAGGGTGTTTCCTTTTGCCCGCGCAGGATAATGTCAAAATGATAGGCACGAATGTCCATTGGGATGGTTGTGTCCATATCAAGGCGGGCGATCAAGCGGTCAACGGCGCGTTTATCTGCAATGGCGTTGACAATCGGGCAGAGTTTAATATGGGGATCGCCTTCAAAATACATCTGTGTAATCAGGCGTTGGGCAAAGCCATCCCCAAAAATAGAAAAATGAATATGTGCGGGCCGCCAGCTATTGGGGCCATTGGGCCAAGGGTAGGGGCCGGGGAGAATGGTTCTAAAATGATACGACCCATCTGCGCCAGAGAGACACCGCCCACAGCCGCCAAAGTTGTCATCAAGTGCGGCGAGATAGCCATCATTGACATGGCGGTATCGCCCGCCCGCGTTGGCTTGCCAGACCTCAATCAGCTTACCCGCGACGGGGCGTCCGTCTTCGTCCAATAGTTTGCCGTGGACGATAATGCGCGACCCAATCGCCTCTTTCCCGTTTACGGCATAGTTGTGGATCAAATCGTGGTCGAGCGGTCCCAAATCATGTTGCCCAAAAACCGGGCCAGTTTTTTCTGTTTGGGTCTGCGGCATCTGCAACAATCTGTGCGTGGGTGCGCGCAAGCGGGTTGAGCGATAGTCGGGAAAGAGTGCGGGGGGATGCCAGTCCAAATCACGCTGGTTAAACTCAGTCATCTTTCATTCGGCCTCCATCTCGGCAAAGGTCGCCTTGGCCAGTTTCAGGGCATGATTGGCCCGGGGAACACCAGCATAGATAGCAACCTGTTGGAAGGCTTCGGCAACCTCCCGCGCGGTTGCCCTCGTTCGGGCGGTGGCGCGAATGTGCATCGGGATTTCCTCAAAATTGCCAAGGGCCGCGAGCAGGGCCAATGTTAGCAGAGAACGTTCTCTGTGTGAGAGGCCGTGACTTTGCCAAACGGTCCCCCACGCCCCCTGGGTGATGAGATTTTGAAAGGCAGCATCAAATTCTGTTGTTTGGGCCTGTGCACGGGCGACATGGGCCGTCCCCAAAACCTTACGGCGAATGGCCAAGCCCTGTGCGGTTTGATCCGATTGGTCAAAGCCTTCGATCAAGGTCGCGAGGGCCTGTGGGGCTTCTAGGCAGGGCAGATGCCCAACCCCGGTCATGACCTCAAATTGTGCCTGTGGAATGTCGTGGGACAGTTTCTTGACTTCTTCGAGGGCCACGGATTTATCCTCATCCCCCCCGATGCAGAGGACGGGGACGTTAATGTCAGCGGACAGGGCGGTTAAATCCGCCGCACGCAGGGCCTTACAGGCGGCAATATAGCCGATCTTTGTCGTTTGGCGGATCATGTTTTCATGCAGGGGCAGATCATCTGCCTTGTGTGCGCAATAGTGCGCTCCGAACCAGTTTTCGATAATGGCGGGGGCCAGACTGTCGAGGCCTTTGGTCTCGGCGTCCTCAATACGGGCCGTCCACTTGTCCCATGTTCCGATTTTTGAACTGGTGTGGCACAGAATAGCCCGCGTGATTAAATCAGGCCGCTGTGCGGCGACAACCTGTCCGATCATTCCCCCGATAGACAGCCCGCAAAACACCACCTCTGTCAGACCAAGGTATTCAATCAGGGCAATGGCATCTGCGGCCATGTCCTCAATGCTGATTTGTTGGGCCGCACTGCTCAGGCCATGACCGGGCAGGTCATAGGTGAGAATGCCGTAACCCTTGGGCAGGTGGTGAATGGTGTCATCCCAGATGGATTGGTTACTGCCCAAAGAATTGGCGAAAACAATGGTGCGGCCCAAAGTGGGGCGGTGTTGATAGGCCATAAGCCGATTGTTCAGATGAACAGCCTTCATGATTAGACCTCCAGCGGTAAGCCGACATAGTTTTCAGCCAGTGCCTTTGATGCCGCTTCTGATGCGGAAATATAATCAAATTCAGCACGTTGCATCCGTTTTTCAAAGGGGCTGTCGTCAGGGAACTGGTGCATCAGCTTTGACAGTTGCCAGGAAAAGCGTTCTGCTTTCCAAACGCGATTCAAGGCGTGTTCTGAATAGCTGTCAAGGGCATCATTGTTGTTGTTTTTGTAGTGGGCGATAAAGGCGTGGGCCAGCCGCCACACATCCGCGACGGCAAGGTTTAACCCCTTTGCCCCCGTTGGTGGCACAATGTGCGCGGCATCGCCTGCCAAAAATAACGCACCATAGCGCATCGGTTCGGCAACGAAGGAGCGCAAGGGTGCGATGCTTTTTTCAAAGGACGGCCCTCGTTGTAGTCGCGCGGCGGTCTCTGGCCCTAATCGCCGCGCAAAGGCCGCCCAAAAGCGATCATCCGGCCAGTCATCGATGGTGTCTGTGACGTGACATTGAATATAGTAACGACTGCGCGTGTGCGAACGCATAGAGGCAAGGGCGAAGCCCTCGGCATGATTGGCATAGATCAGCTCCTCACTGACCGGGGGCCTGTCCACCAGAATACCCAGCCAGCCAAAGGGATAAACGCGTTCAAATCTGCGTAACACATCGCGGGGAATAGCTGTGCGCGATACCCCGTGAAACCCGTCACAGCCCGCGATATAGTCGCAGGCCACTGTAACCGCGTCCCCTCCGTCGGTGAACTGTACCTTTGGTGACTCACTATTCATATCCTGCGGGCGGGCGTCGTCGATGTTAAAGTAAAACTGCTGTCCCTCTGCACTGCGCTGTGTAAATAGGTCTTTGGTGACTTCGGTTTGTCCGTAAACGGTCACAGCCTTTTCGGTCAAGGCCCGCAGGTCAATGCGATGGCGCACCCCATCAAAGGCCAGATCAAAACCATCATGGCGGATGCCTTCGCGGTGGAGGCGATCAGACACCCCCGCCGCGTCCAGAACATCGACTGTTCCCTGTTCCAAAACACCGGCGCGAATGCGGCCTTCGATATAGGCGCGGTCTTTGCGGTCAATCACAATGCTGTCAATACCACGGTTTGCCAGCAGTTGCGACAACAACAACCCGGCGGGACCGGATCCGATAATACAAACAGAGGTTTTGAGTTCTTTTGGCATGACGCGGATTCAACCAGCAAGAGCAACATTAGGATTGATTCCGAAAAATACCTGATTAGGTGTTTTCATGTCAAGGCATTTTCGGGGTCGGTTATTTAATTTATCCATAGCTGTTTTAATCTCCTGTTCAGTAATGGTGGTAAAGTCTCTGTCCTTGGGGAAGTATTGGCGTATCAGGCCGTTGGTATTTTCGTTGAGTCCGCCTGCCCGCAGCAGGCAGGCGTTGCCAGGAGGCATAGGCCTGCCCGCTGCAGGCGGGGGTGGGCGAAATAAAAGGTCGCATTGAGCGCTTTGGCCATGGCTTGATGGCGCGCAAACTCTCTGCCGTTGTTAGAAGTCAGGGTATGGACATTATCAGACAAGGGGCAAGCTGTTGCAAGATGGCCGCCTTGACCGTATCCGCCTCCTTGCTGGCGACCCTGGCAATCAACGTCAGGCGCGACTTACGCTCAGTCAGGGACACGAGGGCTGTATAGTATCGCTCGTATCGCCCGCTATGTTAGTAATTTAGATGAGGTGGCCCTGGAAGGCTAAAAACGCTCACGGACAAAAAATCATGTATGTGATACCTTCTGCCCCGTTTCAACAAGTGTACTTTGCCATGCAAACGCTGACAATAACAAGGCCCGATGATCTGCACCTGCATCTGCGCGATGGCGCGGCCATGCAGAGTGTCGTGAATTATTCGGCCGCCCGCTTTGCCAGGGCGATCATCATGCCGAACCTGCAACCGCCGGTCGTCAGCGTCGAGATGGCCCTCGCGTACCGCCGCCGTATCCTGGCCGCGCTGGATAAGCGGCATGAGTTTGAGCCGTTGATGGTCTTGTATCTGACCGACAACACCTCTGCCGCCGAGATCGAAAAGGCGGCCGCCAGCGAGTTCGTGCATGCCTTCAAATATTACCCCGCCGGCGCGACCACCCACTCCGATCAGGGCGTGAGGGATATCAACCAGGCCGGCGCCATCCTGGAAGCGATGATGAAGCGCGGGCTGCCGCTCCTGGTGCATGGCGAAGTGACCGACCCGGACGTCGATATCTTTGACCGCGAGGCCGTGTTTATCGACCGGGTATTGGCCCCGCTGAGCGCTGAATTTCCGGAATTAAAGATTGTATTCGAACACATCAGCACCCGCGCCGCGGTGGATTTCGTGCTGGCGGCGGACGGCCCGGTCGCGGCCACGATCACGCCGCAACATATCCTCTTAAACCGCAATGATTTATTCAAAGGCGGCCTGCGGCCGCATCATTATTGCCGGCCCGTGTTAAAGGCCGAGGCGGATCGCCGGGCCGTATTAGCGGCCGCCGTGAGCGGCAACCCGAAATTCTTTCTGGGCACGGACAGCGCGCCCCATGCGCGCCCGGCCAAGGAAAGCGCCTGCGGTTCGGCCGGCGTCTTTTCCGCGCATCTGGCGCTGGAACTCTATCTGGAAGCCTTTGAAGAGGCCGGGGCGCTGGACAAATTCGAGGTCTTCGCCAGTCATTACGGCGCTGCCTTTTATGGCCTGGCGCCTAACCGGGGCGCAATGACCTTAATCCGCCGGGCGCAAACCGTCCCGGCGCGGTTGCCGCTGGGCGAGGATGAACTGACGCCTTTTCGGGCCGGCGGTGAATGCGCGTGGCGGATCGCCGGGGCAGAGCGATCATGACTGAAGCCGATGCCAAGGCCGGGCCGGTGGCCAAACGCTTTCGCGGTTTTTTGCCGGTCATTGTCGATGTCGAAACGGCCGGCTTCAACGCGGCGACCGACGCCCTGCTGGAAATCGCGGCCGTGACGGTCACGGTCAACGCCGAGCGGCAATGGTGTATTGATGAAACCTTTGCCCGGCATGTGCGTCCCTTTGCCGGCGCCAATCTGGACCCGGCCTCGCTCGAATTTACCGGCATCGACCCGGAACACCCCTTTCGCAAACAGATCGCCGTCGAGGAAAAAGAGGCATTGACCTCGATCTTCAAACCGGTCAGGAAAAAGATAAAGGGGCAGGGCTGCAACCGGGCCATACTGGTCGGCCACAATGCCTCGTTCGACCTCGGTTTCCTGAACGCCGCGGCGGCGCGCAATCAGATCAAGTCCAACCCGTTCCACCCGTTCAGCACCTTCGACACCGCCACCCTGGCCGGCCTCGCCTACGGCCAGACCGTCCTCTCCCGCGCCGCCCGCGCCGCGGGCCTGGCCTGGGACAGCGAAGAAGCCCACTCCGCCCGCTACGACGCCGAACAAACGGCATTACTCTTCTGCGAGATTGTAAACCGATGGAATGAGTACTCGGGTTTGTTTGATGATTGATGTCGAATGCACCTATCGCCCCACCATCACCTGCCGTCATTCCAGCGAAAGCTGGAATCCACGCCTGCCGCAGGCAGGTAGCGGGGTGGCAGGTAACTCAGCGAGGTCGGTTGGAATGATGTATTCAGATGGTCATTCCCGCTTATGCGGGAATGTATTGTATCAACCATTGGATTCCAGCTTTCGCTGGAATGACGATGGGGTGTCGTTCCGGCTTTACATCATTCAATCCACATGCGGCTTAACCCACTCGGAACTCAAAAGAGCCATAATCCTTAATCTGCGTAATCTGCGGATTACTTACCACACCCACAGCAAACCAGCCCAAATAACCAAATTCTTGCCAAAAAAAACTAAAATTGATAATCATTCCCGCTTAAAATAAACTCACAACCTAAACAAGCAAAAAGAGTGATCAACTATGCCCACAAAGCCCAAGCCCCGCACCCTCGATGCGCTCTACCGCGAGCATCACGGCTGGCTTTGCGTCTGGCTTTACCAACGCCTGGAATGCTCCGAGACGGCCGCGGATCTGGCCCAGGATACCTTCCTCAAAATCCTCTCCAGCAAAGACCCCTGCCGCCAGGTCGCGGAGATCCGCGAACCGCGCCGCTATCTGGCGACCATCGCCGGGCGGCTCCTGGCCGATCGCTTTCGCCGTCTGGCCATGGAAGAGGCTTGCCTTGAAGCCCTGGCGCAGCGGCCCGAGGCGCTTGATATTTCCCCGGAAGAGCGCCTGCTCCTGATTGAATCCCTGCTGGAACTGGACGCCATGTTGCACGGCCTCGGCGCCAAAGTCCGGCGCGCATTCCTGCTCTCGCAACTGCACGGCATGCGCTATGCCGACATCGCGGCCGAACTCGATGTAACGCCAAGAACGGTAAAACGCTACATGGCCAAAGCGACCCTGCAATGTCTGCTCTATGTGCATGAACACGGCCTGACATGAAAGCGGCCGCCTGCCCGCCCGGCAGGGCCGCAACGCGATGAAACAACTCACGGCCAAACAGCGCCGCGCCCTGCGAGAGGCCGCAGAATGGCACGCGCGGCAAAGCGCCGGCGATGCCGATGAACAAGACGAACAACGCCTGCAACGCTGGCGCGCGCGAGATCCAAGCCACGAATGGGCCTGGCAGCGCGTCCTGTCCTTGCAGGCAAAGCTCGGCCACTTGCCGGGCGAACTGGCGGATGAGACTTTAACCCGCGCCGAACGACGCCTGCGACTCGGCCGCCGCGGTATTATAAAGGGCGGTTTGCTGCTGATCGGCGCGGGTTCGGCCGGCTGGGCCGGCTACCACCACGGCCCCGGCCAACGCCTGCTGGCCGATCACGCAACCGCCAGCGGCCAACTCAAAACCCTGAGCCTGGCGGATAACTCCACCCTGATCCTGAACACGGCCTCGGCGGTCGATATTCGCTTTACCGGCGAAGAACGCCGCCTGTTCCTGAAACAGGGTGAAATCATGCTGCACACCGCCCCGGCGCCGCCCGGCGGCGCGCCAGGGCCGTTTATCGTAGAAACACCGTCCGGTCAGGCGCGGGCGCTCGGTACCCGTTTTTCCCTGCGCTATCTGGATGACCAGGCCAGGACAACGCGCCTGAATGTCTATCAGGGCCAGGTTCAAGTCACCGCCCGCAATGGCCAACAACAAGACTGCGGCGCGGGCCAACGCCTGCGTTTTACCCCGCAATTTATCTCACGGCCAGATTCGCCAACCGCCAGCGATGCCTGGACCCGGCAACGGCTTGAAGTCAAGGCCATGCGCCTTGATGAATTTGTCACGGAACTGGCGCGCTATCGCAGCGGCTGGATACGCATCGACCCGGCGGTCGCGCGCTACCGGATCACGGGCGTATTCAACACCGCCGACACCGACCAGGCCCTGCGCGCGCTCACAAACTCCTTCCCGCTAAAAATCACCTACCGCTCCCGCTACTGGGTCACTATCTCGCCACTGACGCCGGCGCGGTAATGATTATGAAGATTGCCGAGATACCTGTTGCCCATATCGTCATTTATGGACAGGAAGTCCTGTATGCGGCGAGAGGGCACGCCTACAGGACGTAGGTGGTAGAGCAGTGTCTGGAACAGACTGCCGAGGATGCCCGTAGCCGCCCGGCGAAAGCCGGAATCCAGTGGTTAAAGATGTCCGAATATGCTCATCGCCCCCGTCGTCATTCCAGCGAAAGCTGGAATCCAGTGGTTTATGCAATACATTCCCGCTATGCGGGAATGACAACAAATAAGTCATCTCAACGAAAACAAGCACCGAAACCCGCCCAACACCCCGGCCCGACCCTCCTGGATTCCAGCTTTCGCTGGAATGACGATGGAGTGTTATTTAGGCTTCCCGTCACTCCGGCCTGCCTGCCGCAGGCAGATTCAAGCGGAGAAATGACAGCGGAGGCAATAGTATTAAAGATGCCCGAATATGCTCATCGCCCCCGTCGTCATTTATGGACAGGAAGTCCTGTATGCGGCGAGAGGGCACGCCTACAGGGATGTAGGTGGTAGAGCGGCGTCTGGAACAAGCCACCGAGGAAGCCCGTAGCCGCCCGGCGAAAGCTGGAATCCAGTGGTTAAAGATGCCCGAATATGTTCATCGCCCCCGTCGTCATTCCAGCGAAAGCTGGAATCCAGTGGTTTATGTAATACATTCCCGTTCAGCGGGAATGACGACAAATCCCTTATCCACAGGAACAAGCACCGAAACCCACCTAACATCCCGGCCCGACTCTCCTGGATTCCGGCCTTCCGGGATGACCTTCCCATACCCTGTTTACCGTCTAAAAACCAACCAAATCCCCTGCAAAAACAAAAAAATCAAAAAAAACCAAAAAAAATCACAAATCAATGTCCCCTTTTCAATTCTCATTCGTCTTATTAAGTAGAGACCACTTATTTTTACACACACGAAGGAGGACACTTCCATGCAACATCAAACCCTGCGCGGCCCATTGTCAGGCCGCAACCTGCGGCAATCTGCAACCCGCACACTCCGGGCCTCATTACTCAGGCGCTTCGCCATCCTGCTACTGGCCGCCGCGCCAATGACCGCCCTGGCCACGGACAAGCCGGTCGCGCTTGATATCGCCGCCTCGGACCTGGCCACGGCGCTCAACACCCTGGCGCTGGATACCGGCGCGATCATCTATTTCGATGCCAGCCTGACCGAAGGCAAACGCACCGCCGGACTCCGAGGCGAATACCCTGTCGATACGGCCCTGTCAGAGTTATTGCAGGATGCCGGCCTGCAAGCCGAACAGGAAACAGACGGCAGTTATCATGTTGTTCAGGCGGAAGTCGAAGAAGAACCTGAAATGTTGCCGCCGCTGACGGTTGAGGGGGAGGCGCAATCGGCAGAGCCGTGGTTGTCTGGTGATGCCGAAAAAGCGTATCGCGTGGAAGACGCCAATGTGGGTGTGCTCGGTAATAAAATACTCAAGGACACGCCTTACAGCATAGAATCGTATTCAAAGGCATTGATAGAAAATAAGCAAGCACGCTCGCTGGCCGATATCACCAAGGGCGACGCCTCGGTCAATCTCCTGATGCCGGACAACCTTACAACTCAAAATCAAACACTGTTAATACGTGGCCTAAAAGCCGATGGCCTTACTGGGCATAGAATTGACGGTCTGGTTTCACGTTTTCACGGGACGGATCTATCTGTGGAGCACCTGGAACGGGTTGAAATTCTCAAGGGCGCCAGTGGCTTCCTGTACGGCTTCGGGCAGCCGGGCGGCATCATCAATTATGTATTGAAACGGCCCACGGACCAGCCCCTTCGGAGCCTGAGCACACAGGTAATGGACAGCGGCCTGGCGTTGGCTCATGGGGATGTGGGGGGACGGCTTGGCCCCGATGATCGCTTTGGTTATCGCGTCAATCTGGTGCATGAATCAGGGGACACCTACGTAAAAGGCGTTGAGTCACGCCGCAATTCGGGTTTCATCGCTCTGGACTGGGAGATCACACCCGATTTGCTATGGCGGTTTGATGCGCTGTTGCAGAAGCATATGCGTAAAGGTGGTTATGACTCATTGTTTTCAAACACTGACGGCGGTATAAATTATACTGGCGGGAAACCGCCTGCGCCGATTGACGGCAGTCGAAGACTTGCCCCCTCCTGGTCTCATTTTCGCTCGACTCATGAAACCTACGGGACAGATCTTTCCTGGGATTTTGCCGCGGACTGGACCGTAACCCTGGCGCATCGCTATTCAGACAGTGGACGAGAGCTTAATGTGCCATTAATCTTATCCGACTCTGGCGGTAACTACTCGTTGAGTTTAGCTAGTGGCAATAGCAATCCATTTAAAAGCACACAATCGCAAGCACTGATTAACGGTGTCTTCACAACCGGCCCGATATCTCATGAGTTGGCAGTAGGCGCTTCATATACTAAATTTCGTATGGAGACAATTCAGGAACGGCAGGGCATCCCCCGTAATATAGCTGTCCCTAATGTAGGCAACTTGTCTAATCCGGTTGAGGTCAATAACCCATTTTATCAATATGACAATTACAGTCCTTATTGGTATAGAGCTTTAGATCCCAAGCAATATTTTATTGAGCGTCAGCGAGAGTTCTTTGTGTCAGATACGCTCCGACTCGGCGAGGACTGGGATATCATCCTTGGCCTGCGCCACGGCAATTTGGATTCCAGGCTCCAATTGCCTGGGTTTTTCAGGGGTTACGACAAGAGCGCGATTACCCCCACCCTTGCCGCCATCTTCCGTCCAATGGATGGCTTATCCCTGTACGGCAGTTATGTCGAAGCCCTGGAAAAAGGAGCAACGGCGCCAGACACCGCGGTCAATGCCAATGAAGTCTTCCCGCCGACTCTAAGCAGGCAGTACGAGTTCGGTGCAAAGGCCGAAACTGACGACTGGTCGGCCACGGCCGCGCTGTTCCGAATGGAACGCGCGCTCACATACACCACTCCGGCCAATGTCTTCACCCAGGACGGCGAAGCCCGCTACCAGGGCCTGGAACTCAACGGCAGATTTCGCCTGGGTTCTCAATGGCTTCTGACGGCCAGCGCAATATTTCTGGACGCCACCAACCAGAAGACCACGGGCGGCGCCCTTGATGGTAAACGCCTCCAGGGGGTAGCCCGCGAACAAGTCAGCCTTTACGGCGAATACCGTGTGCCGAGCTTACCGCTCACGTTGACGGCAGGCGCCCGTTACGTGGGTAAACGCCCGGTCGATTCAAATAACCGGTGGTATGTCGGCGATGTCACTCTGCTTGACATCGGCGCGCGCTACGAAACAAAAGTGGCCGGTAAAGGGCTGATCCTGCGGCTCAATGTGGACAATGTTGCCGACGAAGACTACTGGATTATGTGGCCAGTATACGGCCAATTGAATCAGGGCATCCCTCGCACGTTCAAGCTGGGCCTGGAACTTGAGTTTTAAGCAAACCGCCACCCATTGAAACGCCCTGCCTGCCTGCCACAGGCGGGCGAAGGCCGGAATGACGACGGGGCCGAAAATGGCAAAAGAAGTTCACCATGATGTATCCGTATTCCTCTTTCGCCTGCTTTTAGCAGGCAAGGGCATGACGACAGGAGCGGAATCGACTCTTTAACAAAATCGTTACTTTCGAATGGCAGGAATATTTTTGAAATAAGGCTTTAACCCTTACTTATTCTCAATCATAATAATAAAATCAATAACAATTTTAACTCAAGCCAACAATCCATGACTGCCGCTCAACGCTTAACACAAAACACATTGCGCCGTCTGCCGTGGGCGCTGATATTTCGTATCTTTACGGCCGTGGTGGGGGGTTATCTGTTTGCCAGCGCGCTCGCTGTCTTTTTCGCCAAAGTATTTCCCGCCTGGAAAGGCGAGGCCGTGGCCTATGGGTTGATACTGGCCTTTGCATACTGGACGCTGGCCATCCTCTGGGTATTTGCGCAACGTTCCTTATGGCGGGCCTGTGGCCTGCTCTGGCTAAGCGCCGCGTTGCTGGCGGGCGCGTCCTGGCTGTTGGCGGCGGCTGGCGCCGGGGCATGAGCGCCTTGAAGCTCAGCCTGCGGCAGGCCATGACGCCGGTGCATACCTGGGGCGGGCTGGTGCTGGGCTGGCTGTTGTATTTTATGTTTGTCACCGGCACGCTGGGGTATTTTGACACCGAGATCGATCAGTGGATGCAACCCGAAATGCCCCGGCAGCAGGCCGCGCCGCAGGAGGCGCTCGGCATCGCTGAAGCCTGGCTGAAGGTGGAGGCCCCCGGCGCGGACCGCTGGTTTATCGATCTGCCCGGCAGCCGCGAGCACCCTAACCTGAAGGTGTTCTGGAATTACAGCGCGCCCCCGGCCGGCCGCGAGCGGCGCGGCGACGCGGTTTTGAATATCAAGACCGGCGCGCCCTATGCCGCGCGCGAAACCACCGGCGGCCAGACCTTGTATCGCATGCACTACAATCTGCATTACCTGCCCAGAACCGCGGCGCGTTATCTGGTTGGTGTTGCCAGCATGTTCATGTTGCTGGCGATCGTGACCGGGGTCATCATTCATAAAAAGATATTTCGGGATTTTTTTACCTTCCGGCCCGCAAAGGGCCAACGCGGCTGGCTGGATGCGCATAATATGCTGAGCGTGCTGGCCCTGCCGTTTCATCTCATGATCACCTACAGCGGCCTGTTGTTTTTTGCCTTTCTGTATCTGCCGGGCATCCTGCTGGCGACCTATGGCAGCGGCGAAGAGGCGAATGCGCAATTTCGACAGGAGATGCTGGCGCGCAGCGCGCAACCGGAGCGGGCCGGCGAGGCCGCGCCGCTTGCGCCGCTCGCGCCGATGCTGGAACACGCCGGGGCCATTTGGAGCGCGGATCAGATCTACTTTGCCAGAATTGATTTTCCGGGGGATGCCAATGCGCGCGTCAGCTTCTACCATAAGCCGGACTCGGTCATTTCGCGCGGCCAGCCGCTGGTGTTTGACGGTGTCAGCGGCGCGTTGATTGAACAACAGGCGGCGGCGCTGCGGCCGCCGGTCAAGTTTTTCTATGCCATGCTGGACCTGCACGAGGGTCGGTTTGCCGACAGCGCCCTGCGCTGGCTGTATTTTTTTTCGGGCCTCACGGGCAGCGCCATGATTGCCGCCGGTCTGCTGCTTTGGAGCGTGAAGCGCAAGGCCCTGCTCAAGCAACAGCGGCAGCCGGCCCACTTTGGCCACCGCGCTGTCGAGGTGCTCAATATTGCCACCGTTATCGGCCTGCCGGTGGGCATCGCGGCCTTTTTCTGGGCCAACCGGCTGTTGCCGCTGGAACTCGCGGAACGCGCCGAGTGGGAAATTCATGTGCTGTTTATTAGCTGGCTGGCAATGCTGCTATATGCCTTTCTGCGCCCCCCGGCGCGCGTCTGGCGCGAATCATTGTGGATTGCGGCGGCGGCCTTTGCCCTGTTGCCGGTAGTAAACGCCATCACCACCGAGCGGCATCTCATGCAAAGCCTGAGCGCGGGTGACTGGGTATTCGCGGGTTTCGACCTGTGCATGCTGGCATTCGGACTGTGCTTTGCGCTGACTGCCCGCGTCTGCCGCCGGCGAGGGCGGCAAGCCGGGATGATTGACTCGCCAATCCCGGCCGGTTCTGCTTGAGAGTGCTCGCCTTATTTTTTGTCGTTTATGCCGGTTTCTTGCTGGTCGCGCTGTCGATGGCAAGGCATCGCAAACAGCTTTTGCCGCGGATACGGACTATCAGTAAGACTATGCTTTGGGCGGTGCGGCTTTCGGGCTGGCTGGTCTTGTTAATCGGCATGGTCCTTTGTGTGCGGCAATACGGCAGCGGTATTGGTCTGACCCTTTGGGCGGGCCTGCTCACGGCGGCCGCCTTTATGGTAGCCATGCTGGCCTTATATACGCCACGGCTCGCGCTGGCGCTCTTCCCCTGCGCCCTCCTGCCGTTTGTGTTGTTGTGATGTTTGTTTGTCTGCCGGGCGGCAGATAGTCGTATAATGTCATTCCCGCCTAAGCGGGAATGTATTGTAAAAACCACTGGATTCCAGCTTTCGCTGGAATGACGACAAAGCAGAAAGTTTAAGAATTCGTCATTGAGGATGATTGGGAGAATGCCTGATGTTGTCCTGGATACGCATATTTGGGTATCGTGGATGAATAATAAAGTTGTCATTCCCCCTGCCTGCGGCAGGCAGGCTGGAATGACGTAAAGCCGGAACAACATCCCGTCGTCATTCCAGCGAAGGCTGGAATCCAGTGGTTGATACAATACATTCCCGCATCAGCGGGAATGACCATTCTGAATACCTCATTCCAACCGACCCGCTGAGTTATCTGCTACCCCCGCTACCTGCCTGCCTCCGACAGACCGGGCGGCTACGGGCATCCTGCCCTCACGCCGCATACAGGACATCCTGTCCATAAATGACAACAATTTGTCATTCCGGCCTGATTTCGTTCACTAGCCCGCCCGCGGGTTTATTCCAGTTTTTGCAGGGCAAACATGGTCTCGCGGTTTTGCTTTAGCCAGGCGTCAATTTTTTCGACATCCGCGGCCGGGAAGCGGCTTCTGCCTTCGTGTACGGCTTCTTCATGCCGCAGATCGGCCTTGAGCTTGACCGCCGAGAGTGACTCGACCGTTTTTTTGTAGAGCGCCAGATCGCCCGCGAGCGAGGCATCGAACAGGGTGTTCTGCAATGCCTCAACCTCGCTTTTGTATTGCATCATCACGGGTCTGATGCGCCGGAAAATCTCATCGGCGATGCTGACGGCCTCGGCGGAAAACTGTAGCTCTTTGTGGCGCTGCTTGACCAGCGCGATGGCGCAGATCGGCATCGCGGAGGTCTTGATATCGGGCGCCGTGAGCGTGGCGACCACTTGCCGGTCGGCCTTTTCGGTGGTCGGCGTTGTGGCCGCCAGGGGCGCATGACTCATAATGCCAAGCGCGGTAATGCACAAGGTTTGAGTGAGGATTTTCATCATTTTTCTCCTGATTGATTGAAATAATTAGTTGCAATAATGGCACACTCTGATTATTAACAGGCGCGGGTTCAGAGTGACAAAAACCCGCTTAAGGAAACTCTGATTGAATCAGAGTTTCCTGCGGTACAGGGACCTGCCTGCAGCAGGCAGGCGTACCGCCCCAGAATCAATAACTTGGCAATGATGCAAGTCATTGATTTTGAAGCAAGGTGAAAATCGCATTTTCACCTTGCGTGCTCTGACCTGCCTGCTGCAGGCAGGGAAATCCAGGATGGATTTATTCAGAGCTTCCTTAAAATCGCACTTCAAAACCGGCCGTGATGCTCATGCCGTTGCCGGGGATGAACAGCGCCCCGATCGGGGGCGGCGCGCGGTCCCGGATCAGGTAGCTGGAGGCATAGACTTTGTCGGTCAGATTTCGGCCTTCAATGAACAGCGACCAGTTGCCGGCGGGCGCCTTGTAGCCGGCCTTGACGCCGAGCAGGCCAAAGCGGTCCTGGAACACGGTGTTGCTGTGGTCAGTCGGCGTTGCCTCCGGCATCCATTGCAGGTTGGGGCCGAGGTAAAATCCGCTTTTGTGCCGGTACATGAGTTCGGCGTGGATCATGTGTTCCGGCACGCCGGCAATCTGCTTGCCGTTATAAACGCCGCCGTCAAAAAAGAAATCGCTCCAGTTATAGCTCGCGCTGAAACTCAGCGAATCAAGGATATTGAATTTGAGGCCGGTTTCCAGACCCTGATGGATCGTGGTGTCCGGGGAATTACGGGTCACGCCGGCGATCCCGAAGGTGTCGGTGATGGTCAGGATCTCGTTTTTTACCCAACTGCGATAGGCGCTGATATCCCATTCCAGCCGGTCCGCATAGGAACCGCGCGCGCCGAATTCGAGCGTGGTCGCGGTCTGCGCCTTCAGTTTCACGCTTCTGAAATTGCCCGGGCCTTGAAACGGCGTGCCGCCTTCCGTGATCAGCAGTTCGTCAAAGGTCGGCGGCTCAAAGCTGCGGCTGAGGTTGGCAAATACGGATTTGTCCGCGTCTATGGCATAGTGCAGGCCGAGCTTGGGGTTAATGCCGAAGTAATCCTGCTTGCGGCCGCTGTCGCCCGCGTTAAACCGGCCCTGCCGGTATTGCCGCATAAACGGGTTGTAGAGGAGGCGCGGTCTGGCCGCCGCGCTGAAGTTGTCCTTGATATTGCGCGAGGCATGGCTGAATTGGGCCGCCGTGATCAGCGCCAGCCGGTCCGTGAGGCCGATGCGGTCCTGCATAAACAGGGTCACATTGCCGGCCGTGAGGTCATTATCGGCAAATTGGGCCACCCGCGCGCCGTCACGATTGTTAAAATATTTGCGCTTAAGTTGATTGAAATGCAGCATCAGGCCGAACTCAAGCTCATGGGGCGCGTTAAAAAAGGCGCGTTGCCCGGCCCAGCGCAGTTCCGCGCCCCATTCATGGCTCCGGTCAACGCGCACCCCGACACCCATCGGGAAGGTAAAGTCATCATCCACATTCTGGTAAAACAGGCTGAAGGCCAGGCTGCTCTCTGCGCCGAACAGCCAGGTGTTTTTATTCGCCAGCCGGAAGATGCTGGAATCGCGCCTGGGTTTGTCGCGCACGACATTGGGGCCGGCAAAGATCAGGCCGCCCGCGGCCTTGGGGTTGCGCCGTAATTCGGCCTTGCTGAGCGGGCCGGGGATGTTGAAATCGTTGCGGATATAATCCACAAACAGGCGTGATTCCAGATCGCGCCGGAAGCGATGCCCCAGGTTTGCGCTCAGATGAGCGCGCTTGCTCTCGCTTTGGCGGCGGAAACCGTCGGCCTGGTTGTGCGTAAACATGGTATAAATATCGGTCGCGCCGAACACATTGCCAAAATCGGCATAACCGTCAAAGGCCTTAAAACTGCCCGCGCCGAAGCCCAGCCGGCTTTGCCCGGCGGCGCTGTAGCCGGTCGGGGAGACCAGGTTGATCGCGCCGCCCAGGGTCGCGGCCCCGTAACGCAGGCCGTTGGCGCCGCGATAGACCTCGATGTATTCGGCCGAGCGGGCGTTGAGCTGGGAAATAATATAGGAACCATCGGCAAGGTTAATGGGCAATCCGTTTTGCAGAAGCTGGATGCCCCGGCTCTGGGGGTTGCTCTGAATCCCCGAACCGCGGATATTAAGCCGGGGCTGATCATTGCCGCCAAAGAATTCCTGAATGGTAATGCCGGGTTCCGCGCCCAGCGCGTCATCCAGGGTGGCCTGACGCCCGTCCTGTTCCGTCATCCGCACCAGATTGGTGCCGCCCGCGACCCGCTCCAGGCGGTAACGGGCCGTTTCGGCGCTGTCCAGCGTCAGTGCCTCGCTGCTGGCGCGCACCTCAATTTCTTCCAGGGGCAGAACACTTGCGTCCTGTGCGGCCAGATTGTGGCAGCCCAGAAAACCCGACAGCATGAAAATGCCCGTTAAATGCTTTGCTTTGAACATGAGATTTCTCCTTCGTTAGATATAAAACATGGCCTTTGCGAAAATGGCGATCAACAGCAGGTGAATAAAGACACTGTAGTGAATCCGCTTGAACCGCCCTGAATTCATCTGTCCGCATAATGAGAACTTTATGGCGCTGATAAAGTGAATCAAAACGCTGAGGGCGAGCAGGATCTTGAGGCTCAACAGGATGCCAAAGGCGCTGTTAAAATTGATTGCCTTAACATGAAAACTCGCGAGTCCCAGCCCGGCCAGATACAGGGCGGCGATGATCCAGGGCATGATCCGGCGCGCGCGCGTATGGATCTCTGTCTCAAGCGCCGCCATCATGCTTTCCGGCAGACGCCGGCGGATCCCTTCGAGAATGAGCACCTCAAAGGCCACGATACCGATAAACACGGCCGCGCAGAGCAGATGGATGATCAGTAAAATTCCGTAGTGCATCGTCAAAAATCGCCAAAAGCAGTAAATTTAATGATAATTATTATTGACTATACTACAATACGATCAGGAGACAGAAAATGACATATATCAATTACGGCCATGTTTCTGGATAGCAAATTAGAAAATTGCCTGAAAAGAGCGTTTTTATTCCGCAATGTCTCGCGGGAGCACCTGGAAAAGCTGCTGCGGGACGCAAGACAGATAAGCTGCAAGGCCGGCCGCACCCTGTTTGAATACGAGCAGAAGGCCACGCACTTTTACCTGCTCAACGCGGGCGTGATCCACACCTTCAGGCTCTCGCCGGACGGCGATGAAAAGGTGTTTCAGATATTGAAGCAGGGCGATCTGGTGGCCGAGGCCGTGATGTTTATGGAACCCTGTGTCTATCCCGTGTATGCCAAGGCCGGCGCGGACAGCGCCCTGATCGCCGTCAGCCGGGCCAGCCTGTTGTCCCTGTGCCGGGAATCAAACGATTTTTCCCTGAAGATACTCTCCGCGCTGTCCCTGCGCTTGTATCAAAATATGAATCATATCGACCAACTCACCCTGAGCAGCGCCGGCCAGCGGCTGGTCAGCTATCTGTTGGAACTCAAGCGTCATCAGGGCGCCGACGCCGTCACACTGCCGGTTTCCCAGGCCGTGCTTGCGGCCCAGTTAAATGTGGCCCCGGAAACCCTCTCGCGCCTGTTTCAGGGCTTCAGGAAGAAGGCGCTGATCGAAGGCAAGCGCGGCCACATCGTGATCAAAGATGTTGACGGCCTGCGCCGCGCGGTCAACCTGCCCGTAATGAACCCCGCCAACCCGGCCGGCGCCTTTCAGGAGCAGACGGATCCGCAGCACGAATACGGCATGTGCGGCTGCTGTAATCTGGGGAAGGTTTGAACGGGAGGGGGATTTGCCCGGCTTATGCCGGGCCTGCGCCGGGATTGGGCGGATTTATGCAAGCTGTGCTTTGGGATGGAATTGGACACTTTCCAGCCCTTTGAAATCGGCCTAAAGCCCTGCCTGTTGCAGGCAGACAGGATGACGGAAAGCCAAAACAACACCCCGTTGTCATTTATGGACAGGAAGTCCTGTATGCGGCGAGAGGGCACGCCTACAGGACGTAGGTGGTAGAGCAGTGTCTGGAACAGACTGCCGAGGATGCCCGTAGCCGCCCGGCGAAGGCCGGAATCCAGGAGGGCGGGCCGGGATGTGATATGAGCGCCAGTTCTGTCTAATTGTCATTCCCGCTGATGCAGGAATGTGTGGTATAAACCACTGGATTCCAGCTTTCGCTGGAATGACGACGGGGTGTTGTTTTAGCTTTCCGTCATCCTGTCTGCCTGCTGCGGGCAGGGCTTTGGCAGGAATGCAGGGTCACCTCATGTAAAATAAGGCGTCAGTTATCCTGGCCACGGTATGGTTAATATCGCTCATAATGCGCCTATTGCCCCCGTTGTCATTCCAGCGAAAGCTGGAATCCAGTGGTTTATGTTATACATTCCCGCGTAAGCGGGAATGACTATATCCCGGACTAAAAATCAGCCGAGATTTCCACGAGCAGGCTTCTGGGTTCTCCCGGAAAGTGTCCGGTGCGCGAGAGAAAACCGCTTTCGGCATAGACTTCATCGAATAGATTACGGGCATTGATCTGGAATTTGAGGTTGCGCCATTCGGTGATCCAGCTTGCGTCGAAGATCGCAAAAGGCTTGACCCTTTGGCCGCTCAGGCTGAGTTGCTCCGCTACGTACTGGCCGCCAAAGGCGATGGCCGAGTTGATGGCGGGGAAGTCGTAACGGGTCCAGAAACCAAGCTGGTGGTCTGGGGCATTGGCGAATTTGTCGCCGACCGAGTTTCGCAGCGCGTCCGAACCTTCCAGGATAACCGTGTCGTTGAAGCCATAGTTAAAGGTGAAGGTCCAGTTGTCGGTGAGGTCGCCGACCAGGTCCAGTTCAAGGCCGCGCGAGCGGGCCTCGCCGATGGGGGTCAGCGCCCCGCTGGGCGCGCTAGGGGTGGGGTCGGCCACCAGCACATTGGTCTTATTGATCTGATAGGCGGCCAGTTGCAGGTAGAGCCGGTCATCAAACAGATCGATCTTGCCGCCGATCTCGAACAAGCGCCCGCGCTCGGGGGCGAAAGGGCCGCCGCTGGCAGTGTCCTGGCTGGTGACGCGCTGGGGATTGAAGCCGGTCGAATAGTTGAAATAGGCCGCGATCGCGTCCGTAAGGTCATAAACAACGCCCGTGCGCACCGTCAGCGCCCGGTCACCTTGCCGCGCGAGGGAGCGGCCGCGGTTGCCGTTGACAAGCAGGGTCTGAGTGGAATTCTGCTGTTCGGAATAGCCTTCGAGCCGTCCGCCCAGGGTAATATTCAGCCGCTCCGTGAGCCGGATTTGATCCTGAAGATAGATGGCCCATTGATCAAAACGGATATCGCGCTCTGTTTTAACAAAGGGCTTGAACGCGGACGGGCCGGAATTGCCATAATCGGGCCTGAGAAGATTGAGATCCGGCACGATAAAGCCCGGCGGCAGCCTCAATGCCCGCGCGCGGCGCGAGTCGGCGCCAACGAAAAAAAGGCCGCTGTTATTGCTGCGGTAATATTCGCCGCCCGCCAGGAAGGTATGCCCCGTCGGCCCCAGATCAAAGCGGTACACGAGTTCCCCCAATAGCGTGTATTGTTGAATGTCGCGCGACTGATCGCGGAATTCGCGGCGGGCAAAGGTCGCGCCCCCGGCGCCGCTAAACAGGCCGCGATTTTCGTGATAATTCTGCCTTTCCAGACTGTCGATATAGCGCCCGGCCAGACTCAGATCAAGATTGGCATTGATCTGATGTTCCAGGTGTAGAGAAAGCACCTTTGCCTTCAATCTCTGAAAGTCGGTCTTTTCATTGGTGTTGAAACGCCGCGTGGCGAGGAAATTGCCGGCGTCATCCACAGGCACGCCGCGCAGCCTTGCCCCGCGGAAATTCTGCTCAATATGGTCAAAACGCAGGATCGCCGAGGTGGCCGCCGTTGGGCGCCATGCCATATCGGCCGCGAAAACCCTGTCTTCCTTATTGGTATTAAAGCGGAACGTATCCGTGTTTTCATAGGCGCCGCCCAGGCGCATGAGTAAACGGCCATGCTTATCGACCGGCCCGCTGACTTCGGCGCGCCCGCCGTACAGATCGAAGTTGCCGGCCACGGCGCTCATGCTGGCGGTGAATTCGTCCTCGGGCGCGCGGGTCACATAATTGATCAGGCCGCCGGGCTGCCCGCCGCCGAACAAGGCCCCGGACGGCCCCTTGATGATTTCCACCGACTTGATGTCAAACAGGAGCGGCACCGAAAAGCCCGAAAACGGATCGCCCAGCAGCCCGTCATAGCGAATTTCATCCTGGCGGAAGCCCCTGAAGGTCACGCCGGAATAGCTGAACACGGAAACGGAGGAAATATTCCGGTAAAGATCGGTGATTTCAACGGCGGCCTGATCCTTGATCAACTGTTCCGGCAGGATCTGCACAGACTGAGGAATATCGCGCAGATCATCCGGGAATTTATTGCCGAGGCTGGGCGAACGGTTGAGATAAAACTCCTGAGCGCGCCCCGTGACAACGATTTCCTCAATGGGCTGCTCAGCTTCCTGGGCATCCGCCGCGACCGCAATGCCACCCATTAGGATTAACGCCAAAACTGAAAGCGGTGTAATTTTCATAAATGAATCCCTTCCTGTAAAAAAGGATTATAATAATGCTTTTGTTTCTTATTTCATATTTCTTTTTACAAGTTCCAACAGGGAATGAAAAAGCCGTCGGGGCCTTCTGCGGCGCGATACAGAAAATCATAAAAACACCTCGTCGTCATTCCAGCCTGCTACGGCAGGCAGAAGCTGAAATCCAACCACCATCGTCATTCCGGCGAAAGCCGGAATCCAGGAGGGCGGGCCGGGATGTGAAATGAACGCCAGTTCTGCCTGATTGTCATTCCCGCCTAAGCCCTGCCTGCTGCAGGCAGGGGGAATGTATTACATAAACCATTGGATTCCGGCCTTCGCCGGGCGGCTACGGGCATCCCGCCCTCTCGCCGCATACAGGACTTCCTGTCCATAAATGACGGCGGAGGCGGGAATGACGAGGGGGGCGATAGGCGCATTATGAGCGATACTAAACCATACCGTGGCCAGGATAACTGACACTTTATTTTAGATGAGGTGACCCTGGCCGGGGTGGTGAATTGTATTGCACAAATCAGTCAAATTGATTAAAGTGGCCAAAATAAGGTTATTTTGTCAAAAGGTGTAAATCATGGAAACATTAAGCGCTACTGACGCCAAGCGTGAATTTGGCGAAGTGCTGTTAAAAGCTCAAAAAGGCCCGGTCGGGATCAACAAGAACGGCAAGCCCGTTGCGGTTATGGTATCGGCCGAGACTTTTAATGCGCTGCAAGCTGCTCAGCGTACGGCATTGCAACAAGCGATTGACGAAGGCATGGCCGATATCAAGGCCGGCAAGGTTGTTGATGGCGATGAGGTTTTTTCCCGGCTAAGAAAGCAGGTTCTTGATGCCGCAAATTAAGTTTTCGCGCCGCGCACAGGCGGATTTGCAAAATATTAACGGCTACACAATCGCAACCTGGGGCCGGGAGCAGGCAACGGCCTATATTGACAGTTTGGAATTGACGGTTAAAAAACTTGCCTCTACGCCAAAAATCGGAAAACCCCGTGATGATCTCAGGCAGGGATTGCGCGCCTTCCCTTATCAAAGCCATGTCATTTACTTTATGGAAGAGAAAAAAGGCATTGTGATTGTTCGGGTGCTCCATGAGCGCATGCATGCCGAGTTGCATATTTGAGCGATAATTCGCTGTATGCAAATCTGCTTGCAACGCGCCAACCTTCGCTCTACGCCTGACGGGGCCTTTTTCAGGTCGTCTTAAAATGGCGCCCTGAAGAGGATTCGAACCTCTGACCTTCCCCTTAGGAGGGGGACGCTCTGTCCGGCTGAGCTATCAGGGCAGGTGGCGGGGGATGCTGTTTGCATGTATCTGAAATCAGCCTCAAAATACACGACATAACTGCTAAAATCCAGACTTCAACCCAACAGGAATTGAATCAAATATGTCTAAATGTGCCCTGATAACCGGCATCACCGGGCAGGACGGCGCTTATCTGGCCGAGTTTTTACTGAAAAAAGGCTATGAAGTGCATGGTATAAAACGCCGTTCGTCTTTAATCAATACCAGTCGCATTGATCATCTCTACCAGGATCCCCACGTCTCGGATCGGGACTTTATCATACATTATGGGGATATGACGGATTCAAGCAGCTTGACTCGAATCATACAGCAATCCCAGCCGGATGAAATCTATAATCTGGCCGCGCAAAGCCATGTTGCCGTCTCGTTTGAGGAGCCGGAATATACGGCCGATTCGGATGCCCTGGGCACGCTGAGACTGCTGGAGGCGATTCGTATTTTGAATTTGCGGGACAAGACCCGTTTTTATCAGGCCTCGACCTCGGAGTTGTATGGCCTGGCGCAGGAGACTCCGCAAACAGAAGCCACGCCGTTTTATCCGCGTTCGCCCTATGGCGTGGCCAAACTGTATGCCTACTGGATTACCGTGAACTATCGGGAGGCTTATGGTCTGTATGCCTGCAACGGCATCCTGTTTAATCATGAATCGCCCGTGCGCGGCGAAACCTTTGTGACCAGAAAGATTACCCTGGCGCTCAGCAGGATCAAACTGGGCCTGCAAGACCGGCTTTATATCGGCAATCTCAATGCCAGGCGTGACTGGGGTCATGCGCGCGACTATGTCGAGGCGCAGTGGTTGATGTTGCAACAGGATGCGGCCGAAGATTATGTGATCGCGACCGGCGTGCAGCACAGTGTCAGGGAGTTTATTGAATATGCCGCGCGGGAGGCCGATATTCATATTCGCTGGCAGGGCAGCGCGAGCGCCGAGAAGGGTTATGACGACCAGGGTCGCTGTATTGTCGAGGTTGACCCGAGGTATTATCGCCCCGCGGAAGTGGACAGTCTGCTCGGCGAGGGCGGCAAGGCCCGGGCAAAGCTGAACTGGTCTCCGCAAACGGGTTTCAGGGAACTGGTCAGCGAGATGATGCGGGCGGATTTGAAGCTGGCGGAGCAGGAGCGCTTGCTTGCCGGTATTTAGGGCCTGTTAACACTATTTTGGCAGGCCCTGTTGTGCCCCAAACTGCGCCAATCAAGGCGCGCGGAGCGTAGTTTGGTCACTCCAAATGAGCGACCTGCCTGCAGCAGGCAGGCAAGCAACGCCGAGTGGCGCAGTTTGGGGCACAACCCGAAGGGCTTGGCCTGTTTTGCGCCCCAGCTTCGTTGCCTGCCTGCCTGCTGCAGGCAGGTCAGTCGCTTGAGTAGCGCAACTACACTGCGCTTCTTCCGCCTTGCTGGAGCGCAAAACAGACTCAAGCAGGGACTGCTAAAATAGTGTTAACAGGCCCTAATGAATAATTGACAGTGGATAATTGATAATGAGTAATGAAGGAGAATTATTGCCCCTGTGTTTGACGATTGATTTGCGGGGGGCGGCATGAAACTGGCGCCCGTGATTCTTGCCGGTGGCGGCGGGACCCGTTTATGGCCGCTGTCTAGGGCGCATTATCCCAAGCAATTTATCCGCCTGTTTGGCGGCGATACCTTATTGCAGGACACCTTGGCCAGGCTCAATAAACCCGTGGCTGATCTTGCCGTCCTGGACCCGCTGATCATCTGTAATGAAGCCCATCGCTTTCTTGTTGCCGAGCAGTCTGCCGGGCGCAACAGGGCCGTAAGTCAGATTATCCTTGAACCTGAAGGCCGTAACACGGCCCCGGCCCTGACTATCGCCGCCCTGACTCTGGCCGGCCGTTATGAGGATGCCGTTATGGTTATGATGCCCGCGGACCATTTGATTAAAGACCTTGACGCCTTCCATGCCGCGATAAGCCAGGGCCACGCGCTGGCGCTACAGGATTATCTGGTGACTTTCGGCGTCACACCGGCCCGGGCCGAGACCGGCTATGGCTATATCCATACGGGCAGGCCCATCAATCAGGCCGCGGGCGCAAGCGTCTATCAGATTAACGGCTTTACCGAAAAACCGGATGAGGCAAGCGCGGAACGCTACCTTGCCGCCGGTGATTATTACTGGAACAGCGGTATTTTTATGATGAAGGCCAGTGTGTGGCTGGACAAGATCGGCGCTTTTAATCCGCGCATACTGAGCGCCTGTAAAGCGGCCCATGACGCGGGCAAGGCGGACGGCCTTTTTTACCGGCTTGAGGAAAGCGCCTTTTTGAGTAGCCCGAGTGATTCCATTGACTATGCCGTAATGGAGAGGCTGGCCGCGAGCGGGGACGAACGCCTGGCCGTGATACCGGTTGCGATGGGCTGGTCGGATATTGGCGCCTGGCCTTCGGTTTGGGAACTCAAGGAAAAGGACGAGGCGGGCAACTGTATCGAGGGCGATGTGATTGCCCATGACAGCGCGGATTGTCTCATAAAAAGCGAGCGGGGGCTGATAGCGGCGCTTGGCTGCCATAATATGATCATTGTTGACAGCGATGACGCCCTGGTGATCGCCGACAAGGACAAGGCCCAGGATGTCAGGCAGATCGTTGGACGCCTCAAAGACAGAAAGGAATCCTTGCTGCACCGCAAGGTCTATCGCCCCTGGGGACATTACGACTCGGTCGATCATGGCGATAATTTTCAGGTTAAGCGGCTGACCATAAACCCCGGCAAAAAACTCTCGCTGCAACTGCATCACCAGCGCTCCGAGCACTGGGTCGTGGTCAAGGGCGTGGCGACCGTCACCCGCGGCGATGAGGTGTTTGAACTAAAAGAAAATGAGTCAACCTATATTCCCGTGGGCATGAAACACCGCCTGGAGAATGCCACCAGCGATCTGTTGGAGCTTATTGAAGTGCAATCGGGTTCCTATCTGGGCGAGGATGATATTGTGCGTTTTGCCGATGACTTTGGAAGAAACTGATTAGCCATGCATCAAACACTGCCGCATCTCGATAAAATCGGTTTTCCGGCCATCCGCAGGGCTGATCTGAATACCCTGCAAATTAATATTGGCCTGAAATGCAACCAGCAGTGTGTGCATTGTCATGTGAATGCCGGTCCGCGCCGTAAAGAAATGATGTCGCCCAAGACCATTGCCGCGATTAAAGCCTTTATCGCCACAAAATCCGTAAAAATCCTCGACATCACGGGCGGGGCGCCGGAGTTGCATCCCCGCTTCAAGGAACTGGTCCGCTATGCCCGGCGGCAAGGATTGAATGTGATAGATCGTTGTAATCTGACCATACTGGAAGAACCGGGCATGGCCGGGCTGGCCGATTTTCTGGCGGATAATGAAGTCGAAATCACCGCGTCGTTGCCCTGTTATCAAGCCGGGAATGTCGATCGCCAGCGCGGCAATGGCGTGTTCGCCAGGAGTATCCGGGCCTTGCAAAGGCTCAATGCGGCGGGCTATGGCCAGGACGCAACGGGCCTGATCCTGAACCTGGTGTTCAATCCGCAGGGGCCCGCCTTGCCGCCATCTCAAATTGAACTGGAACAGGCCTATAAAAAAGAATTGAAACAGCAGTTCAATATCCGCTTCAACCGGCTCTATACCCTGTGCAACATGCCAATTCAGCGTTTCGGCAGCATGCTGATATCCAAGAATCAACTGACAGGCTATATGCGGCTTTTGCATGAGGCCCATCGTGAAGAGAACCTCGAAAATGTCATGTGCCGGACATTGATCAGCGTGGACTGGCAGGGCAATGTCTATGACTGTGACTTCAACCAGATGCTGGGCCTGCCCTTAAATGACAGTCACAGGCCGGTTCATATCTCGGAACTTGCCGAACAGGCGCTGGCGGGCGATAGCATTGCGGTCAGAGACCATTGCTATGCCTGCACCGCGGGGCAGGGCAGCAGTTGCGGCGGCGCGCTTCAGGCCTGACGCTGTTTACCATTGAGGTCAATCGACCATGCTGTCTATTATCATTCCCGTCCTGAATGAAGCAGAAACCATAGAGCGCTGCTTGCGGAGTTTGCAAAAGTTAAGAAAGGCAGGGCATGAAGTCATCGTGGTGGACGGCAACAGCCGCGATAATACCGTGGCCCTGGCCCGGCCGTTGTGCGATACGGTTTTAAGCAGCAAGCCCGCCCGTTCCATGCAGATGAATAGCGGGGCCGGGCAGGCCGCCGGCAATTATCTGCTGTTCCTGCATGCCGATACCTTCTTGCCGGAAGATATCGGCCCGCTTATTACGCTTGCGAAAAGAAACCAGAGGGCCTGGGGACGTTTTGACATCCATTTATCCGGCCGGGCCTGGGGCTTCAGGGTCATAGAAAGCGGCATCAACTGGCGTTCCCGCCTGAGCGGCATCGCCACCGGTGATCAGGCCCTGTTCGTGCAGCATAAACTGTTTAACGAGATCGGCGGCTTCCCCGGGCTGGCGCTCATGGAAGACATTGCCATCAGTAAACTGCTGAAAAAAATAACCCGGCCAATCTGCCTGTCCGCCAGAGTCCAAAGCTCAAGCCGGCGCTGGGAGAAAAACGGCGTGATAAAAACCATACTGACCATGTGGCTGTTGCGCGCGCTCTATTTTTTCGGCTGCGATACGGCCCGGCTGGCCCGCCACTATCAATGTCAATAGATGGCGCCGTACTCATCATATTTGCCAGGGCGCCGCTGCCCGGCCGAGTCAAGACCCGGCTTATTCCGCATGTCGGGGCGGGGCGGGCCGCCGAAATATACAGGGAATTGCTGGCAAAGACGCTGCACACCGCGCTGCATTCCGGGTTTAGCGCTATTCAGCTATGGATAGACGGCGACAGCCGGCATCCTTATTTTGATAATATCGCCAACAGGGCGGCCATTGAGATTTATACACAACGGGGCGATGACCTCGGCGACAGGATGCGCCACGCCTTCGCGCGGGCCTTAAAAATTTATCGTGCGGTCATACTGATCGGCAGTGACTGCCCGGTATTGACGGCCGGCGACTTAAAACAGGCGCGGCAAGCGCTGCAAAATAATGATATTGTACTCGGCCCGGCCCGGGATGGCGGTTATTATCTTATCGGTTTATGCAAAAACAGCCGGGCGCTCTTCGAGGGCATAGCCTGGGGCCAGGCAACCGTATTCAGGCAGACCAGGGCGCGCATCAAGGCGCTCGGCTGGCGGCTGGGCGTCTTAACCGAACGCTGGGATGTGGATGACCTGAATTCCCTGCAAGACTATCTGGCATTGAAAGAAAACGGCCGGGCTAGCGCTGATTAAGTGTGGTATGCGGGCGGCAACCCGCCGGCGGCAGACAGGTCTGCGACAAGCCGCCAGGGAAGCGGTGTCAGAATGGTCAATGGATTCCGGCCTGCCCGCGAGCGGCAGAGCCGGAATGAAGAAAAAAGCGCATTTAATCTGGAGAGGTGTCCGAGCGGTCGAAGGAGCACGCCTGGAAAGTGTGTATACGGTAACCCCGTATCGAGGGTTCGAATCCCTCCCTCTCCGCCAATTTTTGTTTCAAATTGAAATTTTTTACCTTTTATATGAGCGCTAAACCTCTAAATACACGCCTCAATCAAGCAGCTAAAGCAAAGAAAGATGAATTTTATACCCAGCTTGCCGATATTGAAAAAGAATTGAAGCACTACAAAGACCAATTCCGTGGCAGGGTCGTGTATTGTAATTGCGATGATCCATTTGAGAGCAATTTTTTCAAATATTTTGCCGCAAACTTCAACGTGCTTGGACTAAAAAAGCTCATTACCACGAGTTACGATAAATCGCCAATTGTTGGCGATCAACTACCTCTGTTTGAGGTAGAGGGACTAAAGCCTGAGGGGAAAGAGCCATTTAAAATCGAGATTAACGAAGTCAAAGATCTCGACTCTGACGGCGCGATAGGACTAAAAGATGTGGAGTGGTTACTAAAACATGATGCCAATGTTGCCACGCCACTCAAAGGCAATGGTGATTTTCGTAGTAAGGAGTGCGTTGACTTACTGAAAAAAGCAGATGTTATTGTAACTAATCCGCCATTTTCACTTTTTCGTGAATATATCGAACAACTGATGGAATATAATAAATTTTTTTTAATTCTTGGCAATCAGAATGCCATTACCTATAAAGAGATTTTTAAACCCATCAAGGAAAATAAATTGTGGCTTGGGTATGATAATGGTGGCACAAAATGGTTTCAGGTTCCTGATAACTATGAGATACAAACTAAATCAAGAATTAAGGTGAAGGATGGAGTGAAGCATTTCAGCATGGGTAATATTGCATGGTTCACAAATCTCGACACTACAAAACGTCATGAAGAACTAACTCTATACAAGCGGTATACTCCAGAAGAATATTTTAAATACGATAATTTTGATGCTATCAATGTAAAAAGATACATTGATATTCCTTACGATTATGAGGGGCCGATGGGCGTACCTGTTACGTTTATTGATAAATATAATCCCAAGCAATTTGAAATTTTAGGAAATCTTGGTTCCTATGCTCCAGATGGATACTCTTTGATTGGAGCCATCTATATAAATGACAAAAAAATTTTCAAGAGAATTTTAGTGAGGAATAGAAAAGTAAAAAAATAACATGAAAATTGAATTACATCAAATTCCAATACGCAAAATCATTACTGGCTACAAAGATAGTGCCGAGGAAGGTGTTGTTGCCTATGCCGGAAAACTTGACATTCGCCCAAAATATCAGCGTGAATTTGTCTATAAAGGCCATCAACGTGACGATGTGATTGAGACAATCAAGCAAAACTTTCCGCTAAATGTCATGTATTGGATGATACGCGAAGATGGCGGCTATGAAATGTTAGACGGTCAGCAACGCACAATCAGTATCGGGCAATATGTGAACGGTGATTTTTCAATCAACAATTACTTTTTTCATAATTTGACCAAAGAAGAACAAGATCGGATTTTGAATTATGAATTAATGATTTATTTCTGTGAAGGGACAGATAAGGAACGACTGGACTGGTTTAAAACTATCAATATTGCAGGTGAAAAATTGACAAACCAGGAGCTACGCAACGCCGTTTATACAGGGCCGTGGCTTTCTGACGCAAAGCTAAAATTCAGCAAGACGAATTGTGCGGCGTACCTTTTAGCAAATGACAGTGGATCGCTCCTGAAAGGTTCGCCAATTCGGCAAGAATACTTGGAAACCGCGCTGTCATGGATCAATAATGGCGAAATGGCTGACTACATGGCAAAACATCAGCATGATAAAAATGCCGATGAATTGTGGCAGTATTTCCAGAATGTGATCGCGTGGGTGCGCGCAACTTTTTCAAATTACCGAAAAGAAATGGCAAATGTAAATTGGGGTGAGTTATATAATAAATTTAAAGATAAAAAACTAAATTCCAAAAAACTCGAAACAGAAATTACAGAACTTATGCAAGACGAAGATGTAACGAAAAAATCGGGCATCTATCCTTATGTATTGACTCGGAAAGAAAGATATTTAAACATCCGTTCATTTACTGGCAATATGAAGCGAGAGGCATACGAAAGACAAAAGGGCGTTTGTCCATTCTGTAAAGATAAATTTGATATTTCTGAAATGGAAGCCGACCATATCACGCCATGGCACGAAGGCGGTAAAACAATCACAGAAAACTGTCAGATGTTATGCAAACAAGATAACCGAAGAAAATCTGGCAATTAAATTTGAGTTGCTCCATAATTTATGAAGATTAAATCATTGCAAATATCAAACATTCTAAGCTTTGCTTATGTTGATGATATACTAAATGCGCCTAAAATTACCTTTGATAAAAATTTGAGTATTCTAATTGGGCAAAATGGGTCAGGAAAATCTACAGCTCTTGAAGTGATAAATTTTATTTTTAGAAGAGTTCTTTTTATTCCGTATAAAAGAAATACCGATCTATATACAAAAAGAGCGACAATCAATGCCAATATAAAAAAGGGAATATTGGAAACAATAAATGAAGTTCAAAATTACGAAAATTTCCGCCTGGATAGAAACTATAATTTTGAAAATATGGAACAAAAAATAAGAATAATAATTGAATTAGATGATATTGATTGTGCTAACATTCAACATCTCAAAGATAATAAAAATAAATTATTGCCAATAATTAATCTTTATTCTTCTGAAAAAATGTTTACTGAAGGAATAACTAAAAATGAATATCAACTCGATATTATCTTGGATAGCATAAATAAAACTTACACGGTGGAACCTGTGGAACCTATTGAACAGCTTAATTTTACCTTGGACAGTACAAGTAAAAACCATGTACGTGAATTTAATCAAGATATTGGATATAACTATCTAAGAAGATATAATCTATATAAAGAGATAATAGAAATTTATAATGAAGAAAACTCAAATACTGCAATATCTCATTTGTCTGAATCATTTGCATTGATTGGTGGATATAGAAATTATAATTCCTATGATGCATATGTTTCCCTTGGAGACGGGAATACAGCTTCGAGACAAATTCGGGAAATTAAATCCTCTGAATATTCTAAAAGCACAAATTCTGTAGAAAATGATGCGCCATCTATTTTTAGTCTGGTTGGATTAAGAATGGCGGAAAAATTTTTCGACTTGACAGGAACCAATAAGGATAAAAAAGAATGTGAGATTGCTGCAAACAATTTAGGTTTTATTAAAAAAATCAATGATAAACTTAAAGTTGTTAATCTAAAAATTGAAATAAAACTGCGAGATTACTCGCAATGGAGTTTTGATTTCTCTTTCGTTGATACAAAAAGAAATAAAGCTATTTTAGATATAAATTCACTAAGCGCAGGACAAAAAGCAATCATTCATTTAATTTTTGAAGCCTATGGACGAGGTGATTTGAAAGGTGGACTTGTAATTATTGATGAACCTGAAATCCATTTACACTACCAATTTCAGAGTGAGTATCTTCGTGTTATAGAAAAATTAAAAGACGAACAGGGATGCCAATATATTCTTGTTACTCATTCCGAATCTCTTATAAATTCTGAGACTATAGGTAATGTTATTAGACTTTCACTTGATGAAAATGGCCATACAAAAGTAAATCAGCCAAATATTACCACTGATCAAAAATGGCTCGTAAAAATTCTTGACAATAAACGTTCTGCTCATGCATTTTTTGGAAGTAAGATTCTGCTTGTTGAGGGAGATTCTGATCGCTATTTTTTCCGCGCAATTCTTGGTGCAATAGAGGAAAAACTGAAAAAAGGCTTGATACAAGATATAACTACTTTAGATATAGAAGGCACAGAAAACTATGAGAGATGGAAAAAATTATTTGAAGCATTTGGCTTAAAAATATTTTATGTTACAGATCTTGATTCGGCGCAGAAATTTTTTTATCCGGAAGAAACAAAAAAGAAAATCAACACTGAACCACTCGTTTCTGAGTTTTTAGCTAACCACAATGACTTAATACCCAGAATTGAAGCAGAATACAGCAATGGAAATTTTATTTTAAAAGAAGGAGATCTGGAGATGTATCTTAATATTCATAATATTAAGAAAGACTTATCTCATGTGATACAATTTTGCCAAAACGACCTTAAAAAATATCTTTCAAACAGTACCGATAGCAAAGTTCAGGAACTTAAGGAAATACTGTCCAAGATTACGGAAGAAAACGAAGCAGATTTATGGTAAAAAAAATTATAAACAACTCCGTATACCATCACACTGGCTATGGCTGAATGGGAAGTCGGCAATCTGACGCTGCGCACCATCGACGGCCTCAAAGCCGCCGTACAACACGGCGCCACCTTGGAGGCCCCAAAAAAGGCCGGGCCAGGCACAGAGTGAAAATGACGCAATGCGCCTGATACGGCTATCTAGGCACGCGCATTGGGGGCGAGGGGTTTTTACCAATGGAACGCGCCGTTTGGGAGCAGATTGAACGCGCGCCGAAGTTCTGGATATACCGGAATGGCTACGCCACCCCCTGTTTTTTCTTGAACAGATTATCAATGTTTGGTAATTTGAAAAGAGAAGATATTTTTACGAGAGGTCAACCAATGGCAAAAAACACGAGTATTTCTCTGGGCAATCATTTCGAAGGTTTTATCGAAGCCCGGGTGAAATGCGGGCGCTTCACATCGGTCAGCGACGCGGTGCGCGCCGGTCTTCGCCTGCTGGAACAGGAAGAAGCCAAACTTGACCTGCTGCGTGAAACGCTGGCCAGAGGCGAAGGCGAGCTTGACCAGGGGCGCGGCGTTGACGGTGAAGCCTTTACGCGTGAAATCATTGGATAATGGCGAAATACCTCCTGTTTCCGCAAGCCCGGAAAAGCCTTACCTAGATCAGCACCTACACCCTTGAAAATCACGGCGCGCGGCAAAGGAAAAAATACCTGCGCATACTGCGTGAACGGATGCGCGAAACGGCCAAAAATCCCGCACGGGGAACGGCGCGCAGCGACATCAAGGCGGGCTATTACAGCATTCGGGCCGAAAAGCATCATATTTACTACCGGATTAGCGATACTCATATCGAAATTATTGATGTGCTGCATCAGTCGATGGCGCCTGAACGGCATATATAAAAAGCAGATTGCCTAGCCCGTCAATGACAACCGGCTAGACGCCTGCCTCATAGATTACCGACCCTGTCTGTCAGCTTCGAAAACCTGATTCTGCATATTGTGGTAAAGGTACAGGGTCACCTCATCTAAATTGCTAACATAGCGGGCGATATGAGCGATACTCAACGATACCGTGACCCGGATACCTGACGCCTTATTTTAGATGAGGTGACCCTGCGTTCCTGCTAAAGCCCTGCCCGTATCAGGCAGACAAGATGACGGAAAGCCAAAACAACACCCCGCCGTCATTTATGGACAGGATGTCCTGTATGCGGCATGAGGGCACGCCTACAGGGATGTACGCCTACAGGGACGTAGGTGGTAGAGCGGCGTCTGGAACAAGCCGCCGAGGTGGTAGAGCGGCGCCTGCCTGCGGCAGGTAGGGTAGGCCGGAATGACGGAGGGGGCGAGAATGGCATCTGCCCACAGCAAGCCAAAATAACAACGCTAAAAATAATTTCATATTTTTATAAAAATAAACTTGCGAATCATTCATGCTACGTCTAAACTATGGTTTTCCAATTAACCAAAGACACGGAGGATGTCTCCAATGAAAACCCTTGCAAACATACTGCTCATACTCCCCCTTAGCGCGCCTCTGTTCGCCAACAACATTACCCCCCCCCCCCCCCCCCCCCCCCCCCCCCTCAAAATTAGCTGAGAACACCACCACACAAGGCTTTCCAGGCATCAGTCAAACCTTTAATTCAGCCGTTACCAACCCCAACAACATCCCGCTTATCGCGGACGCAACGGCCAATAACAACCCCGAATCCAAAGCAGGAGAACCTGAAAAGTTGCCACTCTTGACAGTGGCAGGAACTTCAATAGAAGAAATTACCGTCACCGGCCAGGCCGAAACATACGCTGGTGGCCAGGTCACGCGCAGCGGCCGTTTCGGACTGCTCGGCAATAAAGACATCTTTGACACACCGTTCAGTATCAGCAGCTACACCGCCGAACTCATTGAAAACCAACAGGCCAGAACGGTGGGCGATGTCGTTCGCAATGATGCCTCCACACTCTCGACTGATTCTGGTCAGGGCATTAGAGAATGGATCGGTATCCGGGGCTTTAATACAAGCTGGAATCTCTATGACGGCCTGCCAAACCTGCATTTTGGATATGGCAGTTCGACGGTTCAGACCCTTGACAGGGTCGAGGTCTTCAAGGGACCCAATGCCCTGCTCAATGGAGCATCAGGTTATGTGGGCGGCGCCATCAATATGGCGCCCAAGCGCCCGACAGATACTCCCTTGACCCGATTCACCGCCGACTACGATTATCAATCACGCCTCGGTATTCACGCCGACCTCAGCCGCCGCTTCGGTTCAAGAAACCAATTCGGCGCCCGGCTCAATGCCCTCTATCGTAATGGCGAAGGGACCACCGAAGGCAACAAGGAAACATTTGGCGAAGTGGCTTTAGCCCTGGAATATCGCGGCGACAGACTCAAACTGGAGACCATCCTGGATTATTCTGACCGGGAGTTGCGCAGAGGGGATGGGATTTTCTTTTTAAGCAGGAATGCCACCGCGGCGCCCTCTGTGCCCGACTCTGAGGCTGCCATTCAACAGCCCTGGGAGAAACAAAATATTAAATTCGCCCGTGGCCTGCTGAGAGCAGAGTATGCCCTCGGCCAAGACTGGGCCGTACATGCGGCCTATGGCGCCCTGGCCGCCGAAGAAGATCGAGTGCGGACGATCGGCTTTAATCTCAATGCCAGGGGAGATTTTAATCCGTGGTTTCCAGCTCAGGGATACAAATATAACGGCTATGCCTGGAATACCGGTATCAGGGGAGGATTTGAAACCTTCGGGGTCACGCATCAGGTCTCAATAGAAACCATGCGAACAAAGTATGGACAAAGACTGCCCAAAAATCGGCCATTTTCAAACCTCAAAAGCTCGAACCTGTACAAGCCGCTGTTTGTTGCGCGCCCGGCCTTTGATGATTTCCCCGGGGGCTGGGTCAAAAGATATGAAAACCGCGAATCATCCATCGCCCTTGCCGATACCCTGGGCTTCCTTGATGAGCGCGTGCTCTTGACTGCCGGGGTCCGGCGACAGAATCTTGAATACAAAGGCCTCAACTTCAATACAGGCGCAGTCAGAAGCCAATACGACAAGTCGGCTATCACACCGGCCTTCGGCCTGCTGGTCAAACCCTGGGATTTCATGTCCCTCTATGGCAACTATATCGAAGCCCTGGAACGCGGGCTAACCGCGCCGACAGGAACCGTCAACGAAGGGGAAATATTCCCGCCATCCGTGACAGACCAGATTGAACTCGGTGTAAAGTTTGACCTGGATGGTCTTGGCCTGACGGCCGGGCTGTTTCAGATCGAACGGCCAAGCGGGATCACCAATGCCACAACTAACCGGTTTAGTGCCGATGGTCAGCAGCGCAATCGCGGGTTTGAACTGACGGCCTTTGGCGAAGTGCGGCCAGACCTGCGCCTGCTGGGTGGCATCACCTATCTCGACAGCAAACTGACCCGCACCCAGGGCGGCAGGTTTGACGGTAAAAATACGCCCGGAGTGTCGGAACTGACGGCCGTGTTGAACCTGGAATACGACACGGCGGCCTTCCCCGGCCTGACATTGACGGCCCGCGCCGAGCATGTGGGCAGCCAGTTTGTCAGGACGGACAACAGCCTGAAAATTCCCTCCTACCAGCTTTACGGCATTGGCGCCCGTTATCAACGGACGCTGGGTGACAAGGCATTCACCCTGCGGTTGAATATCGACAATCTCCTTGATGAAGACTATTGGAATACTTTTGTAGGCTTTGGCAACAACCTTTATTTAGGCGCGCCCAGAAGCATAAATTTATCATTCATGGTGGATTTCTAATGCCTGCCTGCCATTCCCCCCTCCCCAACCCTCCCCCCGCCGGGGGGAGGGAGAGTGCAACCCTGCTTCTTCTCAGCAGGGAGTTAGGACAGGCGCAACCCTGCTCCTCCCCCCAGCGGGGGGAGGCTGGGAGGGGGGATTCTGTCTGGCCGTGGGCAGGCAGGTGAAAGCCGGGACCAGGGAAAGGCGCTGCCGGAAAATTTGAGCTATTGCGGCGAATGGCTTTTACGGCCAGCGTTTGCGGGAGATTAGGGTCTGGTCGGAATTTCGAAGACGAACAGAAAAAGACCGTCAGTGGCTATCGGGGGCGTCTCCCGGCAACGGCGGGGTATCCGGCACGCGTTCCAAAAACCGGCTTAGATCGCCCCGTTTCGCCGTGTCGGCGCGCGCTTTCAGGAAAGCGGCGGCCGTCTCCACGGCGCCGATCTTCTGCGCGATCGCCGCAACGATCCACTGATTGAGCGACACGCCATCCTCTCTGGCAAGGCGAACCGCGGTCTCCTTGAGTGACTGCGGTAATTGCAGCGGGTATTTGTAGCGTCGAGCTTGTTTCATATGTTCAGTCTCCTGATGATCTCTGCCGGTGTGGTAGTGGTCCGGAGTGTAAAACGGACTCCGCTTATGCCTGCCCGCAGCAGGCATAAGCGGGAATATATCATAAACCACTGGATTCCGGCTTTCGCCGGAATGACGACAGGGGCAATAGATATATTGCGCCAATCTTCAACGCCATTTCTGCCTGCCACAGGCAGACCGGAATGACGAGGCGGCGGGGTGACGCCGGGGCGGGAGTGTAAAGAGAAGGCAGAGGGCTGGAAGGGTTGAAAACGAACAATCAGGCCCGTCATTCCGGCCTGCCTGCCGCAGGCAGGGCTCGGTGGGAATGACATTCAAAGGAGCGACAACTTGGCGCGCCTCTCAAAAAATCAGACAACCATTAGCCCCGGCAACGCGCTTGCCGTCATTCCCGCTCCGGCTCATTCGTCATTCTGTTATCCCCGGCCGCCGGGCGGGCGGGGTATTGGCTGGTCTTGATCGCCAGTTCCAGGTTTTTCGTTGTGTCGCCTTTCCTCACTAAAACGGAGTGCGATTCTATTGTTATGAATGTCCAGCCATCGACCGACTGGCCGAGCGCGATGCGTTGCAGGGTGTTTTCACGGCCGTAGTGGATGATGGCCAGGCGTTTGCCGGCGCTGATGATGATGGCGCTCAGTGTAAACGGCACATTAAGGTTCTGCGCGGGCGCGGTTACCGGGGCCATCCGAGGTGGCGGCGCCTCGGGTTCGGGCGCAATATAGGGCGCCCGGTCCTCGAAAAACAGGGGCCGGTTGATAACATCGGCATAATCGGCAATGTCCGGCTCGGCGGGCCGGGTGTCTTCCGGGGCCGTCCCGGTGACGGCGGCAGCGCCGCTGGCGGCCGGCTTATCGGACAAACCCAGGGGCCGGTTTAAACCGGTCCAGATAAGGTAGAGCAGGGCACAGATGCCGATCAGCAATATCAGTCTGGCCGTATTTCGCAGGGCCGGAGAGGACGCGCTCATGAGGCCGCCTCTTCTATATAACCACTGACATCAAAGTGGACTTCCAGCAGGCCGGCGCCGCTATCCCGCGGGCCGGGGGCGATATTGCGGCGTTGAATCATCATGTTGTCGGTGAACAGCAGTGGCCGGTTGATCATCAGTTGGTACAGCACCGCTTGCAGGGCGTTCATATCGGCCTGCATCCGCACCTTGACGGTGACCCTGGGATACGCCTCATCGTCGCGGCCGGGCAGGGCCTGGGTGCTGATGAGGTTGCCGCCGCTCTCTTCAATCATGGCCTTGAGGTTGTTTTGCAGCCTGGCCGCGGCAATCGCGGGCGCCGCGGCCGCCAGAAAGTCATTGCCGCCGGTCTCTGCCGCCCGCAACCGGTTGATCTCTTCCTGCAGGCGGGTTATCTCGGCCCCGGCGCGGGAGAATTGGTTGAACCGGAAAAAAAGGCTTTCAATGCGGGCCTGATTTTCGCCCTTCTGCGTGATCGCCGGCCGCACCAGGGCCGTGTAAAACGCGGCCAGCAAAACCAGCAATATCAACAGCGCCAGCAGGGCGTGTTTTTGATCGGATAAATGGCGGTTCATGTTTCCTCTTCTTCCCGGATAAAGCGCGCGGACACATGAAACCGGTCTTTGTCGGAGACGCTGTTGCGGGTGATCGGCGAGCGGAAGCGGGCGTCATCAAAATATTCGGAAGACTCTAATAGCGGTATGAGCGCCGCGGCATTGCCGGATTCGCCGAAGAGTTGTAATTCGCCGGCGTTCATCGTGAGCCGCATCAGCCAGGTGTCATCGGGCATGATGCGCGTGATTTCCCGGAGCAATTCCAGGCTGGCGGTTTCTTTGCGGCGCTTGTCCGTCAGAAATTGCGTCTCCGTCAGCAGGCGCGCCTTGTCTTGCCGCAATGATTGTAATTGAACGGCGGCCGTTCTGTTGTTTGCGATCCCGGCCTCAAGGCTGGCAATATGCCGTTGCTGGTTCATAACCGGCGCGTACAGGGCGATAAAAAACAGGATAAATGCCGCGCCCGCGAGCCACAGCAGGGGCTTGTCCGAGTCTGTCTGTCCGGCCGGCCGCGCCTCGGGCGGGATCAGGTTAATATCGGCGCCGCGCAGTTCTCCCTCCGGCCGGATCGCGTCCGGCTCAATACCCCAGCCGCTTAATGAGTCAAGCCAGGCGTCGATCTGTTTTTTGGGCGCAAGGTAGAGCGTGACGTGAATCTTGTCGGCCTTGTCGGTCTCCCCGAGGCGATAATCGAAATAGACCTGTTCGGCGCTGAATGGCGTCCTGCGGTTCATCTCGAAGGCCAATACCTGTCTGAGATTGGCCGCCGCGGCCCCGGGCAAGACCAGCTTTCTTTGCAGCAGCAGATTGCCGGGCACGGCGAGCACGATGTTGCGCCGTCTTTGGCCTTGCCCGCCCAGCCAGTCCAGGGCGGCCGAACGGCCGATCTCGTCATCCGGGCTGAATTCGCGGGTCTCGGGCGCGGCCTCCGGGGACTCGGAATAGCGCTTTAATAAGACCCGCGCCTCCTGGAATTCAATCGCAAGCAGGCCCCGGCCGGCCCGGACCAGGCGGCGCAGCGGGGCCGGGCACAGATAAATCAGGCCCTTGACCCACCAGTTGACGGCCATGCTGAAGGCGCTCGTATTCAAGCCGCTACCTCCGCTCCGCGGTCGCATTGAGGCCCGTGCCGCCGGCCGCTTCGCGCCAGGCCAGGATGGTATAGGGCCGGTCAAAATAATATTGCATCAGCAGGGTGACTTGCAGTCCGGCGCGGGTCTGGCCGATCACGCCCTCGCTGGCGATCGAATATACCGGCCTGGCCGATTCGGACAGATATTTCGCATCGGCCCCGGCCAGGGTGGTTGAGCCCGCGCCGGCCGCCGCCCTGGCGCGGATGAAATCATCGACCTCGGCGGCGCTGATATTGGGGATGGCCAGCAAGGCCGCCCTGGGCGCGGCGGCGGGATTGATGCCGGGTTGCTGTGAATAGACGGTCAGCGCCGGCGCCAGCGCCCGGTAAATGTTGTAATTGAAGCCCATGACCCGTTGTAGTTCGTCCACGCTGTTAAAGGGGCCGTCCTTGGCGCCATATTGATAGCCGAGCGCGCGGTAATCGGCGTCTTCGGCGCCGTGATTACGCGCCAGATTATCCCGGTCACGCCAGTCCAGCACGGCCTGTAACAGCCTGAGGGCATTTTTTTCAGGCAGTTCAACGGCATTCAGCAGGCCATACAATAATTCCGGGCCGGCCGTGTTCAAGTCGATCTTGCCGCCTTCATCAACGATGCGGACCTTGACCCGGCCCGCGCCAAACGGGAAGGAGTAGGGCCGGCCATCGGTCTGCCATTGTTGCTCGGCATCCGGTTTCAGCAGTTCGCTGACGGCCTGCCAGACACCGGCCTCGGCGATGGCCCTGGCCTGATTGAAATGTACCAGATTGGCGGTCAAGCCGGTCTCGGTGCGCACCATGCGGCTGTAGCCCAGGGCCAGCACGATCAAAAGCGATAACATCCACAGCACGATCACCAGCGCCACGCCGGACTGCCGTCTTGCCGGATAGCGGTTTATGCTCCGCATGGGCTTATTCGGCCGGGTCCGCGCCGCGCAGCACGTTATGGGGCTGGCCTTTTACGGGGTCGGCATAGACCGGTATGATCATTTGCGGCCATGCCCGCCCGCCCGCGGCCGGATACACGCGGAGGCTGATCAGGTCGGGCAGCAGTTCGGCATGTTGCCATTCCGCGCGCCAGGTGGATTCGGCCTCGATCTCTTCCCGGCCATAATAAGCCAGTTCGATACGCTCCGTTTTATCCAGCAGCACAACACGCTCGGCCCCATTGCTGTTTGCAAACGGTTTGAGTTCGGTGGTGACCGGCTGAAAATACAGGGCAAGCTGCCGGTCTCCGCCGGCCCGGCTGAGCTTCAGCGTGAGGGCCTGCAAGCCGCCGCCGCCGCGGTGGGCGGGCAGGCCCGCGGTAAAATGGAGTTCATCCTGCCTGCCGATAAAGAGCAGGCCGGGTTCATCCTGATCGGCCCAAAACAGCGGAGACTGCTGCGCCAACCGTGTTTGAATAAACGCCGCCACCAGGCGCAGTTCATCGTTTTGCGCGATGCGCCGCTCGGTGGAGGCCCAACTCCGGTTGGCGGTAAATACGGTGCTGAATAATAAAACCAGGATCAGGCTCAGCAGGCTCATGCCCAGCAGGACTTCGATCAGGGTAAATCCGCTTAAGGCGCGCGCGTTCATGTCAGCGGCGCCAGTTTAATGGTGTTTAATTTGATCGAGCGCGTCTTGCCCATGCTTTGCCAGCTTACCTCGACTTCGACCGCGCCTTTGAACAACTCATAATTGGTCGGCAGATAATCATCCTCATCCATGCGCTGAATACGCGCGACCCACTCATATTTTCCGGCCTCGACCCCGCGCTGTTCGCCGGGCGCGAAGCCCTGCTCCAGGCCGACCCGGGCCAGTTTGCTCCTGGCAATGAGCATGGCCCTGGCATATTCATCACTGAGCGCGGCAGAGCGGGCCCCGCCGCCGTAGATTTGAAAGATAACGCCAATGCTGAGCGCAAAGATCGTGAAGGCCACCAGGACTTCCAGCAGGGAGAAGCCGCGCTGTTTTTGCAGTGCTGTCATGCCCGTTATGACCGTATCTTTACCGCGCCCGTGAGCCAGTGGACATCGATCACATACTCCTGCTGCTTCCAGGCCAGTTTTATCTGGCCCCCGGTGGAGCTGCCATCGGCAAAGAAGCGGATCCGGCCCTTGTTTCCAGACAGTTGTTCCGAGCGCGCGGTGATGATCGACAGTCTGGCGTATTCGGGTATGGTCAGGTTTTTCGCCCGGCCGTTGACGGCAAAGGTTTTTTGTTCCACATCCAGGTTCAGCACGGCTTCCTGTTGGGCGCTGATCGCCAGGCCGCGGGTTTTTTTCAGATTGGCCGCCAGATCGCGGGCCGCGGCGCGAACCTGGTTGCCGGCCAGCACATTCGGCAAATAAGGCGGGACGATGGCCAGGATCAGCGCAAAAATAACAAACACCACCAGCACTTCAAGCAAGGTAAAACCCGGGCTGGCGCGGTTCTGTCTCATGCTATTCCCAACTATTGATGTCCTGGTTATCTTTCTCCCCCCCGGCCGCATTATCTGCCCCCAGGCTGTAGAGATCAAACTGGCCATGCCGGCCCGGTATCACATAGTGATAGGGGTTGCCCCAAGGATCAACCGGGACCGTTTTCTTTTTCAGATAAGGGCCATTCCAGCCTTCCAGTCCACCCGGTCGCGTGGTTAATGCTTCCAAGCCCTCGTTCGCGTCCGGGTAGCGGCCGTTATCAAGATAAAACAAATCCAGCGCCGCGCCGATATCTTCCAGTTGCAGCCGGGCCGTATCGCTCTTTGCGCTGCCGACATATTTCATCACCTGCGGCCCGACCAGACCGGCCAGCAGGCCGAGGATGACCAGCACCACCAGCAATTCAATCAGGGTAAAACCGGGCTGTCTTTTACGCATGATGTCAGTGACCTTTTGCTTCGCAATCCATGACTTTCATCTTTGCTTCCGGCGCCGCCGCGCCGGGCCGCCGGCGTTGCAAACCGCCGGCCGCGATGCCGAGCTTTTTGAAAAGCCTCGCATCGCCCCGCATATTGGCGTTGGGCGTGGTCAGCAGGGCCTCGCCGAAGAAGATCGAGTTCGCGCCGGCAAAATAGGCCAGCGCCTGGGCGCTCTGATCCAGATCGGAGCGGCCGGCCGACAGACGGATAACGCTCTCAGGCATCACCAGGCGCGCGGTGGCAATGAAGCGCGCCAGATCCAGCGGGTCGATCTTCGCATTCTCCGAGAACGGCGTGCCCTTGATCGGGACCAGGGTATTGACCGGGACCGACTGCGGATGCCGCGGCAATGTCGCCAGCGTGTGTAACATGGCGATGCGATCCTCGACGCGCTCGCCCAGGCCGAGGATACCGCCGCAACACACCTTGATCCCGGCCTCCCGCACGGCCTCAAGCGTGTCGAGGCGATCGGCGAATGTGCGCGTGGTGACGACCTCCGCATAATATTCCTCGGACGTGTCAATATTGTGATTATAGTAATCGAGTCCGGCCGCCCGCAATGTCGAGAGTTGCTCGCGGGTCGCCATACCCAGCGTCACGCAGGTTTCCAGGCCGAGCGCCTTCACGGCGGCGATGATCCCGGCCAGTTTCGGCACATCGCGGTCCTTGATATTGCGCCAGGCCGCGCCCATACAAAAACGCTCCGCGCCGATGGCCCTGGCGCGCCGCGCCGCGGCAAGGATGGTCTCCTGGTCCATCAATTTCTCATTTTGCAGGCCCGTCTTGTAACGGACGGACTGCGAGCAATATTTACAGTCTTCCGGGCAGCCGCCGCTCTTGATATTCAGCAGCGTAGAAAGCTGCACCGTGTTGGGATCGAACACGGCGCGGTGTTGCGCCTGCGCCGAGTAGAGCAGATCGTTAAACGGCTGGTCGTGCAGCGCGCGGATCTCGGCGCGCGTCCAGTCCGTTCGGAGCCGCGTTCCGGCGCTGGTCTCCGCCGCCCTTTGCTCAAGCATGTCGGCGCCCGGCCGCGCTCAGGAGACTCGTTTCTGCCTGGCGCCGACAAGTTTCCACAAGGCCGGCATCAGCAGCGCGGCGAGTATCAGCTTGGCGGTGTCGCCGAACAGGAACGGCAGCAGGCCCCATTCCAGCACGGGCTTGTCCCAGCCGACCACGGCGCCGAGCCACAACAGGCCGGGGATATAGATGATCGCGTTGCCGAGCAGCATGGCGATGGCCGTCAGCATGACATTGCGGTCGAATCCGCGCTCGGCCAGCCAGCCGACAAGCGCGGCCGCCAACACGAACCCAAGCAGATAGCCCCCGGTCGGCCCGGCCATATAAGCGAGGCCGATGCCCTTTTCCGGCGTGCCCGCGAAAACCGGCAGACCCAGCGCGCCTTCCGCCAGATAAAGCAGGATGGTCGCCGCGCCCAGGCGCCAGCCGAAGGCCATGCCTGCCATCAGCACCACAAAGGTCTGCATGGTGATCGGAACGGGGTAGAACGGCACTTGAATCTTGGCCGAGATCCAAAGCGCCATGCTGCCGGCGAAGGCCAGCGTTATATTGCGCGCCAGCGCGTTGTCGCCCTGCCAAAGGGCGGCGCTGAGCGTTTCCCGGGGTCGTGTCAGTGTAGTCATGATTTATGGTTCCTCATTGAATGCGGGCGACTGCCCGTTGTGGGGATCAGCTAAGCCGATCGGTTAAGCCCTTTGAAGCCAGTCTCAGAGCGTCAGTGTTCATACTGGCGCATCTTAGCAAAATCCAACCGGCATGGTAATTGTTTTGGGACGGTTAATGGGTTGTATCCGCTGGTTCGATATCCGCTTCCCCGGCAGCTTGTTCCTGACCTGCCTGCGGCAGGCGTGGATTCCAGCTTTCGCTGGAATGACGACAGGGGTAGAGGGTTAAAAGGAGCGGCCATAAACAAAAAGCCCCTTCATTCTCGCCTGCCCGCGGCAGGCAGACCGAAATGACGGACGGAGCCAGAACAACATTGAAGGCTAACAGGCCGTATCCATCGCCCCCGTTGTCATTCCGGCGAAAGCCGGAATCCAGTGGTTTATATAATACATTCCTGCCGCAGGCAGGAATGACAACCCCTAAACAACCAACTCATTCAAGCCCAATATCGCGACCAGTATGGAAATAATGATGACGGCGATCATACCCCCAAGGCCCAGTATCAATACCGGTTCAACCAGGGTCAACATGCGCTTGACCGTGGTATTGACTTCCCCGTCATAAATATCCGCGATCTTCAATAACATGGATTCCAGTTGCCCGCTTTCCTCGCCCACCCGGATCAACTGCACGGCCAGGGCCGGGAAATGCGGCTCCCGCACCAGCGCGTCGGCCAGACGCCCGCCCTGTTCCAGCCTTTCAATAACGCGGCTCATTACCGTGGCGATAGCCTGATTGCTGATGACCTCCCGCACGATGCCGACGCCCGTGAGTAAGGGCACGCCATTGCCTAAAAGCGTGCCCAGCGTTCTGGCAAAACGCGCGACCTCGATTTTGACGATCAAGTCACCGCCCAAAGGCAGCCGCAGCAAAAACGAGTGCCAGCGCAACCGGCTGGCCGGGGCCTTAAGCCGCCTTTGAAACAACCACCAAACGCCCGCAAGCCCCAGCGGCAACGCCCACCAGAAGCGCTGAAACCACTCGGCCGCGCCAAATACCAGCCGCGTGGCCAGCGGCAGCGCGGCCCCCGTGTCTGCAAACAGCGGCACAAACTGCGGCACCACAAATACCATCAGGGCCATGACCGAAAAGATCGCAATGAGCAGTAAAATGACGGGATAAATCAGCGCGGAGACGATGCTGGAACGCAGCGCGGCGCTTTGTTCAAGGTAGTCCGCCAGACGTTGCAGCACCGTTTCCAGGGCGCCGCCGGCCTCGCCGGCGCGGATCAGGTTTAGATACAAACGGCTGAAACTCTCGCCCTGCGCCTCCATGGCCCGCGACAGCGCGGCCCCGCCCTGCACCCGCGCGTAAATGTCCTGCACCAGCTTTTTTACGGCGGGCCCGGCGCTGACCTCGGCCAGTGTCTTGAGGGCCTGGTCCAGCGGCAGGCCGGCTTTCAGCAATGTGGCCAGTTCGCGGGTCATGGCGCGAATCGCGTCGCCCCGGGCCGTGGCCGGGCGCGACCAGCGGAACAGCGGCCGGCCGGCCCGGATCGAGCCGGCGCTCGTTTCTTCGGCGCTGATCGGCAGATGCCCCGAGCCTTGCAGCTTTTCAATCGCGGCCGCTTGCGAGGGCGCTTCGATCTCGCCCTGCAACATTTCACCGCTGTGGCTGATAGCCTTATAGCGAAATACCGGCATGGCGGTTTACTCGCGGGTCACCCGCAGCACATCCTCAATGGTGGTCATGCCTTGCAGGGCCTTCCTGATCCCGTCAACCTGCATGGTGTCCATGCCGGCCTCAATGGCGTGGCGTTCCAGCGCCGTGGCGTCCTCATGGTTCAGGATCAGGCGCCGGATCCCTTCCGAGATGACCAGGAATTCAGTGATCACACAGCGCCCGAGATAACCGTTGTCCAGGCATTCGGCGCAACCCACGGCCTCGTGCAGTTCAAGTTCATCCACCGGCGCATAACGATCCAGTTCCAGTTCGCTGATCAAGCCGGGCAGGGGCCGGTAAGCCCGGCGGCAGGCGGCGCAAAGCAGCCTGACCAGGCGCTGCGCCAGGATCCCGTTCAGGGTGGAGGTCAAAAGATAATCCTCGACGCCCATATCCAGCAGCCGCGTGATGGAACTGCCGGCGTCATTGGTGTGCAGGGTGGAAAAGACCAGATGGCCGGTCAGGGCCGATTGCACCGCGATCCGCGCCGTTTCCAGATCGCGCATCTCGCCGATCATGAGCACATCCGGGTCTTGCCGCACGATAGAGCGCAGCGCGTTCGCAAAATCAAGCCCAATCCGGGGCTTAACCTGAATCTGGTTAATGCCTTCAAGCTGATATTCGACCGGGTCTTCGACCGTGAGAATTTTTTTATCCGGCGTATTCAACTCGGCCAGCGCGGTATAAAGCGTGGTCGTTTTGCCGCTGCCGGTCGGCCCCGTGACCAGGATAATCCCGTGCGGCAGTTTCAGAATATCGTTGACTTTTTCCTTGATCGGCCCGGAAAATCCCAGCGTGTCGAAATCCAGTTTGACATATTCCTTGTCCAGGATACGCATGACCAGGCTCTCGCCGTGCATGGTCGGCACGGTGGAGACCCGCAAATCGATCAGCTTGCCCTGGCTGCGCAACTGGATACGGCCATCCTGCGGCAGGCGCCGCTCGGCGATGTTCATTTTGGCCATGATCTTGATCCTGGAAATCACCGCCGCGGTCGAGCGGGCCGGTGGCGCCTCCGCTTCCTTGAGCACGCCATCAATGCGGTAACGAATCTTCAAGCGGTTTTCGAAGGGTTCGATATGAATATCCGAGGCGCGCGCGGCGATGGCGTTATTGATAATCAGGCTCACCAGACGGATAACCGGCGCCTCCGCCGCCAGGTCTTTTAAGCGCTCGATGGAATCGGTGTCGGTCTCATTGCCGTCAATTTCAATTTCTTCGACAATATCCTCAAGTTTGGACTGGCCATCCCCGTAGAAGCGATCCAGCGCCTTCTCTATCCTGGAGATGGACGCGATCTTCGGGATAACCTTCCTGCCGGTTGCCAGCGCGACGGCTTGCAGGGTGTCGGCATCGGTCGGGTCGGCCAGCGCCAGCACGATCCCCCCGGGCTGATCGGCCAGCGGCAGCGCATAATTCTCCTTCAAAAAGCGGGCGGGTAATTCGCTTTCAAACAGGGGCGCGGACGGGAACTCCTTGTCTTCGGCCAGCGGGCAATCCGTGAGTTGCCGGTAAAGCGCGACCAGATCCCGATCCGAGACCAGACCCAACTGCACCAGCAAAATCCCCAGGGCAACGCCTTTTTCACTTTGCAAGGCCAGCGCGCCCTCCAATTCCTCGGGCTTGATCTTGTCATTGGACAAAAGATAATCGGCAACGCGATCACTGCCAGCGCCAGCGCCATAAGCCGGTGATTCCTGGTTGCCCATTAGTTAAATTGTCCCGAGAATTTCATAGTCAAACACCCATGTGAGTTTCCGGTAAACGATGTTACGGATATTCAGGGATATTTCAAAGTGGCAGGTTTTGCTTGCCTGCCGCGCGTCGAGGCGGAACAAGCGGAATATGAGGTCAAGCCGAATCCGCATTATCCAGGACAGCCCCTGCAAATTTTTTTATTAAAATAAGCACATCCCGGCAACCTTTATTGCCATTCCCGCCCCCGCCGTCATTCCGGCCGAAGTGGCGCGCGCAATAACCGTGCCGCCTTCAAGATATTGAATCATCAGGCATTTCGTATCAAAGCGTCCTGTCCGGCGCTGTTTTCCTGCAGTTTATACACAGGAAATCCAAAGCAAGAACACAGGTCATTCCACATCATCTTGTGGTTTAATTAATGCTTGACCACATGTTATTGTGGTGCTATAAATTCACACTCACGACAGACAGGGGCCGGTTTCCGGCCTTGCAGACGAGCCGGAAGGCGGACAAAACAACCTGTATTGGAGGCATAAATGACAATCGAAAGCGTTTTTGATGTAAACCCCGCCGGCGCCGCGGCCGTGCCGGAGGGAGGATCGGCGCCGGGCAATGCCGAACCGGGCCCGGGCCATCCCGTTCACCAAAACCGGCCCGGCAGTCAATACCGGGTCATGCGCCGCAACGGCAAGGTGACCGGATTTGATCTGAGCAAGATTTCAGTGGCCATGACCAAGGCCTTTATCAATGTCGAAGGCGGCACCGCGGCGGCCTCAAGCCGTATTCATCAGGTGGTCGAATCGCTCTCAAATCAGGTGCTGAACGCCCTGACCCGGCGTATGCCGGAGGGCGGCATCGTGCATATCGAGGACATACAGGATCAGGTTGAACTGGCCCTGATGCGCGCCGGCGAACAAAAGACCGCGCGCGCCTACGTCATTTACCGCGAGGAACACGCGCGTAAACGGGCGGCCTCCAGCGGCGCCGCCAAAGACGACAGCGCGGCCGCCCCGATCAATATCAACCGTGCTGACGGCTCCACGGCGCCGCTGGACATGGCCCGGTTCGAGGCGGTCGTGGCCGAGGCCTGCGCCGGTTTTGAAGGGGTCGAGGCCGACCTTGTCATCAAGGAGGCCTTAAAAAACCTGTTCGACGGGGTGGCGGAGGCCGATGTCGGCAATGCGCTGGTGATGAGCGCGCGCACCTTCCTTGAAAAGCAGCCGGATTATACTTACGTGGCGTCCGGGCTGCTGCTGGACAAGTTGCGGCGCGAGGCATTGAGCTTTATCGAGGGCGCGGCGACGCAGGCCACCCACGCGGAAATGAGCGAGCATTATCCGCGCTATTTCAGCAAATATATTCAGCGCGGCGCCGAACTCGACCTGCTGGATCACGAACTCGCCAAATATGACCTGGACCGGCTGGGCCGGGCCTTGCAGGCCGATCGCGACCGCCAGTTTACCTATCTCGGCCTGCAAACCCTGTATGACCGTTATTTGATTCATTCCGGCGATGTGCGCTTTGAACTGCCACAGGCCTTTTTTATGCGGGTGGCAATGGGGCTGGCCATAAACGAACTGGAGCGCGAGACGCGCGCGATTGAATTCTATGAGTTGTTATCCTCTTTCGACTTTATGAATTCGACTCCGACCCTGTTTAATTCCGGCACCTGCCGCCCGCAGCTTTCCAGTTGTTATTTGACCACCGTGCCGGATGATCTGGACGGGATCTTCTCGTCCATCAAGGACGACGCCCTGTTATCCAAGTTTGCCGGCGGCCTCGGCAACGACTGGACCCCGGTGCGCGCCCTAGGCTCCTATATCAAGGGCACCAACGGCAAATCCCAGGGGGTGGTGCCGTTCCTGAAGGTCGCCAATGACACGGCCGTGGCCGTTAATCAGGGCGGCAAACGCAAGGGCGCGATGTGCGCCTATCTCGAAACCTGGCACCTGGATATCGAGGATTTTCTGGAACTGCGTAAAAATACCGGCGATGAGCGGCGCCGCACACATGATATGAATACCGCCAACTGGGTGCCGGATCTGTTTATGAAACGGGTGGTCGAGGAGGGCGACTGGACCCTGTTCTCGCCGCATGACACCCCGGATCTGCATGATCTGTACGGTCAGGCGTTCGAGCGGCGCTATGTCGAATATGAACGCATGGCGGCCGCGGGTGAACTGAAGCTGTTTAAAGTGACCAAGGCTGTTGAACTGTGGCGCAAGATGCTGTCGATGCTGTTCGAGACCGGCCATCCCTGGATCACCTTCAAGGACCCGGCCAATATCCGTTCGCCGCAGGCACATGTGGGCGTTGTGCATTCCTCCAACCTGTGCACCGAGATTACCCTCAATACCTCGGCCGACGAGATCGCCGTCTGTAATCTGGGTTCGATCAATCTGGCCCGGCATGTTGACCAGAACGGCCTTGACAGCGCCAAGCTCGAAAAGACCATTGCGACCGCCATGCGCATGCTGGATAACGTGATCGATTACAACTACTACAGCGTGGCCAGGGCGCGTTTTTCCAATCTCAGGCACCGCCCGGTCGGCCTCGGTATTATGGGCTTTCAGGACGCGCTGTATAAACTGCGCCTGCCCTACTCATCCAAAGCCGCCGTTGAGTTTGCCGACCGCAGTATGGAGACGATCAGCTACCATGCGATCAAGGCCTCGACCGACCTGGCCGAAGAGCGCGGCCCCTATGCCACCTACAAGGGCTCGCTCTGGAGCCAGGGCATCCTGCCCATTGACTCGATGCGGCTTCTGGCCGAAGAACGCGGCGATTATTTACAGGTCAGCCTTGACCAGAGCCTCGACTGGGACGCGCTGCGCCGGCGCGTTATGAGCGTGGGCATGCGTAATTCAAACTGCATGGCGATCGCCCCCACGGCCACCATTTCCAACATCTGCGGCGTCTGCCAGTCGATCGAGCCGACTTACCATAACCTGTTCGTCAAGGCCAATCTGTCGGGCGAGTTTACCGTTGTGAACCCCTATCTTGCGAACGACCTGAAGGCCCTGGGCCTCTGGGATGAGGTCATGGCGCATGACCTGAACCATTTTGACGGCAGTGTGCAAGCCATTAGCCGCGTCCCCGAGGAATTGAAGGCCATTTATGCCACGGCCTTTGAACTGGACGCGCGCTGGCTGATTGAGGCCGCGGCCCGCCGCCAGAAATGGATCGATCAGGGCCAGTCGCTCAATCTGTACATGGCCGAACCCAGCGGCAAAAAGCTGGATAACCTGTACAAGCTGGCCTGGGTAGGCGGGCTCAAGACGACCTACTACCTGCGCTCGCTGGGCGCGACCCACATGGAAAAGAGCGGCAATCAGGGCAAGGCGCCCGCGCCAGCGGCAATGGCAGAGACCGCCGAGAGTTGTTCGATTCTGACGCCCGATTGCGAGGCCTGTCAGTAATTTCAGCGTTTCCCGGAATTTTCTTAGCAATAAATGAGAGGTAATGAGCAATGTTAAATTGGGACGATCCATTAGCCAAACCGGCTAAAGACAAGGCCGAACCCGCGGTGGTAAACAACGCCCTGGGCCGGCCCGCGGCAGAAGACGAGGCCGGCGTCGAAATCCGGCCGGCGCCCGCCGCGGGCCAGGGCCAGGAACCGGTCAACCCCGAGGACAAGCGGGTGATCAACGGCCAGACCGACATCAACCAACTGGCGCCGTTTAAATACCCCTGGGCCTGGAACTTTTTTCTGAATGCCAACAAGAATCACTGGACGCCGCTTGATATTAATATGAGCCAGGACGTGATCGACTACCGGCACAAGCTGACCCTGGAGGAAAAGCATGTCTATGAAAACGTGCTGTCCTACCTGACCACCTCGGATATCCTGGCGATGCGCAATATCGCCCTGGCGGTCATGGAGAAGATGTCAGCCCCGGAATTGCAGATTTACCAGGCCCGTCAGGTCTATGAAGAATCCGTGCATACCTGGACCTATCAACACTGTATCGAGACGCTCGGCCTGGACCAGAGCGAGATCTATAACCGCTACCGGGTCGTGCCGGAGATAAATCAAAAGATCGCCATGGCCAACCGCCGCCTGAATTCGGTGTTGCGCCCGGACATTGATCTAACTGACCCGGACGAGATGCATAACTTTGCGATCTCATACCTTTTCTTCGCGGCCATATTCGAAGGCTGCTGGTTCTACAACGGTTTCAGTCCGGTGTTCGCATTGCAACGGCGCGGGTTGATGAAAGGCACCGGCGAGCAGTTTCAATACATCATGCGCGATGAGATCATGCACGCGGCCTTTGGCATCCGTGTCGTCAAGAAGCTCATGGAAGAAGAAAACCTGAGCCTGGACCCCAAGGCCGTGCGGTTTATGTGGGATGAATCCTACGAGGCCGAGAAGGCGTATGCCAACTATATCCTGCGCGACCCGATCCTGGGTTACTCGGCCGAGATGCACCTTGGCCAGTTCAAGTACATCGCCAACCGCCGCGCCAACCAGGTCGGCTTAAAGGAAGAGCCGTTCCCGGGCGCCGAGGCCACTCTGCCCTGGCTCAACGAGCAGGCCAATCTGAGAAAGGAAAAGAACTTCTTCGAGACGACCGTGACCGAGTATCAAACGGGCGCCGCGCTCAGTTGGGATTCCTGAGACAGCCCCGGCCAAGGGACGAGACCGCTTGCCGACGCCCGCGGGCAGGGACGCCCGGGGTTCGGCGACCGGCGCGGGCAAAAGGCCGGCTTTAGCTATCTGTAAGCAATGAAAATACCGTTTTTTATTACCCTCTCCGCCCTTCTGATTTCAACCGCGGGGCCGGCCTGGAGCGCGGACATTGCCGCCGGCAAAAACCGGTATCTGCTCAACTGCGTCAACTGTCATGGCAAGGCAGGCAAGGGCATGGCCAGTTTTCCGGCCCTGCTGGGCCGGGATGCGGAATATATCACCCGGCGTCTCAATCAATATCGCGCCAGGGAAAAGGTGGGGCCTAACTCCGCCATCATGATGTCATTGAGCAGCGATCTATCCGATGCCGATATTGCCAATCTCGCCGCCTATGTGTCGGCAACCTTTCAATAAGGAAGCTCTGATTGAATCAGAGCTTCCTGCGGTACAGGGATGTACCGCCAAAATCATTGACGTAAGTCATTGATTTTGAAGCAAGGTGAAAATCGCATTTTCGCCTTACGTGCCCTGGAAAATCCAGGATGGATTTATTCAGGGCTTCCATAATCAAATTATCAGCTTTGAATCCCGGCCCCGGCCTGCGCCTGCCGGCGGCCTTTACCGGAAAAGCCTGAACCTAGGGCCTGTTAACACTATTTTGGCAGGCCCTGTTGTGTCCCAAACTGCGCCAATCAAGGCGCGCGGAGCGTAGTTTGGTCATTCCAAATGAGCGACAAGCAACGCCGAGTGGCGCAGTTTGGGGCACAACCCGAAGGGCTTGGCCTGTTTTGCGCCCCAGCTTCGTTGTCAGTCGCTTGAGTAGCGCAACTACACCGCGCTCCTTCCGCCTTGCTGGCGCGCAAAACAGACTCAAGCAGGGACTGCTAAAATAGTGTTAACAGGCCCTAGACAAGGTATTGAACCCGGACACCCGTTGACTTAAGATTTCGATGCTGGCAATTTGCCGGGAATAAAAAAATCATCAGGAGGGTAATTAAATGAAATACAAAACAATCTCTTGGCCGCTGCGCGTGGCCACTGTCTTAATCCTGTCGCAGGCTACCGCGGCGTTCGCGGGTGGGCATGACAAAGTCCCCGATCTCAGTCACACGACCGTGCTGTCCGGGCTGGAAAGCCCCTGGGACATGGCCTTCCTCGATGACGGCGTCATGTTCTTTACGGAAAAGTGCCGCGGTCTCTCGGTGCGGCTGCCTTCCGGCAAGGTCAATGCCCTGCTGGGTATGAAAGGCGCCGAGGGCTATGCCCTGAGCGGCGCCGATTTATTCTGCGAAGGACAAGCCGGCATGAACGGCGTTGCGGTTGACCCCGGCTTCAGTAAAAACCGGTTGATCTATGTCTATTCTTCATCAACGCTTACGCCGCCCGGCAGCAATCGGGTCATACGGCTCAAGGTCAACGATAAATTGAACAGTGTGTCAGAACGCACTGATATTGTTACCGATATTCCATACAAGCCGGCCGCCACCGAGCATCCCTTTGGCGGCCCCGGCGCGCACAACGGCGGGCGCCTGCGCTTCAGTCCGGCGGACGGATTTCTTTACGTGACCACCGGCGACACGCACAACGGCAAGGTGCCACAGAGCCCGACCCTGCTCGGCGGCAAGGTATTGCGTATTGACGGAAACGGCAAGGCCGCGCCGGGTAATGGCGCGCCCGCGGGCTTTGACCCGCGTATCTACACCTATGGCCATCGCAATGTGCAGGGTATCGCCTTCAGACCGGGAACCCATCAGCCGGTTGTGGCCGAGCACGGCCCCTGGCATTCGGATGAGATTACCGCGCTTGTGCCCGGCGGCAACGGCGGCTGGGATCCGCGTCCCAATGTTGCCGGCCGCGGTGATTGTCCCGATAACTATTGTGGCTATATGCCCAACCAGATGGACGGCATGGCGCCTCAAGAGCGCGTGCTTTTTATGCCGATGACGGACACGCAATCCTACCCCGACGCCATGCAACCGGCCTGGGACAATAATTACCTTTCCCAGGGGACATCCTCCGCCGAGTTTCTGACTGGCGCGCAGTGGGGCGCCTGGGATGGCCGCCTGGTTGTTGGCATTATGGGGATCGGCTTCGGCGGCACGGCGGTCGGAATGCGCATCGACATGATCGACCTGGCCGAGGACGGCAAGTCCTTCAACGATGTCACCGCTCTGCCCCTGCCGATGGCCGCGGGCCGCTTCCGCTCGGTGGTGCAGGGGCCGGACGGCGCCCTGTACACGGCCGTCGATCAGGGTGAAATCTACCGAATCATGCCCGATTAAACCTTGCTAAAGGTGTCATTCCGGCCCGCCTGCATCAAGCGGGCCGGGCCTGACCCGGGCGGGCGGCGACCGGAATAAAAACCGGTTCAGGGCCGCCTGCCCATCCACACCCTCATTTTCTGCTTGATGTTTTCCCATAATCTGGCCATGCCGAGCGGCTCATAGATCATGAAAACAATGATGAGAACGCCGAAGATCACTTGCTCAATGGAGGAGATGATGGTCGCGTCAATGGCGCCATGAAAGACGTTGTTGCCGATACTGTTGAGCAGCACCGGGAACAGCAGGATGAATGCCGCGCCGATGAAGGCGCCGTTTATGGTGCCCAGCCCGCCCAGGATCACCATAAAAAGTATCTTGAACGACAGTTTGATATCAAACGCGACCGGCTCCAGAGACTTGAGATAGGTAAACGCAAACAGCGCGCCGGCCACGCCGCAGTAAAAGGCGCTGATGGCAAACGCCTGCAACTTGGTCTTCAGCAGCGATATGCCCATTGACTCCGCGGCGATGTCCATATCGCGCACGGCCATCCAGTTTCGGCCGGTGCTGCCCCTGGCCATATTCATGGCGATCAGGGTCATTACCGTGACCACGACCACGATGACCAGGAACATTTGCAGCGGCGAGGTGAAGGGCTGGCCCAGGATGACGATGTCCTGGGCGGTGATGATGCCCGAGGAGTCGTAATTCTTGAACCAGCCGAATTTATCAATCATCCAGATGATAAAGAACTGCGAGGCCAGCGTCGCCACCATCAGATAGATGCCCCTTACCCGCAGGCTCGGCAGGCCGAACAGGATGCCAAAGGCGGCGGCGATGCAGCCGGACAGCGCCAGGGCCACGAAAAAGGGGATCTCGGGCACGCGCAGGATCAGATTGAAACAGGCAAAGGCCCCGGCGGCCATAAAGCCGGCGGCCCCCAGCGCCAGTTGCCCGGTATAACCCATTACGATCTGCTGGCCAATCGCCGCCAGCGCCAGACACAGCCAGGGTATCAGGATCGAGGTGTACCAGTAATCGCTGCTGACCAACAGCGGGATGACCGCAAAGGCCAGGGCCATCAGCACAAAAAAATTGATCACATCGCTTTTTGTGTAATTCATAAAGACAGGTTTGGTAGCCAATGCGGTTTCTCCTCTCGGGCGGGCCGGATAAAATCCCTCATACCCTTCTGATTATTTTTTCTCCGAACAGGCCCTCGGGCTTGTACAGCAGGAAGAAGATGGCCAGCACATAGGGCGCCCAGCCCTCGATCGCGCCGCCGAAATACGGGCCGATATAGACCTCCAGCACTTTTTCCGTGGCGCCGATGATCAGGCCGCCGATGATGGCGCCGGGGATGGAAGAGAAGCCGCCGATGATCAGGACCGGCAGCGCCTTCAAGGCCAGATCGACCAGCGCGAATTGCACCCCGGCCCGCGCGCCCCACATGCAGCCGGCCACCAGCGCGACCACGCCCGCCGCGGACCAGACCAGCAGCATGATATTTTTCAGCGGGATCCCGATAGAACTGGCCGCGCCGGCGTCATCGGCGATGGCCCTCAGGCCCAGTCCCATCCTGGTATATTTAAACAACAGCGCGAGACCGGTGATCATGACCGCCGCCACGACGCCCGCGGTCAGGTCCAGCGCGCTGATAAACAGGCCCAGATTATCGGCGATCCAGGGGATGGGAAAATCCCCGATACCCAGATCCAGCCGCCTGACTTCCACCCCCCAGGCCGCCTGGGCCAGCCCTTCCAGCACAAAGCCGAGGCCGATGGTCGCCATCAGCAGGGTGTCTTCGCTCTGGTTCATCAGCGGCTCAAGCACCAGCCTTTCCGTGCAGAAACCGACAAAGACCATGAGCAGGATCGTGACGATGAAGGCCAGGGCAAAGGGCAGGCCCAGCTCCATAAAGCCGACAAAGGCCAGCACCGCAAAAAATACCATCGCGCCCTGGGCAAAATTAAAGGTGGAAGACGCCTTGTAGATCAGGACAAAGCCGAGCGCGACCAGCGAATACATGGTGCCGGCCAGCAGGCCGCCGACCACCACTTCTATGAAAAATAAAAATTCATTCATGCGCCACCCCCAGATAGGCGTCTATCACATCCTGATTGGCCCGCACGGTCTCGGGCGGCCCGTCGGCGATCACCTTGCCGTAATCAAGCACCACCACGCTGTCGGAAATGTCCATGACCACGCCCATATCGTGCTCGATCAGGACGATGGTCGTGCCGAATTCATCATTGACCTTCAGGATAAAGCGGCACATCTCGCGCTTTTCCTCGACATTCATGCCGGCCATGGGTTCGTCCAGCAACAGCACCTCGGCCTCCGTGGCCAGCGCGCGGCCCAGTTCGACCTTTTTTTGCAGGCCATAGGGCAGATTGCCGACCGGCGAATTTTTGATCGCTTCAATCTCCAGAAACCGGATGATCTCCTCGCATTTTTCCCGGTTAAACGCCTCCTCCCGCCGGGCGCGCGGGAGTTGCAGGGCGACCTGCAAAAAATTGGCGTGGCTGTGCAGCTTTCTGCCGACCAGGATATTATCCAGCGCCGACATGCGCTTAAACAGCGCCAGATTCTGGAAGGTTCTGGAAATACCCCTTTGCGCGGCGATATTGGGCGTGATCTTCGCCAGCGCCTCGCCCTTGAAGGCGATGGACCCCTCCTGCGGCCGGTAAATCCCGTTTATGCAGTTCAGCAGCGAGCTTTTGCCGGCCCCGTTCGGGCCGATGATCGCCCTGATCTCATGCTCGTGGATATTAAAAGAAGTGTCGGTTATCGCCTGGACGCCGCCGAAATGCAGGGAGATATTATTGATCTCCAGGATAGGTTCGCCGACAGGGAATTTTCTCTCGTAGCTCATATTGACCGGTGGCTTGATGGCCGCTCTTGTGGTGTGGCCGGGTTCAGGCCGTTGCTATAGCGCGCGTTTGCAAAGTCATAGCGGGATCGCCCAGGGCCTGTTTACACTATGTTGGCCATCCTGCTTGAGTCTGTTTTGCGCGCCAGCAAGGCGGAAGAAGCGCAGTGTAGTTGCGCTACTCAAGCGACTGACAACGAAGCTGGGGCGCAAAACAGGCCAAGCCCTTCGGGTTGTGTCCCAAACTGCGCCACTCGGCGTGCAGGAATTTTCCTCGTGCAGCACATCCTTTTTCCTCGTGCAGCACATCCTTAAAGTTTTTTCTGCCTTTTTTTGAAAAGCCCAGATACAGTTCCTTGACCTTGTCATCATTCAACAGGCTTTGGGCGCTGCCTTCCAGCATGACATGGCCCGTCTCGATGATGTAACCGTAATCGGCGTTGCGCAGCGCGACATTGGTGTTCTGCTCGGCGACCAGAAAACTCACGCCTTCCTTTTCATTCAGTTCTTTAACGATATTAAAGATCTCGCTGACCAGTTGCGGGGCCAGGCCCATTGACGGCTCATCCAGCAGCAGCATCTTCGGTTTGGCCATCATCGCCCTGGCCACGGCGATCATCTGCTGCTCCCCGCCCGAGGTAAAGCCCGCCTGGCTTTTTCTCCTGATTTGCAGGCGCTTGAAATAGCCATAAATCCTGTCAAGCTCGCGCTTGATCGCCGCCTTGCCGAGCTTGCGGGAATAGGCCCCGGCGATGATATTTTCCTCAACGGTCAGATGCGCAAAGCAGCGCCGGCCTTCCAGCACCTGCACCAGGCCCCGGCCGACCATCTCGGCGGGGTTTGATTTCTCGACGGGGCGGCCGTCATACCTGATCGCGCCGTTGGTCACCTTGCCCCGCTCTTCCGCCAGCATGGTGGAGACGGCCTTCAGGGTCGTGCTCTTGCCGGCGCCGTTGCCGCCGAGCAGCGCGACGATCCCGCCGCGCGGCACCTTGAGCGAGACATCGTGCAGGGCCGCGATGACATTGTCATAGACCACGCCGATGGTTTCGATTTCGAGGATATTGTCAGCGCTTGAATTCATTGATCCGGCCATGACATACAGGGCTGTTTGGCACAAGAAGGATAACGGCAAGACCCGGCCGCCCGCGCCCGGACAGGGGCAGGGACAAACCCGCCCCGGCCGCCGAAGCGCCGGGGCAGACCGGCGGCGCGGGGCCTAGCCACAATTCCTGGGAGTAATGTTATTCTCTCTGGCGAACTTGGCGGCCGATTCCTCAACCAGATTCCTGATATAAGCCGGGTCCAGCGGCGCCTCCCAGCCGGTAATCTGATTGAATTTATCGCCGTCCCACTGCATCACGGCAAACCTGCCGGCCCCCTCGTGGTTTTCGCAGGAGATGGCAAAGGGCGCGACCATGCCCTTGATGCCGATCTCTTCCAGCCGGGCCTCGGTCATATTCAGGGCTTCATAACCATCGCGGAATTCCGCGCCCGTGACGGCCTTGCCGACCTTGTTGTGCATCTCCTGCGCGTTTTTCAACGCCTCGATCCACATCACGGCCGCGCCCAGGCCGCGGTTCCAGTAAACCGTGCCGACCCGCCTGGGATCGGCCAGATTGCCCTTGCCCGCGTCATAAACCTGCCGCTTGATCTCCCGCACCAGCGGATACTGATCGCCGGGCAGGGCATTGGCCACGGCATACGTGCCCTTGGCGGCCTCGCCGGCCGGGTACATATCCTCTTCGGCCGCGCCAAAGGTGACATAGATCATGCGGTCACGCGGAAAACCCACCCGCGCCGCATTGGTCATCGCGGTTGAGTTCATGCCCGAGCCCGCGCCCCAGAACGTGACCCAGTCCGGCCTTTCCCTGCGGATTTGCAGCCATTGGGACTGTTGCTCAAGGCCCGGCGGCGGGATCGAAATCTCCACCAGTTCGGCGCCCCAGTCAGCGGCTATCTTGCGCATGGCCGGCAACGGCTCGCGGCCATAGGCGGAATCAATATGCAGATGCACAATCTTCTTGCCCCGCATCTTATCGACCCCGCCTTCAATCTCGGCCATAAATTTCAGCTTGACCGCGATCTGGGACCAATAATGGCTGGCGGCATTAAACACCCACGGCCAGACCCGGCCATCGGCGCCGTCGGTGCGGCCGTAGCCGTATTGCGCCAGCACCACGTTATCCTCGGCCATGCGGTTGATCACGGCATAAGCGCCCGGCGTGCCGAGCGTGTCGAACACCACGATCCTCTGGCCGTCCTTTTCCAGCAGGCGTTGATAACACTCCACGGTCTTGACCGCGTTGTACTCGGTTTCACATTCCTGCCAGGTCAACATAACGCCGTTGACGCCGCCGTTCATGTTGATGTAATTCATATAGTCGATCTGGGCGCCGTAATAGCCGGTGCCCATGGCCGAATAAGGCCCGACCCGGCTGCTGGCGACCGGAAAATATTGCGTCTCGGCGCCAACGGCGAACTGCGGCAGGGTAAAACAGGGAACGAACGCGGCCGCCATAGCCAGGATGGACAACCGCTTTTTGACAGTTTTTCTAATCATCTCCTCTCTCCTTTCTGTCTTTGAATTGTTTTGTTTATGGTAGTTTTTTATAAGCATAATCGTACCGGCCAGAGATTACAACAGGCCATACGACCATTGTCGAATATCGCCCTGCCTGCCCCGCCGGGCTGTGCGGGTTCAATACCTGTGAGCAGACGAAAGAGAAACACGGATACATGGTAAACCTCATTTATCATTTTCACCCCCTCCGTCATTCCAGCGAAAGCTGGAATCCAGTGGTTTATGTAATACATTCCCGCCCAGGCGGGAATGACAACAAAGAGGGCGTTCGGGATGGCAAGGCAAAGTCAGAGGCAATTTCATTTTACACCCCGGCCCCGCTTCCTGGAAGCTTTCGCTGGAATCGGCAGAGTGGCAATGACGATAAGGCCAAACAGTTAAGAATCCGTCACTTCCTCTCCTTGTCCCGGCATCATTCCGACCTGCTGTGGGCGGGTGAAAGAGAAACACGGATACATGGCAAACCCCATTTATCATTTTCACCCCCATCGTCATTCCAGCGAAAGCGGAATCCAGTGAATACAATACATTCCCGCCCGAGCGGGAATGACAACAAAGAGGGCGTTCGGGGTGGCAAGGCAAAGTCAGACGGAAGCGAATTTCATTTTACACCCCGGCCCCGCTTCCTGGATTCCAGCTTTCGCTGGAATGACGGCAGAGTGGCAATGACGATAAGGCCAAACAGTTAAGAATCCGTCACTTCCTTTCCTTGTCCCGGCATCATTCCGACCTGCTGTGGGCGGGTGAAAGAGAAACACGGATACATGACAAACTCCATTTATCATTTTCGCCCCCATCGTCATTCCAGCGAAAGCTGGAATCCAGTGGTTTATACAATACATTCCCGCCCAGGCGGGAATGACAACCAAATACCTCACTTCGTTTCCCGCGGTGCGGACAGGCGGGCCGGAATGACGGCAGGGGAAACGGAGATTAAAATTCCACGGTGAATGACAAATTTATGTTCCTGGGCGCGCCTAAATAAAGAACGTCACCACTACCCACAAAAGTGGTCCAGTAGTCTTCATCAAGGAGATTGTTGATATTCATTCGCAGGGTGAATTCCTTATCACCCAGCGTCCGCTTATAACGGGCGCCAAGGCTGTAAAGTTCATAGGAAGGAATTTTCAGGCTATTGTCATTTCTAATATATTTGCTGCCCATATGCTCAGCGCGGGCCGTCAATGTCAGGCCGGGGAAAACGGGCGCATCCCATTCCAGGTTGAGCACGGCCATTAGCTCCGGTACTCCGACTGCATCCTTACCGTCAAATCTGCCGCCCTGTTTGCGGTCAAACCTGCCGCCCTGTGTGCGGGTCAGTTTACTGTCGAGATAGGTGAACCCGCCCAGCAGGCGCAGGTCTGGTCGCAATTCGCCAAAGGCATTCAGTTCAAGGCCGCGATTGCGTTGTTCGACCATTGACACTGAATCGATTAGTTGTTGCATCGGTGATCCCGCTTGGACGTTCGATCTGGAACAGCCCAGCCGTCAGGCCAAGGCCGTCCAGGTCAAGCTTCACGCCGAACTCAACCTGCTCTGTTTCACGGATGGAGGAAATACTTCCCCGGCATTGACCGCAGTATCCCCTCGGCGCGGTTGGCCCCTGTTCCAGGGCTTCAATATAGTTGCCATAGAGAGACATAAAATCCCAGGGTTTGACCAGCAGGCCGAAGGCCGGGGTGATGGCTGACTTATCGTATTGGCTTCTGAGTGCGTCTGTCCTGTAGTTGCGGAATCTTTTTCTTCAATACTTTGACGCCGAATTCCGGCGGTCAAGAACACGTGCTCATCAAGGAAGCCCATTGTGTCGGCAATGGCGATGGATGAATCGACGGTATTCAGATGCTTTTGGTGGATTGCCCCCGATTCGAATCATCAATTCCGGGCGCGCAACAAATACCGGCTTGTACAGGTTGGATTTAAAATTCAGGCTTGAACTTCTGTCAGTTTTAAAAAGATCTTCTTTCGTCCTTTGTTCGCATGAGTTTCCATTGAAAGTCTGATGCGTGACCCCGAAGGTTTCAAATCGCCCCCTGATACCGGCATTCCAGGTATAGTTGTTGTGCTTTTGTGGGAAGAAATGCTGTAAAGCGCGGATTAAAATCTCCGTTGGCATTGAGATTTAGGACCAAACGTCCGCAACTGTATAAGTTTTCGTAGCCCATAGGCACCATAAGCCGCATGACGCGGCCCAGTCTCGGCCGAGATTATATTCTGCCCTGAGCAGAGCCGCGGGCGGCTTTTAACTCTGTACTTCTCCCAGGGTTGTTGAATGGCATTCTCAAGGTTGGGCGCAGAGGGCGCCGAGGTGGCGTTACGGTCTAAAAGGAAAAGCTGATTGCCTCCATCTAAGTGCTGGTTATTATAATCCAGTATGGTTTCCAGCTTGAGTTTATCACCGCGATATTCCAGCGCTAAAGCCACTTCGCTAAATTCTTCTTCGTTGTCTTCAATGAGCCGCTTCACCCTTACGATAAATAGTGTTGAGTCGAGCGCCAAATTGCTTTTTTAAACCAAAGCGGCGGCTCAGATCGGCGTGTATGCCAAAGCGCGATCGATAATCATAGTCTGTGGTGAGTCTTGTTAATGAATTTTCTGTTGGCCGCTTTGGCGCCAGATTGATTGAACCACCCACAGCGCCTCTTACTCCGTTGAGAAGCGCATTGGGGCCCTTAAAGACTTCGATCCTCTCAGCAGTCCGAACAGTCGAGCGTCTTTTATGCGACAGGCCGGGAAGGCCATCATAAAGTGACTGATTTTGGGAAAACAATAAAGCCTCGAATGGATAAGCTTTCTCCAGAACTCAGGCTAGGATTTACCAACTGAGCAGAAGCATCATTCCGAATGACATCAGCCACTGTTCTGGCCTGTTGGTTTTCAATTAACTTCGGAAGTGTAACTGGTAACGCTGAATGGCGTGTCAAAGATATCTCTGGTTTCCCAGCAGACCGAAACGGCCGCTGCGCGTGACCTGGCCGCCGGCGTATGTTTCGGCTTGCCCGGTGACGGTAATTTCTTCTATTGAAGTCCCTGCACCGTCAAGGTTGGTGGCATTTCAGGTTCTTCTGTTTTGGATTCGGTGTTGGTATTAGCAGTTGCGTCCGCAATGAGCGGGCTGGTGTTGGAGTTGGTAACGGTTGAATTAAAGGTTTGGTCGATGGCCGGAAAGTCTTGTGTGCTGGTGTTCTCAGCTAATTTTTCGGGGGGGGGGGGGGGTAATGTTGTTGGCGAACAGAGGCGCGCTGAGGGTAAGCATGAGCAGCATGTTTGAAAGTGTTTTCATTGGGAAGTCCTCGTGTCTTTAGTTGATTAGGAAAACGCTATTGTAAATGTAGTTGAAATGATTAGCAAGTTTATTTTTATAAAAATATGAAATTATTTTTAGTGTTGATGTTTCAGGCCGCTTGGGGCAGGTGGCAGGCAGGCCGGAATCCATGAGGGGGGTCTGGATGTGAAATAAAATATTGTCATTCCCGCTGCGCGGGAATGTGTCTTAAAAACCACTGGATTCCGGCTTTCGCCGGGCGGCTACGGGCATCCTCGGCGGCTTGTTCCAGACGCCGCTCTACCACCTACATCCCTGTAGGCGTGCCCTCTCGCCGCATACAGGACATCCTGTCCATAAATGACGACGGGGCAATAGATACATCCCGGTAATCCCTTTTGCTATCACCTGTCACTTCGTCATTCCGGTCTGCCCGGCGCCTGCCGCGCCGGGCGCGACAGGCCGCTGTTTTCGGATATAATTTAATGCCGCCGGGCGCGCCGCCGGTAAATAAAAAATCCGCCATGTCAGAATTCGAGCTAAAAAATATTGAATGCAGCCGTCAGGACAATCTGTTGTTTCATGGCGTCAATTTCCGCCTGGGCAGCGGCGAACTGCTCCAGGTCAACGGCGCGAACGGCAGCGGTAAAAGCAGCCTGTTGCAGATCTGCGCGGGTCTGATCCGGGCCGGCGCGGGGCAAATCCTCTGGAATGGCCAACCCGTGCATCAATGCCGTTATCTTTTCCAGAAAAATATCAGTTATGTCGGCCATCAAAACGGCCTGAAAGCGGCATTAACCGCCGGGGAAAACCTGCTGCTCATGCAACGCCTTTCCGGTTCCGGGAAAAACACCGATTGCGGCGCCATCCTCGAACGGCTGGGGCTGCCCGGCCTGGAGGATATCATGTCGGGGCGGCTCTCTGCCGGGCAAAAGCGGCGTCTCGCGCTTAGCCGGATACTCATGTCGGCGGCCGAATTGTGGCTGCTCGACGAGCCCTTCAACGCGCTCGATCAGGCCGGCAAAAAAATCATAGAGGCGCTGATCATCGCCCATTGCCAAAACGGCGGCATGGCCGTCTTTGCCACTCATCAAAACATGGCGATCAACGGCTATCCCCTGCAACAGATCCACCTGGGCCGGCGCGATGTCTGAGCACCTCGCCATATTCAGCGTGATAGCGCTGCGCGACCTCAAGCTGGCCTTTCGCAACAAGGCCGAACTGCTGAACCCGCTGGTGTTTTTTGTCATGGTCATTATCCTCTTCCCGCTGGCGCTCGGCTCAAACGAGGGCCTGTTGCGGCAGTTGACCCCCGGCCTGATCTGGATAACGGCCCTGCTGTCCACCTGCCTGTCGCTGGACAGCCTGTTCCGGTCGGACTTTGAAGACGGCTCGATCGAACAACTGACATTGAGCCGTTATCCGCTGACCCTGCTGGTCGCGGCCAAGGTCAGCGCGCACTGGATCAGCTTCGGCCTGCCCCTGATCCTGATCGCCGGCGTGACCGCGGCCCTGCTGTCGCTGCCGGGGCCGACCGTCAGCGCGCTGTTGCTGACCCTGCTGTTGAGCACGCCCGTGCTGAGCCTGATCGGGGCCATCACCGGCGCCTTAACAACGGGTCTCAGAGGTGGTATGTTGTTGAGCCTGTTGACACTGCCCCTGGCCATGCCCGTCCTGATTTTCTCCATGCTCGCGGTTAAAAATGCCACGGCCGGCCAGCCGATCGCGGCAGAGCTTTATTTTCTGGCGGGTATTCTGGTACTGGCCATCACCCTGGCGCCGCTCACCACGGCGGCGGCATTGAGGATACGTTTAAGCTAATGAGAGCGCTGCGCCCCTTGCACCGGTTCGGTTCGCCGAAATATTTTTATGAAACCTCCTTGTGGTTGTCAAAATGGACCGCGGGGGCCTCGGCCCTGTTGTTTGTGGCCGGGCTTTACGGCGGGCTGATATTCGCCCCGCCCGATTATCAGCAGGGCGACAGTTTCCGGATTATGTACATTCATGTGCCGGCCGCCTGGATGGCGCAGTTTGTCTATACCTTCATGGCGGTGTGCGCGGCGGTCAGCCTGATCTGGCGCGTCAAGATAGCCGATGTGATCACCCGCAGCAGCGCGCCCATCGGCGCTTCTTTTGCCTTTATCACGCTGGTCACGGGTTCAATCTGGGGCAAGCCCACCTGGGGCGCCTGGTGGGTCTGGGACGCGCGCCTGACCTCGGTCCTGATCCTGTTTCTGCTCTATCTGGGTTATATCGCCCTGCAATCGGCCTTTGACGACCGGCGCGTGGCCGCCCGGGCCGGGGCCATCCTGGTCCTGGTCGGGGTGGTCAATATCCCTATCATCAAGTATTCGGTGGAGTGGTGGAGCACCCTGCACCAGGGGCCGAGCGTGTCCCGGCTTGACGGGCCCTCGATTCATATCGACATGCTGATCCCGCTGCTGTTAATGGCGCTGGCCTTCAAAACTTTTTACCTGACAGCCCTTCTAATCAGGGCGAGGAGCGAGGTGCTCGAATTTGAGTGCAATACCCGCTGGGTCAAACAGGTATTAAAAGACGAAAAACATCATGCTGAGTGAATTTATTGCGATGGGCGGTTATGGCGCCTATGTCTGGTCGGCCTATGCGATCTGCGCGCTGGTGCTGATCGCAAATATCGTGCAACCCGTGTTGCGCGAACGCAGGACCGAACGGGCGCTGAAAAAGCGGCTTGCAGCCCGGCGGAAACAGGCCGAATGACGCCGCGCCGAAAACGTATTGCGGTTGTCTCGGCGATCCTGTTCGGCACTTCAATAGCGACCGCCCTGATCCTGACCGCCTTTGAAAAAAACCTGCTCTACTTTTACAGCCCGACCCAGATCGTGGCCGGCGAGGCCCCCACCGCGCGCGACTTTCGCATCGGCGGCCTGGTCGAAGCCGGCAGCGTGCGACGCAGTCCGCAAAATCTCCAGGTCCGCTTTATCTTGACCGACACCCTCAATCAGATCGAAGTCAACTATGAAGGCATATTGCCGGATCTGTTCCGGGAGGGGCAGGGCATCGTCGCCAACGGCAAGCTGATTCAGGGCAATGTCTTCCTGGCCGACACGGTGCTGGCCAAGCATGATGAAAATTACATGCCGCCGGAAGTCGCCGAGGCGCTGCAAAAGGCCGGGGCCGAACTGCCCGCCCATTACCGCAAGCCATGACCCCCGAACTCGGACAATTCGCGCTGATCCTGGCGCTGGCGATGGCCATCATCCAGACCGTATTCCCCATCTGGGGCGCGCAACGCGGCAACGTGGCCTGGATGGCGCTGGCCAGGACTGCGGCCCGCCTGCAATTCTTTTTCGTGGCGCTCGCGTTTGGCATCTTGACCTACTGTTTCGTGGTCAATGATTTTTCGGTCGCCTATGTCGCGCATAATTCAAACTCCATGCTGCCGCTCGTGTATCGCTTCTCCGCGGTGTGGGGCGCGCATGAAGGTTCCCTGTTGTTGTGGGCGCTGGTGCTGAGCGGCTGGACCATCGCCGTGAGCTTTTACAGCCGCGGCCTGCCGCTGCCGTTTCTGGCGCGGGTCATCGGCGTCATGGGTTCGGTCAGTATCGGCTTTCTGCTGTTCATGCTGCTGACCTCAAACCCCTTTGAGCGGCTGTTCCCGATCCCGCCCGACGGCAATGACCTGAATCCCCTGTTGCAGGATCCCGGGCTGATCATCCACCCGCCGATGCTGTACATGGGCTATGTCGGTTTTTCCGTGGCCTTCGGCTTCGCCATCGCCGCCCTTTTGGGCGGCGGGCTGGATACCGCCTGGGCCAGATGGTCGCGGCCGTGGACCATCCTGGCCTGGATGTTTCTGACCATCGGCATCGCGCTCGGCAGTTGGTGGGCCTACTACGAACTGGGCTGGGGCGGCTGGTGGTTTTGGGATCCGGTGGAAAACGCCTCGTTCATGCCCTGGCTGATCGGCACGGCCCTGATCCATTCCCTCGCGGCGACCGAAAAGCGCGATGTGTTCAAAAACTGGACGATATTGCTGGCCATCAGCGCCTTTGCCCTGAGCCTGCTCGGCACTTTTCTGGTGCGCTCGGGCGTGATCACCTCGGTCCATGCCTTTGCCACCGACCCCACCCGCGGCGTGTTCATCCTGGCGCTGCTGGGCGTCTATATCGGCGGCGCCCTGTTCCTGTACGCCCTGCGCGCGCCCGCGACCGCCAACAGCGGCCGCTTCAAACTGATGTCGCGCGAGACCTTCCTGCTGCTGAACAGCATCCTCATGGTCGTGGCCATGCTGACCGTGCTGCTCGGCACCATTTATCCGCTCTTTATCGAGGCCCTGGGCCAGGGCAAGCTCTCGGTCGGCCCGCCCTATTTCAATACCGTCTTCATCCCGTTAATGATCCCGGTCATCGCGCTGATCGGCATCGGCGCCGCGGTCCGCTGGAAACAGGACGACTACCGGCGCGTATGGCGACAACTGCGTTACCTGGCCGGCGCCAGTCTGGCGCTCGGCATCCTGATCAGCCTCATGTTCTACGACAATCACCTGTTCAGAACCATGCTCGGGCTGGTGGCCGCGGCCTGGATCATCCTTACCGCCGTGGCCGGCCTGCGTGAACGCCTCAAAAACCGGCGCGACAAACTCCGGCATCTCGCGCAAATCCCGCGCGGCTTTTACGGCATGACGCTGGCCCATATCGGCTTTGCGGTCTCTGTCACCGGCGTCACCCTGACCAGCCTGCACAGCGTCGATATCCATGAGCGCATGGCGCCCGGCGACGCGGTCGAATTCGCCGATTACCGCTTCGAACTGGAAAAAATACACCGGCTGGCCGGGCCGAACTATGAGGCCACCGAGGCCGTGGTCAAGGTGATCAGGGCCGATCAATACGTGACCACGCTGCGCACGCAAAAACGTGTTTATACCGTGCGCAATATGCCGATGACAGAGGCCGGCATAAAATCCGGCTTCACCCGCGACCTGTATGTCTCCCTGGGCGAACCGCTGGACGCGACGGCCTGGAGCATCCGCATCTATCACAAGCCCTTTGTCTTCTGGCTGTGGCTCGGCGCGGCCTTTATGGCCGGCGGCGGCCTGCTGGCCGCCACCGACCGGCGCTACCGCCTCAAGGCAAGCCGGAAAAAACCGCTTACCCTCGGCGCGGCCAGCGCCGCCGCCGGCCGGGGCTGACTGTACAGCTCACCATGCCGCGCTATTTACTGCCGCTGGGTTTTTTCCTCGGCCTGGTGCTGATATTTATTTACGGGCTGCGGCATGACCCGTCGCATGTGCCCTCGCCGTTGATCAACAAACCCGCGCCCGCGTTCAGCCTGCCGACATTACACCGGCCGGCCGTCAGGATTGAACTGGCCGATCTCAAGGGCAAGGTCTCGCTGATCAACGTATGGGCCTCCTGGTGCGCGGCCTGCGTGACCGAGCACCCGCTGCTGGTCGAGGCGGCCGGCCGGCACGCGCTCAATCTTTACGGCCTGAATTACAAGGATGTCAGACAGACGGCCCTGCAATGGCTGGATCAACTTGGCAACCCCTACCTCGAAAGCGGCTTCGACCAAAGCGGAAAAACCGGCCTTGATTATGGCGTTTACGGCGTGCCCGAAACATTCATACTCGATAAAAACGGGATCATTCGCTACAAGCATATCGGCCCGGTTGACCGGCGCCAGCTTGACACCGTCATTCTGCCGCTGATCAGACAACTCGAAACGGCCTCATGAATAAAATATGGTATCTCGGCCTGCTGGCATTGCTGTGGATCGCCAAAGTCGAGGCCGCCGCGCCGCCTGAATTCAGCGACAGCGCGTCTGAACAGCGCTACCTTGAACTGATTGAAGAAATACGCTGTCTGGTCTGCCAGAATCAATCCCTGGCCGATTCCAATGCCGGACTCGCCCAGGACCTACGCGCTGAAATCCACCGCATGATCGAGGCCGGCCAGGGCGACGAACAGATTATCGAATTTCTGGTGCGGCGTTATGGCGATTTTGTGCTCTACCGGCCGCCCTTAAAAGGCAACACCTGGCTCCTGTGGTTCGGGCCGTTTCTACTCCTGGCCGGCGCGCTGGCCATCGCCGTTATCCTGATTCGCAGACAGGCCAGGGTCAGGCCGGCGGACAAGCCGCTCAGCGCGGCCGAGCAGGAACGTCTGCGCCAACTGCTGGGTTCGGAAAATGCCGGGCGCAAAGACTGATCATGCTGCTGTTCTGGATACTCGCCGCCGCGCTGCTGCTTATCGCCACCGTCTTTATCCTGCTGCCGCTGATAAAAAAACAGCCGCGGGAAAACAACAGCGAGGCCGGGCACCAGGCCCGTTACCGGCAACGCCTGCAAGAGATTGACGCGGAGATTGAAAATGGCCTGATCAGCGCGCAAGAGGCCGGCGCTATCAAGCGGCAACTCCAGCTTGAACTGCTCGACTGGGACAAAAACAACAGACCGGCGACAACGGCGGACAAAGGCCATGCCGGCGCGGTCATTGCCATACTGATCTTCATTCCGGCCTTTGCCATCGGCCTTTATCAATATCTGGGGCGGCCGGAATCCATCGCCCAAATCGAATTCATCTCGCGCTTTCAGCAGGCGGAAACCGAAGCGCAAAAACTCGCGGCGTTTGACAAAATGCTGGCGCAGATTGAACGGCGCCTGACCGAACAGCCCGGCGATATCGAGCGCGATCTGGAAAGCTGGCGCATGCTCGCCAACTCCTATAACGCGCTGCAAAAATATCCCGAGGCCGCGCGCGCCGTCGCCAACCTCTACCGGCTCAGGCCCGACGACCCGGACATCCTGTTCCGCTATGCCGACGCCCTGGCAACGGCCAATGACGGCGTGTTTGCGGGCCGGCCGGCCGAATTGATCCGGCAGGGGCTTGCCATTGACCCGGAGAACATCAGCGGCCTCTGGCTCGCGGGCCTCGCGGCCAACGGCGGCGGCGACAGCCAGGCCGCCATTGGCTACTGGGAACGCCTGCTGCCCAGACTGGAACCGGGTTCGGAACCCGAACAGCGACTTAAACAATACCTGAACGCGGCGCGCCAGCAACTGCCGGCGGCCCCCGGCGCGGACGAGGGCGAGACAGTCTCATTACAGATCGAAGTCAGCCTGCTGGAAGACCTCAAACAACAGGCGCGGCAGGATGCCGCGGTATTTATCTACGCGACGGCCCTCTCCGGCCCGCCCATGCCGGCCGCCATCGTGCGCAAAAAAGTCAGCGACCTGCCCTTACAAACCCGACTGGACGACTCCAACGCCATGCTGCCCGGCAACAAACTCTCGCATCACGCCCGGGTCCAACTCATCGCGCGCGTCTCAAACAGCGGCAACGCGAAACCGCAAAGCGGCGATCTGATCGGCAAAGTCAATGCCATACCGACCCGACACAAGGGTGTTATCAGGCTGGTTATTGATAATAAAATACCCTGAGGATAGTCATTCCGGCCTGCCTCCAGCAGGCCGGAATGTATTATATAAACCACTGGATTCCGGCTTTCGCCGGAATGACGATGGGGGCATTGGGTTTCGGCCTGTGCCAGTCTGTTGCCTGGTTGCCGCTTGACCATTATAAACAAGCCGGAATAATACCCCGTTGTCATTCCGGCGCAGGCCGGAATCCAGGAAAGAAGGACACATTCCGGCGCAAGCCGGGATGACGTTATGGGTTGGGTGGTGTCCGGGAGATCGGGGCGGTCGGTTCCTTTTCCCTTAAAAAAACTTGAATAGTCATTCCTGCCTGCGGCAGGCAGGCAGGAATGACGCCGGGGCGGGAATAACTAACGGGATATGAATAACGCCGGTGGCTAAAATAATATTAAAGGCTTAGAATGACGGGCAAGGCGGCCGGCAGCGGCACGGACAAAACGGCCAGGCAGACAGCAACGAAATAAACAGCAACCAAAACCATGAACCCCAAAAATCGTATTGAGGAATCCTGAATGAGCGGAACAGCCCTGTATCGCGCCCTGGTTCATGCCGGCGCGCCACAAGAGGAGGCCAGGGAAGCCGCCGCCGAGATAGATAATATGAAGATAATACTTACTGAATTACGCATCACCAACCGCATTATAATTGCGTTGTTGATTGCCATACTGATAAAATCTTTCTTTTGAACCACAAGCCCCGGCGCCGGACTAACGGAAAATGGGCAATTCTAACCCCCCATTTCGGGAGCAACCGTGGCCTCGACAGTGATCCTGGCTATTGTTGTTTTGACGAAATTGTTTTTATAATGGTTAAATGATGACGAAAATGCCCCCCAAAAACCGGATTGAGGAAGCCTGAATGAGTGGAACCGCCCTGTATCGCGCTCTGGTTCATGCCGGCGCGCCGGAAGAGGAGGCCAAAGAGGCCGCCGCCGAGATAGATACGCTGGAGAAGGATATATCCGAGATAAAAATCATGCTTGCCGAACTGCGGATCATGGTTCGAGTCCTGGTTGTGCTGGTGGTTGCCATATTGATCAAGTCCTTCTTTTGAAATATGTAGTCATTCCTGCCTGCCAGAAGGCAGGCAGGAATGTATTACATAAACCACTGGATTCCGGCCTTCGCCGGAATGACGGGCTTGGTTGTTCATTGCCAGACTTTCGGCCCTCTGCCGTCTCCGTCATTCCTGCCCCGGCGTCACTTCGGCCCCCGCCGTCATTCCAGCGAAAGCTGGAATCCAGGAAAAAGGACCCATTCCCGCCCAGGCGGGAATGACATTCCAAGGGCGGAAATGGCCTTTCCCCCCCCCCCAAACAAAAAACCTGAATAGTCATTCCGGCCTGCCTTCGGCAAGCCCGAATGTATTACATAAACCACTGGATTCCAGCTTTCGCTGGAATGACGCCGGGGGCCAAACCCCCCTTTCCCCTCCCCCCAAAACAAAAACTTGAATTGTGACTCAGTTCTCAGTAAATTGCCCAAAACCAGTGGATAATCCGTAGCGGGCATGTTCAAACGTAGGGGCCGGGGGTGCCTGTGGCAGCCTGGCGAAGGCCGGAATCCAGTTACCCCATTTAATGGGGTTGCGCAGTGTCCCGGAAACTGAGAGCGTCCGGGGTGTGTGCTGTCCTCGAACATGGATTCCGGCCTTCGCCGGGCTGTTCCGGGCGTGCCCTGCCTGCGGCAGGCAGGTCGCCGCATACAGGAGCAAGCAACAGCAACATCAACACAACGCAACGCAACGACAGTAAAGTGACTGCCATGAACAAGACAGCAACCCAAACCCAAACCCGCAGGCAACGCCGTCTGGCGGCCCGCCGTTCCCGGCCCGGGGCCGCCCAGGGCGCGCCGCAATTCCGCCTTAAACCTTTAACGGCCCTCGTCCGGGCCACGCTCCCGGTTACCCTGCTCGGCCTGCCGGCCGTAAGTCTGGCCGGTCCCGAGGGCGGTGTGGTCACGGCCGGTTCGGGCACGGTGGCGCGGCCGGACGCGCGGACGACCAATATTCAGCAACACTCTCAAAACCTCATCCTCAACTGGGACAGTTACAACGTCCAGGCCAACGAGGCCGTCAACTACCGTCAACCCAACGCCAATGCGCAGGCGCTGAACCGCATCCTTGACCACAACCCGAGCCAGATATTCGGTCAGATTAACGCCAACGGCAAAGTCCTGCTGGTAAACCCGAACGGCGTATTCTTCAAGCCGGGGGCGCGTGTGAACGTGGGGGGTCTGGTGGCCTCGGGTCTGAATATCAGTGACAAGGACTTTCTGGCGGGCAAGTATCACTTTGCCAATGCCGAAGGCAATCCGGGCGCGGTTATCAATCAGGGTTTGATTCAGGCGGCGACCGGCGGGGCGGTGTCGCTGATAGGCGGGGCGGTGAAGAACGAGGGGACGATCCTGGCCCATGCCGGTCAGGTGAATCTGGTGGCGGGCAAGGCGATGGCGATGGATTTTGACGGGGATGGTCTGATTCAGTTTGCGGTGACCGAGGAACTGCTGGAACGGGCCGAGGGTCTGGAAGAAGCGGTGTCCAACACGGGCGTGATAAAGGCCGAGGGCGGGGCGGTATTGTTGAAGGGCCGTGCGGCGCGGGACGTGTTCACGCGGGTGGTGAACAACAGCGGCGTGATTGGCGCGGGCCGGGTGGAGAAGAACGGCGGGGTGATTCGGCTGGTGGCCGAAGGCGCCGGGAGTTCGTTGATTAACACGGGCGTGTTGAACGCGGCCTCTGAAAAGGGCGTGGGCGGGACGATTAAGCTGGAAGCCGGGGGCAAGGTTGAGGTTTCGGGCGAGGTGCGGATTACGGCGGCCTCCGGGTCCGGCCAGGGCGGGCGGATTGATATTAGTGGTGGTGAGGTGGCGGTTTCTGATAGCGCCCTGATTACTGCCGCCTCCGGGGTGGGTCAGGGCCGGGCCGGTGATGCCCTTCTCAACGTGGATTCCAGCTTTCGCTGGGCGGCTACGGGCGTCCTGCCCTCTCGCCGCATACAGGGCGTCCTGCCCATAAATGACGACGGGGGCGGGGCCAGGAATGGTGGCCAGAATAACGGCGAAGCCAAAAAGTCCAAAGGATTAGCAACCAACAACCAGACCCGTCATTCCAGCGAAAGCTGGAATCCAGGACAAATAACCCATTCCGGCGGAAGCCGGAATGACAATAAAGGCGGCCGGATTGAAATTACCGGCAACAAGGTCGGTATCCTGGGCCAGGCCCGGCTGGACGCCTCGGGCGCGGCCGGGGGCGGCGTGATTCTGCTTGGCGGCGATTATCAGGGCAAAAACCCGGCGGTCAGGAACGCCACGGTCACCTATATCGGCAAGGGCGCGCTGCTGAGCGCGGACGCCACCCAGAAAGGCAAGGGCGGCCAAATCATCGTCTGGGCAAACGACACCACGCGCTATCACGGCCGGATTTCGGCCCGCGGCGGCCCAAAGGGCGGCGATGGCGGCTTTGTGGAGGTCTCGGGCAAGCGCTATCTGGCGTTTCGGGGCGAGGTGGATGTGAACGCGCCCAAAGGCCGGGCCGGGACCCTGCTGCTGGACCCGAACGACCTTTGCATCGGCGGCACGGCCACCGCGAACAGTTGCGGCGGCACAACCGCCAGCCCCACGCCGGAAGACACCAGCAACCCCTTTAGCGCGGCCTCGGCCACGGCCAACTCCTGGGTCAGTCAGGCGACCCTGACCGCCGTCGGCAATGCCAATATTATCCTCCAGGCCGATCAGGACATCTTCTTCGACAGCAACATCAGCCTCGGCGCCACCTACAACAGCCGGTTCAGCCTTATCGCCGGGCGCGACATCAGCATGAACAACAACAATCTGACCCTGAGCGGCGCCAGCGGCCGGGCCAGCTTCTTTGCGAATCGCAACATCAGCCTCGGCGCGGGCGTGATCACGGCCAACCGTATCGACCTCTCGGCCGGGGGGAGCGTCACGCAGGCCGCCGGCGGCCGCCTTGTCGCGCCGAATCTGCATCTCAATCTCAGCCGTCCCGCAAGTCTGGCCACGGGCACCCTCCTCGGTGGCGCCCGGAACTACAGCGGCACATACCTGCTCACGCAGAACAACGCCATCACCAGCCTGAATGTCGGCGGTGTCCTCGGCGGCAACCTCCATTTCCGCGATGATGCCGGCTTTGCCCTCGCCAGCGCCATCAACACCGGTACCAGCACCACCGCCCGCAACACGCTCATCCTCCAAAGCAACGGCGAAATCACCCAGGCCAGCACGGCGGAAATTTCCGGCACGGGCAACCTGGTCGTGCGGGGCACGGGCCGGCTCACGCTCAGCCGCGCCAACAGCTACACGGGCACGACCACCGTTGAGGCGGTCAGCACGGCCGCCGGGGGCAACGGCGCGCGGCTGCGAATTCAAAACGCGGGCGCGCTCGGCCTCCTGTCGGGCGGCAAGGTCACCGTGCAAAAAAACGCCAGCCTTATCCTCGACCTGACTTCTACAGACAGTTTCGTAAACTTCAGAAAAAACCTGGAACTGGAAGGGGAAGGCGCGGAGGTCAGCGGCAACCGCCTCGGCGCGCTCAGATTCGTCGGGGGCGGAACCAACATAACGTCCCTGATAGGCGGCACTATCACCCTGACCGGAGACGCCACGATTCATAACGATTCCACTTTCAGAAGAATAACTGGTACTGGGGCGGCGGAACGGACCCTGAACATCATTGCCGACCTGCGCCTGCAAGGCGCCGCTGGGACCAGCGCCGCGAGCACGCCCTACGACCTCACGATCACGGGCCTCGGGTACACCAACATCGGTCAGGCGGGCGGCTTTAGCGCGACAACCAAAGGCGTTATCAGCGGCACAGGCGAACTGATTAAGGACGGCAGCGGCGAACTCCAGATCCGGAAAAGACTCAGCCTAAGCGGCAGCACCGCCGCTGCCGATAATCTGTACACGGGCACATTCCGCATGAAAAACGGCACGCTGGGTTTTAACAATCTGACGATTTCCAATCGCAGCAGTCTGATCGTCGAAGGCGGCACTGTAAATATGTTGACCAGCAACTTCACGCTCAGCGGCGTGAGACTCGAAGGCGGCAACATCAGCGGCTCGGGCACCCTGACGCTCAACACCGGCAACTTCATCCTCGAAAACGGCACGGTCGGCCCCAGCCTCGCGGGCAGCGCGGGGCTTATCAAGCAGGGCGCGGCGACCACCCGCGTCACCCTCGGCCGCGCCAACACCTACACGGGCGCGACCCAGGTGAACGCCGGCACACTGAGGATCAACAACGCCGGCGGGCTGAACGGCACCAGCGGCGTCACCGTTGGCGACAACAGCACCCTGGAACTGAATTTCGCCAGCGGCGCGATCAACAAGACCCTGAGTCTCGGCAATAACAGCAAGCTCGCCGCCCTGCAAGGGACCGCCACCTGGAGCGGGACCATTACGCTGACAGGCGGAAACGGCAATCTGCTTACCTTTAGCGCCGCGAACGGCGCCACCCTCAACGTGGGCCCCGCCGCGGGCGGCGTGCTGAATCTCGGCAACGCCGCCACGCCACCAGCCACAAGCACGCTCCGAAACCTGCTCATTGAGGGCGCGGGCACGGTCAATATCCGCTCCCGCGTGATTGGCGGAGGCGGCCTGACCAAAAGAGGCACGGGCGACCTGCGGCTGACCGCCGCGGCCAACACCACCGACTACAGCGGCGACACCGCAGTCGAAAACGGCAGCCTCACGCTGACCGGCAGCAACCAACTCTCCGACACCAGCCTGCTGGTCGTGAAGGGCGGCACGGTGGCGCTCGGCACGAACAACGACACCGTGGCCGGGGTCAGCCTGGAATCCGGCTCGATCACCCGTTCTTCCAGCGGCACGGGCAGCCGGGGCGTGCTGACCGTGGCGCTGCCCACGGGCCGCACCGCCGGGAACGGCGTGGGCGAATTCGAAGTGAAAAGCGGCACGATCAGCGCCATCCTCGGCGGCGCTGTCAACCTCGTCAAGCGCACGGACGGCACGACCGCAGGCACGAACCCCGGCGGCCTCGTGACGCTCAGCTACAGCGGCAACCACCCGCTCACGGGCAACGTCAGCGTTCTGGCCGGGCAACTGATTATCAGCGGCACGATGACCGGCAGCATTCTGGTCGTGGGCAGCGCCACCAGCGACGGGACCTACGACCTGGCGGGCACTACCCAGACCTTCGGCGGCGTGCGTCTGGTTCGGGGCAGTATTACCGACAGCGGCCGCCTGGACGGCGCCACGAGACGGTACGGCGCGCTGACCGTCAACACGGGCAGCACCAGCACGGATGCAAGCGCCAACAAGTTTGACCTGCGCAGCGGCACGGTCAGCGCCAGACTCTCCGGCGCCGGCGAACTGGTCAAGACCACCACGGGCGCCGTGACCCTGAGCAATAACACCGGCGTCAGCAACAACTACACGGGCGCGACCAATGTGAACGCGGGCACGCTGGTCATCACCAGCAGCGGCGCGCTCGGCGCCTCGACCGGCGGGGCGGTCACCGTGAACTCGGGCGCGACCCTGGAACTCGCGGGCAACGGCCTCAATGTGAACAAGGCCCTGACGCTGGTAGGCCCTACCGCCTCGCGCACCGGCGGCATCCTTGCCAACACGGGCGGCAACAACACCTGGAGCGGCACCATCACCGTAGCGGCGACCGGCATCATCACCAGCGAGGCCGGCAACACCCTGACCGTCTCCAACACGATTGCCATCAACAGCGCGGATGGCGGCTTACTCACGCGGGGCGCGGGCAACATCACCCTCTCGAACACCATCAGCGGCGCGGGCAACATCTCCAAGAGCGGCAACGGCGTCCTCGAACTGGGCGGCAACAACACCTATCAGGGCGAAACCTCTGTCTCCGGGGGCACACTCCGCGTCACCCACCAAAACGCGCTCGGCGCCGCCACGGCCCCCAGGACGGCGGTAAGGCAGCCGATAACCACCCTCGGCAGCGGCGCTACCCTGGAACTGGCGGCGGGCGCCAGCGGCGCCTTCACTATCGGCGAAACCCTGCACCTGGCCTCCGGCGGCGGGACCCTGCGCAACGTCAGCGGCAGCAACATCTGGAGCGGCCGGATCCGCTTCAACATTACGAGCGATACACCGTCCCTCACCATCGAAAACAACCAGACCAACCCAACCGGCGCGGCAACCCTGACCTTGCAGGGCATCCTGAGTCCCGTGTCGAGAACCCCGGCGGCTGAGAACCCCGCCCTCACCGTCACGGGTTCGGGCCATACCCTGATTTCCGGCCAGATTAACACCGGCCGGGGCGCCCTGACCAAGGAAGGCAGCGGCAAGCTGACGCTCTCGGGCAACAACACCCGCATGGGCGCGACCACCGTCACCGCCGGGACCCTGCGGCTGGAAGGCGGCAACGCGCTGAATGACAACGCCACCGTCGCCCTGAACAACGCGACCAGCGGCAACACCGCGCGGCTGGAAATCGCGGGCAACGAAACCATCGGCGCGCTCTCGGGCCGCGGCACGGTCGATATTGAGGCCAACCGAAGACTGACTATCCACAACAACAGCCTCAACGCCTCTGACGACACCACCTACAACGGCGTCATTGAAGGCGCGAGCGCGGCCGGCCTGACCAAGACCGGCCAGCGCAAGCTCACGCTCGGCGGCGCGAACACCTACGCCGGCACGACCCTTGTCGAAGGGGGCACGCTCGCCGTTTCCAACAGCAGCGGCCTGGGCGCTGCTACGGGCGCCGGCAACGACACGACGGTGTCCAGCGGCGCAACCCTGGCATTGTCCTCCACCACATCAATTAACGTGAGCGAGGCCCTGACCCTGAACGGCGGCGGCACGCTCGGCAACCTGCTGAATGGCAGCAACACCTATAGCGGCCAGATTACGCTTGGGGGCGCGGCCACCAGCACCACCAACCACACCATCCAGAGCGCGGCGGGCACGCTGACCGTCACCCGGGACTTGAGCCTGCAAGAGACGATGGGCACCGCCACGCACAACCGCAACCTTACGGTCACGGGCGCGGGCATTGTCGTCCTCTCCGGCCGTATCAGCGGCGCGGGCGACCTGATTAGGGGCGCGAGCTTTACTCCTGACGCGCAGGGCCGGCTCACGCTGAGCGGCACGGCCTCCAACACCTACACCGGCATGACCAGGGTCGAATACGGCACGCTGCGTATCAGCAAGATCGGCGCGCTGGGCGCGGCGGACACCGCTTCCGACACGGACGACACCATCGTGGCCCGCGAGGGCGCGGCCCTGGAACTGGACGGCTTTGGCATCACCGCCGGCGAAAGCCTGACCCTCAACGGGCGCGGCATCCTTCCCGCGATGGGCACCACCGGCATCGGCAACGGCGCGCTGCGCAACGTCCGCGGCAACAATACCGTCAGCAGCAATATTACACTCTCGGATGGCATCGTCTGGATAACCACGGCCGCGGGCACGCTCACGCTCGGGGGCAACATCAGCCAAACCGACGGGTCAAACTTCGGCCTGACCAAGGACGGCGCGGGCACGCTCACGCTCAGTGGCACAAACACCTACACGGGCCTGACCGATATTAAAGCTGGCAACCTGGAACTTAGCGGCGGCGTCGCCCTGCACGACAGTGCCCCGGTCCGTCTGGAAGACAGCGCCGGCGCCCGACTCACCGTCACCACCAGCGAGACCATCGGCAGTCTCGAAGGCGGCGGCGCCGCCGGCGGCAATATCAGCATCCCCCTCAACCAGACTTTGACCGTGAACCAGACCAGCAGCAGCCGACTCTCATACAGCGGCATCATCAGCGGCGCGGGTAACCTGGAAAAGGACGGCGCGGGAACACTCATACTGGACCCGCAAAACGCCACGAACGCGAACACCTACACCGGGACCACCCTGGTCAGCGGGGGCACGCTGGCTCTCGAACAGAGCCGCGCGCTGGGGGGCGCGGGCACGAACAGCGGGACCACCGTGGCCAACAACGCGATCCTGGAACTCAGCAGCAACAACCTCAACGTCACCGAGCCCCTGACCCTTGATCCCGGCGGCAGGCTGTTAAGCGCGGGCGACGATAACACCTACAGCGGCGATATCACGCTCTCGGGCATGGGCACGAGCGATCACACGCTGGAAATCGACAACAACGCCACACGGGTCCTGACCGTCTCGGGCCGTATCCTCAGCCGCAACCTGAACGCCACCCTTGTCAAGGCCGGCCCGGGCGTCCTCACGCTCAGCGGTGACAACGCGCCCGACGCGTCCGCGACCCCGGCACGCATCGGCTACCTGGGCGCAATCCGGGTTGACGCGGGCATACTGCGCGTTACGAACAACAACGCGCTCGGCTCTGCCACCGGCGCCGCGACCACGATCGGAAACGGGGCCATCCTGGAACTGGCCGGCGGCAGCGGCAATCTCACTATCGGGAAAAGCCTGACGCTGGCTGATGGCAGCCGCCTGCGCAACGTGAGCGGCAACAACACCCTGAGCAACCAGATTGCCATCTCACGGCCCGGCGGAGAACGCGCCTTCTCCAATGTTATTGTCGAAAACCAGCAGAGCCGCACGGGCGCCACCGTCAGCCTGACACTGACCGGCGGCTTCACCCGGATTACCGGCAACACTTCCCCCGTTGTCCTGACCTTCACCGGCGCCGGCAACACCAGCTCCGGCGCTATCGACACCGGCGCGGGCAGCAGCCTGAGCAAAGACAGCGCGGGCCGCCTCACGCTGAACGGCCAAAGCAGCTACACGGGCGCGACCGACATCAAACAAGGCACGCTCCTTATTGGCCGAAACGACGCCATCAACGCGGGCAGTCGCCTGATCGTGGGCCAGTTGCGCAGCGGCGCGACCGCGGCCGTGCCGGGCGTGTTTGCGATGGGCGCGTTCAACCAGACCTTTAGCGGCGTGCGCCTGAACGCCGGTTCCATCACGGCCACGCCGAGCGCGCCGAGCACGGCCACGCCCCCCGTGGCCCCGACCCAGGGCATTCTGACCGTCACCCCCGCGCGCGGCGCAACGGGCGGCGCGGACGGCGTGGGCGAATTTGACGTGCGCGATGGCGAGATTCAGGCCATCCTCAACGGCCCGGCCGACCTCATCAAGCGCACGGACGGGACCACTCTGGCAACCGAGACCGCCTCCGGCAATGCCGAAGACATCGGCGGCGTGGTGAGGCTCACATATCCCGGCGCGCACCTCTTCGAGGGCGCGACCCGCATCCTGGTCGGCCGCCTGGTCATCGCGGGCAGCACCCCGAGCAGCATCCTGGTGGTCGAAAACATCACCCACGACCTCAAGGGCCGCGACGAACGCTACCGCGGCGTGCGCCTGCTCTCGGGCCGCATCGTGGACACCGGCCGCACCGAGACCGGCAGGCCCGGGCGCACAATGGGCAGCCTGACCGTCAACAGCGGCGGCAGCGGCCTAAGCGCCGGGCAATTTGACCTGCGCAGCGGCACGGTCAGCGCCAAACTCGCGGGCTCGGGCGCGCTGGTCAAGAACGCGGCCGGCGCTGGCCTCGACAACCGCGTCATCCTCTCCGGCGACAACACCTACAGCGGCCAGACCACCATCAACAGCGGCATCCTGCGCATCAGCCACGCGAACGCGCTCGGTCTGGTCACCGGCGGCAGCAGGACCACCGTCAACAGCGGCGGCACGCTGCAACTCTCGCTCGCTGCCGGTCTTAGTATCTCCAACACGGAAAGCCTGACGCTGAGGGGCGGCACACTCCGCAGCCTGAGCGGCAACAACACCTGGGCCGGGACTATCACACTTGAGGCCAACAGTACCATCAAGGCCGAATCGGCCGAGGGCGCCACTTCGACACCGGCGGGCACCAATCTGACCCTTAGCGGCCAAATCAACGTCAACAGCCATAACCTGAGCCTGGAAGCCACGGGCGCCGACACCACGGCGCGCCGCGCGGCCTCCACCATCAAGGTCGAGGCGGCGGTGTCGGATACGGATTCCATCATCGGCGCGGGCGGCCTGATCAAGGCCGGCACGGGCCAGGTCACGCTGGCCAACGGCAATGACTACAGGGGCCGGACCCAAATCAACGCGGGCGAACTGATCCTCGCCGACAGCGGCGGCGATGCCATCAGCAACGACAGCGCCGTCAGCCTGAGCACGGCCGCCAGCAACAACACCGCCAGACTCAGCGTCCTGAACAGCGAGACCATCGGCACGCTTTCCGGCGGCGGCAGCGCGGGCGGCAATATCGTCATCACCAAAGGCCAGACCCTGACCGTGAATCAGGCCACCGGCGCGGATACAACTTACAACGGTGTCATCAGCGAGACCGATCCCGTCCCGGCCGATACCACGGCGACCGCGGCCAGCCTCGTCAAGTCCGGCGCGGGCAGGCTCACGCTGGGCGGAAGCAACACCTACACGGGCGCGACCACGATTAGCAACGGCATCCTCGCCATCAGCAACAGCGGCGCGCTGGGCACGGGCACGGGCGAGACCGGGCGCGTCACCGTGAACACCGGCGGCACGCTGGAACTGCGGCTCACGGCCACCAGCACCAACAGCTTTGGCAAGCTGCTGACCCTGAACGGGCCGGGTTTCAATAGCGGCACGACAGGAGCGCCGGTCTATCAAGGTGCCTTGCGCAACGTCAGCGGCATCAACACCTGGTCCGGCGCGATCACGCTTGGCGCGCGCGCCGCCATCCATAATGCCGATACCACCAACACCCTGACGCTCAGCGGCGCTATAAGCGGCGCGACCTTCACCCTGACCGTGGCCGGCGCGGGCGACACCGAAATCGAAGGCGTCATCGGCACCACCACGGGCGGCCTGAGCAAGCAGGGCGGCGGCACGCTCACGCTCGGCGCGACCAACACCTACACGGGCGTTACCCGGGTGGAAGGCGGCACGCTGAAACTCGGGCAGAGCAACGCCATCAACAGCGGCGGCAGTCTGGTGGTCGCGGGCGGGACCTTCGACCTCGCGGGCTATGAAAATACCTTTAGCGGCGTGCAACTGCTCAGCGGCACGATTACCGACAGCGGCCGCACGGTGTCCGTAACCGTGAGCACGAGCACCTCCGTTACAGGCAAGCTCACGCTGAACAACGCCAGCACAACCAGTCTCCGCTACTTCGACCTGCGACAGGGCACGGTCAGCGCCGGTCTCGCGGGCACGGCGGGCCTGAGAAAGACGAGCGCGGGCAAGGTCACCCTGGCCTCCGCGAACAGTTACACCGGCGCTACCTTCATCGACGCGGGCACGCTCTCTATCGGCGACAACCACGCCCTGGGTTTCGATGACAGCGACACCGCGTCCACTACCGCCACCACCGTCGCCGCGGGCGCGACCCTGGAACTGGACCCCGGGGCGGGCGAGACGCTCACCATCAACAGCGAAAACCTGATCCTGAACGGGCAGGGCGTGCTTGACGGCGATGTTCGCCAGGGCGCGCTGCGCAACCTCAGCGGGACCAACACCTGGAGCGGCGCGATCCGGGTGGCGAGCAACGCCACCATCCACAACGCCAACACCACCGGCACGGCGCCCACCCTGATCCTGAGCGGCGCCCTGACCCTGCAAAGCGCCGCGACCACGCCCGTGGCCGCCAGTCTCACCCTCAGGGGCGCGGGCAAGACCCGCATCACGGGCCGGATTACCGGTCTCGGCGGTCTGATCAAACAGGGCGCGGGTACGCTGGTGCTCAACCGAAGCGTGGCGGCCACGGCCAACAACTACCAGGGCGGCACGCGCATTGAAGCGGGCGAACTCGAACTTCAGGGCGGCTATGCCAGCCCCGATGACGGCGCGGCCGGGCGGGGCATTACGCTGGCCAATACGGGCAACGCGACGCTGACCGTGACCAACAGCGAGACCATCGGTTCGCTCGCGGACGCGGACCAAACTGCGGATAGCAACAGTAGTGTTGTGATTGGCGCCAGCCAGACCTTGACCGTCGCTAACGCCGATGGCAATAACACCCGCTACGCCGGCGTTATTAGCGGCACGAATCGTCGGTCCTTCGGAAACGCCAACCTCACCAAGATCGGCCGGGGCACATTCACGCTGGCCGGGCGCAACACCTATAATGGCAGAACCCGCATTGAGGGCGGCACGCTGGCCCTGGGTATAAATCAGGCCATCAGCGGCCAGATTTTGACGATAATTAACAATGCCACCTTTGACCTTGTCAGGTATAGCAATACCTTCGATTCGGCAGACCCAGACTTTGCCCACTTCGGTGCAACCCCCCTTATCAGATTGCTATCCGGCAACATCATCGCCTCGGAACTCACCGCGGCGCAACGGGCCACCCGCGGGGCCGAAGGCGCCCCAGGCACGCTGACCCTGAATGATGGTACGGGTAGTTTTAACCTGCAAAGCGGCACGGTCAGCGCCAGACTCGCGGGCACGGCGGGCCTTTTAAAATCTACCACGGGCGGGCTCATACTGAGCGGCCTTAACAGTTACCAGGGCGCTACCCTGGCTCGGGAAGGTACCCTGACGCTGGCCGTCAATGACGCGCTGCCCAATACTACCAGGCTGGAAGTGGGCTCTACAAGGGTTACCGATCCCGATGCCGCTGACCCCACCACCCTGGATCTTGGCACAAACAACGCCACCGTGGCCAATGTTCTGCTCGTCGGCGGCAACATCGTCCGCGCCGCGGGCGCGACCGCGAATCAGGGCGTCCTGACGGTTGTTCCGGTCGCCGCCGGCGACAAGATTGACATCCGCCGTGGCAGGGTCAGCGCGATCCTCGCCGGGGCCGCGAATCTTGAAAAGAGCGCCGTGACTTTAACCAGAGTTACCCTCTTACCACTTAGCACCGAGGATGCCCCCAGACAAGGCGCCGTCACCCTCTCCGGCCCCAACCGCTACACGGGCACGACCACCATCAACGCCGGCGAACTCATCCTCACGGGCGGCGAGGCCCTCCCCGACAACAGCGCGGTCACGCTCAATGATGACGCCACGGCCGCCAACAGCGCCAAACTCACGGTCCAGAACACCGAGACCATCGGTTCGCTCTCCGGCGGCAGCGCCACGGGCGGCGGCATCGACATCGCCAAAGGCGAGACCCTGAGAGTAAACCAGACCGCCCCCGGCGTTTACAACGGCATTATCCAGGATGTCGGCACGGGCATGGAACGCGCCGGCTTCACCAAGGCGGGCGCGGCCAGACTCACGCTCGGCGGCGCCAATCTTTATACCGGCCTGACCACGATTGAGGCCGGGATCCTGGCCATCACCAACAACCGCGCGCTCGGCGGCGCGGGCGGCCTGGGTACCGTGGTCAACCTGGGCGGCATACTCCAACTCGCGGGCGGCGGCCTCAACATTGAAGACGAAGAACTGGAACTGAACGGCGGCGCGCTCACTAACGCCCCCGGCGCGGGCGGGAGCGCCAACACCTGGGGCGGCGCGATAACGCTGGCCGGCAGCGGCGGCCGCATTAACGGCGCGGGCGGCCTGACCCTGGGCGGAACCATAGACGGCACAACCGCCGGGCAACAGGACTTGACCCTCGCCGGCGCGCTCACGGCCCGCTTCAACGGCGCGGTCGGCGGCAGTGTGGCGCTGCGTGATTTTACGGTCGCAGGCGCGACCCAGGTCATCCTGAGCGCCAACCTGACGGCCACGCGCCGCGTGACGTTCAGCAACATCACGGGCGCCGCGGCCGTCAACCAGACCGCCGGCGCGCTGCGCGCGCCGGAACTGCTGTTGCAAAACAACGCCGGCAGCGTCAACCTGGCCGACGCGGGCAACGACATCACGACGCTGGCGGCGGCGAACCCGGGCGCGCAACTCAACTACACCGACCGCAACGGCTTTACCATCGGCACGGTCGGCGAAGTGAGCGGCATCACCGCCAACAACACCGGGCTCAGCCTCGCGGCCGGCCTCGCCGAGGCGGGCGCCCTCAACATCGGCGCGGACATCCGCGCCGGCAGCGGCGAAGTCCGCCTCACTAACCAGAACGGCGACATCAACACCACGGGTGGGATTGTGGCCACTTCCAGCCGCCTGACAATCACCGCCAGCGGCGGCGTAGGCGTTAATGGCGCGTTCAGAACAGAATTCACCGGCACAGAAGCGGGCAGCCTGAGCATAACCACCCGGGGCGCGGCCGCGGCCGGCAACATCAACCTGACAGATCCCGGCCTGAACACCCGCGTACTGGCACTCAACACGGACAACGCCACCGCGCAAACCATACGCCTCCGCCGTCATTCCGGCGAAAGCCGGAATCCAGGAACAACAACCTCCGGCGACAGCCGGACTCCGATCCTGGTCAACAACACCAGCGCCGGCGCGACCAACCTCGACGCCAACGACACCCTCATATTCGACGATCCCGCCCAACTCGACAGCGACATCAACACCAACAACCCGGCTTTCACCTTCAATGGCCCGGTCACCACCGCGGCCAACCGGCGCGTCAACACCGGCCGGGGCGCATTAACCTTCCGCTCCACCATAAACGCCGGCGCGAACACCCTCACGCTGACCTCCCGCCGCCTGACCCTGTTCGACGACATCACCGCGTCCGCGCTCGACATGAGCGCCACCACCGAACTCGTCATCTCGGGCAACAGCCCGACCCTGAACGTCAACCCGGTCAACATCCGTTTCCCGGACACCATGACCGGCACGGGCGCGCTGACCATTCCGGGCATGCGCGGCCAAAGCCTCGACGTGGGCGCGGGCCTCAGGCTGCCGGCCAACATGCAGGGTTACCGCGGGCACATGATCATCGGCGGCGACATCACGCCCGAGGGCACGACGCCGTTCTACTCCTCGTCCGTGAGCAATATCAAGGTCAACGTGCCGCGCCTGACCGTCAGCCGGCCCATACAGACCGGCGGCCCCCTGACCCTGCTTGGCGGGGATATTGGCCTCAACGCCAACATCCGCACCGGCGGCCAGCTTGGCATGCTGGCCGTGGGGCCGAGCGTGCCGGGGCTGTCTGGTTCCCGGGGCGTGATTGACGCCTCGGCCGGGCGTGTCAGTCTGACCGTGCCGGCCGCCAGCGTTGACCCCGCCCGGCCCTCGGCCGTGCTGGTGGCCACGCGCGGCTTCATCAACCCGTCCAACATCACCCTGGCGCTGGGCCGGCGCGAACTTGATGTGGCCGGCGGCCAGGGCGCGGTTGGTTTTAACCTCGACAGCCGCTTTGTTGACCGCGCCACCAACCCCGCCTTCCGCGCCTTCATCGCGCGGCTGGGTCTCGCGCTCGGCGCCCGCGCCTCGCTCGGTCTGCAATTTGCGCAGACCTTCTCCCTCAATCCGGCGGCTGGTCTGGTGGCCATTGAGACCCTCGCGTTTGTGGACTTGAGCCTGTTCGGGGAAGAACTGACCCTGTTCGGCGCGATTGGCACCGGCATCGCGCTGGCGCTGTCGCAATGCGAAGAACAATACGGCTGCGCGCCGAACGTGACCCTTGAAGAACTCGACACCCTGATCGAACAACTGGAGGCCCGCCTTGCCGAACTCGAACGCCGCCGGGCCGAGGCGGACAGCGCCGACCTGTCTGCCATTGACCAACAACTGATCGAATACCGGCGCGAACTGCAAAACTTCGAAGACTACCGGGAAGAGTTGAAAAAATACATCCTTGCGGAAGAAGAAGACTTCGGTGATGGGCTTGGCGCCCTGCCGGGCGCGGCCGGGGACAGCGATGAAGTGGCCAGACTGACCCGTGTATTACAAAGCGTGCTCGCCCGCGTCCGCTGGCTGGAAGGGCTTAAAACCAACCCGACCGAAAGACAACGCCTCGGCCGCTCCACGGGCGTCGAACTCACCCTGGAACGCCTGAACGCGATCATAGAAGCCGCCCGCGCCCAGGCCGGCTTCATAGAAAGCCGCATCCGCCTGCTGCTCGAAGGCGCCGAGGCCATGTTGCCGATGAAACCGGACTTCAAGGCCGAGGCGGGGGATTATGAGGGTATTGATGTTGTGCAATACGGCGACCCCTCATTCGGCATCGGCGCCTTGACGGTGGAAAGAGGTTTGTATTGATGGGGGAGGGGAGTCATTATTCCGGCCTGCTAGTGGCAGGCAAGCCGGGATCCCCCTCCACCATCATCCCAACGTAGCCCCCCGCCGCCCTGCCCCCGTTGTCATTCCGCCCAGGCAGGAATGCCAACACAACACTTGCACTATCAATCCATTCCCGGTAAATTCCGCAGAATCCCGCCAATTCCCAAGGAAAAACGCATGGCCACAATGATCACAGAAGTCTACGAAGCCTTCCGCAAAGTCGGCATCCCCGACCCCGAGGCAAAGCACGCGGCCGAGGCCCTGTCGGCGGAAAATGTAAGCACAAAAGCCGATATAAACGGGGCAGAAAAGAGGCTGATGGCTTATATTAACGAAGTTGAAAAGAGGCTGGGCGAAAGGATCAGCCGAGAGGTTGCCGCGCTTGATGACAAGCTCAGTCCCAAGATTGTCAAACTGGAGCGAGACATGGCCGTGATGAAATGGATGATGGCGACAACCATAGCAGGCATTCTCTCCCTTATAGCGGGTGTCGCCTCCATTGCGATCAAGCTCTTTTTCTAGGGCCTGTTTACACTATGTTGGCCGTCCTGTTGTGTCCCAAACTGCGCCAATCAAGGCGCGCGGAGCGTAGTTTGGTCATTCCAAATGAGCGACCTGCCTGCTGCAGGCAGGTCAGTCGCTTGAGTAGCGCAACTACACTGCGCTCCTTCCGCCTTGCTGGCGCGCAAAACAGACTCAAGCAGGACGGTCAACATAGTGTAAACAGGCCCTAAGTTTAAAAATCCTGTTTCCCATCCCCCGACCCCCATGGTCGTTCCGCCTGCCTACAGCAGGCAGGCACACTAACAGGAAGCAGACCAGGCTTTTAATACCGGCCAAAGACATTAAATTCAAAGCAAAAACCCATGAAAGACGAGAATGATCTGGTGGCAGAGCGCCGCCGGCAGCTTGCGCAGTTGCGTGAATCAGGCCCGGTATTCGGCAATGATTTCCGGCGTGATTCGCTGGCGGCCGAATTGCTGGAAAAGTACGGCGCCAGCAGCAAGGAGGAACTCGCGGCCGAACCGGTCCGGGTGGCCGTCGCGGGCCGCATGATGAGCCGGCGTATTATGGGCAAGGCCTCGTTTGCTCATATCCAGGATGTGTCCGGCCGGATTCAGATCTATGTCAGGCGCGATGATCTGGCCGCGGGGATTTATAACGAGCATTTCAAGAAATGGGATATCGGCGACATTGTCGGCGCGATCGGCAAGTTGATGAAAACCAACCGGGGCGAACTGAGTGTGCAGGTTGACTCGCTCCGGCTGTTGACGAAATCATTACAGCCTTTGCCGGAAAAGTTTCATGGCTTGACCGATCAGGAGTCGCGTTATCGCCGGCGTTATGTTGACTTGATCATGAACGAGGCGTCGCGCGCGATCTTTAAGACGCGGTTTCGCGTCATTGAGTTTGTTCGCGCTTATCTGAATCGGGCCGGTTTTATGGAGGTCGAGACGCCGATGATGCACACGATACCGGGCGGCGCCACGGCCCGGCCCTTTGTGACTCATCATAATAGTCTGGACCTGCCGTTATTTTTGCGCGTTGCGCCCGAGCTTTATCTGAAACGTCTCATTATCGGCGGCTTTGAAAGGGTGTTTGAAATAAACCGCAGCTTCCGTAATGAAGGTTTGTCGCCGCAGCATAATCCTGAATTTACCATGCTTGAATTTTATCAGGCTTATGCCGATTATCGGGATATGATGGATTTAACGGAAGACCTGTTGCGCAAATTGGCGGAGGCCGTTTGCGGTGGTCATCAGCTTGACTATCAGGGTGAGCGTTATGACCTTGGCCGGCCGTTTGAGAGAATGACGGTGGCGGAGTCCATACTCCGGTTTAATGAATCAATCCGGGCCGAGGATTTGCAGTCAGCGGATAAGTTGAAAAGTATCGCCGGGCGGCTTGGGGTCCCGCTCAAGGAAGGCGATGGTCTCGGCAGGATTCAGATTGAGATTTTTGAAAAAACGGTTGAATCAAGGCTGATGTCGCCGACATTTATCACGGCTTATCCGGCCGAGGTGTCGCCGCTGGCGAGGCGCAATGACGCCGATCCTTTTCTCGCGGATCGGTTTGAATTTTTTATCGCGGGGCGCGAGATTGCAAACGGTTTTTCGGAGTTGAATGACCCGGAAGATCAGGCGCGGCGTTTTCGCGCGCAGGCCGAAAACAAGGCGGCCGGCGACGCCGAGGCCATGCATTATGATGCGGATTATATTACCGCTCTGGAATACGGCTTGCCGCCGACGGCCGGCGAGGGTATCGGCATTGATCGGCTGGTCATGTTCTTGACGAATTCGGCAACGATTCGTGATGTGATATTGTTTCCGCACATGCGGCCGGGGGGTGCTTGATTATGCGCTTTGTTGTCATCCCCACCTGGACGGGGATGGATAGTTTAAATCACTGGATTCCGGCCTTCGCCGGAATGACGATGAGGGAATAGACACATCCTGGCAACCCGCTGTTATCGCGGCTTGCCCGCTATAGGCAGGAAGTTGGAATCTATTCCTTGTCGTCACTCTGGCCTCTGTCTGCTACAAGCAGGCGAAAGCCGGAATCCTCCCCGCCGTCATTCCAGCGAAAGCTGGAATCCAGTGGTTTTTATAATACATTCCTCCTGCCTGCTGCAGGCAGGGCCTGAGCGGGAATGACAGCGTGTCACTCTAAACACCCGGCTGGGACTGCCGCACGCCGTAGAGTTTGGCATAGAGCCCGTCTTGTGAGAGGAGTTTCTGATGGGAACCCTGTTCGCCGATTTGCCCGGCTTCAAACACATAGACATGGTTGGCCTGTTTGATCGCGCTCAGGCGGTGGGCCACGATGATGGTGGTTTTATTGCGCAGGAAGTCGGCCAGCGCCGTGTGCAGGTGGTATTCGGTCTCGGCATCCAGGGCTGAGGTGGCTTCATCAAGGATCACCACGGACGGCTCACTGAGCACCATGCGCGCGATCGCCAGTCTTTGCCGTTGCCCGCCCGAGAGCCGAATGCCCTGCCGGCCCATGACGCTTTCCAGTTTGTCCGGCAGCGCCTCTACCGTGTCTTTAAGCTGGGCAATCTCCAGCGCGTGCCAGAGCCGGTTGTCCTCAATATCGCGGCCCAGAGTCAGGTTGGTCCTGACGCTGTCGTTAAACAGGGCAGGGTGTTGCAGCACCGTGGCCACATGTTCGCGCACCACGTCCATGCCGATCCGGGTAAGCGGCGTGTCATCGTAGTAGATCATGCCGCTTTTCGGCGCGTAGAGGCCGATCAGGATCTGCACCAGGGTGGATTTGCCGCCCCCGCTCGCGCCCACCAGGGCGACCTTTTCTCCGGGTTCTATCGCCAGGTTGATGCCGTTCAGCACATCCGCGTTGCCATTGCCGTCTTTGCCATAGGCAAAGTGAAGCGCCTTGATCTTGATCCCGACCGTGCCCTTGTCCGCAAACGGGTTGATGATATGCGGATAGCGGGGTTCCTGTTCCAGTTGCAGCAGGTCGTTGATGCGGGCCAGGGCCGCCCTGGCGCCGTAAAACGCATATTGTATGTTCAGGATTTGCTCCACGGGCGCCATCATAAACCAGAGGTAACCAAACACGGCAAACATCTGCCCGATCGATAAATCGGAAAAAATCACCATGAGCATGGCGACCGCGCGGAAGATATCGAAGCCAAACAGGAACACGACAAAGCTCAGCCGCCCCGCAGCGTCGCTCTTCCAGGCAAAGGCAATGCCGTGATCCTTGACTTTGCGGGCCTGTTCGATGATGCGGCTCAGGTAGTGTTGCTCGCGGTTGCTGGCGCGTATTTGATGGATGGATTCGAGGGTTTCGGTCAGGGATTGCTGGAACACCGCAAAGGCGGAATTTTCGTTTTTCTTGAGTTCCTTGACGCGCTTGCCGAGGATGGTGGTGAAATAGATGACAATCGGATTGGCAAACAGGATCAGCAGGGCGATCTGCCAGTGCATGATCAGCAGGATGACGGCAACGCCGATGATCGTCAGCACGGCGATCAGCAGTTTGCTGACGGTGCCGCCGACAAATTCATCGACGGTGTTGAGATCGGTCACGAAATAGGAGGCCACCGTGCCGCTGCCCAGGGTCTCATATTCGGCCATTGAGACCCGCTGCAAGCGGCCGAGCAGCCGGCGCCGTATCAGGTAGATGATGTCCTTGGCGATAATTGTAAATTGCCGGGTCTGCCACACGTTCAGGCACAGGGCGGCGAGGCGCAGCAACAGCGTCAGCAGCAGGATAAACAGTATAAAAAATGTCGGCCCCTGCCAGGCCGCGGGCGTCAGCGCGCTGATCGCGTTCACGATGACGCCGGGCTGGTCCAGCAGCACCTCGTCCACCAGCAGGGGCATTAACAGGGGCACGGGCACGCTGGCCAGCGTTGCGATCACCGCGATGATATTGGCGCGGATCAACTCGCGTTTGTGCCGTTTGGCGATGGTGAACAGGTATTTCCAGTTATATTCTTCAGCAGCCTCGCCGGTCGCTGTCTGGCCGAGGCCGGGATTCTGTGCCTGTATTGATGTTGTCATGTGTGTTTGATTTGTCTGGTGGGGTCTTGTTGATATTTCAATGCCATTTTAACCCCCATCGTCATTCCGGCGAAAGCCGGGATTCAGTGGTTTGTGTGCTACATTCCCGCGTGACTGCCGCAGGCAGGCGTAGCGGGAATAACATCCGTTGCGGCAATCTGCCGGTTGTAAAAATCAGGCCGGGCCGTTATGCTTGTTGACCGGAGCGCGGATCATCATGGAGCATAGATCAATAACCAATAATAAAATGACTGACGATACATTCAGTCATTCCTACGTGCAATTTCAAAACGTCCAGAAGAGTTATGACGGCGAAACGCTGGTTGTAAAGGATTTGAACCTGGACATTGAAAAAGGCGAGTTTATCACCATGCTGGGGCCGTCCGGCTCCGGCAAAACCACCTGCCTGATGATGCTGGCCGGCTTTGAGCCGGCCACGCACGGAGAGATCTTTCTTGCCGGCAAACCGATCAACAAGGTGCCCCCGCACAAGCGCGGCATCGGCATGGTGTTTCAGAATTACGCCCTGTTCCCGCACATGACCGTGGCCGAAAACCTGGCCTTTCCGTTGTCGGTGCGCGGCCTGTCGAAGGCCGAACAGCGCCAGCGCGTGGAGCGGGTGCTGGATATGGTGGAATTGCCGCAGATGGGCGGCCGCCGGCCGGCCCAGCTTTCGGGCGGGCAACAGCAGCGTATCGCCGTTGCCCGCGCGCTGGTGTTTGAGCCTGATCTGGTGTTGATGGATGAACCGCTGGGCGCGCTGGACAAGCAGTTGCGCGAGCAGATGCAGTATGAAATCAAGCATATCCATGAAAATCTGGCGGTCACGGTGGTCTATGTGACCCATGACCAGACCGAGGCCCTGACCATGTCTGACCGGGTGGCCGTGTTCGAGGATGGCGTGATTCAGCAGTTGTCATCGCCGGATGTGCTCTATGAAAACCCGCAGAATTCTTTTGTGGCCCAGTTTATCGGTGAAAACAACAAGTTAAGCGGTAAAGTGGAGGAGATCCATGAAGATCTGTGCCAGGTTCGGCTTGACGACGGCACCCTGCTGAAGGCGCAGAAGGTCAATGTCAATACGCGGGGCGAGCAAACCACGCTGTCGCTCCGGCCGGAGCGGGTCGAGATTGACCCGGTCGCCGACATCGGCAATATTGTGCAGGGCAGGATCAGGGAATTGATTTATCTGGGGGATCATATCCGGGTGCGCATGAACGTGGCCGGCAATGACGAATTTATCGTCAAGGTGCGTAATCAGGGCAAGCAGAAGAAATTGACCCAGGGCCAGATGATAAACATCGGCTGGGCCAGTCTGGATTGCAAGGCCCTGGACTTTGTGGCATAAAACAGGGTTCGTGGCAATTAAGCCCTTGACTTTATCCCGGGCTGCTACGATACTTATCTCTGTTGCAATCAATTTAAGGGGGAAAACCTTATGAAACTTAAAAAACTTGCACTTACTTTTACAGCGGGCGTGTTTGCATCCTCGGCGGTGCTCGCCGGCACTCATACGGCTGGAGACCTGACTGTCGTTTCCTGGGGCGGCGCCTATACCGCTTCACAGGTCAATGCCTACCAAAAACCCTATAACGCCATAAATCCCGGCATAAACTTCATCAATGACGACTCTTCCGGCGAAGCGGTGGCCAAGTTGCGCGCCATGTTTGAGGCCAACAATGTCACCTGGGATGTCGTAAATGTGGTGCCGTCGGATGCCATTCGCCTTTGTGACGAGGGTCTGGCCATGGAAATCGATCACGATACCATGCTGGCCGCCGCGCCTGACGGCACCCCGGCCTCAAAGGACTTCGGCAAGACGATCGTATCCGACTGCATCATTCCCTCGGATGTGTATTCGACCACCTTTGCCTATCGCACGGACAAGGTCGGCTCCACCCCGCCAACCAGCGTCTGCGATGTTTTTGACACCAAAAAATATCCCGGCAAGCGCTCTCTGGAAAAGCGCCCGGTCAATAATCTGCAATGGGCCCTGATGTGCGATGGCGTGCCGAAAGACCAGGTCTATGATCTCCTTGAAACCGAAAGGGGCGTAGCGCGCGCCCTGGCCAAGCTCGACACCATCAAGGACGATGTGATCTGGTGGTCGGCCGGCGCGGATACGCCGCAATTGCTTGCGGATGGCGAAGTGGTCATGGGTTCCACCTACAACGGCCGCCTGTTTGCCCTGATCGAAGAGCAAAAGCAGCCCGTGGCCATGCTTTGGGACGGTCAGGCGCCTGATCTGGACGCCTGGATCATTCCAAAGGGTCTGCCCGAGGCGCGTTTGAAGCGCGCGCTGGCCTTCGTGAAGTTTGCGACAGACACGCAGCGTCTTGCGGATCAGGCCAAATATATTCCCTATGGCCCGGCCCGCGCCTCTTCCGGCCCGCTGGTTTCCAAACATGCCACCCTCGGCATCGACATGAAGCCGCACATGCCGACTGACCCGGCCAACAGCAAAAATATCCTTGAGCCCAACTATGACTGGTGGGCGGATAACCGGGACGACCTGGATGCCAAATTCCAGGCCTGGCTTGCCAGGTAAGTCCTCATCAGAAGGCTTAGGCGATTTTTTTCAACAAACGGGATGGCGGATATTCGCCATCCCGTCTTTCCCGGTAAATCGGCATCGGCCAGCGCCACCGGTCGCCCTCTATTCATCAGGAATCCTTGATTCCCTTTGCTATTCCTCATTCCCGCCCGGGCCCTGCCTGCTGCAGGCCGGAATAACACGAAGTACACAAGCGGCACGGCAACCCCGGATACCGCTGATTTCAAACAGACCACCAGCGCAACATGAACCACACGGCCGCAAATGACGGCAACAGCGTCCTGACCACCCGCGATGGCGTGCCGTTAAAGATCAGCCTGAAGAAGGCCCTGCGGCGTGAAAAGCTGCGCGCCATGTTGTTGATTGCCCCGTTGCTGATCTTTATCCTGGTGACATTCATCGCGCCGATTTTTGATATGCTGTTCCGTTCGGTCGAGAATGAGATTGTCAAGAATACCCTGCCTCAAACCGTTATCGCGCTGGCCGAATGGGACTCGGAGTCCGGCGAGTTGCCTTCCGCGGCGGTTTATCAGGCCCTTTACGCGGACCTGCAGATCGCCGTGGCCGGGAAAACGCATACCAGGCTGGGACGGAGGCTGAATTATGAAAGGCCCGGCGCCGCCAGCCTGTTTCGCAAGACCGGCCGCCGGCTCAAAAACATGCAGGCCGGCGATGCCAAGGCGCAGTTTATTGCCCTGGACAAGGGCTGGGCCAGTATCGAAAACTGGGCCACCATACAACGCTTTAGCCCCGCCTACACGGATGGCTATTTTCTCTCCGCGGTCGATGCCAAACGCACGCAGAGCGGCATCCGGGCCAAGCCCGAGAATGAACAGATTTACCTGATGCTGTTTAACCGCACCTTTTTTATGAGCCTAGTCATTACCGTTATGTGTATTCTGCTGGGCTATCCCATCGCCTATCTGCTGGCCAATATCCCGGTGCGTGTCTCGAACCTGCTGATGATCCTTGTGCTGTTGCCGTTCTGGACCTCGCTGCTGGTGCGCACCTCGGCCTGGAAGGTGCTGCTGCAACAGCAGGGCGTCATCAACGGCACCCTCTATCAACTCGGCCTGATTGCCGATGATGGCCGTTTGGAACTGGTCAATAACCAGACCGGCACGATCATTGCCATGACCCATATTCTCTTGCCATTCATGATCCTGCCGCTGTATTCGGTCATGAAGACCATTTCCCCGTCTTACGTGAGGGCGGCCAGGAGCCTGGGCGCGAACGACTGGACCGCCTTCTGGCGCGTTTATTTCCCGAATACGATTCCCGGCATCGGCGCCGGCTGCATCCTCGTTTTCATCCTCGCCATCGGTTATTACATTACGCCGGAACTGGTCGGCGGCCGGAAGGGTATCTTTATCTCCAACCAGATCGCCTATCACGTCTCCACTTCTCTCAATTGGGGGCTAGCCGCCGCCCTCGGCGCCCTGCTGCTCGTGATCGTTTTGATCTTCTACTGGATGTACGACAAGATGGTCGGCATTGATAATTTCAAGCTGGTGTAGGCCGATCATGTCCCGTCTGCCGGCCTATGCCTCTCCGCTGCAAAGACTCTGGTATTACGCCTTTCATACCTTTTGCGGGCTGGTGTTCTTCTTTTTGATATTTCCGATACTGGTGATCATACCGCTTTCGTTTAACGCGGTGCCCTATTTCACCTTTACCCGCGAAATGATCACGCTGGATCCGGCCGGCTACAGTTGGGTCAATTACAATGACTTCTTCACTAATCCTGAATGGCAAAGGGCGGTCAAGAACTCGTTTTTGATTGCGCCGGTCGCCACCCTGCTGTCAACCGTGCTCGGCACGCTTGCGGCCGTGGGCCTGTCGCAACCGCATGTGCCGTTTCGCCGTTCGATCATGGCGATCTTGATTTCACCGATGATCGTGCCGTTGATCATCTCCGCGGCCGGCATGTATTTCTTTTATTCGCGCATCGGCCTGCAAGGCAGTTATATCGGCGTTGTGCTGGCGCATACCGCGCTTGGCATCCCTTTTGTGATCATTACCGTCACCGCCACCCTGGTCGGTTTTGATACCTCCCTGACCCGGGCCGCGGCCAGCCTCGGCGCCGGGCCGCTCAGGACTTTTTTGAAGATACAGGCGCCGCTTATTATTCCGGGCGTGGTCTCCGGCGCGTTATTCGCGTTCATAACCTCTTTTGACGAGGTGGTGGTGGTCCTCTTTGTCGGCTCCACGGCGCAAAAGACCATGCCCTGGCAGATGTTTATCGGGCTGCGCGAACAGATTTCACCGACCATCCTCTCGGCCGCCACCCTCATGGTCATCCTGTCTATCGCCCTGCTGACCACCCTGGAACTGTTACGCAGGCGCAACGAACGCCTGCGTGGCATGTCCCCGCGCTGATTTGCCTGATCTTGACGGCAGGTAAAAATCTGTCATTTCTGCCTGCGGCAGGCAGGAACGTATATAAAAAACCACTGGATTCCGGCCTTCGCCTGCCTGCCGCAGGCAGGCCGGAATGACGATGAAGTGGTGTTGTTGGGAGTCTGTCAGGAAGGATAAACGTAGTTGCCTGGATACCCCCTATTTTCATTTTTGCCCCGTTGTCATTCCGGCGCAGGCCGGAATCCAGTGCTTTTACAATCCATGCCCGCGTAAGCGGGCATGACATTCCATCTCAACCCCTATCAAGAAAATGACGTAACGGCAGCCGGCCTCCGGCCGCGCTGTGCGCGGCCTGGGCCAGAAACAGTTCGGCCGTGGCCAGCGCGTCGGTCAGCGCATTGTGGGCCGGATAGCGGGGCAGGTGGTAGCGCGCCCGGCACTCGGCCAGGCGCAGGCCGTCTCGGGGCAATTGATCAAGCCGGCCGCTGGCCGCGAGGCGTTTTTGTTCCAGTTTCAGGGTGTCCACCAGCGGCGCCAGCAGCGGCAGGTCGAAGCCTTGTTTACAGGCCGGCTGGATAAACGCCAGGTCAACCGCGGCACAGTGCAGTATCAGCACCCGCCCGCACAGCGCCTCGATAAAGCGCTCCAGCGCGCGCGCCAGGGGCAGGGCATTGCTTAGTTCATTGTCATGAATGCCGTGGATGGTGGCGCTTTGGCCGACACCGAGGCGGCTGGCCACCAGCATGTGGCAGGCGTCTTCCAGCCGGATCCGGCGCTGGATGATGGGCACAAAGCCGATGCTCAGGATATGGTCGCGGCGCGGGTCGAGGCCGGTCATTTCCAGATCCGCGACCAGATATTCGGCCTCCTGAAAATCGCTGTCCGGCGGGGGCGGCCGGGTGGCCAGATAGCGGCGCATGATGGGGTTATGGCAGCGCTGCAGGAATTGCCGGCGGCGATGGTCGTGGAGCCAGCCTCTCAGCACGGCGGCGGCCTTTATAACAAGCCGCCGGTAAAGCGGTTGCGCAGGCTGGACTGGGCCTCAATGATCACCGCAAAGGCGTCCCGCAACTGGTGGCGAACCAGCCTGGAGAGCGAGCGGGGATCGATGTAGTTGTCGGCCGGTTTGCCCTGGTTCAGCAGTTTTCCCTGATGCTCAAGGCGCAGATGCGAGATAAATTCCTGGGCGTCGAGCAGGTTGCGGGCGCTTTTTTCCGACAAGACGCCATTGTCCGCGGCGTTTTTCAGGCGCCCGCGGGTGCCGATCTCGGCGTCACCCGAGGCCAGGGCATAGATGCGGGCAATATCCGTGAGCGGCATGATGCCGCGCAGTTTCACATCGAAGCGGTTTTTGTGTTCGCCGCCGTGTTCCAGCACGAAGTTTTTGAAAAAGCCCAGCGGCGGGGTCAGTTGCACGGCGCTGGCGGTGAGTTGCGCCAGGAAAATACTGTTGTCGCGGGCGGCGCTCAGGATAGCCTGTTGCAGTTCCCGAAACAGATGGTTCGCCCCATACACCGGGCGCATATCGAAAAAGATGCTGGCGTGCATCAGCGCCTTGCTGGAAGGCTGCCGGATCCACTGCATAAACTCCTTTTGCCACTGCCGTAGCGGTTGCCGCCAGCGTTCCGTGCCGGCCATGACCTCGCCGGGGCAGTATTTGTAGCCGCAGAGATTCAGGCCATCGTTGACATGGCGGGCCAGTTGCCGGAAGTAGGGCGCCGCGCCGGCCGCCAGATCGTTGCCGAGCAGGAGGCCATTGTCCTGATCCGACACCGCGGTCTGGTCCCGCCGCCCCTGGGAGCCAAAGGCCAGCCAGACGAAGGGGGCCGGGGCCGGGCCCAGCTTGTCGATAGCCTGGCGGATCAATTGCCGGCTCAGGGTGTCGGTGACCGAGGTCAGCAGCCGGCCGATTTGTTCGGCCGTCGCGTCCGCCTGGATCAGGTTGCGCAACAATTCCGGGATATTCCGGCATACCTTTTGGAGTCCTTCGGTGTCGGTCTGCCGGCCCAGTTCCCCGATCAGATAGACCGGGTCAGATTTTTGCGAGCGCACCAGGTCGGTGGTGGTGATCATGCCGATGGGGGCCTCATCGGCGACGATGGGTATATGGTGAATGCCCTTTTCGATCATGAGCAGGGTGGCCTCGAACATCAGGCTGTCGGCCTGGATGGTGGCCAGTTCGCGGGTCATGATCTGTCGGATCGGGGTGCTGTCGGCGCGGTTTTTGGCCAGCACCCGGCTGCGCAGGTCGCGGTCGGTCACAATCCCCGCGAGCCGGCCGTCCTGCACCACCATGACGGCGGAGACCCTCTGCTCGGTCATGCGTCTGGCCGCCGCCTGCACGGTTTCATGGCCGCCGGCCGTAACGGGTTGGCGGCCGATGAGTTCGGACACCGGCCGGGCCAGATGAAAGCCGTTGTCCCGTGCCGGCAAGGCGCCGGCCAGCCGGCTGGCATGCGCCCAGTTGAAGAAGTGATCGAAGGGGCGATGGCCGGCCCGCAATCTGGCGAAACTGTCTTCATCGAGCAGATAGACCAGGCCGTCTTCCAGCGCGCTGACATGGTTGGTCGTGGCCTGGCCCGTGAGCAGCGAGGGGAAACCGAAATAGCCGCCGGGCTCGGCCCGGTCCAGCAATGTCCGGTTTTGATCGCGGATTTCAAAGGCGCCGCTGCGCACGATATAAAGTTGCGGCCGGTCGGTCTTCAGGTCCAGGTCGCTGCCCTTGCGGTAATAGGCGATCTGGATACGGCGGGCGGCCAGCGCCAGCAGTTCGTCCGGCAGGCGGTCAAATGGCGGCCAGCGGTGGATAAAGTCGCGCACGGCCTGGATTTCCGTGCTCAGGGTCATGTTTGCCGCCGGGCGGTTGGGTCGTTTGTCTCAGCCGACCGTTGTCTGCCGGTCTGCCTGCCCGTGGGCATCATGGCGGTTGCCGGATGCGCAGAAAGCTGGCAAAGCGGGGGATACCGCGCCGGCTCAGCCCGTAGTATTTGTAGGTAACGAGCGCGCCCACCGGCGGTGGATTTTCCCGCTCGCGGTCGCTGAATCCCGAGCCGATTTTGAATTGCTTGCCATCCGGCATTTCAACCAGCAGCGCGCCCAGGCGGCCGAGGTTGCGGCCCTTGCCCGGCAGATGGGCGATCACCACGGCCTCGGCATCCTGGTAGGTCTTGAGTTTCAACAGGGTGTCGCCGCGGCCGGTCTGATAGAGGCTGTCGGCGCGGTGCAGCATAAGCCCCTCGCCGCCGCCGGCCACGACTTCATCCAGTTTCTTCTGCAAATCGGCCCGGTTTTCGAACCGCTGTTGAGGGATCAGTTGTAAATAAGGGGAATTGACATCGGCAATAATGCGTTTGAGTCTGGCCAGGCGCTGAGTAAAGTTGCCCGCCGCGCCCGGCAGTTCAAATATCTGATAGCTTAACTGCCGCCACTCGGCCGCAACAGGCCGCTGTTTTCGCACCGTGCCGAGGGTGGCTTCAAAGGCGCCGCGGCGCAGCCATAATTCGCCATCCAGGGGATGCGGCGGGAATCCCGCGGTAAACCAGGCCGGCGCATTGAAGACATTACCCCGGCGCGACAACAGGCGGCGTCCGTCCCAATAGGCGCGCACGCCATCGAGCTTTTCGCTCACCCAGTAATCCTGAACAGAAATATCATCGGTGTAGGGCTTTGCGAGCAGTAACGGCGGCGGCTCAACGGCAACGGCAGGGTTTAAGAAAGCAAACAGCAGGGCCGTGAGCAGGCCGATTGATATTCTTTGCATTCCGGTATTCTAAAGAGCTCTGGTTTATAAGGCCAATTCAATGTCCGGGTTCAATATCCATGAGACAAATCAGGCGGGGATATTATCCGCAGATTTCGCAGACCTGCCTGCTGCAGGCAGGTTAACGCAGATTGTGTGTCGTTTACGTTGTCATTCCGGCCCGCCTGTTGCAGGCAGGAAAGGGCGGATAAAACCCTCTCCATACCGCAAAAACTGATTTATACTTCAAGCATCGAATCATCAAGGTATCGAGTTATGACGCATAAATTAAGCCTGTATTTATTGCTGTATTTTATCCCCGCCTGTCTGGTCTCGGCGCAAACCTCTTTTTCTTCAGAAAAGCATAATTTCACTCTGGAAACCCTGGCAACGGGCCTTAAGCACCCCTGGTCGATTGAATTTTTGCCGGATGGCCGGATTTTGATGACCGAGCGCGCGGGCGTATTGAGTGTCTTTGATCCTGAAAAACGCTCACTGCAAAGGATTACGGGGTTGCCTTCGATCCGCGCCGCGGGGCAGGGCGGCCTGCTTGATATCACCATCGACCCGGATTACGCCAACAACCGGACGATTTATATCAGCTATTCCGGCCCGGACGCGGCCCGTTTCGGCACCGAGGTCGCGCGGGCCAGGCTGCTTGAGGACAGGCTGGCCGATGTGCGGATCATTTTCAGATTGATGCCCAAGACGCGCGGCGGCCGGCATTTTGGTTCGCGCCTGCTGTTTGGCGATGACGGCACCTTGTATATCTCGACCGGTGACAGGGGCGACAGGCCACGCGCGCAGAAGTTGGCCGATCATGCCGGTTCATTGATACGCATCAACCCGGACGGTTCGATACCTGAAGATAACCCCTTCACGGGCAGGGCCGGGGTCAAGCCCGGGATTTACACCTATGGCAATCGCAATATCCAGGGCATTGCCATGCACCCGCGGACCCGCGAAATCTGGACGGTTGAGCATGGCCCGCAGGGCGGCGATGAACTTAATCTGATGCTGCCCGGCGTCAACTATGGCTGGCCGGTGATCACGTATGGCAGGAATTATGGCACCGGCACGGCCATCGGCGAGGGCACGGAGAAGGAAGGCATGCGGCAACCGGTTCATTACTGGACCCCGTCCATCGCCATCTCCAGTCTGCTCTTTTACAGCGGCGATGTGTTTTCGGGCTGGCGGGATAACGCCTTTGTCAGTTCTCTGCTCTATGGTCAACTGGCGCGGCTTGAGATAAAAGGGCACAGGGTCGTCAAGGAAGAACGCCTGCTGAACGGCGCGGTCGGACGGATCCGCGAAGTGCAACAGGGGCCGGACGGCCTGCTTTATATCATCACGGATGACAGCAACGGCAAGCTGATTCGGTTGAAGCCGGCCGATTTGCCTGCCGCAGGCGAGCTGGAATGACGGATGCTTGGCTTTATATTTTGGCCTCTTTTAAAATCCGAGTGGGTAATGCAATAATTCTGGCTTAATTGATGACCAGGACAGAACGGAGACGGCCTGCGGGCAGCAGGTAGGCCAAAATGACAACAGTTTCGTCATTCCAGCGAAAGCTGGAATCCACGCCTGCCGGAGGCAGGCCTGCCTGCTGCAGGCAGGTAGCGGGGAGGCAGGTAACTCAGCGGGGTCGGTTGGAATGAGGTATTCAGATGGTCATTCCCGCTTATGCGAGAATGTATTGTATCAACCACTGGATTCCAGCTTTCGCTGGAATGACGATGGGGTGTCGTTCCGGCTTTACATCATTCCGGCCTGCCTGCCGCAGACAGGCTCATGCCATTTTCTGCACACTCAATCCACATGCGGCTTAACCCACTCGGAACTCAAAAGAGCCATATTTTGTCGTCATTCCAGCGAAAGCTGGAATCCAGTGATTTTTATAATACATTCCCGCCAAAGCGGGAATGACAACTGAGTCTATTCAGGAATAATCCGCTCCTTCACATAACTGCCGGGCGCGGCTTCAATGGGCTTGAGCTTTTGCCCCGGTTCACGGGCCGGCACTTTTTTGCCGGCCTGTCGCGCGGCCCAGTCCGCCCAGTCCGGCCACCATGAACCCGCGTGCGCCTGGGCCGCTTGCAGCCAGTCCGCGGGATCCTCCGTAAGCCTGTCGTTGGTCCAGTAATGATATTTATTTTTGAGCGGCGGATCGATGATGCCGGCGATATGACCCGAGCCGCCCAATACGAAGCGGGCCGGGCCGGACATGAGCCTGGCGCCGGCATAAGTCGATTGCCACGGGGCGATATGGTCTTCCCGCATTGAGATAAAATAGGCCGGGATGTTTACCCTGGCCAAATCAATCGGCACGCCGTCCAGCGAGATGCCGTCCTTTTCAGCCAGCCTGTTTTCCAGATAACAGCGGCGCAGAAAGAAACTGTGCGTCCTGGCCGGCAGGCGGGTGGCGTCGGAGTTCCAGTAGAGCAGGTCAAACGCGGCGGGTTGTTTGCCCAGCAGGTAATTATTGATAAAGAAGGGCCAGATTAAATCATTGGCGCGCAACATGTTAAAGGCCGTCGCCATCGTGCTACCGTCCAGATAACCGGCCTTGTCCATATCCTTATCCAGCGCCTCAAGCTGCTCTTCGTCAATGAAGACGCCGAGGTCGCCGGGCTCCGCAAAGTCGAGCAGGGTGGTGAAATAGGTCGATGACTTAACGGCTTTGCGGCGTTTTCTTGCCAGATAGGCGTTGGTCGCGGCCAGCAGGATGCCGCCGAGACAATAGCCGATGGTATTGGCCTGGCCTTGCCCGGTCTCTGTCTTGATTTGTTCAAGCGCAGCCAGAATACCCGACAGCAGGTAGTCTTCGAAGCCGGTCGCGGCATAGCTTTCGTCCGGATTTTTCCAGGAGATTATAAAAACGGTATGCCCCTGGTCGATGGCCCATTTGACAAAGCTGTTTTCCGCCCTCAGGTCGAGCACATAATATTTATTGAGCCAGGGCGGGACGATCAAGAGCGGTGTTTCATAAACCTCCGCCGTGGCTGGCTCATATTGAATAAGCTGTATCAGCCTGTTTTGATAAATCACCTTGCCCGGCGTGGTGGCGATGTTCCTGCCGACCTCGAATGATTCATCATCGGTCATGCGCGTCATCAGTTTTTTGCCCTTGCCGCGCGCGAAATCCGCCAGCAAGGCCTGGGCGCCCCGGATCAGGTTTTCGCCATTGGTGTCGATGGTTTCCTTGATAACGGCGGGGTTGCTCAGGGCAAAATTGGTCGGCGACAGGGCATCCAGCCATTGTTTGGTGTAAAAATCAATTTTTCTGGCCGTTTTTTTATCGCCGAGGCGCAAATTTTCCAGCGTGCTGTTCAGCACGAAGCGGGAAGTCAGTAGATAAAACTGTTTCAGATAATCAAAGGCCGCGTGCTCATCCCAGTCTTCATCAAAAAAACGGCGGTCCGATTTATCGGGCGTGATGACGGGATCCGGGCTGAAACCGACGCTTTTCAAGGCCGTGTAATGACACAGGCGGAGATAATCGTTGAATAACTCCAGATTTTTCTCCGCCGCCGAACTCGTGTTGTCAACGGCGCGCTTCAGGCCGCCGATCCAGCGCTTGTTAAAAAGGAAGGGATTGGCCTTATGAACGGCATCAAGGCCCCGTTGCATCAGGCCGCGAGTCATGCTGTTGTTGGCCTCGGAAAGTTGTCTGGATAGTTGCGCCATTTCAGTAAAAAACATGGTTGCCTCTTTGATTGTTGTGTTCAGTTTGATGATGTGATCGCTATTATAAATAATATTGTGCAGCGCACAAGAAAATATTGTTGATGGATCCCTGCTTTAGTCTGTCCGCACCGGGCAGGCGAAAGCCGGAATCCATGAAGCGGGGCCGAGGAGTGAGACGGACTCCGGTTCTGCCCGTCTGCAATAAACCCAGATGAAACCTTTGCTGTCATTCCCGCTTAAGCGGGAATGGGTCGTTAAGACCACTGGATTCCGGCTTTTGCCGGAATGACGATCTACGTAACCTGCCTGCTGCAGGCAGGTCTGCGGATTACATGCCCGCCTGATTTATCTCACAGGTATTGAACCCGGACAAAGGCTTGCTCACACGGGCTAAAGTCTTTATTCTGCCGGCGCACCGCTGATTAAAGCCCCCCCTGCATCTATTGTCCACGCGATGACTCATTCACTGACAAGAACACGGCCTGAGCGTATCGGCAAGCGTTTATCTGCCGCAAGCATAATGCCGGTGGTCATACTTTCGGCGCTAATGGCGCTGCCAATGGCCCCGGCCTTGAGCGTGGCGCAGGCGCCGGCTGAAAATGCGCCGGCGGCCAGGCCCCCGGGCAAGGCTTCGATCAGTCTTCAGAGCTTTGACGAGGCCTGCCGTATAGTGCGCGAGGAATTCTTTGATGCGGATTTTGGCGGCGTTGACTGGGACGGCCTGTGTGCGGCCAGGCGCGATCTGGCGCGGAACCTTGCTCAGGAGGAACTGGCAACGCTGCTCAATACCATGCTGGCGCGCCTGCAAACCTCGCATACGGTGGTTTATACACCGCAGGAGCAGGCTTATTATCTTTTATTTGATGTGTTCGCCGCCAGCGCCCGTCTGCGTGATCACACGGCGCGGTATTTCCCGTCCGGTAAGGTCGAGCTTGAGGGGATCGGCATCTTTACGCGCCGCATCGGCGCGCGCGTCTTCATTGAGGCCGTCGTACAGGCCACGCCCGCGGAGGCGGCTGGTCTGCTGGCCGGAGATGAAATCCTGGCGGTGGATGACGCGCCTTTTCAGCCGGTCGAATCGTTCCGGGGCAAGGCCGGTCAAAACGTCAGCGTGAAGATTCGCCGCCGGGCCGGCGCGGAACCGGCGCTTATGACCGTGACTGTAGAGCGCCTCAATCCGGCCGCCATGTTTGCGCGCGCAATGGAAGCCAGCGCGCGCATCATAACGCGCGGCGCAACGCGCATCGGTTACCTGCGCGTCTGGTCATCGGCCGGGCAGGCTTATGAAGACATTCTGAGGGCGCTGATCGAATCCGGCCCGCCTGGTCAGGCGCATGCGTTGATTGTCGATCTGCGCGGGCGCATCGGCGGCGGCGGACTGAGCTATCTTGAGATACTTGATCCGCGTATTCCGCCACTGACAGTGACAGGACGCGATTTCGCTCAAACCCGCCCCGCGTCCTTTCGCCGGCGCACGGTGTGGCTGATCGACGGCGGCACACGCAGCAGCGCCGAATTACTCGCCTACACCATCAAGCACAGGGGCTACGGGCCGCTGGTCGGCGCCGTCACCGCCGGCGCGGTGGTGGGTGGCTCGCCTTTCCTGCTAGGGCCTGTTAACACTATTTTAGCAGTGCCTGTTGTGCCCCAAACTGCGCCAATCAAGGCGCGCGGAGCGAAATTTGGTCATTCCAAATGAGCGACAAGCAACGCCGAGTGGCGCAGTTTGGGACACAACCCGCAGGGCTTGGCCTGTTTTGCGCCCCAGCTTCGTTGTCAGTCGCTTGAGTAGCGCAACTACACTGCGCTCCTTCCGCCTTGCTGGCGCGCAAAACAGACTCAAGCAGGGACTGCTAAAATAGTGTTAACAGGCCCTGGCCAATGGCAGCCTGCTTTGTGTCGCGGTGGCCGACCTTGCCATTGACGGTCAGCGGCTGGAAGGCGTTGGCGTCTCGCCCGACATCGCCGTGCCGTTCCCGTTGCCATACGCGGCCGGCGTCGATCCGCAACTGGAGCGCGCTATTGAGGAAGCGTTGCGGCTGGACGCGCGCTAAAGAGTCCAGCATGGGTTTTCGCGGGCGCAGAACATGGCAAATACTCGCGGCGCTGATCATGGGCCTGGCGGCTTTTTCGTTTGTCCCTGCCGCGCCGGCCTTGTCCGAACCGCAGTCCATCGTTTTCCATCTCAAGGTTGATCCTGAAAATCCAAAGACCGGTCTCTTCACTGCCGATACAGCGGCCCTCGACAGGCTGACCCTGTTGCCGCCGAGGTCCAATCCTGTTTTAGGCGCGGCCGCCCCGTCTGTCGCGGGCCGGTGCCCCGCGATCCGCTGCATAAACCGCAATTCGACCGGCCCCGTTGCCTGCGGCGAGCCCACGCGCTGCGCCCGTATCGAATGGCCGGTCCGCTTCGATAAAGCGGACGATCTCGCCACCCGGGTGGCCGAACAAAACAATCTGTTTTCAAATATGGGCTGGTGGGCGCTGTTTGAATGGGGTCAGATACCGCGCATAAAGGGCGTTGCGGATATTGATATTTGCGCTCAAAGCGCGGCCGGCGTCCCCCTGTGCCGCCGGCTGCCGCCCGTAAACCGGCCGCCCCTGCTGCTCATCTTCGGCCAGCCTGGCCTTGACTACCGGGCCTCCGGCAGGCGCTTTCGCATTTATACCGACCGCGCGGGCGCGACGCTTATGGATACCCCAACCCGGCGGCGCTTGAGCAGGCAATACCGCTATTTATCCGGCCTGTTTCCCGCGCCCGGCGGGTCGGCCGAGGCCGCGCATATCGCCTGGGTAGGCATCGACCGCGACAGACGGAGCCTGGGCGGCGCGGCAGGAGACAATGCCTACATAGCCAACTATGCGGTGACCGATAACCGCATAGACCGGGCCGCCCGCGAACGGCTGTTCTGGATATCCGGTCACGAAACCTTCCATATACTGGCGCCACAGGGCTATCCGCTGTGGCTGGCGGAAAGTCTCGCTCACTATTACGGCTACAAATCCCTGCGCCGCTCCGGCCCGACCCTGCTGAGCCCCGAGCGCGAATGGCAACGCCAGCAACTCCCCGGCATTGACAGGGAGACGGGACTTTATGAAGCCCATACCCAGGTGGTCACTCACGGCAACAGGCAGTATTATGGACTCTTTTACGGCAAGGGCGCGGCTTTCTGGCAGGCCCTCGACACCCGGCTTGAAAATAACGGCGCCTCGCTCGATCACTATCTGCGCTTGCTGACACACTCCGGGCCACGGGGCGCGGCGCTCGACCCCGCCTTTATTGCAGCCATCACGGGAGCGATCGGCCGGCGCGCGTTTGCTGAACTGGCAGAAGAATATCTGCAATGACCGCGGGTTGTCATTCCTGCTTGAGCAGGAATATATTATATAAACCACTGGATTCCGGCTTTCGCCTGCCTGCGGCAGGCAGGCCGGAATGACAAAGTATGTGGGAATGCAACAGGAGTGGGAATCATGTTAAAGGTTGCCAAAATGTGCCTATGCCCCCAGCGTCATTCCAGCGAAAGCTGGAATCCAGTGGTTTTAACTATACATTCCTGCTTCCGCGCATAAGCCGCGCCATAGTCGGTTTCTCCGGCGCTCGGGTCTCATACCCATGCAAAGCCCGCCGGTCAGCCCTGTTTGGCGGCCAGGATCAACGAGAAATAAGCCTGCTCATCTTTATAATGTTCCGTAATCGTCAGGCCCGCCGGGGACAGCATGTTTTCTATCCCGCTATAAGTGTATTTATGACTGACCTCGGTCAGGATATCATCGCCCTGTTCAAAGCGGATGGATTCGTTCAAATCCTGAATATGCACTTCCTGCTCCGTGTTTGCGATCAAACGCATTTCGATCCGGGATTGACGTGTATTAAAAGCGGCATGATGATCAAAGGCGGCCGGCTCAAAGTCCGCGTTCAGCGATCTGTTTAACACGCGCAACACGTTCAGGTTGAACTCGGCGGTAATCCCGGCCGCGTCATTATAGGCCGCGTTCAGGACCGCGCATTCCTTAACACGATCAACGCCGATTAACAGGTGATCGCCGGTTTGCATGAGCTGATCCAGTTCTTTTATGAATTGCAGGGCTTCATGCTCTCTGAAATTGCCGATGGCGCCGCCCAAAAAAACAAACAAGTGAGGCCCGCCCGGGCGTGGCAGGTTGCCGAGGCCGGCCTGATAATCGCCGAGCAGCGGGGCCAGATCAAGCCACTGATATTGCCGCATGAGTTTTTGCGTGGTCTCGATCAATACCTCTTCACAAACGTCAAACGGCGCATAAACACAGCGATGGTCAAGGGCCTCACAGGCGTCAAGCAGACGCCGGGTTTTGAGCGAATAACCACTGCCCAGTTCAAGAATGCGGGTCGGCCGGGTGCGCCGGATAACCTCGGCGGCGCAGTCTTTCAATATCCCGTTTTCAACGCGCGTTGGGTAATACTCGGGGGTTTCGCAGATGCGGCTGAATAATTCCGAACCCCGTTCATCATAGAAGTATTTGGGCGAAAGGCTGCGGGGTCTGGTCAACAGCGATGCGCGTATATCGTCCGGCATGTCCGGCGCCGGCCGGGTCGGTTTCACCGTGGCACAGGCAGGCGGTCCGGTTCTGGCCGCATGATCGATGACTGGCATAAATGAGGTTCCTTTTATCGTAATAAAACCGGATCGCCGGCTTATAATGCCACTCTGATCCAATCCGCCGCTCGCGGGCTACAATCTTTAGTATGATACTTTATTTATTGGCATGCCTACAGGATGCTATCGTTAAACTGCCGCCCGGCCCTTGGACAAGCAGGCAGGCGGCAGGCAGGTCTGCGGATACAGTACATCTTTAATCAAATTCCCGGCACAAACAGCAAAATGAATCAGAGCGACACCGGCCCGGATAAATCGATCAATGATCATATCAATGAAGGCGTCACGCTGATCACCTCCACCCAGCGCCTCGGCCGCCATCTTCGTTTTCAATACGCGGCCGCGGCCGCGGGCCGGGGTGAACGGGCCTGGCGCACGCCCGACTGTCTGCCGTGGCCGGCCTTTTGCCGGCGGTCTTTGGCCCTTGCCGCCCGTTTTGACGCCGAGCCGCCGGTTCTATTGAGTCAAATAGAGCAGCAATGGCTCTGGCAGGATATTATCGGGCGTTCCGGTTATGGTGATCGATTATTGCAGACAGACGCCACCGCCCGGCAGGCCATGCGGGCCTACCGCTTATGCCGGGAATGGCGCATACCGATCTTTCCTGAAAATGTGTTTTTGTCGGAAGATGCCGCGGCCTTCAAGCGCTGGGTCAATGCCTATGAGACGCGCAAACGCAATGCGGCCTTTATGGATGACGCCTGCCTGCCGGATTATCTGCTGGAAATGCTGCTGGCAGGCAAGCTTCAATTCGGCAGGCTGTCATTTTATGGCTTTGATGTCTTGACCGCCCAGCAACAGCGATTTATTGAGGCCCTGCGGCAAACCGGCCATGAACTGATTGAGTTGTCACCCGAAAAAACCGGGCCGGCCGTCGCGGTCGCGGGGCTTGCCGATGCCCGCTCTGAATATCTGGCCGCGGCCTGCTGGGCGCGGCAACGGCTGCGACAAAATCCGGTGGCCCTGATCGGTATCGTTTCGCCGGAACTGAGGGCGATGCGCGCGCCCATCGAGCAGGCGTTTCGCTCGGCGCTGAACCCGGCCGGCGCGGGCCGGCCGGAAGCGCAAAAGCTCTATTCAATCTCGGCCGGGCGGCCGCTTGCCGCCTATCCGCTGATCCGCACGGCGCTGAATCTGTTGGCGCTGGCCAAAGGCCGGGTCAGCCTTGAGGCGCTGAGTCAGCTATTACATTCGCCGTTTATAAAAGACGCCGACGCCAGGCAGGCGGAGCGGGCCAATTTCGACCTGGCCTTGCGCCAGAGCGGCGAACTACGTTTCAGCTTCGGTTCGATTTACTCGATTGCCCGCCGCTGTCAGGCCCATGAACGCTGTGATAGTTTTATCGAGTTATTAAAGGCATTCGAAAGCCGGTCTGCCAGTCATGCGCGGCGCGCATTGCCGCGGCAATGGGCGATCGCCTTCACCGAATGGCTGGCCTTATCTGGCTGGCCGGGTGATCGCAAGCCGGACAGCGGCGAATACCAGCTTGTGATGGCCTGGCAAAAGGCGCTGACGCAGTTGGGCGGTCTGGATCATTTGAGCAAAGCCGTCCGTTTTAATGAAGCCTTCAGCCTCCTGAATCAAGTGCTGGCAGACACGCTGTTTCAACCGGAAACCCCGGAAACCCCGATTCAAATCCTCGGCGTCAACGGGGTCTGGGCCATGCAATTTGATCATCTTTGGGTGACAGGTATGCAGGATGAGTCCTGGCCGCCGCGACCGGCGCCCAATCCATTTATCCCCGCGGCCTGTCAGCGCGAATACCGGCTGCCCACGGCCAATGCCGAAGCCCAACTGAAGCTCGCCAGGCATATCACCCTCAAGCTCGCGGCCGCGGCCGACGAAGTCATATTCAGCTATGCCCGGCAAGCGGGCGATCGCGAATGCCGGCCCAGTCCGCTGATTCGGGCCTACAGGGCTAACGTTGCGCCGGATTATTTGCGCGAATATCAGGATTACAAAAAGATCATCCATGATTCCGCGCTGATCGAAACATTCATCGACACCAAGGCGCCGGCCATCGCGGCCGGACAAACGGCCGCCGGCGGCAGCGCCCTGTTCAAAGATCAGGCGGCCTGCCCATTCCGGGCCTTTGCCCGTCATCGCCTGTACGCCCGCGCCATACCGGATGCCGATATTGGCCTGGATGCGCCCGAACGCGGCCAGCTTGCCCATCGCGCCATGCAGTTTTTATGGCAACAACTCCAGACATCGGCTCATTTGGAGCGACAAACGCCGGCCGAAATCGAGCAGTCTATCCAGTCCGCGGTCAAGGCGGCGATCAAACAGCAGCGCCGGCAACAGCCAGAGACCTTCGGCGAGCGTTTTACCCGGCTCGAACAACAACGCCTGGAAGGGCTGTTAAAGGACTGGCTAAACATCGAACGGCAGCGCGGCGAGTTCAGGGTCGTTGCCACGGAAGAATGGCAGACCGTGCAATTTGAAGGGATTGAAATACGCTTATGTATAGACCGCATTGATGAACTGACCGGCGGCCGCTGCGCCATCATTGATTACAAGACCGGGGAGGTCAGCCGTAATGACTGGGATCCTGACCAATTCAATGAACCGCAACTGCCGCTCTATGCGCTGACCGCCGGCCAACGGATCGCGGCCATTGCCTTTGCCTGCCTGAAGCGCGGCCGCCTGCGTTTTGTCGGCGAGGCAGAGACGGCCGGGCTGTTGCCCGGCGTGACATCGCCCACGGAGCTATCCTGGCCGGAACGGCTGACTACCTGGGGCGAAATACTGACGGGCCTCGCGCAAGACTATCGCGCCGGCCAAGCCGCCGTCCACCCGGCCACCGGGACGGCCTGCCGCTACTGTGATCTGCACGGCCTTTGCCGCGTTTACGAACGCCAGTAAAACCCGGCTTGGGGAAGCAGGCAGAATTCTGTACCGGCGGCATGATTTCCGCTTATGCTTCCCTGCTGGCAGGCAGCCTGGAATTGCGGCTGGGGCGGGAATGACATTAAAGGTTGCCGGGCTGTGTCTATTCATCCGTCGTCATTCCGGCGAAAGCCGGAATCCAGGAGGGTGGGCCGGGATTTGAAATGAGCGCCAGTCCTGCCTGATTGTCATTCCCGCCCAGGCGGGAATGTATGACATAAACCACTGGATTCCAGCTTTCGCTGGAATGACGGCGGGGGCGATAGGCGTATTATGAGCGATACTAACGATACCGTGGTCAGGATACCTCACGACTTATTTTAGATGAGGTGACTCTGCTCATACAGGGCAGGCAGCACCAATAAATGCGTGTATCATCCGCCCTGAGTTTGACCACACGGATTTATACCCCCCTCGCCCCGAATGACTGAACCCCGCACACGGCCGATTGCCGATGAGATCGAACGTGCCCGCGCGTTGAGGCCGGATCAGTCGTTTATCGTCCAGGCGCCGGCCGGTTCGGGCAAGACCGGTTTGCTGATCCAGCGCTATTTAAAACTCCTGGCGCTGGCCGGCGCGCCCGAGGAGATCATTGCGATCACCTTTACCCGCAAGGCCGCGGCCGAGATGCAGGGGCGCATCCTGACGGCGCTGGAAAGGGCAGGGCAGGCGGCTGTGCCAAACGATGAGCATGATAAAAAAATCCTTGAACTGGCCCGCGCCGCCTTAGACCGCGCTGAGCAACAGGGCTGGCAGATCATGCAAAACCCGGCCCGGCTGCGCATCCAGACTATTGATTCGCTCTCGGCCGCCCTGACCCGGCAGATGCCCTTACTGGCCCGCCTCGGCACGCAACCGGAAACCGTGGAAGACGCCGCCGATCTCTATCAACAGGCCGCCATCAATGCCTTGGCCGGACTGGAGAGCGATGCGGCTTGGTCGGATGCCATCGCGCGCCTCATCGCCTATCTTGACAACGATCTGCCGCGGGCCAGGACGCTCTTGGTCGAGATGCTGGCCAAGCGCGATCAATGGCTCGGTTATGTGGTCGAGGCCCACGACCGGGGCGCGATGGAACACGCCCTGGCAGCCCTGATTGAAGCGCAACTGGCGCGGGCCGCCACGCTGTTTCCGGCGGAACACGTCGCCCTGCTGACTGCCCTGTTAGATTATGCGGCCGGGCGCCTGGCGGCAAGCGATCCCGCCAATCCGATCACGCATTGCCGCGCCCTGGACGGCCTGCCCCCGGCCGAAGCCGGGCGGCTGGATCAATGGCGTGGTATTGCCGGGTTATTGCTGACCAAAGACGGCGGCTGGCGTAAAACATTCAACGCCGCTAACGGTTTTCCGCCGGCCAGCGGCGGCAAGCCGGAAGCGGCCGAGCGCCGCCGCTATAAAAAAGAGATGCAGGCATTGAGCCAGGAATTACAGCGGGCGGGGGGCCTGCGGGAGGCCCTGGCGGCCGTCAAACAATTGCCTGCCGCCCGTTACAGCGAGGACGAATGGTGTATCGTCGAGGCCCTCTGTGATCTGCTCAAACTCGCCGCCGCCGAGTTGCGCCTGATCTTTGCCGAACAAAACCGGATGGATTTTATCGGTATTGCCGAAGCCGCGATCACGGCGCTTGGCGGCGAGGACGCGCCGACCAATCTGGCCTTGACGCTTGATTATCAGATCAGGCACCTGCTGGTGGACGAATATCAGGACATCTCGGCCAGCCAATATCGCCTGTTACAATGCCTGACCCGCGAATGGTCGCCGGCCGACGGGCGCAGCCTGTTTTTGGTGGGCGATCCGATGCAATCGATCTATCGCTTCCGCGAGGCCGAGGTCGGCTTGTTTATCCAGACCTTCCATGAACGATGCCTGGGCCATGTCCCCTTGCAGGCGTTGCGCCTGAAGGTGAATTTCCGCTCTGAACAGGCCCTTGTGCAATGGATTAACACCGGTTTCAAGGCGATCCTGCCGCAACAGGACGATGTGATCACGGGCGCCGTCTCATTCAGCCCGGCCGAGGCTTATAAAAAAGGCGCGGCGGCCGGCGCCGTGGCCGTCTATCCGCTTTATTCCCCCTCCGAGGCGGAAGAAGCCCAACAGGCCATCGCGGCGATAAAGGCAATAAAACAGCGCGCGCCCGAAGACAGCATTGCCATACTGGTGCGCAGCCGCGCCCATCTGAGCGAGATCGTCCCGGCCCTGCGCCAACAGGATATCGCCTTTGCCGCCATTGAGATCGAAGCGCTGGGGCAGGCGCCCGCCATCCAGGATCTGCTGGCATTAACCCGCGCTTACCTGTTTCCGGCCGACCGGGTGGCCTGGCTTGCCTGTCTGCGCGCGCCGTGGTGCGGTCTCGCTATTGATGCGCTGTTCAAACTGGCCCATCCGCACAAAGGCAAAACCCTCTGGCAATGTATCCATGATCAGGCATTGACCGAAGCGCTCACGACGGCGGACAAGGCCCGCCTGGGCAAATTCAGCGCGGTTTTTACAAAATTCATCCAGGAACGGCAACGCCTGCCGCTCAGGCAGACATTGGAATCACTCTGGTGCGAACTGGGCGGGCCGGCGACCCTGCGGCACGCGGCCGAACTTGAGAATTGTGAGACATTCTTTGAACTGATCGAACAACTCGATAATGCCGGCCGTATTGACCTAAAGGCGCTGGCCGCGCAGGTCGGCCGCCTTTATGCCGCGCCGGGCCGGCCGGCGCCCAATCCGCTACAGATTATGACCATGCACAAGGCCAAGGGCCTGGAATTTGATCATGTGATCTTGCCGGGCCTCGGTCGCCCGCCGCGCGCGGGCCAGAGTGATTTACTCGTATGGCTGGCCCGGCCGGACAAACACCGGCGGCAACAATTCATCCTGGCGCCCATCCGCGCGGCCGGCGAGCAGCAGGCCCCGCTGTATGATTACATCAACCATACCGACAAGGCCAGGCAGGCTTATGAAGACGCGCGCCTGCTGTACGTGGCCGCAACGCGCGCCAGAAAGACCCTGCATCTGATCGGCCACGCGGACGTTAAGGAAAACAAGGGCGAGCGTTCCTGCAAACCCAAAAGCGGATCGCTACTGTATCATCTCTGGCCGCTGGCGCGGCAAGACTACCAACAGGCCCTGCCGCGGCAGAGCGAACCGGATCAGGAACAAAGCCATTCATTCAACCAGGACACGCGGCGTTTAAGCCCGGCCTGGACGCCGCCCGCGCCGCCCCCCGGCGTCAACTGGCGCGCGCCGCTGGCGGATGAAACCGGGGCCGGACAGCTTGAGATCGAATTTGAATGGGCCGGCGCAACCATCCGCCATATCGGTTCGGTCGTCCATCAGATGATCCGCTGGATTGCCGAAGAGGGCATCGAACACTGGCCGGCGTCGCGCGTTACCAAAACGCGCGCGGCCGTCGAACGCGCGCTGCAACAAGAGGGCGTGCCGGCAAGCGAACTCGCCGGCGCGGCCCGACAGGTGCAAGCGGCGCTCGTCAACATACTGCAGGACGAAAAAGGCCGCTGGTTATTGTCGAACGCACACCGGCAACAACAAAATGAATATCCGCTCAGCGGGATCTATGAAGGCAGACTGGTAAACGTGGTGCTGGATCGCACCTTTATTGACGAAAAGGACACCCGCTGGATCATTGACTACAAAACCGGCCGGCACGAAGGCCGCCACCCGGAGACCTTTCTCGATCAAGAACAACAACGCTACCGGCAACAACTCGAAAAATACGGCGCCCTGATGCGCCAACTTGGCCCGGAAGAGATAAGGCTGGGTTTATACTTCCCGTTATTGCAGGGCTGGCGTGAATGGGGCCTTGGTGAATAGCGCGGCGTTGTGCCGGGATGGTAGATGGATTCCAGTGTGACGGAATGCCCCACTTGATGTCGTTTCCGCACATGCGGGGATATATCGTATCTTAGCTTGTTTCGAGCTTCGGAGAAATTTAGGCTCTTTTGAGTTCCGAGTGGGTTAAGCCGCATGTGGATTGAGTGTGCAGAAAATGGCATGAGCCTGTCTGCGGCAGGCAGGCCGGAATGATGTAAAGCCGGAACGACACCTCATCGTCATTCCAGCGAAAGCTGGAATCCAGTGGTTGATACAATACATTCCCGCATAAGCGGGAATGACCATCTGAATACCTCATTCCAACCGACCCCGCTGAGTTACCTGCCACCCCGCTACCTGCCTGCGGCAGGCGTGGATTCCAGCTTTCGCTGGAATGACGAAACTGTTGTCATTTTGGCCTACCTGCTGTCCGCAGGCCGTCTCCGTTCTGTCCTGGTCATCAATTAAGCCAGAATTATTGCATTACCCACTCAGATTTTAAAAGAGGCGAAATTTATGACTCTCATCAGGGGCGCCAGTTATACAAGATTCTGCTCAAGTATAATTTGTCTTAAATATCGTGGAAGTAGCTGTCCGGGTTCGATAGCTAATTCAGCCGGCGGTGACTGGAATTTAGAGTATAATTGGATTTTTCTTGATCACAGAACCTGCCTGCACGAGGCAAGGAGCGTCAGTATGAACACAGCACCACAGACCATAGCAACAACACAAAGAGAAAAAAAGCGGCCATTCGCGCCTATACCCGAATGGCGGGATATGTCGAAGGAAGAGCGGGCCGCCTGGCTGCGGCAAAACGGCAAGGGCTTCCTGTCGAAGGTAGAACAGGAAGAACAATTACGCGCCTTTTATGACGATATAGAGTATGTCTATCTGGCTGAATCTGATCGGGCCAGAGACGCCGACGATGAAGACAGCTTCTGGGCATGGTTCAGCTTGGTAAAGTCACCCGCGCACTCCCTGGCAGTAATGAAAAAATGGTACGGCGCTGACTTTATCCGCAAGTGGGGCTTTGATACCAGCACGGCCGATAAAGCCTATGGCCCTGACTGGCTGGAAAAATAGATTGCAAGAGATAAAAAAACTACAGAGCCTGCTGGTGGCCGATGCGGCCAGAGTTGAGAAGCACAAACAATCGTCCAGCGGTCGGATTGTTTCCGCTTCGAAAAATGAACTACTTGCGTCGATCAAAAAGATAAGCTCAAGCGGCAGCGCCGAGCTTATCATAACGATGGAAATAACCCTCGTTGAGCACGACCTGGAATATTATGACAACCACCGGCTGATGAAAGCCAGCCTCAAGGCGGACTTGAAAGAACTGGCGGTGATTAAACGGCAACTGGCTATTGTTGACGATTTGGAGCAATACAAACATATTGATGCGGCCTACAGCCTGCCGAAAAGCCGCAAACAGGGCCTGCCCCTGGATGAGGCCCGGCAGTCATTCAGAAGTCACTCCGCGCGCCTGGACAACCAGGCTAAATCGCCGCTGAGCGATACGGAAAAAGAGAGTATTGACGCGCGAAAAACAGCGACAAATGTGGCCGAAAAAGACTACATAGAACGCCAAGCCAGGACGCTTGGCGTTGAGCTTGCCGGAACATCAAAGGAAAGTAGATAGCCTGTAAAGAGAATGCGCTGAAAAGCGCATACAGCAGGCAGGCCGGAATCATAGTATAAAGGGTTAGCAGTGAACAAAAAGTCCCGTCATTCCGGCGAAGGCCGGAATCCAGTGGTTTTAACCGTACATTCTCGCAAAGCGAGAATGACAATAAATAAGTCATCCCTGCAAGAGCAAGCATTGAAATTCATCCAACATCCCGGCCCGCCTTTCCTGGGTGTGAAATGAATTTTGGCTATGTATAGTTTGAAAAGCTTCAGAGATAGGCAATCAATACTGAACGTCATACATTTCAGATTTCATTTCAACGAACTGTTTTACAGCATTAATAGAGGCTTGATCGACGCGTGCGCTATTAACCGGTTCCGGCAGTTCTTCAAGCCAAGCAAAAGCATCGTCAAGCGATGGGAACAAGCCGCCAGGAATACCAAAGGCCTTTTGAACACTCATTTTTCGCATGTGAGCGAATTGATCGGCAGGCACCACAATCAGCATTGATTGCACAAGGCAGCTTATCCGGGCGGCGGCGCCCGCTTTCATCCAGCCTTTGGTAGCCTGAGTAGCGCCCTTTGGGTGACGAATAGAGGCCGCATCGAGAAATACACGTACAACATGAAAGGGTTCAGCACGCGCAAACCAGGCGTCCCAGAATTTCAAAGCCTGCATATGCTGTTGCAAAGTAGGCTGACCATAGGCTATCTCAAGCGCGACCGGCCAGTATTGGTTTTCGTGTTGCAACACACTTTGAGTTTGTTGCCGCTCCTGCATTAGAAATTTACTACCAGCCCGGCGCTGCCCTGTCTAAAACCGGGCTTGCGATAAAAGAGAATCCACATATTCTTCCTTGCCGTTTCTGCGCCTTTGTTATCATTCCGGTTGGGATGACGACAGAGGCAGGCAGGCGTTAGAAGTCCACGGTGAATGATAAATTTATGCCTCTGGGCGCGCCCGGGAAAGCCAGTTATCACTGCCCGTAAGAGCGTTCCAGTAGTCTTCATCAAGGAGATTATTGATATTCATTCGCAGGGTAAATTGCTTATCACCCAGCGTCCGCTGATAACGGGCGCCAAGGCCGTAAAGTTCATAGGAGGGAATTTTCAGGCTGTTGTCCGCCCTGACAAACTGACTGCCCACGTGCTCGGCGCGGGCTGTCAATGTCAGGCCCGGCAGAACGGGCGCATCGTATTCCAGGTTCAACACGGCCCTCAGTTTCGGCACGCCGGGCGCGTTATTACCGTCAAACCTGCCGCCCTGGGTGCGGGTTAGCTTACTGTCGAGATAGGTGACGCCGCCCAGCAGGCGCAGGTCTGGCCGCGCTTCGCCAAAGACATTCAGTTCAAGGCCGCGATTGCGCTGCTGACCATTGATACTGAATCGCCTGTCTGCATTGGTGATGCCGCTTGGACGTTCAATCTGAAATACCCCGGCCGTTAAGCCGAGGCCATCCAGGTCAAACTTCACACCGAATTCAATCTGCTCTGTTGTGGATGGCGGGAATATTTCTCCCGCATTGACTGCGCTATTCGGCGCGGTTGGCCCTGCTTCCAGCGCTTCAATATAGTTGCCATAGAGAGACATGAAATCCCAGGGTTTGACCAGCAGACCGAAGGCCGGTGTGATGGCCGACTTGTCGTATTGGCTGCTGACCGCGCCTGTATTGAGGTTGAAGTTTTTGACATCAATACTTTGGCGCCGGATCCCGGCGGTCAACAGCACACGCTCATCAAGGAAACCCAGGGTGTCGGCAATGGCGATGGATGAATCGAGGGATTCAAATCTTTTGATCCAGCCCCCGAGTGAATCATCTGCCGGGCGCGCAAAAAATATCGGCTTATACAGGTTCGAATTGATATTAAGGCTTGAAACTTTGAAATTTTTGGAAATCCTTTCTTCTCTCTTTGTTCGCATCGTTTCTATTGAGACCTGATGCGTGACCCCGGCGGTTTCAAATCGCCCGCTGATACCGGCATTCCAGGCGTAGTTGTTTGACTTGTACCGCGCGAATTGAAACAGCGGATTAAAATCTCCATTGGCGCCGAGATTAAGGCCTAGCGTCAACAGTCGATACTCTTCGAAGCTCCGGGCGCCATAGGTCGCATGCGCGGCCCAGTCCCGGCCGAGGGCATACTCCGCCCTGAGCAGGCCACGGGCGACTTTAATATTTGTCTTTTCCCAGGGCTGTTGAATGGCATTCTCAAGATTTGGCACAGAGGGCGCCGCGGTGGCGTTCCTGCTTAAAATAAAAGCGCCATCCCCTCTGCGCAACTTCCGGCCAGAATAATCCAGGATAGTTTCCAGCTTGAGTCTGTCGCCGCGATATTCCAGCGCCAGGGCCGCCTCGCCAAATGTTTCCTCGTTGCCTTCAATGGTTCCTTCGCCATTACGATAGAGGGCATTGAGCCGGGCGCCGAATTGGTTTCTTGAACCGAAGCGACGGCTCAGGTCAGCGTGCGCGCCGAAGCGTGATTGATAGTCGTAGTCCGCGGTGAGTCTGGTTAGGGCGGTGTCTGTCGGGCGTTTGGGGACCAGGTTGATAGCGCCACCCACATTGCCTGTTGTTCCGTTGAGTAGCGCATTGGGTCCCTTGAAGACCTCGACCCTCTCAAGGGTCTGAACCGTCGAGCGGAAATAATAATAAGTCAAGTTCGGCAGGCCGTCATAGAGCGCAGAGCTGAATATATTAAAGCCTCGTATAGCGATATATTCAAAAAAGCCCTGGCCAGCAGTCACCAAACGGGCGGAAGAATCATTTCGAATGACATCACCCACTGTTCTGGCCTGCTGGTTATCAATGAGTTCGGCGGTATAACTGGTCACGCTGAACGGCGTGTCAAAAATGTCCTGATTTCCCAGCAGACCGATACGGCCGCCACGCGCGACTTGTCCGCCTTTGTACACTTCCGGCAAATCCGACAGCCAGAAGCGCGCTGATTGCGCCTTTCCCTCCACCGTCAGGGGCGGCAGCATTTCGGGTTCTTCTTCCTCGTTCTCCTCCGCCGTTGCCAGTGAAACCGTATTGGCGCCATTCAATTGCCAGGTAATCCCCGTGCCGCTCAGGAGACGATCCAGCCCTTCCCGCGGCGTGAAGGCGCCGCGCAGGGGCGCGCTTTGGCGGCCTTCGACCATCGAAACATCGTAAACAAGCTGAAACCCGGCCCGCTCGGCGAAGTCGAGCAGCGCGCTATTGAGGTTTTGGGCGGGGATAGCAAAATCCAGGGCGCGCTCTGCCACGGCCGGGGCTTGCTGCTCGGCGGCGGCCGCTGGGGTTATCAGGCCCGCGTATAGCGTGAGCAGGATTAGCCCGGTTATCTGCGCCGCTTTAAGGCGGATGTTTGCTGTTTGATGGGCCGCGTTTGCGCTCATTTTGAGTTTCCTTGAATGTTATTTAATTTGAATAAAAATGCGAGATATTCGCGCTCTATTTAATAAGACGGAATTTGGCGCGGGATCCGGTAAAAAAAATTGATATTTTTTTGGAGCGCCGCTGAAAGGCTTAATAGAGTCAGGGTTAGCTTATCTAAATTGCTAATATAGTGGGCGATATGAGTGATGCTAATGATGCCGTGGTTAGGATAGCTGGTGCCTTATTATTGTCATTCCCACCCAGGCGGGAATGTATTTCATAAACCACTGGATTCCAGCTTTCGCTGGAATGACGACGGGGGCAATAGGCGTATTATGGGCGATGCTAACGATACCGTGGCCAGGATAACTGACGCCTTATTTTAGACGAGGTGACCCTGCGTTCTTGCTAAAGCTCTGCCTTGCCTGTTGCAGACAGACAGGATGACGGAAAGCTAAAACAACACCCCGTCGTCATTCCAGCGAAAGCTGGAATCCAGGAGGGCGGGCCGAGGTGTGAAATGAGCGCCGGTCCTGCCTGATTGTCATTCCCGCCCAGGCGGGAATGTATGGCATAAACCACTGGATTCCGGCCTTCGCTGGGCGGCTACGGGCATCCTCGGCAGTCTGTTCCTGACGCTGCTCTACCACCTACATCCCTGTAGGCGTGCCCTCTCGCCGCATACAGGACTTCCTGTCCATAAATGACGGCGGGGGCGATAGGTGCTTTATGAGCGATACTAAACGATGTCGTGGCCAGGATACCTGATGCCTTATTATTGTCATTCCCGCCTGGGCGGGAATGGATGACATAAACCACTGGATTCCAGCTTTCGCTGGAATGACGTCGGGTGTGTTGTTCCGGCTTTACGTCATTCCGGCCTGCCTGCCGCAGGCAGGCAGGCAGGTTCATGCCATTTTCTGCACACTCAATCCACATGCGGCTTAACCCACTCGGAATTCAAAAGAGCCATTTTTTTGGAGCGTCGCCGAGAGGCTTAATAGAGCAATATTACGAGCGACAGGGAGACGGTGTTGATTTGCAGGGCCCGGGTGATGGCGGCGAGCGCGGCATCCGGCGCGGCCGTTTCGAAGATGCCGCTGACCTTGCGGCGGCCGAGGGCGGCATTGGTGATGACGATGCGGCCGCGGTGATAGCGGTTGAGCGCGGCCACGACTTCGCCGAGCGGGACCTGGTCGAATATCAGCCGGCCGCGCCGCCAGGCCGTCGCGCGCTCGATGTTGACGTTTTGAGTGGCGGCGAGGCCGGTTTCGGCGTAGCGCACGGCCTGACCGGGCGCGAGCACGCGGGCCGGGCCCTTTGCCGCTTCGTTTAGAAGCGTGACTTCGACCTGCCGTTCAATCACCGTGACTTCCGCGCCATCGGCAATGTGCTCGACCATGAATTGGGTGCCCAGCGCGCGGACGCGGCCGTTGGCCGCGGCCACGATGAAGGGCCGGTTTTCGCCGTTGGTCACCGGCGCGGCAGTGAAAAAGGCCAGGCCGGAGAGCAGCTCGATCCGGCGCGCGCCGGCGTTGAAATGGAGCTTGACGGCGCTGGCCGGGCCAAGCTCGATGTGGCTGCCGTCGGGGAGTGTGACAAGGCGCTGCGCCCCGGCCGTGGTGTGGTGATCGGCCGTGAGTATGAGCAGGGGATTGCCGTGCCGCAGGACCACGCCCCCGGCGAGCAGGATCAGGCAGGCGGCGAGCGCCGCGATCCGCTTCCAGGCGGTGAAACGGCGCCGTTTGCCGGCCCGAGCGGGGGAAGCCAGCGGCGGGGCGATGCCTCGCCTCAGCGCGTCCGGCCCGAAACGCAGTTGGCCCATCAGGTCCCAGGTCGCCTGCGCTTCCTTGAAGGCGGCTGCATGGGCCGGGCTTTCGGCCAGCCAGCGGTCGAGTTCGCGGCGCTCGGCGGCGGACAGGCCCTCGTCGAGCCGCACCACCCATCCCGCCGCCTGCAAATCAATCTGTTTCTGCCGATCGTCTTCACCGTTCGCGCTGTCGCTGGTATTCACCGGTCTTTTGCCTCAGTCACGGGCAGGGTATGCCACGCCCCCTGCCTGGCGGCAGGGCGATGCGCGCTGATCATTGATCATCGCGGCGCAGGCGCAGCATCACATAGCGGGTCGCCTGCGCCAGATGCTTCTGGACGGAACTGGTGGAAATACCGAGCCGGTCGGCGACCTGTTCGTAAGTCAAGCCTTCGATGCGGGACAGCGTGTAGATCTGGCGCGTGCGTTCGGGCAGTTCAAGCAGCGTATCACGCACGCGGCGCAATTCGGCCAGGTTGCTGACGGTCTGTTCCGGTCGCGGGCCGGGGTCTTCAATCTCGCTGATTTCGTCTTCATCCATTGGGTCGAACGGCTCCTGATGCTCGCGGCGCAGGTGATCGATGGCGAGGTTGTGGGCGATCCGGTAGAGGTAGGAGCGCTCTTCTGTGATGACCACCGTCGGGTTTTGCGCCTTGAATTCGACAAAGCGCAGGAAGGTCTCCTGCGCCAGGTCGTCGGCGGCGGCCGGGTCTTGGAGTTTTTTGTTGATATAGGCATGCAACTCGCGCCGGTGGGCAAGGAACAGGGCATTGAAGTCTTTACTCATCAGTGTTGAGGGCGCGAGTTAGGGTTGATAATCCGGTTCAAGTTGTGTTGTCATTCCCGCTTCGCGGGAATGTATCGCATAAACCACTGGATTCCGGCCTTCGCCGGAATGACGGCGGGGGTAATAGATACATCCCGGTAATTCCTTTCGTTATTCCTGTTACCTTGTCATTCCGGCCTGCCTGCGGCGGGCAAGCGGAAGCCGGGATTCATTTACCATCACGGCCCCGCCTCTTGGATTCTTCGGCCGTTTGTTACAGACCTGCCTGCTGCGTGCAGGTCGTTTTTCATGGCTTACTGTAAGGCCGGGCCAACCCCTGAGCCAGCAATGTGTTCGCCAGTTGATTCAAGCTGACCCCTTCGCTTTCAGCGCGTATAGCCAGTTGTCGATGCAGGCTTTTCGGGATGCGCTGAACGAACTGCCCGCTAAACGTTTTAGGCGCGGGCAATTCACCTTTATCTTCCCGCTCCGCCATGCTCCAGGCCTCAAAAGCATCGCGGGCCTCAATGATCGCCTCGTCAATAGTATTACCATCGGCAATGCAGCCCGGCAGATCGGGGAAAGAGACCATATAACCGCCCCCTTCATCGGCGGGGATGGGGGATACATGAACAGAGTAATCTTCAAATTTCATTGTACTGCCTCAATCAGTTTAACCAAGCGTTTGATATACAAAGGCTTGATGGGTTTACGCATGGGCACCGTCAGGTGTTCACCCCTATCGTTGGTCAGTACCGCATGGCTGGTGCCCCGTTGGCGCAGAGCGAGATTATACGCCTTACACAGAGTCCTTATATTGACGGGTGTCCAATCGGCTCGCGGATTGGACTTCATTTTCTGTAACAGCTTTGCGGCTTTACTCATGCCTTAAATGATACGATTAACCCGGAAAGTAATAGTATAGCGGGTTAATAATATCATCAAGCCGGGGCCGCCATTTCTACCGCGGCGTCAACATCGACCGAGACCAGGCGGGAGACGCCGGCTTCGTGCATGGTGACGCCGAGCAGTTGCTGGGCCAGTTCCATGGTGATCTTGTTGTGGGTGACGAATATGAACTGGACGTCGGCCGACATTGCTTTAATCAGTTCGCTGAAACGGCCGATATTGGCGTCATCCAGGGGCGCATCGACCTCGTCGAGGATGCAGAAGGGCGCCGGATTGAGCTTGAATATGGCCAGCACCAGGGCCACGGCGGTCAGCGCCTTTTCGCCGCCGGACAGTAGATGAATGTTGCTGTTTTTTTTGCCGGGCGGGCGGGCCATGAGCGTCACGCCGGTTTGCAGTAAATCGTCACCGGTCAGTTCCAGATACGCCTGCCCGCCGCCGAACAGTTTTGGGAACATATCGCGGATGTTTGTGTTGAGTGCATCAAAGGTGGCCTTGAAACGGGCGCGCGTTTCCTTGTCAATCTTGCGGATGGCCGTTTCCAGGGTCTTGAGCGCCTCCATGAGATCATCATGCTGGCTGTCCAGATAGGTCTTGCGTTCCGCGCTCTGGCTGTGCTCGTCAATCGCGGCCAGGTTGACCGGGCCAAGACGCTGGATTTTGGCGGCCGTGGCTTCCAGTTGGCGGGTCCAGTCGTCTTGCCCGGCGTCTTCGGGCAGGGTTTGGAGCACTTCGCGCGGCGTCTTTTCGAGCGCGCCGAGTTGTCCCTGCACGGTGTCCAGTTTTACCCGGCAGCCGTTGACGGCCAGCTTCGCCTTTTCCAGTTCGGCTCTGCTGCCGTCGAGGGTTTGTTCAAATTTGTGCCGATCCTGCGCCAGCGCGCGGCTCGCGGTTTCTATGGTTTGCAGGCGGGCGCGCGCTTCGCCCAGGCTCTTTTCGGCCGCCAGTTTGTCTTGCAGGCGTTTTTCAATATCAAGTTGTAGCTGTTGGATCGGGGCCTGCTGTTCGGCCAGGTTTTGTTCAAGCCCGGCCAGCCGCGCCCGTGTTTCCGCAAGCTGCCGCTCATTTCTTTTGATGGCCTCGGCAGCGGCGCCGAGGCGGGAGCGGCAGGATTCACACTTGAGGGCGATGTCGTGGCCGCGCGTGTGCGTGTCTTGCCAGTGGCCGCGGGCCGTCTTGAGCGCCGCCCGGTGCTGTTCGTTGACCGCGCTCAGCCCGGTGCGTTTTTGTTCCAGTTCCAGCCGGTCTTTTTGCACCTGGGCGAGGCGCTGTTCTATGGCGTCTATCTCGGCCCGGTCGGTTTCGGCCTGGGTCTGGCTGGTTTCGAGTTCTTCCTGCCATTGCTCATGGCGGCCGGCGGCGTGCCCGGCTTCCGCTTTTGCCGCGGCCAGTCTGCTGCGAATATCGGATAGCGTCTGTTGTTGTTCGTGTAAGCGTTGCTGTTGTTCGTGCAGGGCGGCTTCGGCCTGTTCAAGCTCGGCTTCCGCCTGTTTGAGTTCGGCCTGGCCGGTGTCGATGTGTTGTTCGCGCTCGGCGAGTTCCGCCTTCAGCGCCGTGATCTCCTGTTCACGATTTAAGACGCCATCCGTTTCAGAGGCATTGTTGACAATGACCCAGTTATGGCTGAGCCAGACGCCCCCGGTGGTTACGACACTCTCGGCCGCGCCCAGATCGGGCAGCATTTTTATGGCCTCGGCCAGCGAATCCGCGAGGTATATGCCTTGCAGCAGGAAGGGTATGCGGATCGTGGCGCTAATCTCGTCGATCAGCCTTGGATAGTCTTTACGCGGCGCGGCCGGGGTTGGGCTGGCGCTGCTGATCAGCCCGAATTTACCCGGCGCCGTGTCCAGCCGGTCGAGATAATCGCCCGGTTTAGCGACGCAGATATGGCGCAGATGGGCGCGGGTGACTGTTTCCAGGGCATGGGTCCATTTTGCGCTCACCTTCAACACCTGCGACAGGCGTTGTTTGTTGTCCAGGCCGTTTTCCGCCAGCCAGTTATGCAGTTCCCGGTTGTCCTGCATTACGGCGCGCTGTAAGGTCTCCAGCGAGACCAGCCGCCCTTTGGCCGCCTGAAACCGCTCGCGGGCCTCGCCCAGATCGGCCGAGCGGTGTTTGACCGTGGCGCGGCATTGGCGCACGGCGGCCTGCTTTTCGGCAGAGGCCGCGTTTATGGCGGCCTGTTGCGCCTCGGCCCCGGCCAGTGCTTCGGCCAGCGCCGCGGCCTTTTCTTCCAGTGCGGAAGATTCGAATTTGGCGATGTGTCCCTCTAATTGCAGCCGTCTTTCGGTCAGTTCGTCCAGGCCAAAGCGGAGATGTTCCAGGCGGGTGTGATCGACTTGGGTCTGTTGCTTGAATTCGGAAAATGCCGTGTTGAATTGATCCCATTCGGTCTGCCAGTCGTGCATGGCCTGTTCGGCCCGGCTCAGCCGTTCATGGGCCTTGTCGCTCTCGTCGCGGGCGGCCTGCAATTTTGGCTGCAATTCGCTCAATTCCCGCCCCAGGCTTTCATGCTCGGCGCTGTCTTGCCGTTGTTGTTCGAGGATGTCCGCCGAATTGCGTTTTTCCTTTTCGATATCGGCTTCAAGCGCGCTGACTTTTTCCCGGCTGTAATGCAGTTTTTGTTCATAGCGCGAGATGTCGCTGCCCACCCGGTAATATTCGGACTGCCGGTTGTTGAACAGCCGGTTGGCCTCATCCAGCCGTTCGCGTTCTTTTTCGATCCCGGCCTCGATTTTCCGCACCTCGGCCAGCGCCGCCTGCGCGGCAGTCTCGCGTTTGGCGGCCGTTTCCTGCAAGCGGCCCAGTTCGCCATCCAGCGCCCGCCAGTCGAGCGCCAGTAATTCATATTGCAGCTTGCGTTCCTGCTGTTTGAGCAGCTTGTAGCGCTCGGCGGCCCTGGCCTGGCGGCGCAGATGGTTGAGTTGCTTTTCCAGTTCGGCGCGAATGTCTGTCAGCCGGTCAATATTTTCCCTGGTATGCCGGATCCGGTTTTCCGTTTCCCGGCGGCGCTCCCGATATTTTGAGATGCCGGCGGCCTCTTCGATAAAGGCCCGGAGTTCTTCGGGGCGGGCCTCGATCAGGCGCGAGATCATGCCCTGCTCGATAATCGCATAGCTTCTGGGGCCGAGGCCGGTGCCGAGGAAAATGGCGGTGATGTCGCGCCGGCGGCAGCGCGTGCCGTTTAGATAATAGACGGATACGCCATCGCGGTTGATCTGGCGCTTGACCGAGATCTGGCTGTAGGCGGCATACTGGCCGCCCAGCTTCTGTTCAGTGTTGTCGAATACCAGTTCCACGGCGGCCTGGCCGACCGGCTGCCGCGCGCCGGAACCACTAAAGATCACATCGGTCAATGCCTCGCCGCGCAGATGCTTGGCCGAGCTTTCGCCCATGACCCAGGTCACCGCGTCAATGATGTTCGACTTGCCACAGCCGTTCGGGCCGACGATACCGACCAGATTGCCGGGGATGATCAGGTTGGTCGGATCGACAAAGGACTTGAAGCCGGAGAGTTTGATGTTGCACAAGCGCATGGGGCGCTACGATACTAAAGGCGGCTTCGGAAAACCAGCGGGGGATCAGCCCGGTTGCCTGTTCAAGTTGGGGGCAAGGCGAAAAACGGCTTCAAAATATCCCGTTCCCGTGTAAACTTGGTTTTTTGAGCAGAACTTGTCCATTCTTATCAGCAGACCATTTGAAGCAAAATCAAGCCATGAAAATCAGCGAACTGATCCGGCAGCGCGGCCGGGAAAATTTCAGCCTGCACGAGCAATACCTGAACAAGCAGATGGTGAATGTCCTCAAGACCATCGGTTTTAACCGTCACTATGTCAAGGCCGAAGGGCCTTATCTCTTCGATGACCAGGGCCGCCGTTATTTGGACCTGCTGAGCGGTTTCGGCGTGTTTGCCCTGGGCCGCAACCACCCGCGGGTTATTGAGACCCTGCGCGATATACTGGACGCCGGCCTGCCGAACCTCGTGCAACTGGATGTGTCCCTGCTCTCGGGCCTGCTGGCGGAAAAACTGTTTGAAATTCTGCCGGCCGGTCTGGAGAGGCTGTTCTTTGCCAGTTCCGGCACTGAAACGGTGGAGGCGGCGCTCAAATTCAGCCGCTATGCCACCGGCAAATCCAGAGTCATCTACTGCCGCGGCGGTTATCACGGCCTCAGCCTGGGTTCCCTTTCCGCCACGGGCGATCCCTATTTTCGGGAGGGTTTCGGGCCGCTGTTGCCGGATTTCATTGAAATTCCGTTTAATGACCTGGCCGCGCTGGAACAGGCGCTCGCCCAAAAAGACGTTGCGGCATTTATCACCGAACCCGTGCAGGGGCATGGCGTGTGGCTGCCCGACCCCGCTTATCTGCCCGGCGCCGCCCGGCTTTGCCGTCAATATGGCGCGATATTTATCGCCGATGAAGTGCAGACCGGCCTCGGCCGCACCGGGGAATGGTGGGCCGTGCAACACTGGGATGTGGAACCGGATATTCTGTGCATGGCCAAGGCGCTCTCGGGCGGATTCGTCCCGGTTGGCGGCGTGGCCTGCCGCAAATGGATATTTGACAAGGTATTCAACCGCCTGGATCGGGCGGTCGTGCATGGCAGCACCTTCAGCAAGAATAATCTGGCCATGGCGGCCGGGCTGGCCACCCTGGACGTGCTGCAATCAGAAAATCTGATTGCTAAATCCGCCAAAATGGGGGCGGACATCAGAGCGGAGCTTGAGCCGATGGTCCGGGAATATGAATGCCTCAAGGAAGTGCGCGGACTGGGCATGATGATCGCCCTGGAATTCGCCAAACCGCGCAGTTTGTCCCTGAAAATGTCCTGGAAGCTGCTGGAAGCGGCCAATAAAGGCTTGTTTTCGCAGATGATCACCGTGCCGCTGTTCACCCGCCATCAAATCCTTTCCCAGGTTGCCGGGCATGGCATGAATGTGGTCAAATTCCTGCCCACGCTGACCATCAACGACGCTGACCGGCGCTGGATCATCAGCGCGCTCCAGGATGTCATCGCCGATGCCCATCGCGTCCCCGGCGCCGCCTGGGACTTCGGCAAAACCCTGGCAAGTCAGGCGATTAAAATGAAAACCGAGGCGCGGGCGTAGGAAGACGGCGCCGGGGATAATCTGTCAATCCTTTGCCTTATTCCCGTGAAAGTCTGCGCGTTCATCGCGCAACTGATGCGCCATCGCCACGACGCCGAGGCCGTTGCATGTCTTCTTCATTTTCCCAAAGAAATACCTGTTTCGTCATTATTGGATTTCAATATCGTTATATTTCATTTCCCGGCTTTTCTCCACCAACTTAAAGAATGATTAACTTCAGACCTTTCAAAACCTACTGACTCATAGATTCGCGCGGCGTGATATTCAAGATCTGCTTCCATTACTAAATAATCGACACCATATTCCTTAAAAGCGAATTGACCTGTTTCATATACCAATGTCCCACAGATTCCCTGGCGTCTGTGGCCAGGGTGGGTTTCCACATTCTGGTATCTTCCAATTTCATTTTCAAAAAATATTCCTAGATCACCGACCAGTATTCCATCAATAAAAGCGCCAAACCAATTTCCAAGTCCCGCGTTTGTCATCTGTTTATATTCAGCAATTTGTTTCCTTTTAAAATCTTTATAGTATTCATTAAGATATTTTGGATCTGCGCATAGCGTCTGGAGTTTAATAACCGTTTCCCATTCTTCTTCAGACTGGATTGTTCTAATCTCAATGTCAGTGTTGCGATGAGGAGGTTCATCAAACTCCTTGCCGACCAGCACTACTGCCGATTCAAACTCAAATCCACTGTCCTCAAACTCCTGATACTCGCCATGCTCTTCTTTGCCAGTGTCCCAGGTGAAAACATAGTGATGAGGCTCAGCATAGTAGTCAAACTCAAAATCGAAGATTTCTTGCCATTTTTTAAGGTCGCCGGCTTGCGGGGCTCTATTAAAAATTAAATAGTTTCCCCAATGATAACCCGGGTTTGAGGGAGTCTTTATTGCAGTGTAATCTTCGCGATCATTAACTGTCCCAGAAAATCGAGAAAATATTAAATCTGTTCTTCGCCCCAATGAATGAATTTGCATCATCTTTTCTGTATCTTTAATTTTGAGAACGCCAGGAACGTTCGCCACGGGCTTTGATCAACTTTCTGGCGACATCGCGGGTGATCTCGACCGTCTCGCTGACGGTGCGTCCCTGGGTAATGAGTCCGGGTATGTCTTTGCTGGTCGCAAGATAGACGCCTTCCGGCAATTTTTCTATACGTATATGAGCAATCTGTTCCATGGTAATCCCCGTCTGGGGCAACTCTGATTGATTCAATGAGTATTTTATCACAGCAGAAAAATCGCCTGTCAGGGACCCACATACGCTGCAGGGCCACTTCATCTAAATTGCTAACATAGCAGGCGATATGAGCGATACTAACGATATCGTGGCCAAGATACCTGACGCCTTACTTTTAGATGAGGTGACCCTGTGCATCCCTGCGCAAGCGATCGTAATATTCCCTTGATATAGAGTCAATATGATCTAAACTTATAGTAAATTTAGTATTAAAGCTAAATTTACTATATCTTCATACAAACACTTAATTATCATGGCAGAAACAGGCTTAAGCAATCCATTCAGGCCCGGCGCCGGGCACATGCCGCCCTATCTGGCCGGCAGGGGGCCGGAAAAGCAGGAATTCGAAAGGCTCATCGCGCAAACCACCATTCTTGAAAATCTGGTCCTGACGGGATTGCGCGGCGTGGGAAAAACCGTGCTGCTTGATGTGTTCAAGCCGCTGGCGCAGGCCCGTGGCTGGTACTGGATTGGCGCTGATCTGTCCGAGGCGGCCAGCCTCAATGAAAATAATATCGCCACGCGGCTTTTGACGGATCTGTCCGTGCTCACTTCGGGCATTGTCATCGACCAAAGCGAGCAGAAGAGTATCGGTTTTATCCAAAGCAGTGAAACGCAAAACCGCCATCTGGATTTTCGGACGCTGACGGCAATCTACGAACAAACGCCCGGGCTGCCGGGCGACAAACTCAAGCAGGCGCTCAAGCTGGTTGAGTCCGTCCTGCAACAAAAAATAAACTTTAAGGGCATCGTCTTTGCCTACGACGAGGCGCAAAATCTGGCTGACCACAAGGACAAGGATCAATTTCCGCTATCGCTGTTGCTCGACACCTTTCAATCGATCCAAAAGATGGGGATGCCGTTCATGCTGGCCCTGGCCGGCTTGCCGACCCTGTTCCCCAAACTGGTTGAAGCGCGCACCTTCGCCGAGAGAATGTTCAGGGTGGTGTTGCTCGATAAACTGAATGAGGACGCGGTGCGGGAGGCGATAAAAAAACCGCTAGCGAATCGTGGGGGTTTGCCTTTATCCGCACAATCAATCGAACAAATCGTTAAATTATCCGGGGGTTATCCCTACTTTGTGCAGTTTATATGCAGGGAAGTCTATGATCTTTTCATGCAAAAAATTGACCTCGACCAGGAGGCTGCCGCGCGGTTTGATGTCATAGTGCGGAAACTGGATACGGATTTTTTCTCGGGTCGCTGGGCGAGGGCAACGGACAGACAGAGAGAATTGCTGGCCGTCATCGCCGAACTCACGCGTGACAGAGATGAATTTGCGCTGCAGGATATTGTGCAGCAGGCCGGGCAAATGCTGAGAAAACCCTTTGGCGGCAGCCATGTCAATCAGATGCTTGCGGCCCTGGCCGCTGCCGGCCTGATCTATAAAAACCGGCATGGCAAGTATTCATTCGCCGTGCCTTTGCTTGGCGGGTTTATACGGCGGCAACAGATTCAGGGCGTCTCCCGCTCTGCTTGATGCCGGCGCCTTCGTCAAGAACATTCAAGCTCCGTATTACTTCAGCGAGCTTGCAAGAACTCCTCAATGGTAATCCCGGCTTGCTTGATAATGGCGCGCGGCGTGGGTATATTTTCAAATTGCCGGCGTATGTGGGTCCTTGGCAGGTGATTTTTCTGCTACGATAAAATACTTCTTGAATCAACCAGAGTTACTCCAGACGGGGATTACCATGGAACAGATTGCTCATTTACGTATAGAAAAATTGCCGGAAGGCACCTTGCGTGCCATTTTCGGACCTGACCGGGGCCGCCTAGCTGCCTGCTTCTTTGCGGGCATACTTCTGCTTTCAGTCGGTGTATACGCCGACGACTCGATCCGGACCGAGGCAATCGGTAGTTGGGAGGGAGCTCTGGAGGTGCAGGGCATTACCTTTCCCGTGGTGTTTCACATCACCGAGGATGAGGGCGAGTTGAGCGCTACGATGGATTCGCCCAGGCAAAACGTCTTCGGTCTCGCCACGACCGCGCTGATCCGTAACGGGGGGCTGATACTGATTCAAAAGCAGTCCGGCATTTTCTACCGCGGCAAGTTGGTTGACGGAACCATTGTCGGAGAGTTTGCACAGGGCGGCGAGACGTACAACCTGGTACTGGTCCGGTCGTCTCCGGAACCATCGGATGACGACGAAGCGGGCGACAGCACGGGCGCGAGTCTGCCCTATACGGAAGAAGAGGTACGGTTCGCGAATCCGCGAGGGGGTCATCGCCTATCCGGCACGCTGAGCTACATGCCGACGACCGGCGAACGGCCCGCCGTCATCCTGTTGTCCGGTTCCGGGCAGCAGAATCGCGATCATGCGATGTTCGGCCACAAACCGTTCCGTACGATCGCCGATCGTTTTTCCAGGGCCGGCTTTGCGGTATTGCGTTTCGACGATCGCGGGATCGGTAAGTCGGAGGGCGACTATGTCAATGCCACGTCGCTGGATTTTTCTACCGACGCGTTGGCGGCGGCCGCCTTTCTACGAAGGCGCGAACAGATCGACGGTAGCCGGGTCGGGATATTGGGGCACAGCGAAGGCGGCATCATCGCGCAGCTCGCCGCAAGTCAGGACGCGGAAATCGCATTCCTCGTGCTGCTGTCCAGCCCGGGCGTGGACGGTGCTACCGTGTACGGCACTCAACTGCACACGTTTGCCGGGAGACAAGCCGATACAGAGCTTCCGGGCCTGGACCGGTTCCTCGCTTACAGCCATGCCGCACGCGACGATGTGGCTTCGGAAAAGTTCGAATCGCTGTTCTACGAGTTGAACCCCGACGCTTCGAAAGAGCAGTTTCGAAGCACCAGGAAAGTCCTGTCGACAAATTGGTTTCAGTACTTCCTCAGTTTCGATTCGGCTTCCGTGCTGTCCGAGTTGAGGATTCCGATACTGGCGGTTCACGGCGGCAAGGACAAACAGATCGAGCCGTCAGCCAACCTGCTGGCTATCGATTCGGCTCTTGCCGAATCCGCGCACCCCGACTATGAAGTCAAACAGTTCGCGGGCCTCAACCACCTGTTACAAACCGCCGAGACGGGCTGGCCCGATGAATACGGGGCAATCGGGGAATCGATCGCGCCGGACGTGCTGGACTATGTGACGACATGGTTGAGTGAACAGTTCCTCTAGCCGATTTCTCCGGGCCGATTCCGATTCCTCTGGCCGACCCCCCGGTCACCCGCGCCTTGTCCCAGTATTCTCCTGCGGGTATCGCGACGAAACGCTCTGAAGGTGCCTTCCGGCATATCACCGGGGTGGTTGGGGATCGTGATATAGGATTTGGTCCTGGGGTTGTACCAGATCTCATGGGAGCCGGCGGCCTGACGATCAAACTCAAAACCCAACTTTTTCAGGCGCTTGATAACCTGACGGCAGCTAAAGCCCGCGAGTCTTGCCACTGTCACGCACTGAGGATCAACGGGTAATCAAACACATCTCTGACAGCGGATAAGCGGTTGGCCTCGTCACGCTCGCTACGGGCTTCGATCAACTTTTTGGCCACATCGCGGGCGATCTCAACCGTCTCGTTGACAGTGCGTCCCTGGGCGATGAGTCCGGGTATGTCCTCGCTGGTCGCCAGATAGACGCCTTCCGGCAATTTTTCTATACGTAAATGAGCAATCTGTTCCATGGTAATCCCCGTCTGGAGTAACTCTGGTTGATTCAAGAAGTATTTTATCATAGCAGAAAAATCACCTGCCAGGGACCCACATACGCCGGCAATTTGAAAATATACCCACGCCATCTGTGCTATCATCCCGCCCATCATAAACTTTGCAGAGCAAAACATGGCAGAACCGGATAAAAACACCCTCGAAACCTTCCCTAATCCCAAGCCTGAACGGGATTTTACCGTGCGCATGAGGCTGCCGGAATTTACCTGCCTGTGCCCCAAAACAGGCCAGCCCGATTTTGCGGAACTCAGGCTGGAATATGTTCCGGCCGAGCTTTGTGTGGAACTGAAGTCATTGAAACTTTATATCTGGGCATACCGTGATCAGGGCGCGTTCCATGAGGCAGTCACAAACCGGATACTGGATGATCTGGTGGCTGTCACCCGGCCGCGCTTCATGCGCCTGACCGCCGTATTTAATGTCAGGGGCGGCATTTACACCACCGTCGCCGCCGAGCACCGGCAAGCCGGCTGGAACCCGCCCGCGCCCGTGGCGCAGCCCTGATCAAGCGGCCGTGGGCCAGTTCAGCCGGGGCTTTAAATATCCTTTTACGAGTTTTGGCCTGCTGCTGAAACCCGGCATCCGCTTGTATGTCCTTATCCCATTCATTATTAACACCCTGCTGTTTACGCTGGCCATCATTTACACTGCCGGCCACCTGAATGAATTTATCAATAATCTGACCGGCCGCTATGAATGGTTGAGCTGGCTGCGCTGGTTGCTGTGGCCTGTTTTTATCATTCTGGCCTTTACATTTGTCTTTTTTTGTTTCGCTATCCTTGCCAATTTGATTGGCGCGCCCTTTAACGGCTTTCTGGCCGAGGCCGTGGAACAAAACCTGAGCGGCGAGCTTACCGCCACAGCAGACAAGCCGGGCCTGTGGCAGGCGACAGGCCAGGCGATCCGGTCCGAGGCGCAAAAATTGATCTATTTTGCGATCCGGGCCTTGCCGCTATTATTGTTGTTTCTGGTCCCGGTCGTACAGCTTGCCGCCCCGTTAATCTGGTTGCTGTTCAGCGCCTGGGCGCTGGCGCTGGAATATGCGGATTACCCGCTGGGCAACCATGACCTTGCGTTCAGGGAGCAGCGTAAAAAGCTGGCCTCAAACAGGCCGCTGGTATTTGGCTTTGGTTTTGGCGTGTTGTTATTGACAATGACGCCCGTGCTTAATTTTATTGCCATGCCGGCCGCCGTAATCGGCGCAACGCGCATGTATCTGGCGCATTTCAAAGCCGAAATTCCTGCGGCGGAAGGCGCCTCTGGCGGGCATTCATAACGATTGACCCGGAATCCGGCCAGCTTTGGACCCCTCTGCCGGATTCCTCTGTTTGCCCCGGCCTGAAAATGGCCCTGCCGGGGCAATAAGAATTGCAGAGCAGATGCCTTTCGGCCTTTCGGGTATAAATGCACGTTTTCATTTTTAAGGGCAGGGTAATTAACGATGCCAGCCAAAAAGAAGACTATCGCGCCCTATCAAGAGACAAAGGGCAAAAAATACATGAATAATGTCAGGGGCGGCATTTACACCACCGTCGCCGCCGAGCACCGGCAAGCCGGCTGGAACCCGCCCGCGCCCGTGGCGCAACCCTGATCAAGCAGCCGTGGATCAGTTCATCCAAGGCTTTAAATATCCTTTTACGAGTTTTGGCCTGCTGCTGAAACCCGGCATCCGCTTATATGTCATTATTCCGCTCATTATTAATATCCTGGTGTTCACGCTGGCCATCATTTACATAGCCAGCAATCTGAATGAGTTCATCAATACACTGAAAAACCTCTATGAATTGCTGTACTGGCTACCGAGGCCGGTTTCTTTTATTGTCGACTTTATGCTTGTCTTGCTTTGCTGCTCTATTCTTGTTCATATTAGTGGACCCTTTAACAACCATTTGGCCTGGGCCGTGGAACAAACTCTGAGCGATGAGCCCACCGCTACGCAAAAGAAGCCAGGCTTGCTGCGGCCGGGGTTTTTGGGACGCCGGTCCGAGGCGCAAAGATGGCTCTATTATATAATCTGGTCATTGCCGCTATTGTTGTTGTTTCTGATTCCCATCGTGCGGCTTGCCACCCCGTTAATCTGGTTCCTATTCATTGCCTGGACGCAGGCGCTGCAATTCTCTGAATATCCGATGGGCAACCATGGCCTTCTGTTCAGCGAACAGCGTAAAAAGCTGATTTCCAACAGGCCGCTGGTACTTGGTTTTGGCGTTGGCGTGCTGTTTTTGGCACTGACGCCCGTGCTTAATTTTATTGTCATACCGGCTGCCGTAATCGGCGCTACGCGCATGTATATGACGCATTTCAAGGCCGAAATTCCCGCGGTGGAAGGCGCCTCTGGCGGGTATTCATAGCGATTGACCCGGAATCCGGCCAGCTTTGGACCCCTCCGCCGGATTCCTGTGTTTACCCCGGCCTGAAAATGGCCCTGCCGGGGGCAATAAGAATTGCAGAGCAGATGCCTTTCGGGTATAAATGCACGTTTTCATTTTTAAGGGCAGGGTAATTAACGATGCCAGCCACAAAAAAGGCAAGCAAAAAGAAGCCTGCCGCTAAAACCGTAAGCAAAAAAGCCTCCAGGCAGGCCCCGGCCGGGGAAAAGCCTTTTAAAAAAGCCGTTGCCGGCAAGAAAAGCGCGGCCAGCCCGGAGATCGCCCCCAAAACAGGCATAAAAAAGGCCAAAAAGAAGATTATCGCGCCTTATAAAGAGAAAAAGGGCGAGGAATACATGAATCAGGATCAGCTTGAGCATTTCAGGAAGATCCTGCTCAGTTGGAAACGTGAATTGATGGAAGAAGTGGATCGCACGGTTCACCATATGAAAGAAGACGCCTCCAACTTCGCCGATCCCTCCGATCGGGCGACCCAGGAAGAAGAATTCAGTCTGGAACTCAGGACCCGCGACCGGGAGCGCAAGCTGCTCAGAAAAATAAACGCCGCCCTGTTGCGTATTGACGACGGCAGCTATGGTTATTGCAGCGAAACCGGCGAGGAGATCGGCATACGCAGGCTTGAAGCCCGCCCGGTGGCCACCTTATGCCTTGAGGCGCAACAGCGCCGGGAGATGGCCAAAAGGCAGTTCCGCGACCGGGAAGAGCGTGATCATTAGGGCAAGCGGGGTTGGGTCTCGCCTCTTGTGACGTAGTCAGCCGGCGTAACGCATTTGGTTGTCATTCCTGCTCACGCAGGAATGTATTATAAAACCACTGGATTCCAGCTTTCGCTGGAATGACGGCGTGGGCAATAGGTAAATCCTGACAACTTTTAACGCCATGTCCGCCTGGCCTGCCTACAACAGGCGGGCCGCAAACAGGCCAGAATTATAGAGCGGGAGGCAATGATGTTGGAGGTTGCCAGGATGCGCCTATTACCCCATCGTCATTCCAGCGAAAGCTGGAATCCAGGAGAGCGTTGCCAGGGCCTGTTAACACTATTTTAGCAGTCCCTGCTTGAGTCTGTTTTGCGCGCCAGCAAGGCGGAAGGAGCGCAGTGTAGTTGCGCTACTCAAGCGACTAACAACGAAGCTGGGGCGCAAAACAGGCCAAGCCCTTCGGGTTGTGTCCCAAACTGCGCCACTCGGCGTTGCTTGCTTGCCTGCCTGCTGCAGGCAGGTCGCTCATTTGGAATGACCAAATTTCGCTCCGTGCGCCTTGATTGGCGCAGTTTGGGACACAACAGGCACTGCTAAAATAGTGTTAACAGGCCCTAATATAGTCAAATAGACTCGGGATTCTGCCCGCCCGCATTAGACAGACTGATATGACAGTCTTTCGCAGCAATGACCACATCACAAAAACCGCGCTAATCTCCCGCCCTTATGGACTATCGTGGCCGTTTTGCGCCTTCTCCCTCGGGGCCGTTGCATTTTGGCTCTTTGATCGCCGCCTTTGCCGGTTATCTGCAAGCCAGGGCCAGGCGGGGGAAATGGCTGGTGCGCATAGAAGATATAGACCTGCCGCGTTCCATGACCGGCGCGGACAAGATCATATTGCAGACACTTGAAAAACTCGGGCTGCACTGGGATGAGGATGTGATCTATCAAAGCCGGCGGCATAAACGCTACGCCGAGGCCCTTGCGCAACTGCAACAAGACGGTCATTTATACCCTTGCAGTTGCAGCCGCAGGCAAACGGCCGGGCGGCCCTATTCCGGCAAATGCAGAAACGGGGCGGCTATCGATAAAAGCGCTAATGCAATCCGAATCAGGGTCGATCGGCAACAGATCCATTTTGTGGATCAAATTCAGGGGCCACGCTCGGAGCGGCTTGATAACGCAGTGGGCGACTTCATTATCAAGCGCGCCGACCGGATAACCTCTTATAATCTGGCCGTTGTGGTTGATGACGCCGATCAACGGATCAGCGAAGTGGCGCGGGGCACGGATTTAATCGGCACCACCGCGCGCCAGATCTTTTTGCAAAGCACGCTCGGCTTCGCCACGCCCTCTTATCTGCATTTCCCGGTCGCGGTCGATGCCACGGGCAGAAAGCTGAGCAAACAAAACCACGCGCCGGCCATTGATGTCGGCCAGGGCAGGGAATTGCTGCTGGCGGCATTGCATTTTCTCGGGCAAGAGCCGGACAAGGCGTTGCAGGCCGCCTCAAGCGGGGAAATTATCCGCTGGGGCATCGAAAACTGGCGTCTTTCACAAGTCCCGAGACGGCAAACGATCCATTATCCGCTCCCTCGGGAAGCGGCCGCGCCTTCCTGACGGCTTGCGTACAATTCACGGCGTTTGAGCCAGGCTTGCCGGGCAATCTGCATATCGTTGACAAATAATTCCAGTTCATCCAGCAAGAGGGCCTGCGGGCCATCCACCAGCGCCCTGGGCGGGTTGGGATGAAAATCGACCAATATCATATTGGCCCCGACGATCACGCCCTGGGCGGCGGCGTGCATGACATCCAGGATCCCCTCCGAGTCGGATTCGCGCGAGCCCACCGAGTGGGACGGATCGACACAGATCGGCATGTGGGTCAGGCGTTTCACCACCGGCACATGGGCAAAGTCAACCAGATTGCGGTGCGGGTCGCCCATGTTGGTTTTCATGCCGCGCAAACAGAAAACCACCTTATGATTGCCCTCGCTGGCCAGATATTCGGCTGCATTGAGGGATTCTTCCAGGGTGATGCCGAAACCGCGCTTGATCAGCACCGGAAACTGGCGCTGCCGGCCCACTGCTTTCAATAGCTCAAAATTCTGCGTGTTGCGGGTGCCGATCTGCAACAGGATCCCGGTCGGATTGCCGGCCTCTTCCAGCGCCCGGCTGATCTCTTCGATATGAATATCATGCGTGATCTCCATGGCAATGACCTTGATCTCATATTTGCCCGCCAGTTCAAACACATAGGGCAGGCAGACGCGGCCATAGCCCTGAAACGAGTAGGGATTGGTGCGCGGCTTGTAGGCGCCCATGCGGGTGCAGTTCAGCCCCTGCTGATGCAGGGCGCGCATCATGATCTCGACATGCTCGCGCGTGTCGACCGCGCACAAACCGGCAAAAATATGGAACTCGTCCTGGCCGAAGCGCACGCCGTTATAATCAAAATAGTTGTCTCTCATATCGTCCTTATGGCGGCCCAGCACGCGGTATTCCCTGGACACCCGGAACACGCGCTGAACGGCCGGAAAACCGGCGATACAGCTCTCATCCAGCGGAAGGGTGTCGCCGATCAGATGTAACTCGGTCAGGCGTTGCCGGGCGCCGACTTCTTCGTGCATACGCCATTCCACATTCGGCAAGCCCTCAAGATAGGCGGTCAAATCGCTAAATGCAACGCTGTTTTTATCCGTATCCGGTTTTAAAATTATTATCATTGTTTCAGTCCGTTTATAATTTGAAATTGAACAAGTGTGGGCATGGATCTTTACATTTAATTCCGAATAAATAAATATGCCGTATGCAGATTAACCGAATCAATCGCCGAAAAATCCGAATCGGCCTCAGGCCGCTTGTGTTTGCCGCCTTGGGCATGGCGTGCCTGCAACCGGCCGCGCTTGAGCAGATCACCGTTAATGGCCTGTTCCAGGATAAGGCCATCGTCACCATTGACGGCCGCCAGCGGGTGCTGAAAAAGGGTAAAAAAAGCCCGGAAGGGGCGCTTTTGATAGAGGCCAACAGCAAAAGGGCCATTATCGAGATCGATGGCGAACGCAAAGAATACCGGATGGGCAGTTCCCGCATCGGGGGAAATTTTAAAAAATCCGCCAGCGGGGAAAAAATAACATTATTGCCCGATGCCAGCGGCGGCTATTCCGTCACGGGCAGCATCAATGGCTCGGCGGTATCCTTTATCGTGGACACCGGCGCGACCCTGGTCTCCATGAACAGCAATGTGGCCAGACGGCTCGGCATTGACTTCAAGCTCATCGGCCGGGAAAGCGTCTCGCTGACCGCATCCGGCACCAGCAAGATTTACATTGTCAATTTAAGGAAAGTCCGGGTCGGCGCGATAGAACTGCAAAACGTGCAAGGGGCCGTGCATGATAGCGATTTTCCGCTGGTCACATTGCTGGGCATGTCATTTCTGGGCGAACTGAACATGAAACGCGAAGGCCGCCTGCTGGAGCTTGAGAAAAAATATTAGGTAGGCAGGGTGTATTCACTAGCCGCCTTGCACGAGTTCCCGGATTCGGGCGCCTGCTTTCCCGTGGCAGGCAGGCGCTGCTCTACCACCTACGTCATTCCAGCCTGCCTGCTGCAGGCAGGCGAAAGCCGGAATCCAGTGGTTTATACAATACATTCCCGTGAAGCGGGAATGACAGTAATAATTTCATCATAAATCATCACTTTGTAAACTTTTCTTTTCGCCATAATTTACAAAAAAATTAACCAATATCCATCTCCCTTAATCTCGCCGCGGCGGCCACCATGTTCTTCAGCGAGGCGTCTATCTCCGGCCAGCGGCGGGTTTTGAGGCCGCAGTCGGGGTTGATCCAGAGGCGCTCTTTCGGGAGTTTTGCGGCAGATTCGGTGACACTTTTGATAATGGCGTCCACCGCCGGCACATTGGGCGAGTGGATGTCGTAAACGCCGGGGCCGATTTCGTTGGGGTAGGTAGAATCGTCGAAGGCGCTCAGCAGTTCCATGCCCGAGCGGGAGGCTTCGATGGTGATCACATCCGCGTCCATGCCAACGATAGCATCCATGATGTCGTTGAATTCCGAGTAGCACATGTGGGTGTGAATCTGCGTTTCGTCGCCGACCCCGTTGGCGGCGAGGCGGAAGGCGCCGATGGCCCAGTCGAGATAGGCTTGCCACTGGCCCCGCCTGAGCGGCAGACCTTCGCGCAGGGCGGCCTCATCGATCTGGATGATGGCGATCCCCGCCTGTTCCAGATCCAGCACTTCATCGCGGATGGCCAGCGCCAACTGGCGACAGCTCAGGGAACGGGGCTGATCGTCTCTGACGAAAGACCAGTTGAGAATCGTGACCGGGCCGGTCAGCATGCCCTTCATGGGTTTCTCGGTGACTGACTGGGCATAGGTAATCCACTCAACGGTCATGGGCCGCGGGCGGGCGACATCGCCAAACAGAATGGGAGGCTTGACGCAGCGGGAGCCGTAAGACTGCACCCAGCCGAAGCGGCTGAACGCAAAACCGTCAAGCTGCTCGCCAAAATACTCGACCATGTCGTTGCGTTCGGGTTCGCCATGCACCAGCACGTCGAGTCCCGCCGATTCCTGAAATTCCACAACCTTGTCGATTTCCCGGCGCATGGCGGCCAGGTATTCGGCTTCGCTGATTTCTTCGCGGCGAAACTTGCGCCTGACGGCGCGGATTTCCGGGGTTTGGGGGAAGGAACCGATGGTGGTGGTGGGAAAGGCCGGCAGATCGAAGCGTTCCCGTTGCAGGGCAGCCCTTTCCGGGTAGGGCAGCTTGCGCCGGTCCCAGTCAGCGCCGATAGCCTCGATGCGCGAGCGCACCGCGGGGTTGATGACCCGCCCGGATTGCCGGCGGCTTTCGAGCGCCCGGCGATTGTCTTCAAGCGCCGCGCTCACGGCATCCCGGCCTATATCCAGGGCCCGGGCCAGGAGATCGATTTCGGCCAGTTTCTGGCGGGCGAAGGCCAGCCAGGACTTGAGTTCCGCGTCCAGATCGGTCTCCCGTTCAAGGTCAACGGGGACATGCAGCAGGGAACAGGAGGACGCCAGCCACAGCCGCTCGCCGATCCGGCTATGGATCGGTTCCAGCCGGTTGAGCAGGGCGCCCAGATCCGCCTTCCAGATATTCCTGCCGTCAATAATGCCGAGTGAGAGTTCCATCTCGGGCGGCAGGTGGTCAACAACATAATCGATCTCGGCGGCGCCCCGCACCGCGTCCAGATGCAGCGCGTCCACCGGCAAAGAAAGGGCCAGCCCCGCGTTGTCGCCCAACTCCGCAAAATAGGTCGCCAGCATCAGCTTGACGCCCCGGCCCGACAGAAATTCGTAACTCTGCCGGATCATATCGGCCCAGCCGGGTTCCAGATCGGTATTCAAAATCGGTTCATCAATCTGCGCCCACTCGATATCGCGGGAAGCAAATTGTGCAAGGAGTTCCGCATAAAGCGGCAGAATCTGTTCAAGCAGCGTGGTTTTGTCAACGCCGCCGCCGGCCTTGCCAAGCCAGAGATAGGTGACCGGGCCGATGAGCGCCGGCTTGACCGCGCAACCGGCGGAGACGGCCTCATCGATCTGCTCCAGCAGCGGCCCCGGATACAGGGAGAAGCGGGTTGATTCGGAGAATTCGGGCACGATGTAATGATAGTTGGTGTCAAACCACTTGGTCATTTCACCGGCAAGAATGCGCTCCGAATCGGTGTCTCCGGCGCTCTGTCCCCGGGCCACCCGGAAATAGCGGTCAAGCCGCGCGCCCTCGGTGTCGGCGGCCCGCGCGGGGATATTGCCCAGGGTAAAACTCAGGTCGAGCACTTGATCATAAAAGGAAAAGTCGCCGGCGGAGACCATCGACAGGGCCTTCTGATCCTCCCAATGCTTCAAGCGGAGCGCTTTCCCGCGGGCAAGCAGATCAGCGAGCGCGCTCTCGCCGCTCCAATACGATTCAAGGGCGTGTTTTAATTCACGGTTTTCGCCGATGCGGGGAAATCCCAGGCAATGTGTTTTCATTCTTGTCCTCCCGGATTGATAATCACTGATTGACACAGAGGATATTGATCTTGAGCAATGAACAATATTGATATTTTTTCATATAATGATGAATTCATTTCATAAAAACTGCGAGGCCGCGTCATGCTGGAACGAACGCATTTAACCATTATCCGTGAAGTTGATCGCCTGGGCACCTTAACCGCCGCCGCCCGGGCCCTGAACCTGACCCAGTCGGCGCTGAGTCATGCCATTCGCCGGCTGGAACAGCAGACCGGCGCGGCCCTGTTGTATAAACACGGACGCCGGTTGCGCTTCACCGAAGCCGGGCATTACCTGTGCGGCGTGGCCGAGCGCCTGTTGGCGCAATTCGATGACGCCGAAACGATCCTGGCGCAGTTCGCCGCGGGCAGGAAGGGCAGCCTGCGGATTGGCGTGGAATGCCATCCCTGCTACCGCTGGCTGGTGCGGGTGGTCTCTCCCTTTCTGGCCCGCTGGCCGGAGGTGGATATCGACATCCGCAGGGAATTCCGGTTCAGCGGGATAGGGGCCTTGATCCACCATGAAATTGACATGCTGATTACCCCGGACCCGCTGCACACGGCCGGGCTCTGCTTCACGCCCCTGTTCGACTATGAGATGGTGCTGGTGGTCAGCCGATCCCATCCGCTGGTGGCACAAGGCGTGGCGCGGCCCGAAGACATGGCTGATGAGATCCTGCTGAGCTATCCGGTCAAGGACGAACGGCTGGATATCCTGAATCTCTTTTTTGCGCCGGCCAAATGCCGGCCCCGCGACCACAAACACGTAGAAGACACCGAGATCCTGCTCCGCATGGTCGCCGCCGGCAGAGGGGTGAGCGCGATCCCCGACTGGCTGGCCGCGGAATACCTCAATGAACTGCCGCTCGCCACACTGCGCCTGGGCCGGCATGGCCTGCAAAAACAACTCTACATCGGCCGCCGCGAGAAAGACCGGCGCGCGCCTTTTATCGACTGCTTTCTGGAAATAGCCGAAGATATTAAACCGGCGCAGCCCAGCGCCCGGCGCGCGCGAACGTTGTTGCGGAAACTCTGAAAAACGGGAAAGGCAAGCAAAGGCGCATCCAACAGCCCCCATCGTCATTTATGGACAGGATGTCCTGTATGCGGCGTGAGGGCAGGATGCCCGTAGCCGCCCGGCGCAGGCCGGAATCCAGTGGTTTATGAAAGACATTCCCGCTGGGGCGGGAATGACAATAATGCAGTCACTTCGGCCGGCTACGTGCAGTCAGGTAAAGCCGGAATCAACAACGAACGGCATGTCATCTCTATCTCCTCCAAACAGTTTTTGCTAACCTAAAGTTGACCAGTCAGTGACTTTAATCAAAAACCAACAGTCATTTTCGTATTTAAACTTGTACCAGATATAGTGTCCAAACAATGACTGTTCGTCCTCTACCAAAATAGCGGCAAGGTCTTCAATCGGCACCATTGAGTCATCCAGAACTCCTTCTGTGATTTCAATCGTAAGACCATCACGCCCGCGCTCGGCATCGTCTTGCAAGACTGGAAAGTGAACTTTGGATTTATTCAGGAAACTGGTCGAAACGTGCCCAACTATAGATCCACGGAATGTAAATCGCCTGGTTGCAGACAGCGGGTCAGTAAACATCGCGAATTCAAGCAACGGCCTGGTGAACGCAAGCTGAATAGTGCTATCCCTTGAGAACCGGTCAATAAACAACGCAAAGTCTTCGGATGGACAGGCCGCTTCCGAAACCGCCGGGCCTTGTGGCAAAACAGGCGGCCCGGCAAGATCCAGCTTATACAAATCCCATATCGTGCCATCAGCAAACTTAAGATACTCCACGATATGAGGCGATAGGCCGTCTTCATTTTTGTAGAAATGATGCCTTACGCGCAGCCGGTCATCAACGCCCTTGATATGCAGGATTAAATCGTTAAATTGTCGGCTAAGCGTCACCTCATCAGGGCCAACATTCGCATCCAGCAGAATAGCGTCGGCATGAATGCTCAAGGTGTCATGATCATAGTTATAGATGATGTCTGAACCGGCGCCCCGGCCGAACACGTAGGTGTCGGCGCCGTTGCCCCCATTGAGGATATCATTGCCACCGCCGCCATCCAGCCGGTCATTACCATAACCGCCATGCAGCCGGTCATGGCCGTCCTGACCCCGCAGATGATCATTGCCATAACCGCCATGCAGCCGGTCATGCCCGTTGCCGCCATCCAGCGTGTCGTGGCCGCCTTTTGCAACCAGCACATCATCGCCGTTCTGCCCCCGCAAAGTGTCGGCGCTATGGGTGCCCACCAGCAGGTCCGGCCGCGAGGCGCCGCTGAGACTGTGTTCGCCCACAGCCGCAAGGCGCACCGTCCAGGTGCTCAGTTCCCTGCGGTAGGCCCCCAGGTCAGAGGCGGCGTCAAGCCGGTTGATGAGAAAATCAATGGCGTTCCACCACTGTTCTGCGAGCTCCTTATATCCATAGGCATTGATGAACTCAATCAGGTCAATGATTCCCTCAAGACCGTTGGCCGATATATTCTGAGTGAGTTGATCTTCCAGCTTTGAGTAGTTAGGCGCTGAATGGGGGAGTCTTGCATTCGAAAGCGTATATACAAAAGGGTTGAAGCGAGTGCCAAGCGACAGGGTTTCATAAATATCGGTCTTAATCCGTTCGTAGGCCAGTTCAATACTGGCTATCTGCGTGGCCGCCAGAGAGACCGTCAACTGGCCCGAGGCCGCGTCCAGCGGCGTAAATCTGGCCTGCCCGTTGGCCCCGCCATAGGTGAAGCCCATGAAACGCTCAACGATGCCGAGCTTTTTTAGAAAATCATTATAGGCCGTCGTCCCCGCCTGCAATCCGGCCAGGCTATAAGTCAGCGTGACGCCGCTATCGGCCAATGCCTCGGCCTGCGCCTTGAGCGGTTTCATCCCGGAGGTGTCGGCCCACTTTTTAATAAAATCGTCCAGCCGGTCAAGCTGGCCCTGGCGCGTGGTCTGTTCGGTGTAGGTCTGGACGTGGTTGCCGAGGTCGGCGGAGAGGCTGATGGCCTCATTCAGGTTCCGCACCCGACCCGAGCCGCGCATTCCCGGGAGGGCTTTGGCCTGTTGGGTGAGGGTGATGGGCCGGGTGAATTCCCGGTAGAAGGGATCGAACTGCAAATCAAGGCTGGCCATGCCGCTCGTAGCGGTTGTGCCATTGGAGCGGGTAAAGGCGCCGGTGGCGGTCTGTATGTTGCCGTTGCCCAGATTGGCGCGCTTGGCGGTCTTGCTCAGGCCGATAGAGAGGATGTTATTGGCGGCCAGCGCGCTCAGTTCCTTGCTCTGGCTGATGCCGACCCAACGCAGGTCACGCCAGATGCGCACCTCGGCAAAGCAGGCGTCCTTGGCGTCAAACACGCCATCGTTGTTGCTGTCCAGGTCACGCAGGGCGTCAAAGCCGTCGGCGGCCTTCGTGCCATCCGCCTTGACGGTATCGGCGCCGAACAGTTCCCCGCCGTTATCAATCGTGCCATTGCCGTTACGGTCCAGCGCCAGCCAGCCGTCATCGGGCCCGAGCCAGCCGGTGCCGGTCCGAACCCCGTCGCCGTTATGGTCGAACAGCACCACCCAGCCATCGGCGGCGCGGATTTCGATGCCATCGCCATCAAGGTCAAGGGCAAGCAGGCCGCGCCGCGCCAGCCACATGATGCTTGCGCCGGTATCGATCACATCTTTGCTCATCCCAAAGTCCGCGCCCTGACCCTCCGCGGCCACAATGCCCTCGCTTGAACATTCTGGAGTCTGGGCGGCGATATTCTGGCCGGACCATAATGCGAGTAATACGAATAACCACCGGACAAGGTTCACCTTTGGCCTCCCGTTAATCTGCAAGGTTAATTTCATGGCACGTCTAAAATATACTTGTTATGCATGTTGATAGTATTTTTATATATTCATTCATAGATTCATTCAGCGCAAGCGAATGTGAATGGTTTATTGAGTTTAATAATTTTTTTAACCACACCATAGCAGTGAAGGGAACATTTCTAAATTGAACTGCTACACCATAGGACTGAACGCCGGGGATCGTTGGAATCTTCAGCGAGTACGGGTCTTGAAACATATTCCAGAGTTTCCGCTTCCGATGATGAATAAAACCCCAGGTAAAACACATCTTTAAGCCGTTCTTTTACTTCCGTTACCGATGCCTGAAAATGAATAGAATAAAAAACCCAGGTTGACGCGGGGATTATCATTTCACGCACAGTTAAGCCATGATAGCTTTCATTAATAGAAAAGAAAGCAAGTTGTCCTTCTATTCGGTCAGGTCTTAAATTTCGCTCTGCAAAGTAGCTGTGCGTCGAGACATGGTCGCCCGGCGCAATAGAAACACCTTCAAAATCACACGTGGGAAAGCCACTCAGCATTTTTTCAAAATCCGAGTAATGCTCATGGTCGCCGCGCCCGGCTGATTGCGCGGTATCAGGGGCACCGTCCGCGGCCGGCGTAACAACCCTCGATTTGATGGTGGCCGTGTCCCAGACCGTGCCGTCAGCAAATTCAAGGTTTATCAGATAAGGGGGATAGGGCGGGGTCTGTTCCTTGAGATAATTCCGCACCAGCAGGCTGTCATCGGCGCCGTTGATGCGCAGGAGCAAATCCTGCTGATGACGGCGGTGGAATGTCACATCATTCGGACCGATGCCCCTGCCGAGCAGGATGGTGTCGGCATTTGTGTTGACTTCTTCTTCATTGAAGTAATAGTGAAAGGCATCATCGTTGATGATGTCCTGCCCCGAGCCCCGACCAAAGACATAGATATCGGCCGCATTACCGCCCGCAAGGTAATCGTTGCCAGGGCCGCCATCGAGCCGGTCCTTGCCGTCGCCGCCATTGAGCCGGTCGTTGCCATTGCCGCCAATGAGACTGTCATCACCATCATTGCCATTGAGCCGGTCATTGTCGTTGCCACCACTGAGCCGGTCATCGCCAATGCCGCCATCCAGTCGGTCGTTGCCGTTATCGCCCAGGAGGTCATCGTTGCCGGCCCCGCCATTGAGCCGGTCATTGCCATTGCCGCCAATAAGCGTGTCGTCGCCCGCTTTTGCAACCAGCAGGTCATTGCCGTTCTGCCCCCGCAGGGTATCGGCGCTATGGGTACCTGCCAGCAGGTCCGGTCGCGAGGCGCCGCTGAGACTGTGTTCGCCGAAGGCCGCAAGGCGCACCGTCCAGGCGCTCAGTTCCTTGCGGTAGGCCCCGAGGTCGGGGGCATTGTCAAGCTCGCCGATGAGAAAATGAATCGCACCCAGGCCAAATTCTGGTTTCTCGAATCGCTTGTACCCATAGGCATTAATAAACTCGATCAGGTCAATGACGCCTTCAAGACCGTTGGCCGATATATTTTCAGTGAATTGACCTCTAAAATTGCGGTATGAGCCACCGCTAAATACCATGCCTGGACGTGGTATTGCATTTTCAAACGCATATACAAAAGGCTTAAAGCGGGTGACCAGCGACAGGGATTCATAAATATCGGTCTTAAGCCGTTCATAGGCCAGTTCAATACTGGCTATCTGGGTGGTCGCCAGAGAGACCGTCAACTGGCCCGAGGCCGCGTCCAGCGGCGTAAACCGGGCCTGCCCGTTGGCCCCGCCATAGGTGAAGCCCATGAAGCGCTCAACGATGCCGAGCTTTTTTATAAAATCATTATAGGCCGTCGTCCCCGCCTTCAATCCGGCCAGACTATAAGTCAGCGTGACGCCGCTATCGGCCAGCGCCTCGGCCTGCGCCTTGAGCGGTTTCATCCTGGAGGTGTCGGCCCACTTTTTAATAAAATCGTCCAGCCGGTCAAGCTGGGTCTGGCGCGTGGTCTGTTCGGTGTAGGTCTGGACGTGGTTGCCGAGGTCGGCGGAGAGGCTGATGGCCTCATTAAGATCCCGCACCCGACCCGAGCCGCGCAGTGTCGGGAGGGCTTTGGCCTGTTGGGTGAGGGTGATGGGGCGGGTGAATTGCCGGTAGAAGGTGTTGACCTGCAAATCGAGGCTGGCCATGGTGTTATACCAGTTATAGACGCTGGTGCTGGTGGCCGCCTGCCTGTCACCTGTAGCCTGCCTGCAGCAGGCAGGCCGCGGGCAGGCGGCAGATCTGAGGTTGCCGTGGCCAGGCCCGGCGCGGCCCGCCAGCCCGTTGAGGCCGAGAGACGTGATATCATAGTCGTCGAGCACGTTCAGTTCATCAGGCCCCTTCATGAGGGCCGGCCTTGCCATCAGGTCCGTATTGACCACCCCTGCTTTGCTCTGGCTGACGCCGTCCTGATTCAGGTCGCGCCAGATGCGCACTTCGGCAAAGCGGTTGTCCTTAGAGTCAAACACGCCATCGTTGTTGCTATCCAGGTCACGCAGGGCGTCAAAACCATCGGTGGCCTTCGTGCCATCGGCCTTAACGGTATCCACGCCGAACAGTTCCCCGCCGTTATCAATCGTGCCATTGCCGTTACGGTCCAGCGCCAGCCAGCCGTCATCGGGCCCGAGCCAGCCGGTGTCGATCCGAACCCCGTCGCCGTTATGGTCAAACAGCACCTGACCATCGGCGGCGCGGATTTCGATGCCATCGCCATAAAGGTCCAGCGCGAGCAGACCGCGCCACACCAGCGGCATGATGCTTGCGCCGGTATCGATCACATCTTTGCTCATCCCAAAGTTCACGCCCTGACCCTCCGCGGCCACAACGCCCTCGCTTGGACATTCTGGAGTCTGGGCGGCGATATTCTGGCCGGGCCATAATGCGAGTAATACGAATAACCACCGTGTAAGGTCCCGCAGTGTGATAACATAAGTTATTCTGCTATACCAATAAAGGAGGAGCTATGGGCCAGATACTACACGGCAGCGCCACAACGACTGAGACGGTGCGTCAAGCGATACAAAATAGTCAAGAGAGCATAGCCAAATTGGCGAAGCGCTATAACCTCAACCCGAAGACGGTGGCGAAATGGAAGCGGCGTGATTTTGTCCATGACGCAAAGACCTGCCTGCTGCAGGCAGGTAGGCCCGAAACAGCCACGATCCCGCATCTGACACGCTCTTCCCTGCATCGCTGCCTGCAACGTCATGGCATTAGCCGCCTGCCCGAGGTCGAAGGCGATAAGCCAGTGAAGAAAAGGTTCAAGAAATATCCCATTGGTTATGTCCACATCGATATCGCTGAAGTGCAAACAGAACAAGGCAAGCTGCAACTCTTTGTGGCCATTGACCGCACCTGTAAGTTGGCCTACGCTGAACTACATACGGATAAAAAGAAGATGACCGCGGTACAGTTCTTGAGAAATGTCATTGCGGCCCTGCCTTACAAGATACACACCCTCCTGACCGATAACGGCGCCCAATTTACCCACCGCAAACAGGATAAGCCGGCATCAAGGCACCTCTTTGACCGTGTTTGCCAGGAACATGACATTGAACACCGGCTCACAAAAATCAATCACCCCTGGACCAACGGCCAGGTGGAACGCATGAACCGTACTATCAAAGAGGCCACCGTCAAGCGCTATCATTACGGCGCACATGCGCAACTCAAAGCCCACCTACAGGCTTTCCTGAAGGCGTACAACTTCGCCAAACGTCTAAAAACCTTAAAAGGCCTGACACCCTATGAGAAAGTCATTGAAGGGTGGCAAAAGGAACCAGACCGGTTTAGAATTAATCCATTTCAGCACACTGCGGGACTATACACCTAGGTGTATGATCCCATCCAGAGATGGAGTGGATTAATATTAAATAATTTAGGTTATTTCTGCCACCAGGTGTCCGGGTTCAATACCTATGAGACGAATCAGGCGGCCTGTCCAAGTTTCTGATAATACGCCATAGGGGTCTGCAGTCCAATGCCATCATGGGGGCGATAGTAGTTGTAACAGTGCTGGTACTGGGCCAGTTTTTGGTTGATGGCGGCCAAGGTGAGTGGGCCCTCATAGAAGGGGTAGAACTCATAGCGGCTGGTTCCATTGGCGCGCTCGACACAGCCATTGTACTTGGGGCTTTTTGGGGGCAGCACATAGAGGGGGAGCGTTAAGTCCTTGCAGGCCTGTTCGAACTCGGCCATGAACTCGCTGCCGCCATCGACCTGCACGGAGAGCAAGGGGTAGGGTAATTGTTCAACCTGCCTGCTGCAGGCAGGTCAGAGCGTGCAGGAACCGCCTGGCATTGAGGCTGCTGGCGCTACGGTAGGCGCGCATCACGGTAAACCCGGTTATTGGGCAGGTGGCCTTGAACTCCTTGAGGCTAACCCCTTCCGTGAAGTGCACCGTCATGTGGTCGAGTTGAATCAACTGCCCGGGCTTTTCGGCCTTCATGCCGTGCTGCCAGCGCCTGGCGTGGTGTGTGAACTGACGCCGGCGCTTGGGCTTGACCCGGCCCATGTAGAAGGCCTGCCTGCTGCAGGCAGGCTGCCGGCCGCACCCGCCCACGGGCGACCAGGTGCTTGAGAATGCGGCCCACGGTGCTAATGCTCAGCGTGAAGCCCTGGTCGCGGCAGAGTACCTTCCACAGCTTGCGCTTGCCCCACAGCCGGTGACGCTGGCGCAGGTGCAACACCTGTTGTTCGTGCTGTTTCGTCCACTGCCGCTGACGTTGGCGCCTGGGGCGCGTTGAGCGCGCCTCCAGCCCCGCCCACCCCTGGGTCTGACCTGCCTGCTGCAGGCAGGTAGCGCTTGTGCCAACGGTAATAGGTCGCTCTTGACCAGCCAAGCGCCTCCAGCGCAGTAACACTGGAACAGCCCTCCTGACGAAGTGTGGCGTACAGTTCAAGCTTCTTCAAACGCGCTTTCGCAAACGGACTGGCCGTGGTATTCACTCGCCAGCTTTTGTATGCTCGGATTCGCAGGCTTCTGGTCTGCACCTGCCTGCTGCAGGCAGGTCGGTAGTCTCCTGTGTGTGGTAACAACTCACAGGCTACCCGATTTCTTTTCACAAAAAAGTCTCACTTCTGTTTGAACCTGTACACCAGGTCAAGATGGCTTCATAGGGTGTTTTTCTCTTGAGCGCAGAGAGTTTTTTGGCGCAATTATAGGCGCTCATAAAACTGCTCAGGTGGGTTTTGAGCTGGTCTACGCTGTCATAATGGTCTATTTTCGTGGTGGCCTCCTTGATGGTTCGGTTCATGCGCTCTACCTGGCCATGGGTTTGGGGGCGATAGGGCCGTGTGGTCTTATGACGAATCCCGTGTTTCTGGCAGGCCCGAGTGAAGCGGTGGCGCCCGGCCGGGCCCTTGCCGCGCCTGCCTGCAGCAGGCAGGCCGCAGGATGGCTTTGGTGTAGGTAAACTGACTGCCGTTATCTGTCAGGATAGTGTGCAGCTTAAAAGGGCAGGCTTTGACCAGATGTTCCAAAAACGCCAGGGCATGGTCTGTGCTCATGCGCTCGAAGAGTTCCGCATAAGCGTATTTTGACACCCGGCACCTGCCTGCTGCAGGCAGGTATGCCAACAAACAGGTAGAGTTTTTGTTTGCCGACATGAAGCTCAGCGATGTCCACGTGCACAAAGCCAATCGGGTAATCCTTGAATGTCTTCTTTGGCGCCGCCTCCGTTTGTTCCTGTTTCTGCAGGGCATTCAGGTTAGAAAGCCCATGCCTTTGCAGACAGCGATGCAGGTTGGAACGACTGCGCTTCGAGATTTGCTCCTTCAGGCAATCGTAACAATCGTCCAAAGGCAGGCGCGTCTGGCGCCTGCCTGCAGCAGGCAGGCCGGAATTCGCAAATCACCGCTTCCTCTGCCGCGCTTAACACCGAGCGCGCGCTTTTTGACCCCATCTTACGGTCTGCAACGCCTTCCCCTTTGCGTGAACGCCACTTGGCCACCGTCTTGGGGTTGATACCGTAGCGCTTCGACAGCTTGCTCAGGCTCTCTTCACTATTTTGTATGTCTCGACGCACCTTCTCTGTCGTGCGGGCGCAAGCGTGTAGTAATTGTCCCATAATTCACTCCTGTCCAGATAACGATATTGGGTTCGTGTGTATGATAATACTCCATTACTGAATGGGATTATACACCTAGGTTTTTATGTGACCCCCGCCGTATTGGGCGGCGGCAAGGTCATTATGGTTTCAATGCAGATCACCAATAATATTGAACTGTTTTTTAACTGGGGCGCCGCAAGCGCGTTGGGCGTTGTCCTGTTCCTCACCACCCTGTCAATCCTGCTGCTTTCATCAAGGCTGCTCAGGCTTGACAGGATTTTGGGCGGGGGACATTGAGATGAACTGGCTTGAGGCGCCCGCCTCGGAGACGCAGATCAAGCACCGGCAGCGTTTATGGCTTTATATCATCGCCGTCTGCGTCATGCTGTTTCTCGTTATCCCGACCTTTATTGTGATCCCCATGTCTTTTTCCGCGTCCCAATATCTGGAATTCCCGCCGCGGGAATGGTCATTCAGATGGTATGAGTTTTACTTCAACTCGGTAAGCTGGATGTCGGCCACAAAAACCTCTTTTCTGGCCGCCTTTCTGACCATGATCATCGCCACACCGGTCGGGCTTGCCGCGGCCTATGGCCTGTCCGTATCCGGGCATAAGGCGAACCAATTTATCTTTTTGCTATTGATCAGCCCGATGATGATCCCGATCATCCTGATCGCTATCGGCATTTTCTATCTCTATGTTCAATTAAAAATGGTGAATACGCTGCCGGGTCTGGCGCTGGCCCATATCGTTCATGCGCTGCCGCTGGTGCTGATTATCCTCAGCGCGGCCTTCAAAAGTTACGACGCAAATCTTGAGATGGCGGCCAGGAATCTGGGGGCTTCAAGGTTTAAGGCCTTTATGTCCGTCACCTTGCCCCAGATCAAGTTCCCGGTTATCAGCGCCGCGATTATCGCGTTCCTGTCCTCCTTTGATGAAGTGATCATTGCCATGTTTATTTCAGGCGGCCAAAACGCGACGCTGACCCGAAATATGTTCAACGCCCTGCGTGATCAGATCGATCCGACCATCGCGTCGATCTCGACGATTATGATCCTCGTGTCCTCAATATTGCTGATTATTTCCCAGATAGCCGGGAAGAAAAAGGGTTAAGGAAACTCTGATTGAATCAGAGTTTCCTGCGGTACAGGGACCTGCCTGCTGCAGGCAGGCGTACCGCCCCAGAATCAATAACTTGGCAATGATGCAAGTCATTGATTTTGAAGCCCTGCCTGCTGCAGGCAGGAAGGTGAAAATCGCATTTTCACTTTGCGTGCTCTGAGAAATCCAGGATGGATTTATTCAGAGCTTCCTTAAATAGATAAAAGCCTTGCCGGTTCGGATAACATCCGAAAAGAGTATCCAAATTTATCTGAGTATCACGGCAGGCGTCATTGCGCTGTCCAGCCGCCGTCCACCTTCAGGCTGTCGCCGGTGATCATGGCCGAGGCGGGGGAGGCGAGGAACAGCACGGCGTTGGCGACATCTTCCACCCGGCCGATGCGCCCGAGCGGGATGCGTTCCAGCACAAATTCATTGAATTGCGGCTGTTCAAGCATGGGCCGGGTCAGTGGGGTTTCAATAAACGTGGGCGCGACGCTGTTCACCCGGATCCCGCGCGGCGCAAGCTCGACCGCCATGGCCTTTGTCAGCCCTTCGATGGCATGTTTGCTCATACAATAGACTGTCCGTCCGGGCGAACCCACGTGCCCCATCTGGGATGACATATTGATAATTGAACCTTGAGCGCCGGTCCTGAGCATTACCCGGGCCGCGGCCTGGGCCGTGCGGAAGGCCGCATGAATATTCAGTTCGATCATTGCCCGCAGGGTCGCGCCGTCCACCTCCGCAAACCGCTGTGGCCGGTTTATCCCGGCGTTATTCACCAGGATATCCAGTTGCTCCAGTTCTGCAATATGGTCGATGAATAAATCGGAAGTGACATCAAATGGCAAGGCTTCAATCCTGCCGGGGCGAGTCGCGGCCAGCGCCTTGATTTCTGCCCCGGTGCGCGCCACGGCAAGCACATAGGCGCCCGCATCCGCCAGTAATTCGGCGCATTTACGGCCGATGCCGCGACCGGCGCCCGTGACCAGCGCGACCCTGCCGCCGAGCGGATGACTTGAAATTTCATTTTTTGCAGACATCAGTGACAATATTCAAGATAATGATTGAATTCGAAGTAAAATATCGCTTAAAATTTTACAGCGCAAGAAAAAATTCCTTAAAAAAACTCTGATTTAATCAGAGTTTCCTGCGGCACAGGGATGTGCCGCCAAAATCATTGACGCCAGTCATTGATTTTGAAGCAAGGTGAAAATCGCATTTTCACCTTGCGTGCTCTGAGAAGTCCAGGATGGACTTATTCAGAGCTTCCTTAAATAAATTTATGACCCGGAATCAAACCGGTTCCGTGGAGGTATTCGATGATAAAGTATCTAAAGACCGGGAAAACCGGGGAAGAGGCGGCGGCCCGGGATGCCCAGATCAGGCAGACCGTTGAGGATATTCTGGCTGATATCGACAAACGCGGTGACGCCGCCCTGCGGCATTATTCGGAACACTTTGACGGGTGGAATCCCGAGTCTTTCCGTTTGAGCGAGGCAGAGATTAAAGCCTGTTACGCGGCGGTTTCGGCGCAGGTAAAGGAAGATATCGAGTTTGCGCAGACGCAGATCCGAAATTTTGCCGAACGGCAACGCGAGGCCCTGCGGGAGGTGGAAGTGGAAACCCTGCCCGGCGTAATCCTCGGCCATAAAAATATCCCGGTCAACTCGGCCGGCTGTTATGTGCCCGGCGGCCGCTATCCCATGGTGGCCTCGGCCCACATGAGCGTGGTCACGGCCAAGGTCGCCGGCGTAAAGCGCATAGTCGCCACCGCGCCGCCCAACAACGGCAAGCCCCATCCGGCCATTGTGGTCGCCATGGATAAAGGGGGGGCCGATGAGATTTATTGCCTCGGCGGTGTGCAGGCCGTGGGCGCGATGGCGATCGGGGCCGAATCCATTGCCCCCGTGGATATGCTGGTCGGGCCGGGCAACGCCTATGTTGCCGAGGCGAAGCGCCAGTTATATGGCCGGGTCGGCATCGATCTGTTTGCCGGGCCGACAGAGACCCTGATAATCGCCGATGAATCCGTGGATGCCGAGTTGTGCGCCGCCGATCTGCTCGGGCAGGCCGAGCACGGCCCGAATTCGCCCGCGATCCTGTTGACCAATTCCGCGGAGCTTGCCAATGCCACCATGCGGGAGGTGGAAAGGCAGTTGAAAATTTTGCCGACCGGGGATATTGCCGGCCGGGCCTGGCGCGATTATGGCCAGGTGATCGTCTGCTCGTCTTACGCGGAGATGGCGGAGACGGCGGACGCCATCGCCTCGGAGCATGTGCAGGTGATGACGGAAGATCCGGATTACTTTCTTGATAATATGAGCAACTACGGCGCCCTGTTCCTCGGCCCGGAAACCAATGTGTCTTATGGCGACAAGGTGATCGGCACCAACCATACCCTGCCGACCAGGCAGGCCGCGCGTTATACCGGCGGCCTCTGGGTGGGCAAGTTTATCAAGACCTGCACGTATCAAAAGGCAAGCCGGCAGGGCTCGGTCAAGGTGGGCGAATATTGTTCCAGGCTGTGCGAACTTGAAGGCTTTATGGGGCACAAGGAGCAGGCCGATATCCGGCTTAGAAGATACTCTGAAAAGGTGGCATGACAGGGCCATGAAACAGCGCCGCGGACCCTCGCTGGAATTGGTCCACCACAATAAATCCGCGCTGAAAAAGGGGCAGCGTGTCACCTCTTATGACGTGGCCGAACTGGCCGGGGTCTCGCAATCGGCCGTGTCGCGCTGTTTCAAACCCGGCGCCAGTGTCTCTAAAAAAATGCGCGAACGGGTTATGAAGGCCGCGAGGAAACTCGGTTATCAGCCGAACGCGATCGCCCGCAGCCTCATAACCCGCCGCTCCAATCTGGTCGGCGTCATCCTGTCTGATTTTACCAGCCTGCATTACCCGGAAGTGCTGTTTGAACTCAACCAGAGTTTTTCAAATCGCGGGGTGCATATCATGCTGTTTACCCTGCACCGCGAACGGGATATTGACGCGATTATCGAGCAGATATTCCAATACAGGGTGGATGGCGTGGTGCTGGCCGCCACGTTGTTGCCGCAACAGATAGATTATTTTGAGAAGCGGCATATCCCGCTGGTGCTGTTCAATCGTAATATGCGGGACAAGCCGGTGAATTCAGTCTGTTGCGACCAGATAGGCGGCGAGCGAATGCTGGTCAATGCGCTGGTAAACGCGGGGCACAAGTCATTTGCTTTTATCACCGGCCCTGATGATTCGCTGGTCAGTGTGCAGCGCACGACCGGCGCCCGTGACCGCCTGCGTGAACTGGGCTTTGATGATATTCCGGTTGCGCGGGGCGATTACACCTATCAAAGCGGGCTGGAAGGCATAAAAAGTTTGCTGGTCAACGGCGCGCCGGACGCCATCATCTGCGCCAATGATGTGATGGCCATCGGCTGCATGGACGCGCTGCGGCGGGAATACAAGATGGCTATTCCCGAGGATATATCCGTGGTCGGTTTTGACGGTATCGCGCCCGCCCTGTGGTCGGGCTACAATCTGACCACGATTCGGCAGCCGGTGAAACAAATGTCGGAGGCGGCCGTGGAGATGATCACGGCGCGCGTGGCCGAACCGGACACACCGCCGGAGATGAGGGTGTTTTCCGGGGTGATGTATGCCGGCGCCTCGGCGCGCACGGCCTGAAGCCATTTTTTTTGAATTCTTTTTGCATTTGAAGTATTTTTTAATCGGCTATGAAAGAGGAACACCTCGTCCTGTTGCCCGGCATGATGTGTGATGAGCGTCTCTGGGCCGCCCAATGCCAGGGACTCAAGGATCAATGCGCTTCAATCACGGTGGCCGACATCACGGCAGCGGATTGTATTCGCGCGCTTGCCGGCGCCGTGCTCGTAAACGCCCCGGAAAAGTTTGCCCTGGCCGGTTTATCCATGGGCGGCATCATCGCGCTTGAAATATGGCGTCAGGCGCCGGAGCGGGTCAGCCGTGTGGCCCTGCTGGACACAACGGCCTATGCCGAAACGCCGGAACGGCAAGAATTGCGTGATCAGTTGCTGGGCCGGGTATTACAGGGAGAGTTGCGGCAAGTGCTGATTGATCATCTGAAACCGCGTTATCTGGCCCGGATCAACCGTGCCAATCGCGCCTTGCTCGACAGCATCAGCGCGATGGCCCTGGCCCTGGGCGAAGGTGTCTTCGCCAGACAGTCCCGCGCGCTCAAAAACCGGCCCGACAGCATGGCAACGCTTGCGACAATCAGTGTGCCCGCGCTCATATTGTGCGGGGCGGAAGACGCCCTGTGTCCGCCGCAATATCACCAACTTATGGCGGCCCGGATGCCCAACGCCCGCCTGGTGGTATTGGATCAGTGCGGTCATTTATCCACCATGGAGCAACCGCGGCGCGTGACTTCGGAAATGCGGCAATGGTTGCAGGCGGCATAAATCAGGGAAACCCATGCAAACCGGCGGCGATCGTATCCTCACCACTCACGTCGGCAGTCTGCCCCGTTCAAAGACCGTTAGCGATGGCATCTTTGCCAGGGAAAACGGCGAACTCAAAGATGCGGCGGCCTTCGATGCCACTATCTGCGGCGCGGTCGATGACGTCGTGCGGCGTCAGGTGGAGACGGGCATTGATGTCGTCAGTGACGGGGAGATGAGCAAGCTATCCTATGCGACTTATATCAAGGATCGTATCAGCGGATTTCAGGGCGACAGCCCGCGCAGACCACCCCGGGACCTGAAAGAATTCCCCGGTTTCCTCGAACGCCAGGCCAGATCGGGCGGCACCCCTACCTATAAACGGCCATGCTGCGTGGCCGAGGTAAGGCTCAAGGATATGGCGCCCCTGCGGGCGGATCTCAACAATTTCAGGCTGGCCACGGCGGCGCACAAACCGCGGGAAGGCTTTATGAATTCGGCCTCGCCCGGCGTGATCGCCCTGTTTCAGCCCAACGCATACTATCCGGATCATGAGCGCTATTTGCGGGCGCTGGCCGAGGCCATGCGGCCTGAGTATGAGGCTATTGTAGAGGCGGGTTTTTTATTGCAACTGGATTCGCCGGATCTGGGCCTGGGGCGGCATATGATGTTTGAGGACAAGGACGAACAGGAATATATCGAACTGGCCAGTCTGCATGTGGAAGCGCTGAATCAGGCCCTGGCCAACATCCCGGCAGATCGCATCCGCCTGCATGTCTGCTGGGGAAATTATGAAGGGCCGCATCATCATGATGCGCCGATGGACCTCGTATTGCCCATTGCGCTCAAAGCAAAACCGCAGGCCCTGTTGTTTGAAGCGGCTAATCCAAGACACGCGCACGAATGGGAAGTCTTTCGTGACGCGAAGCTGCCGGAAGATAAAATCCTGATCCCCGGCGTCATTGATTCCACCACTAACTTTATCGAACATCCGCGGCTGGTGGCCGAGCGTATTTGCCGTTTTGCCGATATTGTCGGCCGTGAACGGGTGATCGCCGGGACAGACTGCGGATTTTCCACCTTTGCCGGTTTCGGCGCGGTCGATCCGGATATTGTCTATGCAAAGCTGGCCGCGCTGGTCGAGGGCGCCCGTATTGCCAGCGGGCGCTTGTGGGGTAGGGCCGCATGACACACGCTTCTTTTCGGAAACGCCTGCTCGCAAAAGAAACATTGGTCGGTACCTTTGTAAAAACCCCCTCGCCGATCATCTGTGAGGTATTGGGCCTGACCGCGCTAAATGCCGTATGCCTGGACGCCGAACACGCGCCATTCGGCAGGCTTGAACTGGATAGCTGCGTGCAAGCGCTGCGCGCGGCGGAAATGCCATGCCTGATACGGGTCGCCGCCAATGCGCCGGAATATATACAGCAGGCCCTGGATTATGGCGCGACCGGCGTTGTCGTGCCGCACGTCAGCGGCCCGGAGCAGGCCCGGGCCGTGGTCAGGGCGGCCAGCTTCGGCGAGGGTGGCCGCGGCTACGCCGGCTCGCCCCGGGCCGCCGCTTACACCACGCGGCCCATGCAAACCTGTCTCGCGGACAGCGCGGCGCAGACAACCCTGATTGTGCAGATAGAAAACCGGCGCGCGCTGGCGGCCGTTGACGAGATTTGTGCCGTTGAAGGCGTTGATTGCATATTTGTCGGCAGGATCGACCTGACCGTGGCATTAAAGGCGGATTCCCCCAATGATCACGGCGTTCAAAAGGCGGTAGAAAGAATATGCCGGGCCGGGCGTGACTCAGGAAAAACGGTCGGCATGTTTATCCCGGATCCGGAAGAAGCTCAAAAATGGACAGGGCAGGGCGCCTCACTGTTTCTGTTGGGCTCTGATCATGCCTTTATATTGCAGGGGGCGAAAAGGCTGCTGTCCTTTTCCAAGCCATAAAAGTTTTAATCTATAAAAGGCTTATCTCAAAAACATACTTTACTTCAAATTCAATTTATCTTTATATTCAACTTAAATATCATAAAGTATATTTAAATAATTGAAATATATAAGAAAATAAAAAATAACTTCCCCGTGTAAAAAATTTTCTGAAAATAATTATGATTTTTATTGCATTATTTTTGAATTCGAAGTAAATTTTTGCCCTTTGAAACAAATGAAAAAATTCAGCACATGAGCGCCACAATGACATGCAGCCAGGGGGGAATGGAGCGGCGTCTGGTTCGTTTTAACGAGCTTCGGCCCTGCACCACGGCCTTTATTGATACCCGCACGCCCGGCAACCAAAAGGAAAATTTCACCATTATCGGTCCGGGGGTGGCGGAAAACCCCGATCAATATGTGCATATTGATATCCCGCACGGTTTCAATATCGGCGGTGTCCGTCAACAACCCCACTGCGTTAATTCACAACACAGCCACGAAACGGCGGAGGTATTTATTATTCAAAGCGGCCACTGGGCCTTTCGCTGCGGAGTGGACGCGCAGGATGGCGAAGTTATTCTGGCGCCTGGCGATGTGATCTCGATACCGGTTCAGGTATTTCGAGGCTTTGAGAATGTCGGCAAAGCGCCGGGCTATATGTGCTCGGTGCTGGGGGGCGATGATCCGGGCCGGGTCACCTGGGCGCCGGCCGTGTTTGAACTGGCAAGCCGGCATGGCCTGGTATTGCTGGAAACGGGCCAACTGATTGACACCCGGCAAGGCGAGCAAATACCGGAAGGGGCGGCGGTGATGCCGCCCACTACCCCGGAAATCGTAAAGGGTATGCGCCAAATCAGCTTGCGGGAGATGCAGGGCTGTGTCTATCTTGCCGCGGACCCCCCCGCGAACTCGCGCTCCGAACTGGCCGCAGCGGAAGGGATAGAAGAAATTCCGATCATCGGCGCGGCCAATGCCGCCGAAAAAATCGGCGCCGGCAAGATGACCTGGCCGCATGGCTTTCATTTGCGCTGCCTGAAAATGTCGGCCGGCGCTTATATCGCCCGGCATTGCCGGCTGGAAGAAGAGGTCATTTATCTGTACGAGGGCAGGCTCAGGGTGGAATGGCCGGGAGGCAGCGTGACCCTGGCCAGGGGCGATGTGCTGACCGTGCCAAAGCTATTAACCCGTTCATTCCATAATTGCGGAGACGCTGGCGCGGCGCTTTATGTCGTGCGGGGCGGAGACAGGCCCGCGGCCCCGCGTTGGGCTTAGCAAGTTATATCATCCGGCATACCGTTTAATCAGGCATGAATACCAAAAAGACCGCCGCGCCCCTGGCGCGGGAACATATGCCCACGGATTACCGCATCTCCCTGGACGCCTATACCGGCCGCGGCGGTATCGGCAATGGCTTTGTCCGTGGCGAGCAGCGGTTACCGGTCGCTTACGGGGCGAAGCAGGCCATGCGGGGGTTTGAGGAAAGCTATCAGAATATCATCGACTACATTGTGCGTATCACGTATAGAATCTGGGAAGAGGGCGACTATGAATATATCGGCGCCACCTATGCGGACGATTCCCGGATTTACGATGATTATGGCCTGCAATTCGGGAGCGGGAAAATTATCGCGGATACCCGCGCCAGGACCGGGGCATTTTCAAATATCAAGCTGATTGCCGATGAGATTGTCTGGGCGGGCAACGATGAAATCGGTTATCACACATCGCATCGCATCATCACCCGAAGCGTCAATGGTGGCGACAGTATGTACGGGCCGGCCGCCGGCAAGGCCACCGAGACACTGGCAATTGCCAACTGTGTCGCGGCCGAAAATGTTATTTTCCTTGAACATGTCCTGCACGATAATTCGGGTTTACTGCTGCAACTTGGTTTTGATTTAGACCAGACTGCCGCAAAACTGGCGGCGCGGCCTCCGTCCGGTTGGCCGCGGGACGCCAGGACCTGGGAGGCATTGCGCGGCGCGTCAGCGCCGGCGCCGCCCATATCCGTTGCCGCTCCGGTCTCGGGCTTTGATGTGGATGCGTTTGCCCGCGGCAATTTTGACACATTATGGAATCGCCGTGTGTTTGACGCCTTGCCGCGGATCTATGATCCGAATTGCCGCTTTTATGGCCCGCGCAACCGTGCGTTTACCGGATTAAAAACCTGTTCCGAATTTCTTTCATCCCTGCTCGCGGCCTTCCCGGATCTCGAATTGCAGGTTGATGAAGTCTATTGGATGGGCAATGAGCATGACGGTTATCTGAGTTCCGAGCGCTGGAGCGCCAGCGCCACCCATAAAGGCGCCGGGATGTATGGCGAACCGACCGGGCGTGAAGTGCAACTCTGGGGAATTAGCCAGCATAAAATCATTGACGGGCGGATTGTCAATGAATGGCTGTTATTTAACGAACTGGATCTGATGATGCAAATTGCGGCGGGTCGTTAGCCCGCAAAAGCCGCCGCCTCAGAGAGACGCCTCAAAAAACCACAGGGCCGCGACACAGACGACAAAATAGCCGAGCAGCCAGTAGCTGCCCCGGTCGATCTTGCCCGAGATCGCCCACCAGCCATCCTGTTTGAGCGGGCGTCCGGTGGCTTCCCAGGCCGCCTGCTGACCTCTGACGGTATAAGGCGAGTATTCAGATCGAAAACCATCCAGCAGCACGCTTGCAACCCATGCCACGACGATGCTGACCAGACCGCCCAGCGGACAATACCAGGGCCAGGCGATATCCTGGTAATATTCGATCCAGGCGAGAAACAGAAACCCGGCCACGACCCCGATGATCAGCCCGCGTTCGCTGGTATGTTTGGAAAAAAAGCCCAGGCCGAACATCGCCAGCTTGGCGCCGACAAAAAAGGAACCGATTTTGCTCAGAATTTCGAGCACCGAGCCGTCGCTGTCGGTAAACCAGATCGCCGGAACGATGATGACAATGGCCCACATCAGCATGAACCAGCGCGAAGCGGCCAGATAATGGCGGGGACTGCCCTCGCGCTTGCAGAACTTCTGATAGAAATCAAGGGTCGTGACGGTGGCCATCGAATTCAGGCTGGAGTCCAGGCTGGACATCGCGGCGGCGACAATGGCGGCGGTGACGATACCCATCAGACCCGGCACGCCGATGCCCGCCACAAATTCCAGCATGATGAGATTGTCGTTATCAAAAACCCGGCCGTTATAGTAACTGTAGAACAACATGCCGATACCGAAAAACAGCAGATACACCGGAAAGGCCACATAACCCATCATAATATAGGCTTTCTTGGCATCGCCGATCGATTTCGCGGCCAGCGTGCGTTGCACCATCATCTGGTTCACGCCATAGACCACGACATGATAGACTGACATCGCGACCACACCGCTCCACACCGTCGCCACTTTGGCCGGATCCAGGGAATATTCAAAAGGATTGGTCTTGCCTACGGCCTTCAGGCCGGCAAGCGCGGCGGGCAGGCCATCGGGCAGGGCGCCGATCAACATAAACAGGATGATGAAGGCGCCGATGAACAGGATAGCGCTCTGGATCACATCGGTCCAGATGACTGCCGCGATGCCGCCCAGCGCCGTATAGGTGAACGCAACCGCGCCGACGATCAGGATTGCCGTGACCACATCCATGCCGGTGATAAATTCCAGCACCAGCGCCGTGGTATATAAGGTGATCCCGGAATAAGCGATATTACCGGACAAAAAGATAGCCGACATCAGGGTGCGCGATGTCAGCCCGAAGCGGCGCTCAAGATAATCGAAGATCGAGGCCGTGCCGCTGGCATAAAAGAACGGCAAAAACAATGTCACCGTGATCGCAATCGCGATCGGATAGTTGATGTGGATGAAGATGACCGAAAAGCCCTCGTTGTAAACCCAGGCCGGGCCGCCCAGGAAGGCGAGGGCGCCAACATAGGTCGCAACAACGGAAATACCGATAGCCCACCAGGGTGTCGTGCGCCGGCCCAGGAAAAAATGATCCGCGGTCTCCACCCGTTTACTCAAGCTGAAGCCCAGCAGCAGATTACCGATGATATACGCGATCACGACCGTCCAGTTTAATATCCCGAACTCGGCCATCAGACACCTCCTTTAAGGGGGATCACAATTTTTATATTGCGAATGCATAATTTGTCTTTTATGTTACACCAGATATCGTTAAAATCTCAAATCAATTAGAATAAAAATCAGGGAGCTGAAATGAATTCGAAGTCACAAGAATTGACCATTCCACTTCGCCGCGAGCACATGCCCGCCGATTATTCAATCTCGCTGGCCAAATACACCGCGCGTGGCACACCGCGGGAGCGGCGCATCCCGGACGACTTCGGGCCGCGGCAGTCGCTGCGCGGCTTTGAGGCCATTTATCATAACATTATTGATTACATCGTCCGGATTACCCATCGAATATGGGAAGAGCGGGATATCGAGTACATCGGCGCAACCTATGCCGATGACTCGCATGTGTTTGATGACTACGGCCTGCAACTCGGTTCGAAGAAAATCATCGACACCCGTCATACCACGGGCGCGTTCTCTGACATCCGGCTCATTGCCGATGAGATCGTCTGGGCGGGTGATGACGAGGCGGGTTTTCACACTTCACACCGCACGATCATTCGCGGTACTAATGACGGCGACTCGAAATACGGCCCGGCAAGCCAGCGGCCGGTGGATATCCTGGTCATTGCCAATTGCGTTTCGCTGAATAACAGGATTTATCTCGAACATGTGCTGTACAACACCTCGGCCATGATCCGGCAACTCGGCCTGGATCTGGACGAACTGGCCGCCAGGCTGGCGCGGGAAGCGCCGGCCGGCTGGCCGCGCGGCGAGACAGTCTGGAACCGGCTCCGCGCCGCGGGCAGACCGGACAAGCCTGTCTCGGTTGCGCAGCCCGTCGAAGGCTTTGATGTAGATGCGTTCGTTCGGGACAAGCTGGACAGGCTCTGGAACCGGCGGGATTTCGATGTGCTGACCGAATCATATCTGGCTGATTTCACCTTCGAGGGGCCGACCGGGCGCAAGTCGGCCGGCGCCGCCGACTATCGTAAATTATTAGCATCCCTGCACGGCGCCTTGCCGGACCTGGCGCTTGAAACAGACGAGGTTTACTGGATGGGCAACGATGATGAGGGTTACCTGACTGCCGAACGCTGGAGCGCAACGGCAACGCACACCGGCTCTGGCATCTATGGGGAAGCGACCGGGCAACCGGTCACGATCTGGGGCATCACCCAGCACGAGATCAGGGACGGCAAGATCGCGCGCGAATGGATGTTGTTCAATGAACTGGATCTGATGATGCAGATTGCGGCGGCGCGAGGGAAGGGCGGACATGACGGATAACTATCAAACAAGTAAAACGCTGGTGCGGCAGTTCTATGCCGCAACGGAGCAGGCCGCCGGCAGTGATCTGCAAGCGGTATTTTCGGAATTTGTCAGCGCCGACTATCACTGGCGCGGCATGCATCCCTTTTATGAGCAATATGGCGCGGCGGCCGTTGTCGAGACCTTCTGGCTGCCGCTGATCCGCTCGTTTAAACACCTGCAACGCCGGCCTGACGTTTTCATGGCGGGCGTCAACGAGATCGACGGCGAGTCCGAATGGGTGTGCAGCATGGGGCATCTGATGGGACTGTTCGACCGGGAATGGCTGGGCATCCCGCCGACCGGCAGAATGGCATTTCTGCGCTATTGTGATTTTCACCGCATTGTCGATGGCCGGATCGCGGAGACCGCGCTGTTCTGCGATATTTTGAGTGTCATGCAACAGGCCGGCCTCAAGCCGCTGCCCGAGCAGACCGGGGCCGAGCTCCTGACGCCGGGGCCACGCACTCATGACGGTTTGCTGTTTGAGTCACAAGATCCCGTTGAATCGCAAAAAACACTGAGGCTGATCAACGCCATGAAAGACGACCTGAGAAACGCGGAGGGATTTCAGTCGCCGGACGAAGAGCTGGCCCGAAGCTGGCACGAGGATATGTTATGGTTCGGCCCGGCGGGGATCGGCGCAACTTACACGATTCCGCGTTACCAGTTGCAGCACCAGGGACCGTTTCGGCAGGGGCTGGACAAGGTCGAGTTTCAGGGCCACGTGTGCCGTTTCGCGGAAGGCAACTACGCCGGCTGGTTCGGCTGGCCGAATCTCAAAATGAAACCGGCCGGCGATTTTCTCGGTATGCCGGCCTCGCAGCAGACCGTGGAGATGCGCGTTGTCGATATTTATCGCCGCGCCGGCGACAAACTTGCTGAAAACTGGATTTTTATCGATCTCCTGCACTTCCTGAAACAGACAGGGCTTGATGTGCTCAAACGCAACCGCAAACTTCGGAATCAAGGGTAGATCGCATGGGTATCGCAAGCGCCGCCACATTGGCCAATAAATATCTGTACAAAGACCTCGTTGATGCCTATCGCGCATGGGAACCGGCTTCGCTGCGGCAAGCGCTGACGCGCTTTTATGCGCCTGATGCTGATATCAATGCCGTCCAGCCGTTAAACCGGATCGATGGCCGGGCAGATTTTCTCGCGCGGGTGGTCGAGCCGATGCAGAATGCCTTTGCCCATCTGCACCGGCGTTGCGACATGCTGTTCGGCGGCGAGTACAAGGGCGGCGAATGGGTCGTCAGCCACGGTCATTATGTCGGCTTGTTTCAAAAGCCCTGGCTGGGCATCCCGGCGAACGGCGCTATCGTCTGGCTTCATTACATTGAATACCACCAGATCGAGGCGGGCCAATCGGTTGAATCGTATCTCTACTTCGACATGCTCGACCTGTTGCGGCAGATCGGAAGCTGGCCCCTGCCGCCCAGCAACGGTTATGAAGGCTTCGTGCCCGGCCCGGCCACCGCGGACGGTCTGGCGCTGACAGAGAGCCCGGCCGAACAGTCACGCGCGAACCTGAAGATGGTCGATGACATGCTATCGCGCCTTTATACCGAAGACGAGGCCTGGCGGCCCTATTGGCGTCATAATATGTATTGGTACGGGCCATCGGGATACGGCAGTTATATCGGGGTTGACGGCTTCGCCCGGTTTCAGTTGCCCTACGAGTCGATATTTGAGAAGGGCCGCGTGCGCAACACCTATTGCAAATCCGGCAACCCGGCCCTGGATGCCAAAGTGCCGGGTCATTATGCCAGATTCGCGGATGGGGACTACGTTGCGTCCGGCGGCTGGCCGTCACACGGCGGATTCATGGTCAAGGATTGGCTCGGCGTGCGGGCCGAAGGTCAGATGTTCACGGTTCGCGTTGCCGACATCTGGCGGCGCGACGGCGACCGGCTGGTCGAGAACTGGGTCTTTGTCGATATCATCGACATGCTGCTGCAACTGGGCCGGGATCCCTTTGCCGAGGCGGGGATTGACATTCGGACAGAATGAGTATCGGGCGCGTTAAGACGTTCCGGCGTCGGTTTGCGTATATCTGATTAACATACTATATTACTCATATGCCCAAAACAGCCCCCATCAACATGCGTGTTGAAGCCGATCAACATGCGCTGCTCACTAAAGCCGCGGCGCTTCTTCATAAGGATAGAAGCGCCTTTATTCTGGATATTGCCTGCCGGGAAGCAGAGCAGGTCATACTGGATCAACGCCTTTTTCATTTGAATAAAGAGGATTTCAAATCTTTTGAGGATGCGCTGACTGCTCCAATCCCTGACAACGTCAGGCTAAAAAAATTATTGACCGAGCCATCGCCTTGGGAAAAATAACGGCGCCGGTATTACTTTCCGGCGAACATGAGACAGCGTTGTTTAATAGCGGTGTTCCCGCCCTTGACGAATGGCTTGTAAAACGCGCTTTAAAAAACCAGGAAACGGGCGCCAGCCGTACTTTTGTAGTGTGTGCAAACAAGCGCGTGACAGGCTATTATGCTTTGGCGGCCGGGAGCATTGAAAGATTGGTTGCTCCGGGAGCAATCGCTCGTAATATGCCGGAGCCAATCCCTGCTATGGTATTGGGAAGATTAGCGGTTGACTGTGAATATCAGGGACATCGCCTGGGTTCGGCCTTACTCAAGGATGCAATGCTGCGAACATTATCCGTTGCTCGCAATGCCGGCCTGAGATGCCTGATCGTTCACGCGATTTCAGAAGATGCTAAAAGGTTTTATCAAAACTATGGCTTTCAGGTATCACCTATTGAACCTATGACGCTGTTTCTGTCCGTGAAACACCTCAAAGCTCATTTATCATAAGCGTTCGAAAAATATCCTGTAACCGGCATGACGGCCCCCGGGCAAACCGCCATGCCAAATATCCGGCAGCCAAATCAATACACGAACCGGCCCGCTGTCAGAACCGGTATCCCAGCCTTATGCCAAATGTGCGTGGCGCAGAATAGCTGCCGACGGCCAGACGGCCGCCAAAGACCGTTGCATTCAACAAGACGGCTTTATCTTCAAGGTTATGCACAAATGCCTGCGCATTCCAGTTGCCGTCCACCGATGTCCAGTTCAGGGCAAGATCGGTGCGGGTATAGCTATCCTGCATAGTGAAGTTATAGGGGCGGTCAAAGGCGCGATACTTGTCCGAGTAGTAGAAGCTGAAGCCGGGGCTCAGGGCGCCATACTCTCCGAGACCAAAGTCATAGCTGCCGAGCAGGGTCAGGGTCATATCAGGCGAGCCCCAGACTTGCTGACCGTCGCGCCGGATCAGGCCGCTAACGCCGGCAATGGTCTGTCCGCCTTCCTGAAACTGGTAACTGGTGATGAACCGGTCGTATCTGGCTTTGGTGAACGCCGCCCGCAGACCCAGATTCAAGTGTTCCACCGGCATCCAGTCGGCCTCAATCTCCAGACCCAGCGCATTCGAGGAGCCGGCATTATCCGATTGCGCCAGCACGGTATTGCCCGCCGGGACAAATTTAGTGGCAAGCAGATTATCATAGGTATTATAAAAAGCCGCGATATTGAACCGCAACGCGCCCTCAAGCAGGGTGCTTTTCAGGCCGATTTCATAGGCATTGACCAATCTCTCATCATAACTCGCCGGGCCGGTAAACGCCCCCTGGGCGTTACCCGAGAGAAAGCCCGTGGAGGCGGTAAAGTAGCTCATGGCATCGTCGCCGATGTCGTATTCCAGGCCGGCCTTCCAGGTCAGTTGATTCCAGGATTTGGCCGCGCCCTGCGAGGCAAGCGGTGTAGTAAACCGGAGCGCGGAGACATCACCGGCAAAGGCGCCGTTGACGCCATTGACGGTATCCTGCGGCCCAAACACGGCCCAGTCGCGCGTGTCGTAGGTATAGCGAATGCCGCCGATCAGGCGCAGGCTGTCCCTCAGCGACCAGGTACCCTGGGTATAGGCCGCGTGTGAACGGGTATCAATACGTATTTCCCGCAGCCAGGGCGCCCAGGTATAGGTCGGGGCAACGGCCGGATCCGGCGCGTTATTCGCCAGCTTGTGAATATTCATCCATAAAAATGCGTTGGTGAGATCTTCCTGCATAAAATACAGACCCGCGACCCATTCAAGCGGGCCATCATGTTTGGAAGTAAACTGGATTTCCTGTGAGGTTGTCGCCGAACTGATAGCGTTGCCGGCCGCGAGAGAGGCGTAAGACGACAGATCCGCATCGGCCATTCGTAATTCCTTAAAGTCGATATAGCCCACGGTCAGCTTTAGATCGGCAAAGGCCGCGCCGTCATAGGTAAATTCGCCGGCTATGGTATTTTCTTCAATATCGCGAAAGGGTGAAAAATCATTTGAGATTTTATAGGGATCGGCAAGGACACGTTCCGCTGTGGCATCCAGGCCCGCGCCCGCGCGCCCACAGTTGCCACAGTCCGTCCTCCGGCCGATGAATCCGTTCAGGGGGCCGGAGATGCCATTGGTCCGGCCGGTTGCCGGATTTACCGGAACCCCCAGGGGCTTGTAGCCAAAGTCGCCATTACCGTTGGCGTCGTCTTCCCAATGCTCGGCCCGCACCAGGATACCGATATCGTCACTCAGATCATAGGCAAGCTGACCCCGCACATACCAGTTGTCCGCGTCTTTCAAACCGCCCTTATCGCCGATGGTGACGTTCTCCACGATAGGGTCGCGGATTTCCCGCACGCCCGTAACCCGAAAAGCCGCCCGCTGGCCCAGCGGCATATTGGCGAAACCTTCGCCGCGCAGATGGTTATATTTCCCCACGCCGAAGGCGCCGCCATAATCCGGCGCTTCGAAATCGGGTTTTTTGCTGATGACATTGATAGCGCCGCCATAAGAGTTGCGGCCGAACAGGGTGCCCTGCGGGCCTCTGAGCACCTCGACACGTTCAACATCGACAAACCCGGCCAGCGCCTGGGCGTGTCTGGGCCGGTAAAGACCATCCGTATAAAAGGCGACCGAGACATCATTGGCCTCCACCTGCGCGGTGACCGCGCCCCGCATGGAAAACCGCACATCGTTCCCGGATTGCTGGAATACCAGGCCCGGCACCAGCACATCAAGCCGGCTCACGTCATAAATTCCCTTATCAATAAGCATCTCGTCGCTGACGGCGGTGACGGAGACAGAGACATCCTGCAGGCTTTGTTCGCGTTTCTGGGCCGTTACGACAATTTCTCCCTGTTGCGGGGTTTCTGCCGCCGACGGTTGTAAAAAAAGAATGAATAAAGTGGCGCTGAAAAGCAGTTTGCTGACATGAATCATGATAATCCCCCGATTAATTTTGATCTCATTTTGAATAGACGGGGCAACTCCCCGGACTATTTTTCTAACTTAGCTAAAATAGACTTCGAATGCAACTGGATTTTTATAATTTTATGAGAAAATTAAAATATTCCATAAAAATTAGCGCATTATCTGAAAATTCGAAGTAAATACATGATCATTATCTGGATTTACGCTAATTTCAGGCATTGAACAAGAAGTGCTATGGCGGGAGGCCTAATGACGGAAAGCCAAAACAACACCTCGGTGTCATTCCGGCGAAGGCCGGAATCCAGGAGGACGGGCCGGGCTGTGAAATGAGCACCAGTTCTATCTAATTGTCATTCCCGCCCGCCTGGGCGGGAATGTTATGACATAAACCACTGGATTCCAGCTTTCGCTGGAATGACGGCAGGGGCGACAGGCGCATTATGAGCGATACTAACGATAGCGTGGCCAGGATAACTGACACCTTATTTTAGATGAGATTGACTCTGCGTTTCTGCTAAAGCCCTGCTTGGTACAAGCAGACAGGATGACGGAAAGCCAAAACAACACCCCGTTGTCATTCCGGCGAAGGCCGGAATGACGGCAGGGATGAAGTGATATATTATGTTAAATTTTATATTTAACATAATATAGATTATGCGCAGTATTATTCTGATAATTCAGGAAACCCGGTAATCGCTGTTGGTGTTGCTATTTGCCCTCAAATCCCTTGTAATGCGCGTTTTTCCGCACCGCATACTGTCACCAAAAAAACCGGATCTAACCGTGTCAAATTCAAAATTAAATATTAATCACAAATTAATAACCATCACAATATTAAGCCTGCTGGGGATGTTCATCATCGTCTTTTTATCCTATAAAGGGCTGGCATCCAGCATCAAACAGGAAAAAATAGAGAATGCCAAGCGGCTGGTGGATGTCGGCATGCAAATTATCATGCACTTTAACGGTTTGGCCGCTCGTTCGGAATTGCCGGAGGCCGAGGCTAAAAGGATGGCGATTAATACACTCAACGCCGCCAAATTTGATGCAAATGTCTATTTCTGGATCAATGATGATGAAGGCGTGATGTTAATGCACCCCTATCCCAGTGATTTGAAGCAGGTAGGCAAGAATCTGATCGATCTTGCCGATGAAAAAGGGAACTACTTTTTTCGTGATTTTATAGAGACAGCCCGGCAAGGCGGCGGCCTGGTCGAATATTACTGGTTCAAGCCCGACAGTTCGGAAACCATGCTCAAGATATCCTATGTTGACTATTTTGAACTCTGGGGCTGGGTATTGGGCACCGGTATGTATCTGGATGATATAACACATGAAACAAGGCAATATGCCCTTTCCGCGCTGAGCGTGGTTTTTTTGTTTGCCGTCATTATGGTTGCCTTTTCCATGTCGCTCACAAAAAAGACCTTGCATCAACTCAAAAAAATAACCATTCATGATCCCCTGACATCCCTGCATACTAAAAACTATATGAACGAACACGTAGAAATGCTTGTGGCCCGGCATGAACGCGCCACGGATGAATATTTGTCGGTCATCTTCCTCGATATTGATTACTTTAAAAAGATCAATGACACCTATGGCCATGTCTGTGGCGATCAAGTGTTGGCGGGGGTCGGAAAAAAAATAAGAGAAATATCCCGGCCGGATGACCTGTGCATTCGCTATGGCGGAGAGGAATTTATCGTGGTTATGCTGTCTGCGGACAAGAACAGCGCCCTGCATTTGGCGGAGAGGATACGCTCGGACATCAAGGCTATGACCTTCAGCCATAATAATGTCGATTTTAAAATTACATTGAGCGCGGGTATTGCGCTACGCGAAGACTTTGAACCATTTGAAGCAACGCTGCACAGGGCCGATCAAAACCTCTACAAGGCCAAGGCCAACGGAAGAAATTGTGTGATTGCCGCTTGACAGCGAAAAAAGCGGGCGGCTGAACCGGTATGAATATGAATGCGCTTTTTTCCGCGGAATTCCCGCTCGGCGAGGGGCTTATTTACCTGAATCATGCCGCCGTTGCGCCCTGGCCCAAACGGACCCGCGATGCCGTTCGGCAATTTGCCGAAGAAAATCTCCATTTTGGCGCGAAAAACTATGCGCGCTGGCTGCAAACCGAGGCGCTGTTGCGCAAACAGTTGCAAATGCTGATTAATGCGCCCTCCATTGACGATATTGCATTATTAAAGAATACCTCCGAGGGGCTGTCGGTTGTTGCGGAAGGCATTGACTGGCACAGGCACGATAATATTGTCAGTTCCGACGAGGAGTTCCCTTCCAACCGGATCCCGTGGCTGGCCCAGCAAAAAAAGGGCGTCACATTCCGTGAAATCAGTCTTGCCGATGATAATCCTGAACAATGTTTAATCAATGCCTGTGATGAAAATACCCGCTTGCTGACCATCAGCGCGGTGCAATATGGCTCGGGCCGGCGCCTTGATCTCGAAAGGCTGGGGCAATTCTGCCGGCAAAACGGGATCTTGTTTTGTATCGACGCGATTCAGGCGTTGGGCGTGATACCCTTCGATGTCCGAAAAATCCGGGCTGATTTCGTTATGGCCGACGCCCATAAATGGCTGCTCGGCCCGGAGGGTATCGCCTTGTTTTATTGTGCCGGCTCAATGCGGGAAAGTCTGGCGCTGCATCAATTCGGCTGGCACATGGTCGAGGATATGACAAATTATGATCGCAAGGAGTGGCAACCGGCCCGCTCCGCCCGGCGCTTTGAATGCGGCAGCCCGAATATGCTGGGGATCTATGCCCTGTCCGCCAGCCTGTCCCTGCTGGCCGAGATTGGCATTGAAAATATTCATGGAATGGTAATCAAAAATACGCGGCAAATTTTTGATTATTATAAAGATAACCCGGATATATCCTGGCTGACACCCGGCCATGAGGCAAAGCGGGCCGGCATCGTCACCTTTAAATTTAAGGGACGGGACAACAGCGAAATACAGCGCAACCTCATGGAAAATAACGTGATTTGCGCCTGCCGCGCCGGCGCCGTGCGGCTCTCGCCCCATTTTTATACCCGTTCTGATTCAATCAGGAAGGCGCTTGAGATAATGGATGCTATTGTTTGATTTAGTTAGGGAAACTCTGAAAAAAAGCAGGATTTTCAGGCTGATCCAAACAAACCATAATAATTGCTGGTAGTCCGTGCGGCGACCTCGCCATAATCCAGTTGTTTTAACTCGGCAATGTATTCCGCCACATGCCGGACATAGGCCGGTTGATTGGTCTTGCCGCGAAACGGCGTTGGCGCCAGATAGGGCGAATCGGTCTCGACCAGCATCGCCTCAAGCGGCACGCGCCGGGCCACTTCCTGCACCTCCGGCGCGTTCTTGAACGTGACAATGCCCGAAAACGAGATCAGAAAGTTCTGATCCATCGCGGCCCGGGCGGTCTCCCAGTCTTCAACAAAGCAGTGCATGACGCCGCCGACCGTGGCGGCGCCCTCTTCTCTCAAGATCCGGATCACATCCTGCCTGGCCTCACGGCAGTGAATGATCAGCGGTTTCCTGAGCTCTTTGGCTGCGGTGATATGGGCGCGGAAGCGATCCCGCTGCCATTCGAGATCGCCGCTGCTGCGAAAATAATCCAGTCCGGTCTCGCCGATGGCCACCACCTCAGCGGCGGAGGCCGGCCCGATCAAGTCATCCGCCCCGATTTCCGTTTGCAGTTTCGCATTCGGATGCACGCCGACCGAGGCCGCGACGCTCGCATGTTGCCTGGCGAGATCGATGATCGCGGGCACGCCTTCGAGATCGATGGCAACGCATAGCATCTTTTCAATCCCGTGTTCTGCCGCATTGTTAAGAATGGCCTGCACCGGCAGTGATTCGGCCAGCAGGGGGATATGACAGTGGGAGTCAACCAGCGAGGGCATCGGCCGCGACGCCTTACATGGTATGGGTCGGGCGTTCGGATTTCAGGGCGCCGGCCAGTTGGGTCTCGATCTTGCTTTTGGTCGCGCCCTTGTCCAGTTCACTGAACTGCACGCCGATCCCGGTCGCCTTGTTGCCCTGCGCGCCCTTGGGCGTGATCCAGACGACCTTGCCGGCAATGGGCAATTTGCCCTCGCTGTCCATGAGCGTCAACAGCATGAACACTTCATCGCCGAGCTTGTAGGGCTTGTCGGTGGGAATAAACAGGCCGCCGTTTTTAATAAACGGCATATAAGAGGCGTATAACGCGCTTTTATCGCGGATAGTCAGAGACAGGATACCCTGTCTGGGCGCTCGGGCGGCTGCCATTAGCGTTCTCCTTTCAAACTGTAGTTTCAGGTTGCGGCCAGGCCGCGAGCACCTCTTCCAGAATACTCAACGGATTCAGATTGAGCGGCCCGCTCGCCTCCTGATATTTCATTTGCACAAAACCGTAATTTCGCGCGAGAGTTTGCAAGTCTAATGTTTTTGCAAGGCCTTGCAAGTCTTCTTTCAGGTCCGTATTTATCAGGTCGGCCTTGTGCTTCAACAATTTAAGCCGCGTCAGGTCTGCTATCAGGCTTAGCAAGGTGATCAATACGGTTTCGCAGCCGTAGTCTTGCCAGCTTGCCGCGATCCGCACGATATCCGCGCCTTGCCGCCCAAGCTGCCTTAAATCCTGCAACACCTGTTTACGCTGTCCCAATTGCCCGTCTTCGAGCAGGGTCAGCGCCCGCAGGGGCGCGCCGCGGCTCAGCTTGAGCAACAGATCGGCTGCGGTATCGGCCTCGGGACTTTGTCGCCTGAGCCAGTTCAGCGTGGCCTGATCAAAGGCCGGCGGAAAATCAAGCCGCTGGCAGCGGCTGCGTATGGTGACCGGCAGGCCGGCCGGGCGCGGACTCAATAACAGCAGCATGCACTGCGGGGGCGGCTCTTCCAGCGTCTTGAGCAGGGCGTTGGCCGCGGCCCGGTTCATAGCCTCGGCCGGCTCGATGATCACGACTTTACAGTTGCCGGAAAAACTCTTGAGCGCGGCATACGCAATCAGCGCCCTGATTTCCGCGATCCTGACCGGCTGGCCGGGCTTTTCCGGTTCAATCAGCCTGAGATCAGGTTGATTGCCGGCCAGAAAAAGCCGGCAGTCCCGGCAATGACCGCAGGCCCTGTCTCCCTCATCCGTGCGGCACAGCAGCCGCATCGCAAAGGCCAGGGCAAATTGTCTGAGGCCCATGCCGTCCAGGCCGGACAGCAGCAGGGCATGGGGCAAGCGCTGTTGTTGGCGCAGCTCCGACAAGCGCCGCCATTGCGTTTGCTGCCAGGGGTAGATGGCTAACACAGCCCTTCCCTGCCGAGGATGGCCGTCAGTTGTTGCCTCACCCGGGCCGGTGACTGCGCCGCGTCTATCAGCCTGAACCGCTCCGGGGCCTGCCTGGCCCGGCGCAGATAAGCGGCCCGCGCGCGCTCGAAAAAATCGCGTTCCTGCCGCTCAAAACGATCGGCCTCGCCGCGCCGCCCGGCCCGCGCCAGACCCGTTTCCACCTCAAGGTCAAGCAACAGAGTCAGATCCGGCGTCAAGCCCGCGCCCAGCCAGTCTTCCAGTTGCCGGATGCGCGTGTCGCGGATGCCCCTGCCGCCGCCCTGATAGGCGTAACTGGCATCAATAAAGCGGTCACATAATACTGTCTTGCCGGCGCTTAAAGCGGGCCGGATGACTTCCGCAAGATGCTGCGCCCGCGCGGCAAAGATCAACAACAGTTCAGTATCATCACTTAAATCAATGTTGGCGCGGTCCAGCAGTATCGCGCGGATGCGCTCACCGGTCCTGGTGCCGCCCGGCTCGCGCGTCAGCAGGACCTCCCTGCCCGCCCGCAGAAGCAAGTCGCCGGTAAAATCCAGCAGCGTGCTCTTGCCGGCGCCCTCAATCCCCTCCAGGGTAATGAATAAACCTTTGTCTGACATAGCGGCCGACCGTTTGGGCCGGAATAGGGATGAACATTAATGTTTTTTGAGTTGGTAGCGGGCGACCGCCTTGTTGTGTTCGCTCAGGGTCTCGGAAAAATAATGCGAGCCGTCCCCCTTCGCCACAAAATAGAGGCTCTTGCCCTGTTCGGGATGCAGGGCCGCGTGGATCGCCTCGCGCCCGACCAGGGCGATCGGCCCCGGCGGCAGGCCCTTGTGGCGATAGGTGTTATAGGCCGAATCCAGCGCCAGATCTTTCCGGCGCAGGTTGCCGTCAAAGCCCTGCCCCAGGGCATAGATCACCGTCGGGTCGGTCTGCAATTTCATTTTTTTATGCAAGCGGCGCACAAACACCCCGGCAATTTGCCCGCGTTCCGCGGCCAGCGCCGTTTCTTTCTCTATGATCGAGGCCATGATCAGCGCTTGATAAGGGCTCTGATAAGGCAGCCCGGTCGCGCGTTGTTGCCATTCTTCCATCAGCACGGTTTGCAGCCGTTTATAGGCCCTTTTCAGGAGCGCTTTATCGGTCGTGCCCTTGGCAAAATAATAGGTGTCCGGGAAGAACAGGCCCTCGGCAGTGGTCTCGGTATAACCCACTGCCCGCCGCAAGTCCGGCAGCGGATCATCGCCCAGCGTGTTGGTAAGCAGCGGCGATTGGCGGATGGCATTCAGCATGGTGTGGATATTCCAGCCCTCGACAAGGGTGAAGGCGTATTGAATCACCTGCCCGCTCACCAACAGATCCAGCAGTTCAACCGGGGTCAGGCCGGGCCTGATCTCATATTCCCCGGTCTTGATCTGCCTGGCCTTGCCGGAAAACCTGGCCAGCGCCTCAAAATAATGCGCCCGCGTGATCAGGTGCTGGGCCTTCAGCCGGCGGTTGATTTCAGCAAACGGCAAGCCGGGTTCAATGATAAAAACCCGCGGCGTCATCAGCTTCAGCGGGGTCTTTAAGAAACGCTGGTAATCGAGATACATAAGGACGATCAGGGTGGGCAGCATGACCGATAAAATGGCCGACAATGTGAACAGGCGTCTCAGCATGGCATGATATTAACATAGAAATGAAACAGGCCTGCCTGCGGCAGGCAGGCCACCTCCGTCCTGGTCATCAATGATGCCGGAATTATTACATTTACACACAGAAAAACCATAACCAGCTTCGAAATTCAAAGTGCCGGGCTTTCGCTATTATCTAAGCTGCGCAAGCTGAGGCATAAAACCCAAAAGTTCAGATGTATAGGAATGTTGAGGCGTCTTAAACAGGGCTTCCGTTTCCTGTATTTCGACCATTTTACCCCGCTGCATGACGCCAACTCTGTTACACATTTGGCGCATAACAGGCAAATCATGGCTGATAAACAGCATGGTCAGGCCAAGATGCGCTTGCAAATCTTTAAGGATATTCATGATTTGCGCCTGAATTGACACGTCAAGCGCGCTTGTCGGTTCATCGCAGATGAGAAATCTCGGCTGTGTCGCAATGGCGCGCGCGATGGAAATGCGTTGGCGCTGGCCTCCGGAAAACTCGTGCGGGTATTTGCGATAGGCATCCCTGGCAAGACCCACTTTATCGAGCAGTTCACGAACACGGGCGCCGACCTGTGCTTTGGGCAGAATTTTGTGATGCAGCAACGGTTCTGCCACGATTTCTCCCACCGACATGCGCGGGTTCAGACTGGAGAACGGATCCTGGAAAATCATCTGGATCTGACGTCGATAAGCGGCCCTTTCCCTGGCGCTCGTGTCTGTCACATCATCGCCGTCAAACACGATATGCCCCGCATCGGCGCTATAAAGCGTGGCGATCATTCTTGCAACCGTGGACTTGCCGGAACCGCTCTCCCCCACAATACCGAACACTTCACCGTCACGGATATCAAAGCTGACATCATCGACTGCCGTAAAATACCTTCTTCGGAAGGGCAATAATGACGACTTTTCGATAAACCGTTTTGTCAGCTTCGTGACTTCAAGTAAGGTTCCGGACCGGGCTGCCACGGAACGATCCCAGTTTCGGGCGAGATCCTCGATTTTGAACACGGTCTCACGACCGCCATAGCTGATCTGCGGAAATCTGTGCAGCTTCCTGTGCGGACGAGGAACCGCGGCAATCAACGATTTTGTGTAGTCGTGTCCGGGCATGCCCAGGATCTGATCCGTGGTTCCGCTTTCCACGACCTTGCCTGAATACATGACGGTCACCTGCTCTGTGGTATCGGCAATAACCCCCATGTCATGGGTAATGAGAATAACACCGATCTGTCGTTCAACGGCAAGCTTCTTAATGAGACCCAGAACCTGGGCCTGGATCGAGACATCAAGCGCCGTCGTCGGTTCGTCCGCGACAATGACCGACGGTTCGGAGCACAAGGCAAGGGCAATCACAACACGTTGGCGCATCCCGCCGGAGAACTGATGCGGATATTGCTTAAAACGGTCTTGCGGATTGGGGATGGAGACCGCATCAAGCAAATCAAGCGCGCGCTCTTTGGCCTCGGCCAAAGTCACGTCAAGATGGAGTTGAATAGTATCGATCAGTTGCTCCCCAACAGTGAAGAGCGGGTTCAGCGAGGTCAGAGGATCCTGGAAGATCATGCTGATTTCCCTGCCGCGGATCAGACGCTTCTCCTCGTCAGGCAGATTGTCAACACGCCTTCCCCGCAGCCATATTTCACCGCTTGTGATATGGGCCGGTGGATCCAAAAGACCAATGACGGCATTGCCTGTCATTGATTTTCCGGCGCCGCTTTCACCGACAACACCACGGATCTCTCCGGGGAAAATATCATAGCTCACGCCCTCGACAGGCTTGAAAACACCGTGGCGCGTGGGGATTTCGATCGTCAGGTTGCGAATGGACAAAATCGGTTCGGTCATTTCAGCCTCGGATTGAGGGCGTCGCGCAACCAGTCCCCCAGCAGATTGACGCTGAGCGCAAGGGCGAGAAGCGCGCAGGCCGGGAAGAACAGGATCCACCATTCCCCGGAAAACAGATATTGCTGTCCGATACGGATCAAGGTGCCAAGTGACGGCTGGGTCGGTGGCGCCCCCACACCCAAAAAGCTCAACGTTGCTTCGGTAATGATCGCCAGAGCCAGGGAAATTGTGGCGATAACCAGCACGGGTGATAAAACATTGGGCAGGATGTGGCGCAGCATAATGATCAGGGCCGGTCGGCCCATCAGATGGGCGGCGGCAACATAATCCTTATTCTTTTCAACGAGCGTTGCCCCCCGGACCACCCGCGCGAATTGCACCCAGTCAGACAAACCGATTGCCAGGATAAGCGCCCAGATTGCCATCTGATCACGATATTCGATGGGGGTGACGCCTTTGGCAAAACCGAAAATCAGCATGGCCACAAGGATTGACGGGAAGGTCAACTGCACATCCGCCGCCCGCATGATGAGTGTCTCGGTCCAGCCGCCGATAAATCCCGCGCTAAGCCCCAGGAAAATGCCCAGAACCATGGCGAAAAGCACGGCGGCAAAACCAACAAAAAGGGAAATCCGCATACCGTATAGAATTGTCGAATAGACATCCCGCCCCTGATCATCCGTCCCCATGATAAAGCTTTCATTGGTGAAGGCGTTCGTTGATAGCGGTGGCGTGAAGCCGTTCATCAGGTTCAGGCTGGCCGGATTAAACGGCTCGGTCGTTGCGATCAGCGGCGCAAATACGGCAGAAAAGACAAGAATGAAGGTGACGACAGCGGAGACCACGGCAACAGGTGATTTTCTAAAGGCGTAGAAAAGATCGCTGTCCAATGCGCGGCGCAGACGGGAGGGCGCGGTATTTGAAAATTTATCAGTCATCAGCTTGCCACCCTCATGCGCGGGTCAATGAAGGCATAGAACAAATCCACGATTAAATTAATCCCGACAAACATGACCGAAACCAGCATGAGGTAAGCCGCCATCACGGGAATATCGACAAACTGGATTGAATTCACGAACAGCAGCCCCATGCCGGGCCACTGGAAGACCGTTTCCGTGATGATCGAAAAGGCAATAACGGCCCCAAGCTGCAAGCCTATAATGGTGATGACCGGGATCATTGTGTTTTTCAGCGCATAGCGGAAATTGATCTTGCGCTCTCCAAAGCCCCGGGCACGGGCAAAGCGGATATAGTCTGCCCGCAGCACTTCGAGCATTTCAGAGCGCACAAGCCGCATGATCAGTGTCATCTGATACAGGCCAAGCGTGATCGCCGGCAGGATCAGGGATTTCAGTCCGCTGACCGTCAAAAGACCGGTTGTCCACCAGCCCAGATCTACAACCTCGCCTCTGCCAAAACTGGGCAGTAGGCTCATTTCAACCGAAAACAGATAGATCAGCAAAATACCGATCAGAAATGGGGGAAGCGAGACCCCGATCAGCGAAGCAGACATGATGAAATTGGCCAGCAATCCATCACGGCGGATTGCCGTGTAAACGCCAAGCGCGATGCCCAGAACAATGGCCAGCAAGGCAGAGACAAGAGCAAGCTCAATTGTTGCCGGGGCGCGTTCCAGAATAATCTCGGAAACTTCCCGCCCCTGACGATAGCTTACGCCCAGATTTCCCCGCGCGGCGCCTTGCAGGAATTTGTAATATTGAAAAGGGAACGGTTGATCCAGTCCAAGCTCGCCTCGCAGGCGTTCTATATCCTCTATCGTCCGTTCCGGACCGAGCATATTTTCAATCGGGTCACCGACGAAGCGGAACATGGAAAAAGCAACGAGCCCAACCACAAGCAAAACCAATACGGATTGAAAAACGCGTCGCAGCACAAATGTCAACATATAAGCCAGTGCCCCTTTGATCGCTTTTAAGGGTGAAAAGGGTACAGATAAATGCCCGGAGCCTGAGCGCCGGGCACAGAGGCATCAATCCCTGACACTGCCGGGTTTGGCTAAACCGCTTACTTCATGATGAAGTATTTGGCCCTTGGCTGATTTTCAGAATCAACCTCGACGCCAACACCTTCAGCCATGCCCCAGTTCAAAACCTGGTGATGGATCGGGATATAAAGCTGTTCGTCCTGAACCACCCGCCAGATGGCCGCGATATCTGCATTGCGGGCCTCAAGATTCGTGTTTGAAGCAAGCGAAACGATCTTTTCATTCAGCGCGTCATTGTCAAAGCCGGTTCCGTTCCAGGTGCCGATGTCACTTTCACGACCATGCACCAGGAAGTTAAAGATGTATTCCGAATCATAGGGCGGAACACTCCAGCCCAGCATGTAGAAGTCCGTTTTGCCATTCGCGAGCAACGGGAAGTGCTGAGCCTTGGGTTGCGCGTTGAGGTTAACGGTAATGCCGATTTGGCCCAGCATCCCGACAGCGGCCTGACAGATCGCTTCATCATTGATGTAACGGTCATTCGGGCAATCCAGTCGCAGCGAGAAGCCGTCGCCGTAACCGGCTTCGGCCATCAGGGCTTTGGCGCCCTCGACGTCTGTGGCGCTCTCGCCATCCATCTCAGCCGTCCAGCCATTGACGAAAGGAGGCGCAATCATGCCGGCAGGCCGTGACTGTCCCCGCATGACGACCTTGCGAATGGCATCCCGATTGATCGCCATTGACATGGCCTTGCGCACACGCACATCAGCAAGCGGGTTCTTGCCGTCGATGTTATCGGCTTCGATATCATCCGCGCCCTGGTTCATGCCGAAAAAGATAACGCGGTTCTCCGGACCCTGCTTTACCTGCAGCCCGTCAACCGAGTTTACGCGCTCAATATCCTGAACCGGCACATCCTGAAGGAAATTCACTTCGCCGGACAGAAGCGCCGCAACACGGGTCGCATTGTTCTGGATCGGCATGTAAATAATTTCCGTGACGTCCATCGGGAACTGTCCGTGTCCCCAATAGTTTTCATTGATCGCCATCACCGTTTTCACGTCAGGCTCACGGCTGACCAGTTTGTAGGGTCCGGTGCCATTGGCGTTGGTCGTCGCGAAGGTAATCTCGCCGCCTTTGAAATCCTGTACGCCGACCGTGTTGTTTGCCTCGGTCCAGCCCTTATCCATAATGAAAAGATTGGTCAGGTTGTTCGGCAAAATCGGGTTCGGGCCATCGGTCACCATCTCGACGGTGAAATCATCCACGGCGCGCGCTTCCTTAATGGAACCAATGAGTTCTTTCATATCGGAGTTTGGCTGTTGCGCGCGCTCGAAGCTGAAGACGACGTCTTCTGCCGTGAAGTCGGCGCCGTCATGGAATTTGACGCCTTTGCGCAGTTTGAAGGTCCAGATATTTGGATTGTCGGCATTTGGCCACCACTCTGTCGCCAGAGTCGGCTCGAAGGCGCCTGTTATGTCACGAACAACAAGCGGCTCATACATTTGGTGACTTACGACGTGGGTTGGGCCTTCATTCTGCGCATGAGGATCCAAAGTAAGCGAATCACCGGCCCGCGCCCACCGCAAGGTTTCCGCGCTCGCCAGTCCGGTTGTGGATATCAAAGCGACAGACGCCAACAGCGCTGTTATTCTCTTCATGATTTTTTCTCCTCTTAGTTGGACAGGACTCGCGATTTTAGCACCGAACCATCAAAGAGGCCACCGTCAAGCGATACCATTCAGGGCCACCTCATCTAAATTGGCTCTTTTGAGTTCTGAGTGGGCTAAGCCGCATGTGGATTGAATGATGTAAAGCCGGAACGACACCCCCTCGTCATTCCAGCGAAAGCTGGAATCCAGTGGTTGATACAATACATTCCCGCATAAGCGGGAATGACCATCTGAATACCTCATTCCAACCGACCCCGCTGAGTTACCTGCCACCCCGCTACCTGCCTGTAGCAGGCAGGCCTGCCTCCGGCAGGCGTGGATTCCAGCTTTCGCTGGAATGACGAAACTGTTGTCATTTTGGCCTACCTGCTGCCCGCAGGCCGTCTCCGTTCTGTCCTGGTCATCAATTACGCCAGAATTATTGCATTACCCACTCAGATTTTATAAAGAGGCTTTATTATCAATTGCCGGGTTAGTAATCGCATTTTCCTCGATCAATGCCTGTCGGATACGGCCGGTGATCGCGCCTGGCTTGAAGGGTTGCTCTTCGACCCTTCGCACCGGCCAGACGCCGATCAGGCTGTTGCACAGAAAGAGCTCATCGGCCCGGTATAACAACGCGGCCGGGATGGTCTGTTCCTGTACGGCCAGGTCCAGGCGCGCGGCCAGATCAATTATTTTCTGCCGGATCACGCCCCTGACGCCACACCCGCTCAAGTCCGGGGTCAGCAACTCATTATTTTTGATCATAAAAAGATTGCTCATTGTGCCTTCAATGACATTATCGTCCATATCCATGACCAATCCCTCGGCAATCGCCTGATCCTGCCACTCGTGGCGGGCCAGTATTTGTTCCAGCCGGTTCAGGTGCTTGATCCCGGCCAGCGCCGGGTTGATACCGTAGCGCTGCCGGCAAAAGCGGAGCGTGACGCCCGCTGTTGCGTTTTCCGGCGGATAGCCGGGCCAGGGATAGCGCATGATGATGCGGTTCGGCCGAGGTTCGGCAGGCGCCGCATAGCCACGCCCGCCTACGCCGCGCGTCAGGATGATCTTGAGCGCCGCCCGCGGGCTGCCGCCGGCCACCCGCGCCACTTCGGCGCGCAGGGCTGGCAGCGCCGGGGCCGGCATGGACAGGCGCTCGCAACCCTCCTGCAACCTGCAAAAATGTTCCTCAAGGCAAAGCGGAACGGCGTCCGCCACCGCTATCGTTTCAAACACGCCGTCTCCATATTGCAGGCCCCGGTCCTGCGCGGAGAGGCTATCCTGAACCTTACCATTGATCAGAACGTTAATGATCATGGCCGGGGGCGGTTTAATCCGCTTTTTTGAAGATCAACGTGCCGTTGGTGCCGCCAAAGCCGAATGAGTTTGACAAGACGGCGCCGATTTTCAGTTCCCGCGCGGTGTGCGGCACATAATCCAGGTCACAGGCGGGATCGGGGTTATCCAGATTGATGGTGGGCGGCGCGACCTGGTCACGCAGCGCCAGGACCGAGAAGATAGCCTCCACCCCGCCGGCCGCGCCGAGCAGATGGCCGGTCATGGATTTGGTGGAACTGATCGCCAGCGATTTCGCCCGGTCTTTGAATGTCCTTTTCAGCGCGCGTGTCTCGGCAATATCGCCGGCCGGCGTGGAGGTGCCGTGGGCATTGATATAATCCACGGCATCGTAGCGCAGGCCCGCGTTGCGCAACGCATTTTCCATACACAGGGCCGCGCACTCGCCGTTTTCGGGCGGGGCCGTCATGTGATGGGCGTCCGCGCTCATGCCGTAACCGGCCAGTTCGGCATAGACCCTCGCGCCGCGTCTTTTGGCATGCTCATATTCCTCCAGCACCATAACCCCGGCGCCGTCACTGAGTACGAAGCCGTCCCGATCCCGGTCCCAGGGCCGGCTGGCCCGTTCCGGTTCATCGTTACGCCGCGACAGGGCCCGGGCCGAGGCAAAACCGGCCAGACCGGTGCGGGAAGTCGCCATTTCGGCGCCGCCCGCGAGCATGACATCGGCATCGCCATATTCAATCAGGCGGGCGGCGTCGCCTATATTGTGCGTGCCGGTTGTGCAGGCCGTAACAATCGCAAAATTGGGGCCTTTTAGGCCATATCTGATGGACAGATGGCCGGAAATCATATTAATGATATTGCTCGGCACATAAAATGGAGAAATCCTGCCCGGCCCGCCGGCCTCAAACAGCCGCGTGCCCCGCTCGATGCCGTGCAGACCGCCGATCCCGGAGCCGATGGCCACGCCAATCCGCGCGGCATTTTCCTCTGTCACTTCAAGGCCGGAATCGGCAAAGGCCTGGATCCCGGCCACGAGGCCATAGTGAATGAACGGGTCCATTTTTTTCTGTTCTTTTTTGGGGATATGGTCATCCAGCTTCAGGTTTCTGACCGAACCGCCGATACGAACGCTGAAATCCGTGGTATCAAAGTGTTCAATCCGCGCGATGCCGCTGTGGCCGGCCAGAATATTCTGCCAGGCCTCAGGCACATTATTGCCGACGGGCGAGATCATCCCCAGGCCGGTGACAACGATACGGCGCCTGCTCACTTTGGCCTGTGCCCGTCTAAACAGGGCAGTCCGGCCGACAAGGCCGGCCGGGACAATGCGGGTTTATGGGTTTTCAATTCCGGAAAACGAAAAAGGCCGCGTTTTGATCATTCGCAACGCGGCCTGTCTGTTTTTTATTTGGCGTATTACTCAAGGTGGGCATTGATGTAGTCAATGGCCTGACTGACGGTGGTGATATTTTCAGCCTCTTCGTCAGGAATTTCCGTTTTGAATTCCTCTTCCAGCGCCATAACCAGTTCAACGGTATCCAGCGAATCGGCGCCCAGGTCATCCACGAAAGAGGCTTCAGTAGTCACCTCTTCCTCCTTGACGCCAAGCTGTTCGACAACGATTTTTTTTACGCGCTCTTCAACACTGCTCATGATTGTAAAATCCTCCCTTCAGGGCATAGCGGGCCAAATTTGGTGTGCTAAGTGTAGTGAAATCAAATCTTCTTGCAACTCAAGATTGCATCTTTTTAAGTAAATTCTGATCAAGTCAGAATTTACTTAAAAGAAAAATTAAAACAAATAGTTAAAGCAAAAATTTAAAGTAAATACTTGTCTCTGTGCCGGCCGGATCAGGCCGGCTGGCCGGATATTCCCGTTAAAAATGATATTCCGGCCGGGGCCGCCGCGGGCTTATCCCATATACAGGCCGCCATTTACGCTGAGCGTCTGACCCGTGATATAGCCTGCCTCGGCAGCGGCCAAAAAGGCCACGGCCGCGGCGATTTCCTCAACCCGGCCGAGGCGGCCGAGGGCGATATCTTTCAGCAGGGCCTCACGCATGGCCGCGCTCAAGCCCGCAGTCATGTCCGTTTCGATAAACCCCGGCGCGACCGCGTTCACCGTGATGCCGCGGGCGCCGACTTCTTTGGCCAGCGAGCGGGTAAACCCGATCACGCCGGCCTTGGCCGCGGCGTAATTGGTCTGACCCGCGTTACCGGCCAGTCCCACCACCGAGGTGATATTAATGATCCGGCCGGCCCGCGCCTTGAGCATGGGTCTCAGGCATAAGCGGCACAGGCGATAGAGGCCGCTCAGATTGGTATTGATCACCGCCTCCCAGTCGCTGTCCTGCATGCGGATCAGCAGATTATCACGGGTGATCCCGGCATTATTGACCAGTATGGTCGGAAACGACAACTCGCGCAATTTATCTTCAAGGGCCTTTACCGAGGCGCTGTCGGAAATATCAAGCGCCAGACCCTGGCCCCGGAAACCGGCCTGTTGTAGGTTTTTTGTGATATTTTCCGCGCCCTCGGCGCGGGTTGCCGTGCCGATTACGGTGGCCCCCTCCGCGCCAAAGCGCGTTGCGATCGCCTTGCCGATGCCGCGGCTCGCACCCGTTACCAAAACCACATCCTGTTTAAATCTGTCAGTCATAGCTTGCCTTCGCAAAAATTATAGTCTTCCAATTCATAAATGCCCAAAAAAAGACTGCTCCCGGCAGGAATGCACGGCAATCGAGCGGTCTATGCGTTTGATCAGGCCGGCCAGGACCCGGCCCGGCCCGCATTCGATGATCCGTTCGATATGCCTGGCCCGCATGGCCCGGACGCAGTTGACCCATTGCACGGGTTGATGAAGCTGGGCCAGCAAGCCCGGCTTGATCTCATCCGCGCGGGTGCGGGCTTCGGCGTCAACATTTTGTATCACCGGGATTTGCGCATCCTTAAATTCTACCTGGTTTAATGTCTCGGAGAACTGGCCGGCGGCCTCCCGCATCAGCGCACAATGGGACGGCACGCTGACCGGCAGCCGCACGGCCCGTCTGGCCCCGGCCGCCCTGGCCGCGGCCACGGCCCGGTCCACGGCCGCGCGATGGCCGGCTACCACGATCTGGCCCGGTGAATTATAATTGGCCGCGGAAACGATGTGTTCACCGCTCAGTTCCCGGCAAATCGCGTCCACCAGCTCATCATCCAGACCGATAATCGCGGCCATGGCGCCGCTATCGGCCGGCGCCGCGGCCTGCATACACCTGCCACGCTCCGCCACCAGCCGCAGCGCGTCTTCAAAGCCGATCACGGCGGCGCACACCAGCGCGGTATATTCGCCCAGGCTGTGCCCGGCCAGCACGGCCGGTCTGTGGTCCGTTTTTTCCAGGCATAATTGCCAACTGGCATAAGCGGCGGCCAACAGCGCGGGCTGGGTAATCTCGGTGCGGTTTAACTCGGATTCGGGACCATCATTGACGATCTTCAAGAGATCGTAGCCCAGCGCCGCGGCGGCCCGCTCAAAGGTTTGTCTGACGCCGGGCTCCGTTGCGGCCAGGTCCTTCATCATACCCACAGACTGCGAACCCTGGCCCGGAAAGACAACGGCAAAATCGCCGGCCTTATCCATGTCCTGTGCCTTTCATTAAATTACTCATCAGTATTTCAACAATGCCGAACCCCAGGTAAACCCGCCGCCGAAGGCTTCGAGCAACAGGGTGTCGCCCGCCCTGATGCGTCCGTCACGCACGGCCACATCCAGCGCGAGCGGCACGGATGCGGCCGAGGTGTTGCCGTGTTCAGCGATCGTGAGCACGACTTTGTCCATGCCGATATTCAGTCTTTTGGCAGTGGCCGTGATAATGCGGATATTGGCCTGATGCGGCACCAGCCAGTCTATATCTTCCTTGCACATGGCATTTGCCGCCAGTGTTTCATCCACGATACGGCCCAGGGTATTGACCGCGACCTTGAACACCTCGTTGCCCTGCATGGTGATAAACGCCCGGCCTGCCTTGACCCGGTCGTAATTTGAGGAAATACCGGCCGGCACATTCAATAATTGCTGATAGCGGCCATCGGCATGAATATGCGTCGAGAGCATACCCGGTTTATTATCGGCTTCAACCACAACGGCCCCGGCCCCGTCGCCGAATAATACGCAGGTATTCCGGTCCGTCCAGTCGAGCAGGCGCGTCATGGTCTCGGCCCCGACCACCAGCGCGCATTTTGCGCCGCCGCTTTTAATAAATTGATCAACCACGCTCAGGGCATAGATAAACCCCGCGCACACGGCCTGAATATCGAAGGCCGGGCAGCCGTGGATGCCGAGCCGCTGTTGCAGCAGGCAGGCGGTGCTCGGAAAGATCACATCGGGGGTGGTGGTCGCCAGCACGATCAGGTCGATCTCGGCGGCGGCCCGGCCCGAGGCGGCCAGCGCCGCGCGGGCAGCGGGTTCGGCCAGATCGCAGGTGGTTTCATCGGTGTCTGCCACATGTCGCTGCGCGATGCCGGTGCGCGCCCGAATCCAGGCATCCGTGGTGTCAACCCTTTGTTCCAGTTCCGCATTGGTGACGACACGCCCGGGCAGACAGGAACCGACCCCTGTTATCCTTGAGTACATTCAGGCTTCCTGCCGGCCCGTCAGAAATTGTTCCAGTTTTGCGCCTATCCGCTCGGCGATATTTTTTTCAACCTCCAGGATAGCCTCCTCGATCGCCGTGGCAAAGGATACCCGGTCGGCGCTGCCGTGGCTTTTTATCACGATGCCCCGCAGCCCGAGCAGGGAAGCCCCGTTATAGCGCTTCGGGTCAATCTTTTGCCGCAGCGCCTTCAACACCGGCATCGCCACCAGCGCGGCAAACCTGGAATAAAGCGTGCTTTTGAACTGGGCGGTGGCCTGATGACGCAGGAAATCCGCCAGACCTTCGCTGGTTTTCAAGGCAATATTGCCGACAAAACCGTCACAGACAATCACATCAATCTCGCCGGTGTAGAGATCCGTGCCCTCGACATAACCGATATAATTCAGATTGCTCTCCGCCAGCAGCGCCGCCGCCTGTTTCACCCGGTCATTCCCCTTTATTTCCTCTTCGCCCACGTTCAGCAGGGCAATACTCGGATTGGCCTTGTTTTCCACGGCGCTCGCCAGTTGCGCGCCCATGATCGCAAACTGAAACAGTTGTTCCGAGGTCGAGTCCACGTTCGCGCCCAGATCAAGCACATGGGTATGGCCGTTCTTGCCGGGGATGGTGGTGCAGATGGCCGGCCGGTCAATCCCCGGCAGCATCTTTAAAATAAAACGCGCGGTCGCCATCAGGGCGCCGGTGTTGCCGGCGCTGACACAGGCCGCCGCCTGCCCGTCCCGCACCTGCTCGATCGCAATCCGCATTGATGAATCTTTTTTGTTTTTTAGCGCCTGCGAGGGCGGTTCGTGCATCTCGACAATTTCATTGGCCGCCACGATCCTGATCCGCTCCCGTGACTTTACCGCCTGCCTGTCCAGTTCGGCCCGCAGGATATCTTCCCGGCCGACCAGCGCCAGATTCAAGTCGGGATATTTAGCGAGACTGGATAGCGCCGCGGGGACGATCTCAGGCGGACCGTAATCCCCGCCCATTGCGTCCAGTGCGATTGTTGCTTTCAAGATTTGGAGGTGTGTAGGGGCATTAGCCGCCCTGTGGCCGGCTTAATGCGGTGTTAGTTTGCGCCGGAAGCTGATTATTCCTGCTTTTCTTCGGTTTGCAGGATCCTGCGGCCCCGGTAATAACCCTCGGCGCTGATATTATGACGCAGATGCACTTCGCCCGATTCCGGCTCAATGGATAACGCGGGCCCGCGCAAGGCCGAGTGAGACCGGCGCATGCCGCGTCTTGAATTTGATTTTTTGCTTTTTTGAACGGCCATGGCCTGCTTGTCTCCTTAGGTTAAATCTGTCTGTTATTGATCCCGGCATCAGGCTTCGCTGCCGCGCGAAAAAATAAGAGCGCATCACGCGCCCTGCCCTGTTTTCAGCCTTAATCCTGTCCGCCGCCCGGCAGTCATCCCGTTATTTTCGGTCGGCCTCGCTTGCCAGGGCGGCCAGGGCCGCAAACGGGCCGGGGCGGGCCTCGGCGTTGATTTTATCCAATTCCTGTTTGCCCGCGCATTCGGCTTTCGGATGCAAGGGCGAGAACGGCATTGCCAGCAGCAACTCGTCTTCAAGCAATTGTATCAGGGAAAGCTCATCGCTGTCTGACGGCAGGGGTTCATATTTTTCGTCAAGCGACTGAATTTTCTCATCGCTGGCCGTCACCGCCAGCAGGGTTCTGTTGTGAACGGGCACAGCGACAGGTTTTAAGCAGCGCTGGCAATCCATAATCAGGCCAGCCTCAATCTCGGCATCAACCACGCGGGCGCCGGCTTCATCCACATAAAAGGACAGCCTGTAGCCGAGTTCAGCCTGCCGGTTTAATACTGTCTCGGGCAAACGCCTGAATGCCGTCAGTTTCAGTCTGCCCTGAATCTGCTCCCGGCCCTCTGTCAGGCACGATAAGCGGATAAATTGCGGCGCTTCGGTGCTGGTCACGGCGGCAGAGTTTATAGCCTGTCTGTAGTGGTGTCAAAAGAATCTGTCTTTGACTCAGGGCCACCTTACCTAAAATACAGGGTCACCTCATCTGAAATAAGGTGTCAGCTATCCTGGCCACGGTATCGTTAGTATTGCTCATACATGCGCCTATCGCCCCCGCCGTCATTCCAGCGAAAGCTGGAATCCAGTGGTTTATGTCATACATTCCCGCTCAGGCGGGAATGACAATTAGACAGAACTGTCGCTCATTTCACATCCCGGCCCACCCTCCTGGATTCCAGCTTTCGCTGGAATGACGTAGGGGGTGTTATTTTGGCTTTCAGTCATCCTGTCTGCCTATAGTAGGCAGGGCTTTAGCAGGAAGGCAGGGTCACCTCATCTAAAATAAGGCGTCAGGTATCCTGGCCACGGTATCGTTGGTATCGCTCATATCACCCGTTATGTTAGTAATTTAGATGAGGCGACCCCAGCCCTTGACTGGCCCCGTTCCTCAATCCCGGACGGGTTTATGCCCAGGCGCTTTCTCAAACAGGCGCACGAGGAAGCGCTCGCCCTGTTCGATCAGATCGGGTTCGGTGCCATTATGTTCCCGCATACCCCGGATGATCTTGCGAGGGATCCCCATCCCCATGTGCTCCAGATAGCGATAGTCGCGCATCACGTCTTTCAATATCTGATTGCGCGCGGCCCGCGCGCCCGCGCGCATCCTCTCGGGCGTTATACCGTTTGGCAGCCGGCCCGGCGAGATGATCTCCAGCCGATCTTCATAAATGACCAGTTCGATATCCGTATTGGCAAGAAGGTAGTCGCGGTGGATAACGGCATTGACCACGGCCTCCCGGATCGCTTCAACAGGGTACGCGGGTCTTTCCATCCGGCGCGCGCCATCCTCAAGCACGGCGGTCACGGGGGTGTTGCGCCTGACGAATTCAACCGCTTTTTCAACCAGCCCGGCTTCAAGAATATCTCCGTTCCGATCCATGAGCGACGTCAGCGGCCCGCGCAGGGTAGCGCGCTCCCTTGCCGCGTAGTCCTTTTCCGTCCCCGGAAAGGCCGCCGCATCAATCCCGGCTTGCGGCAGAAACCTGTTTGGCGTCTTCCCAAAGAGCAGCATCCCTGAAAGCGTTACACCGTCTTCAACCATGATCTCCGTGTTCACCAGCAGCGTTTGCCACCCTGTATCATCACGATCCTCCGGGACTTCCTGTTGCCGGACACGCCCGAAATAGTCCTTGAGGCGGCGGCGATCGAGATCGTTGACCGTTGCGCCGGAAATCGGCAACAGTTCAGCCCGAAATGTTCGGCGCTGCTGGAACAGACGCGCAAGTTCTTCCTGGCTGGCTTCCCGGCTTTGTGTGCCGACCCGAATGTAATAGGTGTTACTGTTGTTGTGCCACTGGCTGTGAACATTGAGTCCACGCAGCACGCGAACAACGGCTATATCTTTGCCTGATTCTACGTCTTTGATAATATCGAAGAAGGGAATGATTCCGGGCCTGATCTTGTCCCGGCATACCGTCATGACCCATTCCTCCAGGTTTTCCCGCGCCAGGCCCGAAACAGTTCCATCGTCTTCGACGCCGAGCAGCACCGTGCCGCCTTCAAAATTGGAGAATGCGACCAGTTCCCTGGCCAGGGCGTAGTTTTGCAGATCGTCCCGCTTGAATTCGACGCCGGAATTCTCGCCGTTCGCTATAATTTCCAATAATTCAGCGCGTGTCGTCATAATTCAGAACTCATATTTCGAGCGGTTTCGTTTCAGCATATACTGCCCTGCCCTGTCGTGAAATTTTTCCGGCATAATCCTGAAAATTCATTGAAAATAACACGCGGCATTATAATGAAAACAAAAAAAATCATCCTGGCTTCCTCGTCCGTTTACCGAAAAACGCTTTTGCAACGCCTGCTTGTCAATTTTAGTTGTGAATCGCCCGATATTGATGAAACTCGCGGGGACAATGAGACGGCAACCGAGCTTGCCGGGCGGCTGGCGGTCGAGAAGGCGGCCCGTGTCGCCGGACGGCACGCTTCGGGCCTGATTATCGGCTCGGATCAGGTGGCGGCCCTGGGTTCCCGTTTACTGGGCAAGCCCGGAGATTTCAGCGAAGCAAGGCGGCAACTGGCCGCAATGAGCGGCCGGCAGGTGAACTTTCACACGGGCCTGTGCCTGTTTAACGCCGGCAGCGGGCGCTATCAGGCCGATGTCATCACCTATAACGTCCGCTTCAGGCCATTGACGGACGAGGATATTGAGCATTATCTGTCCAGGGAACGGCCCTTGCACTGCGCCGCCAGTTTTAAGGCGGAACAACTCGGGATCGCCCTGGTTGAGGAAATGGAAGGCAATGACCCGACCGCCCTGATCGGGCTGCCATTGATCCGTCTTTGCCAAATGCTGCGCGGCGAGGGCCTGCAACTGCCCTGAATCAGCGCAACTCAAAGCCGCTGTCGAGGCCCCTGAAAAAGGCCAGACCCATGTTCCTGGCAAAGCGGCCCAGATAATCCTCGCGCCGGGTAAAATCGACAATATCGGCCGCGCCGATAATATCCCTGGCCACCTGGCTGGCGCTGGCGAGGCCGTCAACCAGACCCAACTCGACCGACTCCCGCCCGGACCAGATCAGGCCTGAAAAGAGCGTCTCATCGGCGCCGGTCAACCTGTCGCCGCGCCCCTGCTTGACGACCTCGATAAACTGTCCGTGAATCTCATCCAGCAAGGTCTGCGCATGGGCCTGATCGGTGTCTTTAAGCGGCTGAAACGGGTCCATAAAGCCCTTGTTTTCGCCCGCGTGCAAAAGCCGCCGCTCCACCCCCAGCTTGTCCAGCGCGTCGGCAAAGCCAAACCCGGCCATGACCACGCCGATGGAGCCGACCAGGCTGGCCTTGTTGGCATAAATCTCATCCGCCGCCGCGGCAATATAATAACCGCCGGAGGCGCAGATATCGCCGATCACCGCATACACGGGAATGTCGGGGTGTTTTTCGCGCAGGCGGTTGATTTCATCATTGATATAACCGGCCTGTACCGCGCTGCCGCCCGGACTGTTGATGCGCAGAATCACGCCCTCTGTATTTTCGTCTTCAAAGGCGCTTCTGAGACCGGTCACGACAAAATCGGCCCGCGCCTCCCTGTTGGCGGCGATCATGCCGTTGATATCAATCAACGCGCTGTGTTTGCCCTTGCTGAAACCGCCCATTTCCAGATCCTGACTGATATAGAAGAACAACAGGCCAAACAGATAAAGCGCCAACAGCGATTTGAAGAAAATACCCCAACGGCGGCCGCGCCGCTGTTCGATCAGGAATTCCCTGGCCAGTTCATTGGCAAGCGACTGATTAAACCTGTCTGATTGTTTCTTTTCCGAATTGTCCATTATGGCTGACTACCCTCAAGTTTTAATTTAATAACCCGGCAGCTAATAATATCGCGGGTTAAGCTGCCTGCCGCGGGCAGGGCTATTTAATTGCCATGTTAATAATAAATCGCGGTTTCAGGCAATAAAAATCTCACTTCTGTCTGAATCCGCAAAGCCTTGCGCCGGGGATGAACTATTTGGTTGTCATTCCCGCATAGACGGGAATGAATTATATAAACCACTGGATTCCAGCTTTCGCTGGAATGACGACGGGGGCAAAGTAAAATATTTGTTGTCATTCCAACCTGCCTGCGGCAGACAGGCTGGAATGACAATGAAGGTTTCCAGGATATGTCTATTATTTCGTTGTCATTCCGGCGAAGGCCGGAATCCAGGAGAGCGGCGCCGGGGAGTGAAATGGACTGCGATTCTGTCTGCCAAACCTGCCTGCAAAAGGCCACAATGGTATGTTTGGCTATCATCCCCGCTGACTCGCCCATCCTTCGCCTTCTGTCCAGAGGAAGGCCCCGGCCGTGGTGCCTTGCAGGCGTTTCAGGCTATGTCAGCAGGGCATTCCCCCCATCACACCAACGCCATATCAGCCAGGAGCCTGACATGCCCAAGCGTTCTGGTTTTCTCATAGTGCCTTTTGTCCGCCGTGATGAATTCGCCCTTATTCAGAATTGCAAGGGCGTGATAGCTGGCATCGTAAAAAGTCGGAAAACCTGATTTTTTATTGCCATGTTCACAAATTGAAAGCGTCTTGCAAGTCGTTGCCTGATCTTCATTCACATAAGCAAGCAGGCTGCCTTCGCAGTCCTGCAAAAGAGTCCATACGGCTTCTGTGGGGATCCCGCTCTTTCTTGCTATGCCAAATACCTCGTAGTAAAAAATCCTCGGCGCCAATACGTTAATCCGCTCATCAATGATCCGATCCATCAAGCGCAGCGCTTTGTCGCTGTCTTCCTCTTCCGGTAGAAAGAGCTTGATAAATACGCATGACGGCAAGATTCAGGCATTACCCAGGCTCTCAACCCTGACCTGATCTCGCGCTTCAAGGGCGGTTAAAGCGGATTTGTAGCCTTTCAAATTATGCAGTCTGTGTTTAAGCCCGCGTAAATTCGCTTCTTTTTCCATTTCCGCCAAGCTTTTTCGCAAGGCGCTGTTAATGAACTCGGTCTGGTTCCTGATAACCTTCTTCTTGGCGAGCGCTTCAATTCTGCGCTTTACGGAAGTATCCAGATTGAGCGTGGTTTTGATCTTTTTTGCCGGTGTGCTTGCCATAATTCCCTGCCCGACGTGTTCAAATTACATATAATCTTACCATACTGATAATATGGCTGAAAATAAGGGAGATTGCATAGCAGGGTCACCTCATCTAAAATAAGGTGTCAGTTATCTTGGCCACGGTATCGTTAGGTATTGCTCATAATGCGCCTATTGCCCCCGCCGTCATTTATGGACAGGAAGTCCTGTATGCGGCGACCTGCCTGCTGCAGGCAGGGAGGGCACGCCTACAGGGATGTAGGTGGTAGAGCAGCGTCAGGAACAGGCTGCCGAGGATGCCCGTAGCCGCCCGGCGAAGGCCGGAATCCAGTGGTTTATGTAATCCATTCCCGTTTAAGCGGGAATGGCGGGGCAGAAATATAAAGACACGGAATGAAGATCAAAGCGCGGTTTCAGGCAATAAAAATCTCACTTCTGTCAGCACCTCTAAAGCCCTGCGCTCAGCACATCGCCAAACCTTCCACGGCGTATAACGGCAGCGAAAGCAACTCGAATTCCACCTCCTTAACCGATTCGCGCGTTCGCGCCCTTGCGCGAACCACGGCGGTCGATGGTTTATTCAGATCAAAGCGCAGGGCGCGCGGGTATCTTTTTTCCAGGACGAACTGTTGCAGGGATTTCAATGACCCGCTTGCCCCGGCCTTCACCTCCACCGGCAGAATCTCCGATCCCCTGGGGATCAGGTAGTCCACCTCGGCGTTGCTGGCGCGCCCCTCCCGCAGCCAGTAGAAGAGTTCAGGTTTATGCCGTTCGAGACAAGCCAGATGCTGACCGATAAACTGCTCGGCCAGCGGCCCTTCATTCACCAGCACCCGCTCCGAAACCTCCGCAATCTCGTTCCAGCGCCCGCCGCACATCAGGTTCACAATCCCCACGTCCATGAAAATCAATTTATAACTATTATCGTTGGCCCCGGCGCCGAGTGGCGGCCCCGAGGCGCGGGACACGATAACTTTCCGGCATACCAGGGCCTGGCTCAGCAGTTCAATGCAGTGCTTTATCTCCCGCGAGCGCTGTTCTTGAGAAAAATTGGCGTACTTGACCTTTTGCCCTATGCCGCGCGGTATCCGGTCGAATACCCTTTGCAGGCGAATCAATTCTCCGGGGCCGGCGTATTTGGCAAAGTCATCCCGATAAGTGTCGATGATAGACCGTTGCGCCTCTTGAACCTCGGAGAGTGATCGTGATTCCGCATACACCTGAACCGCTTCGGGCATCCCTCCCACAAAGAGAAACTCCCGCAAGAGACCAAGCAGCCGGCGGTGGGCCGTATCGGGAATACGTTCAAACCGGCCCGCGGCATCGATCCAGGCGGGCAGATCAGGCGCCAAAGTGGATGTAAACTCGCGAAAACTCACCGGCCCCATGTAGTGATACTCCACCCGGCCTACGGGCATGGGGAAGGTGTGCCGGGCCAGGGTGAATTCCAGCAGCGAGCCGGCGGCGATAACCGGCAGACCCGGCAGTTCTTCATAGAAATAGCGCAGCGCGGCCAGGGCATGGGGGGTCGCCTGAATCTCATCAAGAAAAAGCAGGCCGTTCGCGGCGAGAATATTGCGGCCGAGCAATCCCTCGATATCACGGATAATCCTTTTCATATCCAGGCTCTTGAATGTTTCATCAAGCAGGAGATGTTTCTCCAGATTCACCTCGTTCAGGGTTAAACCGTTATTCACGGCAAAATGCCGCACCAGAGTCGATTTGCCTACTTGCCTGGCGCCTCTAAGAATCAACGGCTTACGACGCTTTTTTCGTAACCAGTCTAGAATATACCGTTCGTGAATTCGCCTGATACTCATAACACACCAAAATTTTAGCCATAATACGGCTATAATACAGCTATGTTTTAACTATTTCCTGCATAAAATACCCGCTTTTTCTGACTCAAAGGGTAAACCACGCATCAATAATCTGTCAGCGCCGTTCCGGCGCCGCTACTTTATCTTTTTCCGCATCAAGCCTGGCCAATAACCCTGCCAGGTCTGCCGGCAAGGGCGCGCTGATGCAGAGGTCTTTGCCGTTTGCCGGCAGGCAAAAGGCCAGTGACTGCGCATGCAGGAACAGGCGTTTTAAGCCTTTGGCTTTGTAGGTGTTATTGATGTCACGGTCTCCGTATTTGCTGTCGCCGATGACCGGATGCCCGCTGTCGGCGCCGTGTACCCTGATTTGATGAGTCCTGCCGGTGATCAATTCCGCCCTGACCAGAGTGCTGTCGCTATAAACCCGCTCCCGAAAAAAACGGGTTATGGCCGGTTTCCCGGATTCGGCAACGCTGGCCACCCGCTCGCCCGAGCGGAGCCTATTTTTTTGTAGGGTGCTGTTAAGCTGATAGCGCTGTTTTGCAAGCCGGCCGGCCAGCAGGGCCAGATAGATTTTTGTGATTTTCCCGGCCCGCATCAGGTCGTGCAGTTGCCGCAATACCGGCATGTTCTTCGCCAGCAGCAGACAGCCGGAGGTCGCCTTGTCAAGGCGGTGGACCAGTTCCAGCCGGGCGTAGTCCCTGTTTGCCAGCCGCAACGCCTCAATGACGCCATAATCATGGCCGCTGCCGCCGTGTACCGCGATGCCGGCCGGCTTGTTCAATACCACGATATCCGCGTCCTCATAAATGATGGCGGCGGTCATCTTCTGGATCAGGCTATGGCCGGGATTGCGTGGCCCGGCTTCGGCCTTATAGACCGGTGGAATACGGACGCGGTCGCCCGCCATGAGGCGATAACCCTGCTTTATCCGCCGCTTGTTGACCCGCACCTCTCCCCTTCGCAACATCTGGTAGATGCGAACCTTGGGGAATTTTCCAAAATAGCGGATCAGATAGTTGTCAATCCGCCGCCCTGCATCGGCGCCGCTGATAACTATATGTTTTGAATCTTCTTTTTTTAGCGGATTTTCACTCATGCACAACTTATGTATTGCTGCCAGCCAACAAGGTTGCTATATTAGCACGCTTGCGCCCGACTCGGCTGCGACACAGGCGGAGACGGGCCTGCCCGGACAGCGCCCGCCACGGCGGGGCAAACCGGGCCAATCATTGCCAAAAAAACTGAACAATAAAGGCCCGCCTGGTTATTGCCGGGCCTCGGGCGGCAGATAGATGCTGGAACAAGCCGCCACGCCCTGCCCCATCCGCAGGGAGAGCATTCCCCCGGTCAAACTGGCACAGATTAAACACCTTGCCCGGATCAAATCTCCGGGCAATTTACAATTTACAAGCATCGCGCTCCCGCCGCGGGCGGCATCCGCCGCAAGGATGTCAACCGCCCCGCGGACGAGGCAGAGCGCGATCAAAAGGACATAAAAAATGAAACGCATGCTGATTAACGCAACTCAGCCGGAAGAGGTGCGGGTCGCGCTCGTGGACGGTCAACGACTGTACGATCTCGATATCGAACCCACGGCGCGGGAACAAAAGAAATCAAACATATACAAGGCGCGTGTGGTCAGGATCGAGCCGAGTCTTGAGGCGGCCTTTGTCGATTACGGCGCCGACCGGCACGGCTTTTTGCCTTACAAGGAAATCGCCCGCTCCCTGTTCAAGCCGGCCCAGGGCGAGGCCGCCCAGTCGGGCGCGAAACCGGGCATCAAGGACGCCATAGACGAAGGCCAGGAATTCATCATCCAGATAGAAAAAGAAGAGCGCGGCAACAAGGGCGCGGCGCTGACCACCTTTGTCAGCCTGGCCGGCAGATATCTGGTGCTGATGCCGAATAATCCGCGCGCCGGCGGCGTCTCGCGCCAGATCGAGGGCAGCGACCGCAGCGAGGCGCAGGACGCCATGCGCGACCTGAAGGTGCCTGACGGCATCGGGCTGATATTGCGCACGGCCGGGGTCGGCAAGTCTGCCGATGAGTTGCAATGGGACCTGGATTACCTGCTGCAACTGTGGGGCGCGATCACCGGCGCCGCCGGCAAACGCAAGGCGCCCTTCCTGATCTACCAGGAGAGCGAGATCATCATTCGCGCGATACGCGATTACCTGCGCAAAGACATCAACGAGATCTGGATAGACGACCCGGAAGTCCATAAACGCAGCCATGACTTCATGTCACAGGTCATGCCGCACAACCTCGACAAGCTCAAACTCTACAAGGAAAGCGACCCGCTCTTCACCCGCTATCAGATCGAAAACCAGATCGAATCCGCCTTCTCAAGAGAGGTGCGCCTGCCCTCGGGCGGCGCGCTGATCATCGACCATACCGAGGCCCTGATCTCCATTGACATCAACTCGGCCCGCGCCACCAAGGGCAGCGATATTGAAGAGACCGCGTTGAATACCAATCTGGAGGCGGCCGAAGAGGTCACCCGGCAATTAAGGCTGCGTGATATCGGCGGTCTGATCGTCATTGACTTTATAGACATGTTAAACAACCGCAACCAGCGTCAGGTCGAGAATGCCATGCGTGAACATCTGCGTATGGACCGGGCGCGCGTGCAGGTCGGCCGCATATCCCGCTTTGGTCTGCTGGAAATGTCCCGCCAACGGCTGCGGCCGTCCCTGGGGGAATCCAGCCATATTCCCTGCCCGCGCTGTGATGGCCAGGGCACGATTCGTGATGTCGAATCACTGTCACTGTCTGTCTTGCGCATTCTTGAGGAAGAGGCCATGAAGGATATGACGGCCCGGGTGATCGCCCGCATGCCGGTCGATGCGGCCAGTTTCCTGCTGAATGAAAAGCGGCAGCCGCTGAATGAGATCCAATATCGCCTGGATGTCGAGATCATCGTTATCCCGGACCCGGCCATGGTCACGCCGCAATATGCGGTTCAGCGCGTGCGCCTGTCCGAGGCGGCGCAGAGCGAGCACCAAAAGGCCAGTTATCAGATCAAAAGCGAAGAAAAGGACGAAACCGGCGCCGAAACGGGCAATGGCAGGCGCAAACCGGCGCCCGAACGCCCGGCCGTGCAGCAGATTGTGCCGCAGGCGCCCGCCCCGGCCGCGCGGCCGGACAAGCCCAAGGGCCTGATTGCCAGGCTGTTCGGCAGTCTGTTTGGCGTGCCGGATAAAGCGCCCGAGAAAAAGGCTCGCAAAACCACGGGCCGCGGCAACAGGGGCCAGCGCAACCGCAATGCCGATGGCGGCAACCGGGAGCGGCCGCGGCGCGGCAATAAAAATCAGCCGCAACGCCCGCGCAATGCGCGCGCTAACCGGGATAATGCTGATAAAAAACCGGAAAGGACGGAAAGACCAAATCAAAAAGAGGCGGATGCCAATAAAAAGAATGTGGCCCGGCGCGGCCGGCGCGGCGGGAGCCGCCGCCGCAGGCCGGAAAACCCCGAGACCGATTCCGGCCGCGGTCAGGCCGCCGGCCCTTCTCCTAAAAACGGACAAGACACGGCCGGCGCCCGGCCGGGCAAAGCGGCCGAAGCGGCCAATACGCCGCCCCCCGCGGCCACCCGCGCAAGCGCGACAAAGCCGGAAAAGGCCGGGCCTGCAAAGACCGAGGGCAAGCGCGGCACACCGGTAAAACCCGCCCCAACCCCGGAAACCAGCCGGGAGGCCGGCAAGCAGGGGGAAAAGATTTAAGGAAGCGCTTAAGAAGTTGCCATTCCCGCCTGCAAACAGGCGGGAATGTATTATATAAACCACTGGATTCCAGCTTTCGCTGGAATGACGAGTTAGTGAGAATGGTAGACCGGAATGATGTTCTTTTTTAGATATATAACGCTAAAGAGTTGCCGAGATGCGCTTATCGCCCCCGCCGTCATTCCAGCGAAAGCTCGCCTGCATGGATGCAGGTGGTAGAGCCGCGCCTGCCTGCTGCAGGCAGATCTGGAACAAGCGGCCGAGGAATCCAGGAAGGCGTTGCCCAGATACCATAATGGGTCCAAGTCCCCAACCTTCTCAAAAACCCAAATTCACCTGCTGCCCGTTTTCAGAATTGCCCCGGTGTTCGCGGGTGGCGTGAAAGCGAATGTCGGGCCATCTTTCCATGGTTAGATTCAGGTTTACCGTGGACGGCGCCAGATAGGTCAGGTAGCCGCCCGCGTCCACGGCGATATGGGCGCCGGCCTTGTTTTTAAACTCGGTCAGCAGCTTGTTGTCGTTACAGCCAAGCCAGCGCGCGGTGGCGACCGGGACAGTATCATAACGGCACTCGACCCCGTACTCCTGCCTGAGACGCCAGGCCACCACATCAAATTGCAATACGCCCACCGCGCCGAGGATGAGTTCATTATTATGCAGCGGCCTGAATACCTGCGCCGCGCCCTCTTCTCCAAGCTGGATCAGCCCCTTCTTCAGGGCCTTTAATTTGAGCGGGTCGCGTAATTGCACGCGGCGGAATAACTCCGGCGCAAAGTATGGGAGCCCGCTAAAATTGAGTTTTTCTCCCTGGGTAAAAGTGTCGCCCACCTGAATGGTGCCGTGATTGTGCAGGCCGATGACATCTCCGGCCCAGGCCTCTTCGGCCCGGGCGCGATTACCCGCCATAAAGGTTAATGCGTTTGCAATCTGCACATCACGCCCCCGCCGGACATGGTGCATCTTCATGCCGCGCCGGTAAACGCCCGAGCACAGCCGTAAAAAGGCGATCCGGTCCCGGTGCGCCGGGTCCATATTGGCCTGAATCTTAAAGACAAAGCCGGTCAGCCCGGTTTCTTCCGGCGAGATCTCGCGTTCGTCGGCCGTCCTGGCCCGCGGGGCTGGCGCATAGCGGATCAGGCAATCCAGAAATTCGGCAATGCCAAAATTATTGAGCGCCGTGCCAAAAAAAACCGGGGTTGAACGGCCGGCCAGAAACTCGGTCGTTTCAAAATCGCCGCAGACGCCCCGGATAAGGTTAATCTCTTCACCGAGATCGGCCGGGGCCTCTGCCAGGATGGCGGCCGCCTCCGGGTTGTTTAAGCCTTTGATCAACCGGCCATGTTGCGCGGCGGCCTTTTTATCGTAAAGGCGTATCGAATCAGCGGCCACATCATACAGCCCCAAAAGCCCGGCCCCCATGCCAATCGGCCAGGTGCGCGGAACGCATTTGATCTGCAACTCGGCCTCAATCTCATCAATCAGATCAAAAGGCGCCTGACCGTCACGATCCAGCTTATTGATAAAGGTAATGATCGGCGTATTACGCAGGCGGCAGACCTCCATCAGCTTCCGGGTTCGCTCCTCCACGCCGCGGGCGACATCGATCACCATCAGGGCCGAGTCAACCGCCGTTAATGTGCGGTAAGTGTCCTCGGAAAAATCGGCATGTCCGGGCGTGTCCAGCAGATTGATGACATGATCGGCATATTCAAACTGCATCACGGAACTGCTGACCGAAATCCCCCGCTCTTTCTCCATCTGCATCCAGTCCGAGGCCACATGGCGACCGGATTTTCTGGCCTTGACCGTGCCGGCCATCTGGATCGCGCCGCCATATAACAGCAGTTGTTCCGTGACGGTGGTCTTGCCGGCATCGGGATGCGAGATGATCGCAAAGGTCCTGCGTTTTTGAATTTGCTGAAGGGATTCCGAATTCATCCGATATTTATCCTGGGAAAGATTTGCAAAACATTCCGGGGCCGCCCGCGCTTTATGCCCAAAGGGACATGGCAATCCCGGGTCGGAGAAGGCAGGCAGGGCGAAAAAACACGGTTTAACCGGAATAAATCAGTATTTCAGATCTTTTTTACGACGCTTCCTGTCAATCACGAGGCCAGAGCAACCTCTGCCACGGGCGAGGGTTTGGCAAACAGATAGCCCTGCACGAAGTCCGCGCCCGCGTCTTTCATCCAGGCAAATTCTTCCCGGCGCTCGACGCCCTCGGCGATGACGCGAATACCAAGCTCGCGGGCCAGGGCCAGTACATTGCGGTTGATCGCCTGTTTAAACCTGTCCCGATCCACATCCCGCACCAGTTCAATATCCAGCTTGATATAATCGGGCTGGATTTGATCCAGCAATTTTAATGAATTATAGCCGGTTCCGAAATCGTCCAGCGCGACTTCAAAGCCCCTGTCGCGGTAATAATCAAAGATGGCAACGAGGTTTTTGAAATCCTGGGCCTTGTCGCTCTCGACCAGTTCAAACACCACATCGTTATTGCTCAGGCCATGCGCCTTGAGCGTGTTCATCGTGGACAAGAGGCAATGTTCCGGCCGGTAAACCGTGGCGGGATTGAAATTGATAAACAGCTTGGCCGGCTTTGCCAGCGCTACGGCAGAGCGGATCGAGGTCATGCGGCATTCGCGGTCAAGATAATGCAGCAGGTCGGCCCGGCGCGCGACATCAAACAGATGATCGGGCCTGATCAGACTCGCATCGGTATTGACGCCCCGGGTCAGGCATTCATAGGCGAATACCCGGTCGGGTTCGGCGCAATGCAGGATCGGATGCACCCAGGTGACCAACCGGCCGTCGCGCAATAGCTGGATCATATCGTCACTGCTGACGCGGGCCAGGAAGGATTCGAGCGATTGCACCTGGGCGATATCATTGAGCTTGAAGGCGCCGTCCCTTTGCAGGACGACAATGCGGATCTCGGCGCGTTCGGATTCGCCGAACTCTGCCGTCAACACGGCCGCCATCTCCCGAGCCTGATCCGGCCGCGGCCGCGCCAGAACCATCTTGCCCGTGTCCTCGCAAGACACACCGAGGCGGCCGAGGATCGCATACAACATGGCGCGGGTTCTTTGTGAAGGCGGGCTGAGATAAAGATCGATTTCAGCGGAATATTGTTCGGGCAGCACTTCGCAGTGCCCGACAACGCGCTTTATTATTTTTCATTTGAATCAAAGCTAATCGAGTTGTGTTACAAAGTCAAACGGTTGTATGGGGTTCGTCACTCCGGTTAGGGCAGGGTGACCTCATCTAAATTGCTAAGATAGCCGACGATATGAGCGATACTAACGATACTGTGGCCAGGATACTTGATGCCTTATTTTAGATGAGGTCACCCTGCATTCCTGCTAAAGCCCTGTCTGATGCAGGCAGACAGGATACGGAAAGCCAAAACAACACCCCGTTGTCATTCCAGCGAAAGCTGGAATCCAGGAGGGCGAGCCGGGATGTGAAATGAGGCCAGTCCTGCCTAATTGTCATTCCCGCCCGAGCGGGAATGTATGACATAAACCACTGGATTCCAGCTTTCGCTGGAATGACAACGGGGGCGATAGGCGCATTATGAGCGATATTAACGACACCGTGGTCAGGATACCTGACACCTTATCTTATTAGATGAGGTGACCCTGGGAATAACCCCCTCCGTCATTCCGGCGAAAGCCGGAATCCAGTGGTTTATAAAATCCATTCCCGCTGCCTGCCGCAGGCAGCGGGAATGACAACCTCAATAATACCCCGAATAACCAAAGGCATCAGGATAAGGCCGCGGGCCATAGCCCTCGACCCGGATCTTTTCCTGCATCCGGGCAATGGCGCGCTCCCGCTCAATGAGCAAGGCCGCCCGTTTTTGTTGTTGCCTTTGCAGCCTTTGCCGCTCCTGCCGCCGTCTTTGCTCAAGCAGGCGCCCGGCCTGTTTGATAATGCTGTAATCCTTCCCGTCCGCGGGGGCAATCAGCGCCGCGGGCGGGGCCTGATATGGCCTGAGCGACAGGGCGCCGGGCGGCGGCCCGTCACCGAAATGAACCCGCCCGGCCTCGTCTTGCCATTGATAGATGGCCTGCTCCCTGGCCCGGTATTCGATCACATCGGCCGCGTTTTCGGGCCTGGTGTCACTGAAATGCGTCTGGCCCTGCTCCGCATCCCGCCATTGATAGACAGTCGCGGCCGGGGCCGCTTGCGCCGCGCCCAGACACAATAATAATATTAACCTGCTCATCATTCCTCTATCCACGTTATAATTCGGTCTCGGATATTTTAGTCTCCGTGCTTTGGTCTTCGCGTTTATAGACCGCCGGAATTCGAAATAGTTATGGAAACGGGCCGTGATAATCATCGTTGATCAACACTTGGTCTTCGCCATCATCGTGCTGATGCTGGCATTGCTGCAATATCTGTTTTTCGTAACCAAGACCGGCCTGGCGCGCAAAAAAGCCGACATAACGCCCCCCGCCTGCGCCGGCGATGCGGTATTTGAACGCCTGTTTCGCATTCAGCAAAATACCCTGGAACAATTAATTGTCTTCATTCCGGCCCTGCTCGGCTTCGCCTGTCTGGTCAGCCCGCTTTGGGGCGCGGGGCTTGGACTCGGCTTCATCATTGGCCGCTTCCTCTATTACCGCGCCTGCCTGGACAACCCGGACAAGCGCGCCCCCGGGATGCTGCTGACCCTTCTGAGCAACGGCATCCTGACCCTGGGCGCGCTGATTGGTGCTATAATTAGCCTATAAAGCGCTGATTGAACACTTTTGCCCCTTAATGCTCTAAAGGATAACTCATGTTTAACTCAAAAAAACTGCTGTTTCTGCTCCTGCCGCTGCTCTTCCTCCCGACCCAGGCCCGGGCCGGCTACTATGGCGGCTATGCCCACTTTTACGATTGGGATTGGCATTATCCCCATCATCACGGCTACTATCATTACGACTACCATGTCGGGATCGGCGGCGATGCCGCCCTGGTGGTGCTGGGCGTGCTCGGGGCCGCGGCGCTGCTGAGTATATTTGACAGCAGCTACGAGCGAGACCGCTATTACTCAAGTTATTCAAGGCCATTGACCTACCGGCAACCCCGCTACAAATCGACTTACCGCCAGCTTCGCTACCGCTGGCCCGAATATGAAGCGCGCCAAGGCCAGTCCTGGAGCCAATCGAGCTATAGCTATCGGGAAAACGAAGGCTGGGACAAGCTGAGCAGGGGCCGCAGTGAATATGCCATGGACATCTTTGCCATACAGTCGCAGCAGGAGCCTGATAACGGCATCCCCCGGCTGGGTTTTGCCCTTGCCGCCGCCAAAAAAGGCGAGACGGCGCGCGCCGCGCGCGCCATGCGCCGGGCCGTCAGGATCGACCCCGACGCCCTCGACCGGCTGCCCATCAATCGCAAACTGAAAACCACGCTGGCGGCCCTGTCCGCCGACAACCGCCGCGGCGCGGCGGACAATGACCCAAACCGGGCCTTCCTGCGCGCCACCCTCTTCTATCTGCAAGAAGACTACACCTCCGCCCGCCAGCAAATCGCAAGGAATGACAGAAGCGCCAGCGCCCGGGCGCTCAAACGTATGATTGAAAAACAGTTGCGGTAAGTGTCTGCCTGCTGCCCGCCTTTAGCGGGCAGGCGAAAGTTGGAATCCAATGGTTTATATAACATTCCGGCCTGCCTGCGACAGGTTGGAATGCCAGAGTAAAGGAAATGGTGTGATTAAGGTTGCCCGAATGCGCCTATCGCCCTTGTCGTCATTCCGGCGAAAGCCGGAATCCAGTGGTTTATAAGATACATTTCCGCTTTAGCGGAAATGACAACAAATATCTCATTCTGACCGGCCTGGTGCGGCCAGACAGAACCGCAACTCGTCTCACACTCCGGCCCGCCCTCTTGAATTCCGGCTTTCGCCTGCCCACAGCAGGCAGGCCAAAACAACAACACTAAAAAAAATTTCATATTTTTATAAAAATAAACTTGCTAATCATTCACACTACCTCTAAACTATGATTTTCCAATTAACCAAAGACACGAGGATGTCACAATAAAAACACTTTCAAACATGCTGCTTATGCTTACCCTCAGCGCGCCTCTGTTCGCCAACAACATTACCCCCCCCCCCCCCCCCCCCCCCCCCCGAAAAATTAGCTGAGAACACCAGCACACAAGACTTTCCGGGCATCGACCAAACAGCTACTTCAACTGTTACCACTGCCAACACCACCCCGCTTATTGCGGACGCAACGGCTAATACCAACCCCGCATCCAAAAAAGAAGAACCTGAAATGCTTCCACCGCTGACGGTGGAAGGCGAGACATGGGTGTTTGAAGAATCCGCCTATGAATCCTTCGAAGGTTACATCCCAAAACACAGTTCAACAGCCACCAAAACAGACACGCCTATCATCGAAACGCCACAGTCAATCAGTGTCGTTTCACGCAGAGACATGGATATTCGCAATGTGCGCGGTGTTGGCGAGGCTGTGGCATACACTTCCGGTGTAACGACTGGAACTGTAGGTGAGAGAGCCTTATTTACGGGTGACGGTAATATGATACGTGGATTTGGTTTATCTAGAGTAGTCACTAACGCATATCTTGATGGCATGAAGCTGGAACAACATTTTGGCTATTCAGGTGTTAACATGGATCCCTGGCTGTTCGAACGTGTTGAAGTGTTAAAGGGCCCAGCCTCAGTGCTGTTTGGCCAGACGCAGCCGGGCGGAATTATCAACCGGGTCAGCAAACGGCCTTATATTGGTATGCTGAATCAAATCCGGCTCGGCACGGGAAACTTTGACAAGGCCCATCTCGCGTTTGACCTGGGCGCCGAGTTAAGTGACGCCTGGCAGTTGCGCGCGGTCGGTCTGGCCCTGGACGGCGAGGCTCGGCAGGTCCACAGCGAGCGCGAACGGCAACTCATCGCGCCCTCATTACGCTGGACCAACGGCGACAGTGATCTCACTCTGCTCATGCACTATCAACGCGACGATATGAATGCCTCATGGTTCAACCACCTTCCACGCGCGGCCGTGTTCGGAAATCCCAATGGCCGCATCCCTCTGAATTTCCGAGCAGGCGATCCCACCTGGGATCTTTGGAATGTCAAAACATGGTCTGTCGGCTATCTGTTTAATCATGACTTTAACGATGCCTTAAGCTTCCGGCAACACCTGCGCTATATTAACCAAAATATGAATGCTCGCCGATCCTGGCACAATCGGCCACTGAAGGATCAGCGCATCCTCAACCGATTTGGCCTACGAGATAGGGAGGATTCATACAGTTGGACAATTGACAACCAACTGCAATGGAAGCTCACGACCGGGACAATCAATCACACCTTGCTAACCGGTATTGATTATTTTAAGGGTTCTAGTAACCAGTATACCGGCTTTAGTGCAGCGCCTCCTCTGGATTTATTTGCGCCTGTTTATAATCAAATATTCCCCCCACCCACCACAGTCAGCCGCGACCGTAAGACAAATATACAAAGAACAGGTATTTATATGCAGGATCAAATCAAGGTCGGAGACTTGTCTCTGCTTATTGGCGGGCGTTATGAAAAAACCCAGGAATCATTTGATAATAAGGCGCGTCCTAGTAGTAGCCGCAGGTCATCAGATCAGGCATTCACGGGCCGCGCCGGCGCCATCTATAACTTTGCCAACGGCTTTGCCCCTTATGTCAGCTATGCAGAATCTTTTGAGCCAGTCTATGACAATGCCTTTGATGGCTCACGGTTTGAACCCACGAAAGGGAAACAGTATGAAATCGGTATCAAGTATCAGCCGACCGGCGCCGAGCACCTGATCACCATGGCCGCCTTTGACCTGACGGAGGAAAACGTGCTCACCGCCGATCCGGTGAATCCGGGATTCAGCATTCAGATCGGAGAGGTGCAAGTACGTGGCATTGAACTGGAAGGAAAATTCAGCGTGAATGACAACCTGTATGTGACCGGCGCCTACACCTACCTTGATCATGAGGTGACCAAAAGCAATTACGGCGACAAGGGAAAACGCCGTCCACAAATCCCGAGGCACAACGCGTCTTTGTGGGCCAACTACTCGCTCAACCGTGGCACGCTGGCAGGCATGGGCCTGGGGGTGGGCGTGCGCTATTTCGGTAAAACCGAGGGCGACAGGCTGAACACCTTTTCCGTACCCGGCTACACATTGGTCGATCTTGCAGCCCATTACGATCTGGGGCAAAGCCCATTCAGGCTTGAAGGCTGGCGCGCTTCTCTCAACGTCAACAACTTGTTTGACAAATACTATATTGCTTCATGTTGGTTGGAAACATTTTGTTTCCTTGGATTGGAGCGGTCTGTTCAATTCTCGATTGGCTACGAATGGGACTGGTAAACAAGTGCCAGACGGTCCTGCCTGCCGCAGGCAGGCAAAAGCCGCAATCCAGGAAGGACGGGCCGGGATGTTGGATGAATTTCGATGCTTACTCTTGTAGGGATGACTTATTTATTGTCATTCTCGCTTTGCGAGAATGTATAGTTAAAACCACTGGATTCTTCGGCGGCCTGTTCCTGACGCCGCTCTACCACCTACATCCCTGTAGGCGAGCTTTCGCTGGAATGACGATGAGGTGTTGTTCTGGTTTTCCGTTATGCGGCTTAGCTGCCAAGCCAGCCCCAATAATCCATAGTCTGCGCTAACCGGCCTGTCGCAGGCAGGTTGAAATGACACCATAACAAAGAGAGGGAGTGCCGGATTCTTAACTTTCTGGCTTTATCTTCACTGCTACTCTGTCGTCATTCCAGCGAAGGCCGGAATCCAGTGGTTTATACAATACATTCCCGCGCCTGAGCGGGAATGACAACCAGATACGTTATTCCAACCAGCACGACAAAGCAGACAGGGCCGGAATTCATTTCACATCCCGGCGAGCCTTTCCTGGATTCCTCGGCGGCCTGTTCCTGACGCCGCTCTACCACTTACATCCCTGTAGGCGAGCTTTCGCTGGAATGACGGCGGGGTCGAAAATAACAAATAGGGATAACTTATTTATTGTCATTCTCGCTTTGCGAGAATGTATAGTTAAAACCACTGGATTCCGGCCTTCGCCGGAATGACGATGGGGTGTTGTTCTGGTTTTCCGTTATGCGGCTTAGCTACCAAACCAGCCCCAATAATCCATAGTCTGCGCTAACCGGCCTGTCGCAGGCAGGTTGGAATGACACCGTAACAAAGAGAGGGAGTGCCGGATTCTTAACCTTCTGGCTTTATCTTCACTGCTACTCTGTCGTCATTCCGGCGAAGGCCGGAATCCAGTGGTTTATGTAATACATTCCCGCGTCTGAGCGGGAATGACAACCAGGTATGTTATTCCAACCAGCACGACAAAGCAGACAGGGCCGGAATGACGACGGGGCCAAAACAAGCTCGCCCGTCAACCCTCATCGCCGCCCCCGTCACGCCCGTATTGCCGCCAGATCTGCCGGGCGAGCGCCCGCGCCTGTTTTAGTTGTGCCGGATAAAGGCGGGCGCCGATTTTGTCTCTTGCCTCTCGCGCCGGTTTGTAGCCGCCGGCCGCCGCAACGCCTATCCAGGCATAGGCCGCTATCCGGTCTTTGGCCGCCCCGCTGCCGCTCAAATATTTATGGCCCAGATGAAACTGGGCAATCACATACCCGTTTCGGGCCAGGCTTTGAAACCAGTCAAACGCCTCCGTCTCGCCGGCCGGTGCCCCTTCGCCGTTGTTGTACATATTGTTCAGATTATCCTGCGCGGGGATAAAACCCTTGTCGGCGGCCCTGCGGTACCAGCCCATCGCGGCCTGATAGTCTTTATCCACGCCCCGGCCCTTCTGGTACATGACCCCCAGATTATGCTCGGCGTGAACCCAACCCTGCGCGGCCGCTTTTTGATACCACTTCACGGCTTCCGCATAATCCTGCCTGACCCCGATCCCGTCATGGTACATATAACCCAGATTGGTTTCGGCCTCGGCGTTGCCCTGTACCGCCGAGCGGCGCGACCATTTCATCGCTTCCCAATAATCACGCCGGACGCCCTGCCCCTTTACATAAAGCTGGGCGATACGTATCTGCGCGTCCGCAATGCCCTCGGCGGCCGCCTTCAGATGCCACTCGGCGGCCTTTGCAAAATCCTGCTCTACCCCCTGCCCCTTTTCATACATCAAGCCCACCATCGCCTGGGCCTCCGCATGATCGGCCCCGGCCAGCGCCAGAAATTCCTTAAAGGCGGCGTCATATTCGCCGGCCCGGTAGCTTTCCATGGTCAGTTCAAAGCGCGCTCGCTGGTTGTCATTCCCGCTCAGGCGCGGGAATGTATAGTTAAAACCACTGGATTCCGGCCTTCGCCGGAATGACGGGTATTGGGCGGATTGCCGCTTACCGTCTCTGTGCCTTTGTTATTGTTCCGACCTGTCTGTTGCAGGCAGTCGAAAGAGGAACACAGATACATCACGGTAAACTTCTTTTGCCATTTTTGGCCCCGTCGTCATTCCGGCGAAAGCCGGAATCCAGTGGTTTATGCAAGACATTCTCACAAAGCGAGAATGACAATAAATAAGCCATCCCTACAAGAGCAAGTATTCAAATCCATCCAACATCCCGGCCGCCTTTCCTGGATGTGAAATGAATTCCGGCTCTGTCTGCTTTGTCGTGCCGATTGAGATAACGTACCCGTACCTGGTTCCCGGCGCGAATAGCGCAATATCCGGGTCGAAATCCCGGTTTATATTGTGTATGTTCGACGGCATGAACGATTATGACCGTATTGCGCGGGCAATTGAATATATTTGTGAACATGCGGACCGGCAGCCCTCGCTGGCCGAGATGGCGGCGGCAATCCATTTAAGCCCGTATCACTTTCAACGCCTGTTCAGCCGTTGGGCGGGCATTTCTCCCAAACGCTTCCTGCAAACGCAGACACTCGGCCACGCCAGGCGTCTGCTCGACCGTTCCGCCTCGCTGGCAGAGGCCAGTCAGGCATGCGGCTTGAGCGGCAGCGGACGCCTGTATGATCATTTTGTTGCGCTTGAGGCCGTCACGCCCGGCGAATACAGGTTGAAAGGTCATGGACTCGACATCCATTACGGCCTGCACGACACGCCCTTCGGCCGGGCGCTCATCGCCGTTACCCCGCGCGGAATATGCCGGCTGGCTTTTTTTGACGATAAACCGGACAAACTGATAAAACAACTCGGCAGGGACTGGCCCCTGGCCGGTATAAAACGGGAAGACAATAAAACGCGCGCGCTGATCGATCAATTATTCAAGACCGGGAAACCCGCCGACAAGCCTTTGTCTTTGTTTGTCAAGGGCACTAATTTTCAGGTCAATGTCTGGCGCGCGCTGCTCGGGATAGAACCGGGCAGGCTGCTCAGTTATCAACAACTGGCGCAACTCATAAACCGGCCCACGGCGGCCCGCGCGGTTGGCAACGCGGTCGGCGCCAACCCCGTCGCCTTCATCATCCCCTGCCACCGGGTCATAAACGCTTCCGGTGTCATCGGCAATTACCGCTGGGGACCAACCCGCAAGCGGGCAATGATTGTAAGGGAAACGAGCCGGGAAATTGATCCGAATGAGTGATTTCGTCATTCCCACTTGTGCGGGAATGGATAGTCTAAACCACTGGATTCCGGCTTTCGCTGGAATGACGGGGCTTTTTATTCACTGCTACCCTTTTTGACTCTCTTCCGCCTTTTTCAACTGCCTTGTCGTCATTCCCGCTTGTGCGGGAATGGATAGTCTAAATCACTGGATTCCAGCTTTCGCTGGAATGACGGGGCTTTTTATTCACTGCCACCTTTTTTGACTCTCTTCCGCCTTTTTCATTACTGCCTTGTCGTCATTCCTGGCTGCTTAATAAATACCGATACCGGCTTTTTTCAAGGAAGATCACGCTTCCCTTGTATTGGCGAACCAGCCGCGGAAAGCCTTTGTCGATGTAGTCCGCCTGGGCCAAACCGCGATAATCTGTTATATCGGCGGGGGGGATAATTGATTTGATAATGTACAAGCGGGCCGCATTCAGGCGGGTGGCCAGCCACAGGGCGATGCTGTCCGAGGTGTGGTCCCAGTCTGGCATGAGTCCTTGCGGCGAATGCCGCAACAGGGCGAGCGGGCGCCAGAGCAGCGGCGCTGGGCCGGCCTGTTCTGCCGGCAGTTCTGCGGGCGCTATTGCCCGGCTGTAGTGAACGGCCGGGCAGAGCCGCTTGAGACAGGCGGCATATCGGCACATGGCCAGGAGCGCCAGGCGATGCCCCGTGGCATCGGTAAAACCATGCGCCTGCTGTAATTGCCTGATCTTGTCGGCAAATCTGCCGCCGCCGGGGACGATAAGCGCCTGCCGTTCCCGCGAAAGCCGTTGAATGTTGGCCAGCCAGCGCGGTAAACAGGGATTCGGCCCCAGGCTGCCGCCAAGTTTGATGATCGTCAAAGGCATAGGGCGCTTTATGGCCGGTCGACGGCAAACAGTTTTAACAGGGCGGCCGCCTTGGTGAAGCATTCCTCGTATTCCGCCTCGACTTCCGAATCCCAGACTATGCCGCCGCCGGCATGGAAGTAAACCTTGCCCTGATGGTGGATCAGGGTTCGAATACAGATATTGCTGTCCATATTGCCGTCAAAACCGATATAGGCGATGGAGCCGCAATAGATATTGCGCCGCTGCGGTTCGAGTTCTTCAATAATCTGCATGGCCCTGAGTTTGGGCGCGCCGGTAATTGACCCGCCCGGGAAACAACCGCGCAGTAAATCCAGCGCATGCCGGTCTTTTGCAAGACGCCCGGTGACGGTGCTGACCAGATGGTGCACCGTGGCGTAGGTCTCAAGGGCAAACAGCCGGGGCACGGCGATAGAGCCGGGTTCACAGGACTTGCCGATGTCGTTTCTAAGCAGATCCACGATCATCAGGTTTTCGGCCCGCTCTTTTTCACTCTCAAGCAGCCAGCCGGCCAGCGCCTGGTCTTCATAGGCAAAGACGGAGCGGCGTTTGGTGCCTTTGATGGGTTTGGTTTCAACCTGGCCATCGCGCACGCGCAAAAACCTTTCCGGCGAGGAACTCAAAACGGCGCCTTGCGGCAGGTTCAGGCAGGCCGCAAACGGCGCGGGATTCAACTCGCGCAAACGCAGGTAAGCCGCCCAGCTTGGCCCCTCGAAATCAATCGAGAAGCGTTGCGCAAGGTTCACCTGATAGCAATCGCCGGCCAGGATATAGTTTTTTACCTTGTTAAAGGCATGCGTGTAGCCGGCCTTTGACATATTGGCTTTAGGCTCGGAGCGGATGGTCAACGCGGCTTTGCCGCATTCCGGCGGGTCATTGAAGAGCGCCTGTAGCGCCCGCCAGTCTGACTCCGTTTTATCAAAACGGCAAAAACCGGCCAGCCAGCTACGCCGCAAGTGATGATCAACGATCACGGCCCAGTCATAAATACCGACCGCCATATCCGGCAGTTGCAGATCATGTTCCGCTGTTGCCGGCAACGATTCCAGGCGCCGGCCCAGGTCATAGGCAAAACAGCCCAGCGCCCCGCCACAGAACGGCAGGCCGCTCAGGTTTTTTTCAACCTTGCCCAGATATTTTTTAAGCAGTGAAAACGGATCATCACGGGATTCCGTGGTTTGCCCGCCCTGGTTGATCACGGTGCGGGCGCCGCGGGTTTCGAGCGTGATATGGGGTCTTGCGACAATAATATCGTAGCGGCCCTGGCCGGTGTGGGGGTGGCCGCTGTCCAGAAACATGCTCCAGGGTTCATTTACAACGGCCGCGAACAGCCGCTCGGAATGGCGCTGATAGGCCAGTTCGGATCGTTTCATCGTTGCCCGTCACGCCGGTTGATCCCGGCCAGCGCCACGGCCGGGGCGCAGATATTACATATATCGCTTAATGCCGTGTCCGCAGCGCACAAATCGCTGAACGGGATATAGGCAAGCCCGATGCGGGCCGCAATCCTGGCCGCGAGGAAACGGCCGACACCCGCGCCGATGATGGTGTCTTGCCCGCTTCTGGACAAGGCCCGGGCAATGGCTTGATAAATCAACCGTAATTGCATTTCAGCAAAATAGGCGGCCAGCCGTTCCCAATGATGGCGTTCCGGGTACTGGCCGGCATCGGCGCCCAGCATCCGCGCCAGACGCCGGATGCTGCCGTCCCTGTCTTTCGCGCCCGCATCGGCGGCCGCCATCAGATCATGCCGCCCGGCAAGCTCGCCGCTTATCCGATAGATATCGGCCGTGGTTGCAAAGTGTTCCGCGGCCAGAGATTGCCATTCGCCGGCAAAAGGCGCGCGCCGGGCCAATGCCATCAGTGATGTCCTGATAACGCCGGTGTACAGCAATTCATCAAAACGCAGCCGGCTTTGATCATCGCCGCCGCGATGATCAAGCCGTCCGTTATTGATCGGGATAATGTCCGTAGTGGTGCTGCCGATGTCAACCAGGAGACCGGAGGCAAGGCACTTTGCCGTATAGGCGGCCGTGGCGTGCCAGTTGGCCGAGGCCACGGCAGCGGGATTATTTTTCGCGGCAGCGAGCGGCGCGAGGCCCTTGTCGAGGCTATAGATTTGCGCGTCAGGCCCCAGGCTTTGGCCGCACAATTCAAGCAAGGTAACCAGACCCGTTTGCCGGTCTTTGAATATATCGACCAACTCGGCCGTCATCGTCACGGCATGCCGCAGTTTGCCGCCGGGCAACTGTTTTAAGGCGATCGGCAGGGCGCTTTCAAGCCGTTCCATGCCCAGCCACAGGGGCGTGGCATATTGTTCGGCAAATATCAGCCTGCCGCCCGCATCGACACAGGCGACCTTGAGGTGCGCGCCGCCGATATCCCAACCTGTATAAGCTGAAAAGGGCATCAGCGGATTATACTGTTATTCGAACGGGCGTTGCCTTATGCACAGGGATATCCGGCAGTTTTTTATCGCGCAAGGTGGCCAGTATTGCCTGGGCAATATTGATCCCCAGCGATCGGGACAGGCCGGCATAGGCCGTGGTAAAACGGGGATTGACCTCCAATACGATAAAACCCTCGGCCGTATTCAACAGATCGACGCCGATATAGCCATTCAGGCCGGGCAGCGCCGCAACGATTTTTTCAGTGACAGGCCGCAAATCAGGCAAAATGTCCAGACATTCATTAACACCGATGGCCCTCAGCCTGAATCTGTCCCGCGTATATTGCCGGTTACAGCCGAGTATCCGAAAGTCAGATTCATAAACCAGTAAAGACAGGCTGATCGGTTCGCCCGCAAGCCAGGGCTGAATGATAAAATCACGATAGCGCCGGTCCTGCCTCAAGACCGCCAGCCTGTTTTGATCCTCTATAAAACAGCAGCCTTCGCCGCCGGCGCCATCGTCCGGCTTGGCGACCCAGCCGCTGTCGCTTTGCGGCAGATCGCCGTCAATCAACCGGCAGGATTGAATAACGGGCACAGCGGCCTTATCCAGGGCCGCCAGCGCGCTGGACTTGCCGCCGGCCAGACGCGCGGCGTCCGCCGTGCAGCCCGGATAGAGCCGGCCGGAATCCTGAAATAACCGCGCCAGGGCAGCCAGTTTATTGCCGGTCTCCGGCGCAATCAGCCAACCGCAATCGCAGTCTGTCAGGCATTCCTGTAATTGTGGATCGGCAAGGCCGCTCAACGCGCGCTGACGGATGTTCGCCCATTGACAGGGCCATCTTTTATCGCGGGCAATGGTGATATCCTCGTGCCCGGCGGCAAGCAGGTCATCGACAAGGCCGCGCAACATCTGTTCGCCTTCCTGCCGCAGGCTTGCCGGCAGAGATTGGCCGCAGAGGCCGCCGCCTGTGATAAACTCAAAAATAAAGTGCCGCATATATGTTGATTATCCCCGTTATTGATCTGCTTGATGATCATGTTGTGCATGCAAAAGGCGGCCTGCGCCAAACTTACCGGCCCGTGCGATCGGTCCTGACCGCACAAAGCGCATTGCATGCCGTCATGCGCGCCTATTGCCGCCTGTTTTCCTTCAAGACAATCTATATCGCCGACCTGAATGCGATACAGAATAAAGGCGAAAACACGCGACAAATCCTTGCACTGGCCGGCCGATATCCCGAACGGGAATTCTGGCTCGACGCCGGCCTCAATGCGATTAAAACCGGCCGCTTCAATGGCGTTAAAAACATTCGCCTTATCCTGGGGACTGAAAACAAGGTATCGGAGCGGGAATATAAACAGTTGCTCAATGATTACCCTTCGCTGATCCTGTCGCTTGATTTCAACCGTTCCGGACAGCCGGAAGACAGCGAACTTTATACCAGTTCTTCCCTGTGGCCTGAACGGGTTATCGTGATGATGCTGAACCGGGTAGGCGCCGGCGCCGGTGTGGCCATAACCGGGATCAGGCAGATTCTAAAACGCAACCGGCACAGCCTCATCTATGCGGCCGGCGGCGTTCGTGATATTGAAGATGTTAAACAACTGAACTTGATCGGCGCCGATGGCGTCCTGCTCGCATCGGCATTGCATAATGGGGCCATTACAGGGCGGGCATTGTTGGACATAAGCGGACAGCCGTCATGCAGGGAGCGGGATTACGGAGAGCTTTGAAACGCTATGTTTGCCGGGATGTATCCACCTCCTCGTTGTCATTCCAGCGAAAGCTCGCCTGCATGGATGCAGGTGGTAGAGCGGCGTCAGGAACAGGCCGCCGAGGAATCCAGTGATTTATACAATCCATTCCCGCACGAGCGGGAATAACAACCAAATGGGCAATTTTGCGCTTTCCATTCGGGCAGAGAGCTACAATCAACTTAGCATCCCGGCACCGCCTTCCTGGATTCCGGCTTTCACCGGAATGACAACAGAGCCTTGTTTCAGCTTTCTGTCATTCTTTTTGCCTCTTTTAAAATCTGAGTGGGTAATGCAATAATTCTGGCTTAATTGATGACCAGGACAGAACGGAGACGGCCTGCGGGCAGCAGGTAGGCCAAAATGACAACAGTTTCGTCATTCCAGCGAAAGCTCGCCTACAGGACGTAGGTGGTAGAGCGGCGTCTGGAACAAGCCGCCGAGGAATCCACGCCTGCCGGAGGCAGGCCTGCCTGCTGCAGGCAGGTAGCGGGGTGGCAGGTAACTCAGCGGGGTCGGTTGGAATGATGTATTCAGATGGTCATTCCCGCTTATGCGGGAATGTATTGTATCAACCACTGGATTCCAGCTTTCGCTGGAATGACGACGGGATGTTGTTCCAGCTTTACGTCATTCCGACCTGCCTGCCGCAGACAGGCTAATGCCATTTTCTGCACACTCAATCCACATGCGGCTTAACCCACTCGGAACTCAAAAGAGCCTTCTTTTTAACCCTTCATTCCAGTCACTCCATCATTGAAGCCTGCCTGGAAGAAGCGGGCGATGATCCCGCTTTTATCCTGCATGCCCTGGGTGTCGTTGCCCGCGCCAGAAACATGAGCCAACTTGCCAGAGACACGGGCCTGAGCCGTGAAGGGCTATACAAGGCGTTGTCTGGAGAAGGTAATCCCGCTTTTTCCACAGTGGTGAAAGTAGCGAAGGCGTTGGGGTTCAAATTGACCGTTCAGCCTGCCGGGTAAAATCTGGCCGCCCTGTTGCCGGTTTACCCGCAACAGACAGACCAAAATAACAATAAAAAAAATGCCCCGACTCGCGGGGCATTATCCGGTTTGCGTTAAGCCTTAACCCATAAAACGCATCAGTTTTAACATCAGGAATGCGCCGCAAATGGATGTTCGGCCGAACTTTTCTTGCTTACGACTTCCAAAGCCTTGGGCTCGCGCGCCACGGCGCGCTTGATAGAGAGCTTGGTCGCTTCGTAGTTGTAATCCTGGATCTTGGCGTCATCCTCTGCCAGCCAGTGGATAAAGACGCCCACCGAGACGAAGATGTCATCGGCCTCATCCGCCGGAATCGTCCCGTCTTCAACACAATCCGTCACCGCCATCGCCACGCCGCGCTGCGCCGGGCCAAACATCTGCACAGCCTGTTTTGCGCCCTTGATGGTCACTTTATTAAACAGGATAGTGTTGGGCTTGCAGGCCAGATTCGGCGCAACCACCGCCAGCAAGGTGCTGAAGCCATCCTTGTTGTTGGTCAGCGCGTTGCAAAAGGCTGTTTCCGCCGCGCTGCCGCGCGGCCCCATAAGCAAATCTATGTGAGCGACCTCATTACCGTCACCCACCAGTGCTTCACCAATTAATACTCTGTCAATAACCGCCATTTTCTCGTCTCCTTCAACACAGAAAGCCAAAAGACTTTACCGCCATTCCCGGCCTTCCGCTGTTTAGGTTAAATGAAAAGGGATTTACCCCCGCCTGTCGTCTGCGATGACAAGAAAAATCTCATCATCCGCATTTTTTATTCACTACTGATCATTCTGATTGTCTTGCCGGCGCCGGCCCGGCCATAATCCCGGGGCCGCCGGTTCGATCTGCCGCGCTTGCCCGCCCGGCCAGCAGATTATAAACCAAAAGACTGGCCGCGGTTAAATCGGCCGTCGTCCCCGGATTATATTTTTTTATTTTAAGCTCCCGGTCAAAATTTTGCAGTAACCCGATGCAGGCCGCGGGATCGGTCGCCTCCCGGTACTCCGCGGTCAGATCTTTGGCCCTTGCCGCCAGATTTTCGGCGGCCCGGCGGCCATATTTACGCTGTATGTGCGAGTCGGGCAACGATGACAGGAACGTCAAATAACACGCGACCGTAGCCCATTCTACATGATTCCAGCGTTTGACAAAATATTTAATGCCGCCGAGGCCCATCTCAAATACCTGCGCAAAATTATTGCCATATTGCAGCGCAACCGAGTCTCTGTCGGCCGCGCTTGCCATCGCCTGCAACAGCGAGCAGCCGGGCGCTTCCCGGACATCATGCGCCTCCACCTCCCCCAGCCCGCCCGGGTCGGCCAGCCGTATCGCCGCAAACACATCAACGGCGTCCTGCGCGGTCAGGCCGGTCAGTGTGGTTTCAAGTTGATCCCGCAGTTGATATTCATCGGTAAAACCCTGCTCGGCGGCCTTGATAATGGGCGCAAACAGCAACAACATGCCTAAATTGGTATTACAGGCCACCGCGGCCCGGGTGGCCGTAACGCCCTCTAAAATACGCCTACCCACGCCAACGCCGGCCGCGCACAGGGCGGGCGTCGCTACCCTGGCGCTTAGCAAAAAATCATTGACGCTCATGCCATGCCCATCGGCATGAACACTGACATTACCCGGTTTCAGCGCCTCGATTTCACCTTCAAAGGTGGCTATAACAGCTTGTTTTAGAATGTTTTTATTCATTCTTTTGCCGGGTTTCTATCCTCAATATGCCGCACAAAAGAATCAATCAGGCGAGCGGCAATATTAAAGTCCACGACCTGTTGCAGACCATACCAGGCCGGGATGCTGTTGACCTCGATAATAAAATAATTTCCATCCTGATCCAGGATCAGGTCCACGCCGGCATAATCAATCTGCAATACCCGGCAGGCCGCCTCCGCCGGCGCGGTCAATTCGGGTATCAACGGCGTCGGTTCGCAGACGGCGCCACGGGCGCGATTGGTTAGCCAGCTATCGCTGTTCCTCCGCATGGCCGCAATCGCCTGCCCGTCTATCACAAACACGCGAAAATCGGAATAAGGCCGGCCCGGCCGTTCGATGAAGCGCTGTAAATAATACACGCCGGCAAATTTTTCATCATGGATCAAGCCGGTCGCCGGCCCGACCCGGTGCAGCCCCGCGCCTTGTGAACCGAACAACGGTTTTTGCAGGGTTTGATGGCCGCCGGCCGACTCTGATTGCAGGCGCCTCGCGGCCCGGTTCAACGATTCACAGATCCAGGTCGGCGGCGTGGGCAAACCGGCCCGGCTCAGGAGCAGGCTTGTCAGCGGTTTATCGACCGTTTTCTCGATCGCGCGCGGCGCGTTATAAACGGTCACACCCAGGTCATGCAGGGCATGCAGTATATTCAGCCTGAAGATAAGCTGCTCCAACGTGCCACCCGGCACGCCTCTGACAAAGACCCCAGAGGGCAGTTGCCCAAAACCCGGCAATATTACATCATCCGTGCCGCTGTTGATGGTCAGGGCGCAATCCGTGAGCGACAGAAAACGGCCCTCAATGCCCTGCCCGGACAAGGCCCGTTGCAGCTCCCGCCCATGCCAGCCGGGATCATCGGTAATAATGGCGGCCTGTTTTATGATTTTAACCCGGGGTTATTGAGTGGTTGTTGCAAGAGGGTGTTATTCCTGCCTGTTTAGTATGCCTGTAGCAGGCAGGTCGGAGTCCAGCACCTCGTCATTCCGGCGAAGGCCGGAATCCAGTGGTTTATATCATACATTCCCGCGTATGCGGGAATGACAATACCCCCTCAGTTACTAAACGACTTGTCCAGCAGATCAAGGTCAATCCGGCCGGCGTGGAAGCTGCGCCCACTGGTCAAAGAACTGACCACCACCCTGGCCGGGCTGAACAGCATGGGGTCAATTTTATAGAAATCATAACCGGCGTCCTTGAAGGTTTCCGCAAACGGTTTGCCATAATCAGCGGAGGCGCTGCTCGGCAGCTTATGGGCCAGTTGCTCGGCCTCGGTGTCGTCGGCTTCGACAAACAGTTGTATTTTCCCGCCAAACAGTATCGCGTCATTGCTGCGCCCGAGCGCCGTCAGGAAATCCCTTGACGGCGGACACAGCGGCGCCGAACCCGCGCCGTCAATAATTTTATCCAGCGGAAAATTCAGGGCATGGGCCTTGTGCAGGGCCGTTTCAAGCACGCGCGCGACCACCTGAACCGCGCCGGCCAGGCTAGTGGTCGGGGTCAGGATGATCGTCAGCGCCGAGGCCCCGAGGCCGCATTTTTTTGCGATCATCTCGGCAATCTCAACCGGTGGGAATTGGTCCGCTTCGACAACCAGCGTGGCCGCCTCGGATTTATCCCGGTAATTCAATTCCTCATACAGGGCCTCCGTGCTGCCCAGCGCGCGCGCCGGCCCGGAACCCAGCGCATTGAAGGCGGCCTTGCCCGCGCCATGACTCAGCCGCCAGCCGGCATACTGGCTGGCCAGGCAGGCAATGACCGGATTCGCGCTATGCACATCAAGCCGCCAGGGCCAGTTGCCGGGCGCGGCCGAGGCGCGCAATCCGATCTTGCCCAGCCCCCCCATGCAAATCCCGGCGATCAAACGCCCGGCTTCCAGCCCGCCCGCCGCGTTGATACCAGCGTCAATAATCCGGCAACCGTTGTCAAGACGAGACACGCCCACTCTCAATAAATCCGCCCGTTCAACCAGTTTCCGCACCAGGGGTTGCGTGAGTTGATTGATACCCGGTGACGTGATTTTCTGTTCCATTTGTTGTTTACCCCTTTATTTTATTGGCTCTTTTGAGTTCCGAGTGGGTTAAGCCGCATGTGGATTGAGTGTGCAGAAAATGGCATGAGCCTGTCTGCGGCAGGCAGGCCGGAATGATGTAAAGCCGGAACGACACCTCATCGTCATTCCAGCGAAAGCTGGAATCCAGTGGTTGATACAATACATTCCCGCATAAGCGGGAATGACCATCTGAATACCTCATTCCAACCGACCCCGCTGAGTTACCTGCCACCCCGCTACCTGCCTGCCTGCGGCAGGCGTGGATTCCAGCTTTCGCTGGAATGACGAAACTGTTGTCATTTTGGCCTACCTGCTGCCCGCAGGCCGTCTCCGTTCTGTCCTGGTCATCAATTACGCCAGAATTATTGCATTACCCACTCGGATTTTAAAAGAGGCCAAAAAACTCATCTTCGTGATTATCCATGCCGCGTCAATATTTCCGCCTTTATCCGGCGCAAGCGCGCTTCCAGCAAGCGCCGGACGGTCTCTTTGGTCGGCGCCGCGGCCTCTACCGAGCAGACCGGCGTCCGCGCCGGAATGGCCGCGCCCGTGACCGGTCTGTCCCTGGCCCAGCCGGGCCAGGTCAACTCGGGGAAGCGGTCAATATCCTGCTCCAGATAAAGCAGCGCATGCCCCCTCGGCCGGACGCCGGGCGTCGGCTTGGCGCCCCGCAAACAGGCCGGCGCAAGACGCGCGGACGCCTGCTCAAAACAGGCAATGTGCCGCCGGAACAGGGAACCCCCGCCTTCATGCAGTTCAAAGGTGGCGGGCGGCCTGGGGTTTAATTCCAGCACGATGATCTCGCCGGATCCCCGGCAGATAAAATCCAGGCCAAGCAGGCCCCTGAGTTCCAGTTCCCCGGCGAGCACGGCCGCGATTCGCGTGACCGCCCGCCTGATCTCAATATCAACCTCAGCCAGCGCGATGGCCCCCGCGTACATAAAGGGCCGTTCCGGGAACCATCCAGTTTGCCATTGACAGTTAAAGCCGAGCACGGCAACGCCTGACCCGGAGGCCAAAATAACGGCGCTCATCACCTCGCCTTTGATAAATTCCTGGTAATAATACCCCGGCCTCGCGGGCAAGGCGGCCGCCCCGGTTCGCCGCACATGCGCCCCGCCCTCGGCGCCGCCGCGCTTCACCAGGATATTTTGTCCGCCCCGGCCCAAGCAAGACCAGGTGGCCGGATGCCGGATACCGTGTCTGGATAATAAGCGCTTAAAGCCCATCGGGTCATTGAGCCGGCGCAGGCTGTGGCTTGCATTGGCCAACAGCCTGCCCCGTTGCCTTATCAAATCCAGTTGGGCCGGATTCCTCTCAAAACCTGAACCCGCAACGAAACACAGGGCCGGATATTCGGCTAACAGCCGGTCAACGGCGGCCGTCAGCGCCCGCGGATCGAAGCCGTTGGCGTGATATGCCAGCCGATAAACAGACACCGCGTCTCCTTGGGTATCGCTATCGGCATAACAATCCAGGCTATGCGCCGCATAACCGGCCCGTTTCGCCGAGGCCACCAGCGCGCGGGAAGATAAGGAGATAATGCCATAATGCCTCATTGCCAGACTCCCGCTAATCCAGCCGGTAGAAATCGCAATTCACTTCACATTCCAGTGACGTCTTCCTGGATTCCTCGGCGGCCTGTTCCGACCTGCCTGCAACAGGCAGGCGAAAGCCGGAATCCAGTGGTTTATATAATCCATTCCTGTTTATACGGGAATGACAAGCTCATGCGCTATTTCTGTGCTCCTTATCCCAACGAAAAAGCCGAAATTAATTTAATATCCCGGCAATTAATAATATAGCGGGTTAATAATCCAGCACAGGGATGTGCTGGCGCGGGCGTAGCCCGCGGAGCCCAATAAAATCAAGCAATTCCGCGAATTGCGCCGAATTTTATTGGGCGGCAATTAAATAGGCAAGGATGCCTGTTTAATTGCCATGTTAATAATATCCCGGCAACGCCTTCCTGGATTCCTCGGCCGCTTGTTCCAGACGCGGCTCTACCACCTGCATCCATGCAGGCAAGCTTTCGCTGGAATGACAACGAAGAGATAAACACATCCCGGCAAACTTTGTCATTATTATTGCCCCTTCCGCTAAAATCACCCCCATCACCGCATTACTCCGGCCGGCATGACAACCGGGCTTGCCACGGGTCCGGCCGGGTCAACCCTGAGGCGGGCGGGGTTGTTGCAGGCGCGGCTGAGCATGAAGCGCAGGGCCGGCTGGTCTTGCCATTCCTGCTTGATTTTTTTCAGGGCCTGCAAGGCCAGGGTTTCATTCGGGAAGACAGCGAAACCGGTCGGCCCCCAGGAACTCTGACCCAGACCCGTTGCCCCGGTATTGCCGAGGGTCTCAAGTATGGCTTGCAGATGCCGCGAGGCATAGCGCCCGCTTTGCACCTGTGAAAAGTAGTCGCCCGTGATGTTTTGAATGCGGGTGATCGCCGCGCCGAAGCGCGCGCAGTCCTGTTCGCAGATCGCCGGTAAAACCTGCATCAGGGTCAGACGGCTCAAGAGGCCGCACAGGGATTCGGACATGGGCGGCAGGGTCTCGAAGGCCCAGCGTTCCGGCGGGCCATTGATCCCCTCTGCCTCATCGTCAAAGATCAGCATGATGCGCCAGTGCCCGGGAAAAGGCAGGTGACTTATGAGCGGCGGCACGCGGCTGCGCGCGCCGCGGCCGCCATCGACCACAAAGCCGCCTTTCATAAAGGCGCCGATGCCGATACCGGAACGCGCCCCGCGCTGCAACAGGGCGCCTAGGCGGGCCGGATCCTGTTCGCGCAAGTTGTAGAGTCTGACAATGGCAGAGGCGACGGCCAGCGATAACTGCGTGCCGGAACCGAGCCCGGCGTGTTCCGGTATGGCCGAATGAATCCTGAGCTTCACCCCATCCCTGACGCCGAAGCGCGCCAGGAGCCGCTCGGCATATTGCCTGGCGCGGCCCGCCGCCGGGCCGCTGATATCCATAGCGGCGGCATACTCAGCCGTGAGCGCCGTCTCAATGCCGCTGATGGCCAGCCCCAGGCTGCCGAACTTCCGCCCCAGCCCTCCGTTCAGGTCCAGAAAACCCAGATGCAATCTGGCCGCGGCGCGGACACTCACGCAGCCCGGCGGCCGGATAGGTTGATTATTTTCCATTTTTTTTGAATGAATTGTCGCGGGGTTTTGGTCGAATTTGTCCCGACTTGCCGGTCGGGGCTATAATTGAAATTTGCAATATCTACAGACGGAGTCAGCAGGTGGCGGAAAAGATGATACTCATTCCGGGGCGCACAAGCAAACAGGGCACGACATTAAACCAGGGCAAGCTCAAGCCCGACTATATCGCGGTCACTTCAACCCTGGAGATGAACCGGGACGACATGCACAGGCTGGGGCTTGAGGACGGCGATGCGGTGCGGCTCAGCAATGAGACGGGAGAGACCGTGGTGCGCTGTCTCGGCAAAAAACCGGAAGACCTGCCGGCGGGGACCCTGTTCATTGCCTACGGCCCGCCTTCCAGCGCGCTCATGGCCAGCGAAACCGCCGGCAGCGGGATGCCGCTCTCCAAGCACATGGAAGTTGAAATTGAGAAAGTCTGAAGAAAACTGCATACTGCATAGGGAAACTCTGATTGAATCAGAGTTTCCTGCGGTACAGGGACCTGCCTGCTGCAGGCAGGCGTACCGCCAAAATCAATGATGCAAATCATTGATTTTGAAGCAAGGTGAAAATCACATTTTCACCTTGCGTGCTCTGATAAGTCCAGGATGGATTTATTCAGAGCGTCCAATAGGCAAGCTGTTATACCACTCAAGCACGGAGTCTCTCATGGCTGAAAGGGCTGAAAATATCCGCATCGTCAAAAACGCGACCTGCACCTTTTGCGGTTGTGTCTGCGATGATATGGAACTGCATGTTGACCTTGATCAAAAGCGTATCGTCAAATCCAGAAACGCCTGCCTGCTGGGCCGCGCCTGGTTTGCCGAACACACCATAGAGGCAGGCCCGGCCGCCCTGATCGATGGCCGGGAGGCCGGCCTTGATGAGGCCATTGCGGAAGCGGCCAGGACGCTGGTCGAGGCCAGATTCCCGATCGTCTATGGCTTGAGCGACACCACCTGCGAGGCGCAACGGCAGGCGGTGGCGATCAGTGATATTATCAAGGGCAACCTGGACACCACGACCTCGGTCTGTCATGGCCCGTCGGGGCTTGCCTTTCAGGGCGTGGGCGAGAGCACGAGCACGCTCGGCGAGGTCAAAAACCGGGCCGACCTGGTCATCTACTGGGGCGGCAATCCGGCCGAATCGCACCCGCGCCACTTTGGCCGTTATGCCGTCACCCCCAAGGGCATGTTTACCCCGCGCGGCAAGAAGGATCGCACCGTGGTGCTGGTCGATGTGCGCAAGACCAAGAGCACGCCGGTCGCCGATATCCTGATCAAGCCCAAACCCGGCAAGGATTTTGAAGTGCTCTGGGCATTGCGCGCGCTGGTGAAGGGCAAGCCGATCTCGGCCCGGATTGAAGAGACCACCGGGGTATCGCTTGAGGCCCTGCAAGACCTGACCGAAAGAATGAAAAACTGCCGCTTCGGCGTGCTGTTCTTCGGCATGGGCCTGACCATGACCCGCGGCCGCCATTTCAACTCGGGCGCCCTGCTGGCGCTGGCGACCGATCTCAACGAATTTACCCATTTTGTCGCAAAGCCCGTGCGCGGGCATGGCAATGTGACCGGGGCGGATAATGTCGTCTCCTGGCAGACCGGCTACCCGTTCGGGGTGAATTTCAGCCGTGGTTATCCGCGTTTTAATCCGGGTGAATTTACCACCGTGGACACCCTGGCCAACGGCGAGGCCGATGCCGCCCTGATCATCGCCAGCGACCCGGCCTCCAATTTTCCCAAAAAGGCCATTCAGCGCTTAAAAGACATTCCGATCATCGTGCTGGATCCCAAAGAGACCGAGACCGGCAAGGACGCGCATGTCGCCTTCAGGACCTCGACCTATGGCATCAACACCGGCGGCACGGTCTATCGCATGGACGACGTGCCCATCACCCTGCGCCAGGCGTTCGCCTCGCCCTTCCCCGATGATGAGACCATCCTGACCGGCATAAAAAAACACGCGCACAAACTCATGCTCGCCGCCGGCCGGGCCGGGGCAAACAATGGATCGCGGGCCGCGTTGGGATGAGGCATAAGGATGTCATTCCCGCCTGCCTCCATCAAGACAGCCGAAATAAGACAGTCGGAGCTTTAGTTAATGAGTGAACTGAATTTTCAGGACCTGGATAAAATGAATCCAAGTGAAGAAACCGCTTTTTTTCATCGCTTGCTTGCAGAGTTGCAAAAGGAGGATGACAGCGCGGCCCGCGCCAATCTGGCAGCCGGTGTCCCTATTTACTATCGGCACGAGGCGTTTAGAGCGCCGGGGCAGATTGTCAAGGAGTACCCCGGCGGTCGCATGGAGTTGGTCCGAATGGATGAGCACGGCGATGAACGGCTAATCAAGATTATTTCTGAATGAGCCTGCCACAACTATGGCTTGTTGCCGGCCCTAACGGGGCAGGCAAGAGCACTTTGGTTGATCGCTACCTGAAAGATAAATTACTGATAATAAACCCTGATAATATCGCGCGACAGATCAACCCTGCCATTGGCAGTGATATGAGTTCCGTGGCGGTACAAGCGGGGCGTGTGGCTCTACAGCAGCAGCAAGAATACTTAAAACAGAAAACCAGCTTTGCCATTGAGACCACCTTGACTGGCAAACGGGGGTTGCGATTAATGCAAGCAGCCAGGGCGCAAGGTTATAAAATCAACCTGGTGTTCGTGGGGGTAGATGGCCCCGATATAAGCGCCTTTCGCATCGCCACCCGCGTTAAATGTGGCGGCCATAATGTGCAAACAGAGGATGTGAACAGGCGTTACACTCGCAGTATGGCGAACCTTGATACCGCCTTAAAGCTGGCTGACAGAGGCTTTGTGCTTGATAACTCCTGTTCTCGAAGCCGCTTGTTGCTCTCTTTAGAGCGCCGCGTGACTAAATTTCAAAGTAAGAATATGCCAGAGTGGGCTATCCGCTCTATTTCTAAAGATTTATTAAGTTCAATAGAGATAGGCGCATGAGTGAAGTTTCGCTACAGCGGCCAGTGGCCTGTCTGAGTGAAGTGACGGAAAGCAGCAACAACACCCCGTCGTCATTTATGGACAGCCTGTATGCGGCGAGAGGGCACGCCTAGCCGCCCGGCCTGAGTACGAACGCCCTGTAGATTTCTTAACATCCCAACAAAGCACAACCAAACAAGCAGGCATGAGGCATATACAGTGAACACCGCAATGCGCATCATCAATGGCCGGGTTTATGACCCGGCCAATGGCATTGATGGCGCGGTAAAAACGCTTTGTGTCGAAAATGGGCGCATCGTTGACGCCGTTGCCGAAGACGCGACGACCATTGACGCCCGGGGCATGGTGATCATGCCCGGCGGGATTGATATTCATTGCCATATCGCCGGGCCCAAGGTCAATGCGGCCAGAAAGCTGCAACCGGAAGATCACCGCCATGATGTCCATCCCTCAACGCCCTTTACCCGTTCCGGTTCGGGCGGGACGGTGCCCTCCACGTTTGCGACCGGCTACCGCTACGCCACCCTGGGTTACACCACGGCCATGGAGGCGGCCGTCACGCCCATCGGCGCCCGCCACACGCTGGAAGAATTCCATGACACGCCGGTCATCGACAAGGGCTTTTATGTGCTGCTCGGCAATAATATCTTTTTGCAACAACTATTGCGCGAGCAACGCACGGCGGAATTTGAACAGGCGCTGGCCTGGTGGATCAACGCAACTAAAGCCTACACGGTAAAACTGGTCAACCCCGGCGGCGATGAACCCTGGAAAGGCAAAAGGAATTCCAATGTGTCCGATATTGATGAAAAAACCGAGGCCGATCTGACGCCACGCCAAATCATCCGGGAATTTATCAAGGCCGTGAATAAACGCGACTTTCCCCACCCGGTTCATATTCATTGTAATAATCTCGGCCATAGCGGCAATTACCGCACCACGCTCGAAACCATGAAAACGGCCGCGGACATGAGGGCGCATCTGGCCCATATCCAGTTTCACAGTTACGGCGGCGAACCGGGCAAAAACCCGATCTCAAAGGCCCGCGAGATCATCGACTACATTAACGCGCATCCCAACATCACCTGTGACGTGGGCCAGGTCATGTTTGGCAAATCGACCATTATGACGGCCGATGCGCCGCTGGCCTATGTCCTGAAAGGCCACAGCAGGCAGAAATGGGTCAATGCCGACACCGAATGCGAGAGCGGTTGCGGCATCGTGCCGTTCACCTATCAGGAACACAGCTACATGCACACCCTGCAATGGGCCATCGGCCTGGAACTGTTTTTATTATCCGCCGATCCCTGGCGCGTGGTGTTATCGACCGACCACCCGAATGGCGGGTCGTTTATGAGTTATCCACGGCTGATCAAACTATTGATGGACAAATCATTCCGGCGGGAAGAAATGAAACGGGTCAACCAGAAGGCCCTGAACAAGTGTGGCCTGCGTGATCTGGAGCGCGAATATACGCTCAATGAGATCGCCATTATCACCCGGGCCGGGCCGGCGCGCGCGCTCGGGCTCAACTGCAAGGGCCAGCTTGGCGCCGGGGCAGACGCGGATATTACGATCTATGACGAACAGGACGACAAGGAAATGATGTTCAACGCGCCGCGCTATGTGATCAAGGCGGGCGTCCCGATCATAGAGAATCATGAATTTCGCAATGACACGGCCGGCAAGCTGTTTCATATCGCGCCGGAATACGATAAAAAAATTGAAGAAGTGGTGCAGCCTTTCTTTGAAAGCTACTACTCCATCGAATTTGAAAACTACGCCGTGCCCGATCACTACCTGCATGCGCATCAGATCATGCCAACCAAACCGGCCACGGCATGAAAATCAAGTCAACCGACATCGTCGATACCTACGCCGAAGCCTTCAAGATGGTCGCCGCGCGCGTCATCATCACGGCCGCGACCAGGGAATGGGCCCGGGCCGCGGGCCGCTCCATGACCGGCTTTGCCACCTCGGTGATCGGCTGTAAATGCGAGGCCGGCATAGAATGCGAACTGCCGGCAGACGCCTCGCCGGATCTCAGGCCGGCCGTTTCCGTGTTGTTGTTTGCGATGGATCCCGCAAGCCTCGGCAAACGCCTGGTCGAGCGCGTCGGTCAATGCGTGATGACCTGTCCCTCTACGGCCTGCTACAACGGGCTGACCGAGGGCGCGGCCGTCACGGTCGGCGGCCAACTGCGCTACTTTGGCGATGGCTGGCAACAGAGCAAGGTCATCGCCGGCCGGCGGCTCTGGCGGATCCCGGTTATGGACGGCGAATTTCTGGTCGATGATGAATTCAAGTTGCAAGACGCCGTGGGCGGCGGCAACCTGCTGCTCCTGGCCAAAGATCAAACCACCGCCCTGCGCGCGGCCGCGGCCGCCGTTAAAGCAATGCGGTCGATCCGGGATATTATCCTGCCCTTTCCGAATGGCGTGGTGCGCAGCGGCAGCAAGGTGGGTTCGCGCTACAAGGCGCTCATTGCCTCAACCAACGAGGCCTGGTGCCCGACCCTGCGCGGCGTGACCGCGGACAGCCGGCTGGAAGCGGGCATTAACAGCGTGCTGGAAATCGTCATTGACGGTCTCACACTGGAAGCCGTGCAAAAGGCCATGCGCGCCGGCATGCGGGCCGCGGCCCGCCCCGGCCTGAAAAAGATCGCGGCCGGCAACTACGGTGGCGGTTTGGGGCAGTATCAGATTCACTTGCAAAAACTGCTGGCTTAAGATGTCTGCTTAATTGTCATTCCCCCTGCCTGCTGCAGGCAGGGCTTACGCGGGAATGTATTGAAAAAAACCACTGGATTCCGGCCTTCGCCGGAATGACGGGTTGGTGAGAACATCGGCGGGCTGGAACAACGGGTCGGTTGACAATAACATTGAAGATTGCCGGAATACACCTGCTACCCCCGTCGTCATTTATGGACAGGATGTCCTGTATGCGGCGAGAGGGCAGGATGCCCGTAGCCGTCCAGCGAAAGCTGGAATCCAGGAAGGCTATGCCGGGGATTGGAATGAAACCCGGTTCTGTCTGTCTGTACTGTGCCAGACAGAATAAAATACCCGTCATCAACCAAATCCTGAAACCCACGACATGACCCTGAAACTCAAACTGCATACCAGGCCGGAGGCGCCGCTGGAAGCGGATTGTATCTGCCCGGACCGGTTCAAGCCGCTGGATAACCCGGCCATTGCCAGGCTCGCCGTCCTGCATGGCAACCGTCAGGCTGAATTGGGCGATTTTTTCGATTGCCGGGGCCATTTTGACGGCCATATCGAGATTGACGGCGATCTGTCCGCGGTCAAGCATATCGGCGCAACCATGTCCTGCGGCCAAATAACCATCGCGGGGGATGTCGGGCTGCATACCGGGGCGGTCATGCGCGGCGGCGAGATCGTGGTCGAGGGCAACGCCGGAGACTGGCTCGGGGCGGAGATGCAGGGCGGCCGGATCACCGTCCGGGGCAATGCCGGGCACATGACCGGCAGCGGCTACCGCGGCAGCGCGGCGGGCATGCAGGGCGGCGAGATCATCGTGCATGGCAATGTCAAAAACGAGACCGGCCATGTCATGCGCCGCGGCCTGATCGTGGTGGGCGGCAACAGCGGCGATTTTACCGGGGTCAATATGCTGGCCGGCACCATTATTGTCCTGGGTGAAATGGGCATTCGCGCCGGCGCCGGGATGAAGCGCGGCTCCATTATCTGCCTGAACAAGGCCGAAATGCTGCCCAGTTTCGGCCTCAGTTGCCAATACCGGCCCACCTTTCTAAGGCATTTCTGCCATTACCTGAACGCGCTTGGCATCCATACCGGCGAACGCCTGCTTGATGGCCGCTTCGAACGCTGGTGCGGCGACGCCGTTGAATTAAACCGGGGCGAAATTCTTTTGTATGTTGGGAAATGAAGCAAGCCTGAATTGTTATGCCCGCTTGCGCCTGCCTGTTGTAAGCAGGCAGGTATGACAGGACGGAGGGACTCATGGGAAAAATGGCATTCCCGCTTTGCGGGAATGGATTGTATAAACCACTGGATTCCATCTTTCGCTGGAATGACGGGGCTTTTTGTTCAATGCCACCCCTTTTAGATACTCTTCCGTTTTTTCATTTCCGCCCCGTCGTCATTCCAGCGAAAGCTGGAATCCAGGAGGGCGGCGCCGGGGTGTGAAACGGAACCCGGCGCTTTCTGCCTCACCGTGCCAGTTAGAATGACGTTCTTTTTACCCGCCAACACCAAACCAGGCAACGTAACGGTGGGGGTGGCGTAGCAACGGGCGGCGGGGGTCAAAAGAATGCTTGCCCGGCAAGCGCGGAATGTTTATGCTTGCGCCCGGAAATGAAGCGCGGACCGTGGCGCTTGACCGATACAAACTATCCACATAACGCCTTCCGGCCATATGCGAGAGAGATGATGTTGCAGGCCCTATTGATTCAAATCCGACGACAGGCAGGGGGACAGAGGCCGGGGCATGGCCGGCCCGGGCGCGCCGCCGGGCGCTGTCTCTGCCCGCTGTCTCTGGCGCTGCTGCTGGCGCTGCCTCTGTCCCCGTTAGCGGTGGAGCGTAAAAATATCACGATAGATAAAGACGGAAGGCAAATAAATACTCTCAAAGATAACGAAACCCTGATCGTGTTGCCCGGCGTTACAATTACTGCAGTTGGAGGCCCCGTCTTTGGCGTGAGAGAAAATAATTGCTGTCTCTGGGAACGCCAGCAATATCTGGACTGGACAACAGGGGCACTTTGAAAGGGACTGTCGGTTTTTTCGCCAATTCCATCTAGCGAGGTGAAAAACAGCGGCACGATTGACGCTACTGATTTCGGTATTAACACTACAGGCAGTATAACCACGCTGACCAACAGCGGCAAGATTGAATCCGAACGCGCTATTCTGGCCCGCGGCCGTATTGAAAACCTGAGCAACGAAGCGACCGGGACAGCGACTGCGACCATCACGGGAATTACTTTCGGCGTTAAAGCCGCCTCCATCGGCACATTGACCAACCAGGGCGAGCTAATCGGCAATATTGAGGCGGCCATCTCCACGGGTGGCAAAATCGACAAGCTGAGCAACGAAAAGGACGCCGAAATTACATCGACATCCGGAAACGGCATCGTTTTCGGCAGCATCGGCACGCTTAGCAACGCCGGTAAAATACTCGGCCGAACCAATACCGGCGACCCTGAGGCAGGGAAGGGCTTCGGCCTGATAGGCAGCGGCGCCATCGACACATTGACCAATGAGGCAACTGGCCTCATTCAGGGCCCGCGTGACGGCATCAGGGCGGGTTCTATCGGCACGGAACTGAGCAATAAAAAAAGCGGCCGGATCGAGGGCGGCGCCGGTCATGCCGGCATCCGCCTCACTTCTGGGACCATAGCCAGCGAAAAACTGACGAACAGCGGCACGATCAAGGGCGGCGCTCACGGCCTCCATGCCGCTTCCTCCATCGCCGAGCTGGACAACAGCGGCCAGATTGAAGGCCAAACCGGCGTATTCGCAAACGCCATCGACCTGCTGAAGAACAAGGCGGGCGGTAAAATTCAGGGCGCCGCCGCCGGGGAGAGCACCAGCAACAGGGGCGTCACGGTAACAGAAACGCTCGGCCGGCTGGAGAACAGCGGCGAAATCTCGGGTGGCGATGGCGGGGTTAAGGCGAAGGTTATCACCACCTTAAACAATAAAAAAGGCGGCACGATCTCGGGTTCGCGCAATTTTGGCGTTCACGCCGAAGACCGGATCGGCACGCTTGCATTCGGCCGCCTGGAGAGCGGTAAAATCTCAAATGGTGATAACGGGGTTTTGGAGAACAGCGGTGAGATCTCGGGCGGCGATAGCGGGGTTAAGGCCAGCATTATCAATACCTTGATCAATAAAAAAGACGGCACGATCTCGGGTTCGCGCAATTTTGGCGTTCATGCCGAAGACCGGATCGGCGGGTCTGAACTCGGCGGCCTGGAGAACAACGGTGAGATCTCGGGCGGCAATGGGGGGGTTAAGGCCAGGACTATCAATACCCTGATCAATAAAAAAGACGGCACGATCTCGGGCAATCTTGGCGTTCATGCCGAAAACCGGATCGGCAGGCTTGAGAACGATGGCGAGATCTCCGGGAGCGGCCCGGACGGCGTCCGCGCGGATGGCGCAATCGACGAACTGACAAACAAAGGCGTCATTAAGGGCGTTCAGAGCGGCGTCAGGGCCGCGTCGATTGGCGACCTGAACAACAGCGGCAGGATCGAAAGCGAAGGGTCGGGAACAAACAGTGAGGGGCTGAATGTCTCGGGCCATATCAGAACCCTGGCCAACACCGGCCGCGGCGAAATCGCGGGCAGGAAGCGCGGCATCCAGGCCGGTTCCATCGGCCGCCTGGACAACAGCGCCACGATCCGCGGCACGGCCAATGAAGGCATCAAGCTCAGCGGCACGGCCCCCGGCCCCGTCACGCTGAAAAACACGGGCACGATCAAGGGCGGCGCGGCCGGGGTGGATTATGGCCAAAACACCATCCGCCTCGCGGAAAACAGCGGCCGCATCGCGGGCGGCACGGGCGCGGGCCTCACGGCCGGGCCGATTACCCGGCTCGACAACAAGGCGGGCGGCACGATTGAATCCACGGCAGGCAACGGCCTCATGGCCGCCTCTATCGGCCGCCTCGACAACGCCGGCAGGATCGAAGGCGGAGACAACGGCATTCTGGCGCGCGGCGCGGTCAACACCCTGAACAACAGCGGCACAATCCGCGGCGCGGCCAGTACAGGCATCAAGCTCAACGGCACGGCCCCCGGCCCCGTCACGCTGGAAAACACGGGCACGATCGAGGGCGGCACGATCGGGGCAGATTATGGCCAAAACGCCATCCGCCTCGCCGAAAACAGCGGCCGCATCGCGGGCGGCACGGGCGCGGGCCTCACGGCCGGGCCGATTACCCGACTCGACAACAAGGCGGGCGGTACGATTGAATCCACCGCAAGCAATGGCGTCATGGCCGCCTCTATCGGCCGCCTCGACAACGCCGGCAGGATCGAAGGCGGAGACAACGGCATCAAGCTCAGCGGCACGGCCCCCGGCCCCGTCACGCTGAAAAATACAGGCACGATCAAGGGCGGCGCGGCCGGGGCGGATTATGGCCAAAACGCCATCCGCCTCGCCGAAAACAACGGCCGCATCACGGGCGGCACGGGCGCGGGCCTCACGGCCGGGCCGATTACCCGGCTCGACAACAAGGCGGGCGGCACGATTGAATCCACCGCGGGCAACGGCCTCATGGCCGCCTCCATCGGCCGCCTCGACAACGCCGGCAGGATCGAAGGCGGAGACAACGGCATTCTGGCGCGCGGCGCGGTCAACACCCTGAACAACAGCGGCACAATCCGCGGCGGCCGCGGCGCGGCGCTCAAGGCCGGGCCGAATAACGGCCGGCGCGCGGCCATCCCCAGGGGCGCCGCGGCCAGTGAAGGCATCAGACTCAGCAGCACGGCCCCCGACCCTGTCACGCTGGAAAACACGGGCACGATCGAGGGCGGCACGATCGGGGCGGATTATGGCCAAAACGCCATCCTCCTGGCCGAAAACAGCGGCCGCATCGCGGGCGGCGCGGACGCGGGCCTCGCGGCCGGGCCGATTACCCGGCTCGACAACAAGGCGGGCGGCACGATTGAATCTACGGCAGGCAACGGCGTCATGGCCGCCTCCATCGGCCGCCTCGACAACGCCGGCAGGATCGCGGGCGGGGACAACGGCATTCTGGCGCGCGGCGCGGTCAACACCCTGAACAACAGCGGCACAATCCGCGGCGGCCGCGGCGCGGCGCTCAAGGCCGGGCTGATCACCCGCCTGCAAAATAACGGCCGCCGCGCGGCCATTACCAGCGGCGCCGTGGGCATTGAGGCCGCCAACATCCTGAATCTTGACAACAGCGGCACGATCCGCGGCGAGGCCAATGAAGGCATCAAACTCAGCGGCATGGTCTCCGGCCTCGCCACGCTGAAAAACACGGGCACGATCGAAGGCGGCGCGGCCGGGGCGGATTATGGCCCAAACACCATCCGCCTCGCGGAAAACAGCGGCCGCATCGCGGGCGGCACGGGCGCGGGCCTCGCGGCCGGGCCGATTACCCGGCTTGACAATAGCGGCACGATTGAATCTGCCAAAGGCAACGGCGTCATGGCCGCCTCTATCGGCAACCTTGATAATACCGGCAGGATCGCGGGCGGAGACAACGGCATTCTGGCGCGCGGCGCGATCAACACGCTGACTAACAGCGGCACGATCGAGGGCAAGACCGGCGCGGGCCTCTCGCTCGGCGCCGGCGGGCGGCTTGAGAACAGCGGCCGCATCGCGGGTGGCAAGACCGCGCGCGGCATTTTCGCGCGCGGGGCCATTGAGCTGCTGCTTAATAAAAAAGGCGGCACGATCGAGGGCAAGACCGGCATCCTGGTCGAGCGCGCGCGGGCCGGCGACACGACGATTGATCACGCCGGTATATTGCGCTCGCTGGATGGCACGGCGGGCGACGCCCTGATGCTCAGAGGCCAGGGCCGGGATCGCCTGATCCTGCGCGATAACTTCACCCTGATAGGGAATATCCACTGGGACGGCGCGGGCGATACCCTGCAATACATCCCCGCGCGCGCGGCCCAGTTTACCTTGACCGACAACGACGCCCCGGCCGGGACCGAACCCACGCGCTTTGCCATTGAAGCCGGCCCCCGGCCCGTGCTCCGCGGCACCCGCCGCTCAAACCAGTTCGGGAAGGCGGAAACGACCGTGGCCATCCTGGACCCGACCATCCACACGCTCGGCGATGCGGCTCTGAGTCAGTGGACGGGCGCGGTCTCGGAGGCGCTCACTCATCAGGGGCAAAGTCATATCAACAGCCCGGGGCAAGGCGAGGACGGGGACAAGCGCAGGGCGCTCTGGGCCAGGCCCTTTGGCGGTCTGCACCGGTTCAAACGGGACGGGCGCTTCATGCCGCCCGCCCGGCATCGTTACGGGGGCGGTCTGGCGGGCGTCTCGACCATTGGCGCGGAGGCCGGGGCCGGGTTCTTTCTGGGCGCGGCCCGCAGCGTGGTCGAGGTCAGCGGCCCGGCCCGCGATGAAGACAGCGAGAGCATATTCACGGGCGTCTGGGCCGCCACCCGCCGGGATAACCTTGACCTGAACGTGGCCCTGATGCTCGGCCGGAGCAAGTTCCGCTCCACGTGGCAACAGGCCAATAACCGGGCTATAGACGGGACCGAACGCATACAGACCGATTACTCGGGCCTCTTTATCAACCCTGAAGTGGGGCTTGCCACCCGCTTTGATTTCAATGGCGTGACGCTGCGCCCGGCGTTGCGGCTGCGTTATCTGGGCCTGTTTACAGAAGCCTATGCCTATCAGCCGGAAGGCCGGGCCGAGGGCGCCGCCGCGTTCAGGATAAACGAGCGGGCTTTACACATCGGCATCGCGCGCGCCAGCCTGGGTTTGCCGCTGAGCTTTCCCGCGAACGCTCACGGGGGCCAGCTTAGCGGCGAACTCCGGGTCGGAGCCGAGGGCCGCGCCCGCCTTAGCGGGGACACGGTGCGCGGCCTGCTTGACGGCCAGGATGTCAAGTTCAGGGCCGGCGGCGGCAAGGCCGTGACGGGCTTTATGGGGGCGGGCTTCGACTATGTCGTGCCGGCCCTGAAGCTGACCTTCAGCGCCAATATTGAGGCCCGCTACGGCTCGAAGGCGGATCTGGGGGTGCATGCGCAAGTTGGGTTTATGTGGGAGTTTTGATGTCATTCCCGCCTTGCGGGAATGGATTGTATAAACCACTGGATTCCTCGGCGGCCTGTTCCTGACGCCGCTCTACCACCTGCATCCATGCAGGCGAGCTTTCGCTGGAATGACGGTGGAGGCGTAGCCAGGTATCTTTCAGACCCCCCTCTGTTGTTTACTCCCTCGTCGTCATTTATGGACAGGATGTCCTGTATGTGGCGTGAGGGCAGGATGCCCGTAGCCGCCCGGCGAAGGTCGGAATGACGAGGCTTTTTGTTTCTTGCCACTCCTTTCAGGTACTCTTCCATCTCTTTCATTCCCGCCCCTGACGTCATTCCAGCGAAAGCTGGAATCCAGGAAGGCGATGCCGGGGAGCGAAATAGAATCTGGCCCTGTCTGCCTGTACCAAACCAACCACAATGGCATTCCCGCTTTGCGGGAATGGATTGTATAAACCACTGGATTCCAGCTTTCGCTGGAATGACGGTGGGGGCGTAGCCAAGTATCTTTCAGACTCCCCTCTGTTGTTTATTCCCTCGTCGTCATTCCGGCGAAGGCCGGAATGACGAGGCTTTTTGTTTCTTGCCACTCCTTTTAGGTACTCTTCCATCTCTTTCATTCCCGCCCCTGACGTCATTCCAGCGAAAGCTGGAATCCAGGGAGGCGATGCCGGGGAGCGAAATAGAATCCGGCCCTGTCTGCGTGTACCAAACCAGTCAAAATGGCATTCCCCCTGCCTGCTGCAGGCAGGGCTTTGCGGGAATGGATTGTATAAACCACTGGATTCCTCGGCGGCCTGTTCCTGACGCCGCTCTACCACCTGCATCCATGCAGGCGAGCTTTCGCTGGAATGACGGTGGGGGCATAGCCAGGTATCTTTCAGACCCCCCTCTGTTATTTACTCCTTCGTCGTCATTCCGGCGTAGGCAATAGGTAAATCCCGGCAGCCTTTAACGCCTTCCTGCCGCCCTATCATTCCGACCCACCTATCTGCCACCCCCCGATTTCGCAAATACTTTACTATTTCTTCTTGCATTTCATACCGATCTCAATTTATATCTGTCGCCGGAGAGGTGGCCCGGCCGGTCGGGTGTGAAAAATAATAAGGAAGGTATTTCCATTGGAGAAGACAGTAAACAGCATCCCGGAGATCAGCCGTGGCGTGACTTGCCCTTTTTGCGCCATGCTGTGTGATGATCTGACAGTCCGGAATGAGCGCGGGCGGCTTGTGGTGTTGGAAAACGGCTGCCAGCAGGCCAGGGCCGGTTTTCAGAAGGCGCCCGTTGAGAATTATCCGCAAATTAAAGGCAAGAAGGCGTCAACCAGGGCGGCCGTTGCTGAAATAAAACGGATCCTGAAAAATGCCCGCACGCCGCTCATCGCCGGGCTTGGCGTTGACGCCGCCGGGATGCGTCAGGTGATGCGGCTCGCGGACCGGACCGGGGCCATACTGGACCACATGCACGGCGCCGCGTTGAGCCGCAATACCCTGGTCTTGCAGGAGCAGGGCTGGATTACCACCAGTCTGGCCGAGATCAGGAACCGGGCCGATTTGATCGTTTTTGCCGGCGCCGATGCCGACCGTTATCCGCGTTTTTATGAACGGCTGGTCTGGAATCAGAAGGCGCTGTTTAAGACCGGAAAGAAGCGCGAGCTGGTCTATATCGGCGCCGGGCTGAATACCCGGCCCGGCATCGGCCCGAACGGCCGGCCCCCTGCCCTGTTGCCGTGCAGGACCGGGCAGATTGGCGAGCTTGTCTCGACCCTGCGCGCCCTGGTCGCGGGCGCTGATATTGACGCCGATGCAGTGGCCGGGGTAAAACTGGAAGCCCTGCGCGCTCTCGCGGAAAAAATGAAGGCCGCGCGTTATGGCGTCCTCGTCTGGTCGGCCGCCGATCTGGATATTCCTCATGCCGAACTCACGATTCAGAGTCTTTGCGGGCTGGTGAAGTGTCTGACGCGGTTCACCCGCTTTGCCGGCCTGCCGTTGAGCGGCGCGGATGGCGCTGTAACGGCCAATACGATCTGCGCGTGGCAAAGCGGCTACCCGCTCCGGGTCAGTTTTAATAAGGGTTACCCGGATTATGACGCGCACCGCTACTCAATAGATAATGTGCTGAAAAACCGGGAGGCCGACGCGCTTGTCTGGGTATCCAGTTTTAGCCCGGCCCATGATCTGCCGCGCGCGGATATGCCCGTGATCGTGCTGGCGACCCCGGATACCCGGCTCGATTTCACGCCCGAGGTGTTTGTCCCGGTCGCCACCCCCGGCGTGGATCACGGCGGGCAGTTGTTTCGCATGGATAATGTGGTGGCCCTGCCGCTGAAGCAGGTCCGGCATTCGGATTGCCTCAGCGTCAGCGCGCTGCTGGCCAGGGTGACGGACGGCCTCGGGGCAAAGGCATAATGTACACCAAACTGGCGAACGGGCGGGTCTATGACCCGGCGCACGGTATTAACGGCGAGCGGCGGGATCTGTATATCCGGGACGGCCTTATCTGCCCTGAGCCCGCGGCCGGGGCCAGGATAGGCCGGCGGCTTGATCTCAAGGGCAGGATCGTCATGGCCGGGGCCATTGATATCCACACCCATATCGGCGGCGGCAAGGTCAATCTGGCGCGCATGATGTTGCCGGAGGACCACGCGGCTGACCCGGTCAACCGGACAAAACTCACGCGCTCGGGCTGCGGCCATGCCGCGCCTTCAACCTTCACCGCCGGTTATCGTTATGCCGAGATGGGCTATACGGCCTGTTTCGAACCTGCCATGCTGCCCGCCAACGCCAGGCAGACGCATATGGAAATGGCCGACACGCCGATGGTTGACAAGGGGGCTTATGCCATGCTGGGCAATGATGATTTTTTTCTGCGGCTGCTGGCGGCAAAGAAAGATCAGGCCCTGATCAACGATTACGTGGGCTGGATCATCAACGCGACCCAGGCTTTGGCGATCAAGGTGGTGAATCCGGGCGGCATCAGCGCGTTCAAGTTTAATCAGCGGCGGCTGGACCTGGATGAACGCAACCCGCATTACGGCGTATCGCCCAGGGAAATCGTGATCGCGCTCAGCCGGGCCGTGACCGAACTGGGCATTCCTCACCCCCTGCATGTGCACGGCTGCAACCTGGGCGTGCCCGGCAATGCCGCCACCACGCTGGCCACCATTGCCGCGGCCGAGGGCAGGCCGCTGCACCTGACCCATATCCAGTTTCACAGCTACGGCAGCGAGGGTGACAGAAAGTTTTCATCCGCCGCCGCCGGGATTGCCGAGGCGGTGAATAAAAACCCGAATATTTCCATTGATGTGGGGCAAATCCTGTTCGGGCAAACGGTGACGGTATCCGGCGACTCGATGTTGCAATACGCCGGCCATGAACATGCCCACCCGGACAAATGGCTCATTATGGATATTGAATGCGAGGCGGGTTGCGGGGTCGTGCCGTTCAAGTACCGCGACAAAAATTTTGTGAATGCGCTGCAATGGGCCATTGGCCTGGAGTTGTTCCTGCTGGTGGATGACCCGTGGCGCGTGTTCCTGACCACCGATCACCCGAACGGCGCCCCTTTTACCAGTTACCCGCATTTGATCCGCCTGCTCATGGATCGCCATTTCAGAAACGAGATGCTGGGCACGATAAACCCGGCCGCCGCCCGGGCCAGCACACTGGCCGGTATTGATCGTGAATATTCCCTGTACGAGATCGCCATTATGACCCGGGCCGCGCCGGCCAGGAGCCTGGGACTCAGGAGCCGCGGGCATCTGGGGGCCGGGGCCGTGGCCGATATTACGGTTTACAGCGAACAGGCCGATAAGGAGAAGATGTTTGGCCGGCCGGATTATGTGTTCAAGGACGGGGAATTGATCGTGCGCAACGGCAGGATCAGCCGGGTGGTCAATGGCGCGACGCATACCTTGCGGCCGGAATTCGACCGCGGCATAGAGCGATCGTTAAAGCGTTATTTTGCCGATTACCAGACCGTTTCGCTGGCTAATTTCAAGATTGATGAGGCTGAAATCATGGAACATGGCAACAGCCGGGTCATCGTTCAACCCTGCGCGTGAAGGCATGAAGATCAACGGCGTAGTCATTGATGACACCTTTGCCGAAGCCTTCCCGATGAAGGCCACGCGCATCATCATTACCGCGATGACCTTAAAATGGGCCTATCTGGCGGCCAATGCCATTCGCGGTTTTGCCTCCTCGGTCATCGCCTGCGGCATTGAGGCCGATATTGAGCGGGAATTAAAACCGGCCGAGACCCCGGACGGGCGGCCGGGCATCGCGGTCATGCTGTTTACCATGTCCACCAAAGATCTGGAAAAACAGGTGCCCACGCGGGTCGGGCAGTCGGTAATGACCACGGCCACCACGGCCTGCTACTCCGGCCTCGACAGTGAAAAACAGATCCCCATGGGCAAACACCTGCGTTTTTTCGGCGACGGCTACCAGATTTCAAAGCTCATTAATGGCCGGCGTTACTGGCGGATCCCGGTCATGCACGGCGAATTTATCTGTGAAGAATCCACCGGCGTGACCGGCGCCATCGGCGGCGGTAATTTTCTGGTGCTGGCCAAAACCGCCCGGCATGGCCTCGCGGCCTGTGAAAAGGCCGTTGCCGCCATCCGCCAGGTGCCGGGCGTGATCACGGCCTTCCCCGGCGGGGTGGTCGGTTCCGGCTCAAAAGTCGGCTCAAAATATAAATTCCTCACGGCTTCAACCAACGAGGCCTACTGCCCTACCCTCAAGGGACAGGTTAAAACGGCGTTAAGCCCCGAGATCGGCTCGGTGCTTGAGATCGTGATTGACGGTCTTGACGAGGCGGCCATCAACAGGGCAATGCGCGCCGGGATTCGCGCCGCCTGCTCGTTTGGCCCCGCCAAAGGCATTTATCGCATCAGCGCGGGCCACTATGGCGGGCATCTGGGGCCGCATCTGTTCCATCTGCGGGCGTTGTTAAAATGACGGCGCTGACCCTTAGCCTGAAACACGCGCCGCAATACCGGCTGGATATGTCGGTGCTGACACCGGATAAGCTGGCAGGCCAGACACTGGCCGCGATCAAAGGCATCAGGCTGGTTTACGGCGGAGAAACGGCCCGCGTTGCGGATTTATTTAAGCTCACGGGGCGGCCCGGCGGCCGGATCAAGATAGCAAAAAGCTGTGACAAATTGAGCGGCGTGGGCCAGGGGATGCAAAGCGGCGGCATCGAGGTGGAAGGCGACGTGGGTGATTTGCTCGGCCGGGGCATGGCGGGCGGATGTATCCGCGTCAGGGGCGACGCCGGGGCCTGGGCGGGCAGCGGGCTGGCCGGCGGGCGGATTGATATAGACGGCAATGCCGGGGACTATGCCGGCGCCGGACGGCCGGGGGATTTGTTTGGCATGAGCGGCGGCATGATAAATATCGGCGGCCGCGCCGGTGATCGCGTGGCGGATCGCATGCGGCGCGGGATCATTATCATCCGCGGCAAGGCGGGCGACTATTGCGCCAGCCGTATGCATGCCGGCACGGTGATTATCCTCGACAAGGCCGGCCGCTACCCGGCCGCCGGGATGCGCCGGGGCAGCCTGATACTCGCCAAAAAACCGGCCAGCCTGTCCGCCACCTTCAAAAGCTGCGGTCATCTGAAAATGCAGTTTCTGCGCCTGTTATTTACCCAATTGGCGAATATGGGCGGCGAGTTGGCGTTATTCAGCCGGCAACAGCCGGTCGCACACCGTTATAGCGGCGATCTGGCCCTGAATGGGAAGGGGGAGATATTGATATTGCAACCTCGTTGAGGTTCGTTATTCCCGCCCTCCTCTGTTGTCATTCCCGCTGCGCGGGAATGTAGTATATAAACCACTGGATTCCAGCTTTCGCTGGAATGACGACGTAGGTGATAGATACGGCTCGTTGGTCTTCAATGTTATTCCGGCTTCTGTCACTGCCGCTCCTTTTGGTCCTCTGCCCTCTTTTCCATTCCACCCCCGTAGTCATTCCAGCGGAAACTGGAATCCAGGAGGGCGGGGCCGGGGGGCGAAATGCAATCCGGCTCTGCCTGCCTTACCGTGCCGGCCGGAATGACGGCAGGGGCGTAGCCGGGTATCTTTCAGACCCCCTCTGTTATTTACTCCCTCGTCGTCATTCCGGCGAAGGCCGGAATCCAGGAAAGGTCTGCCGGGATGTGATATGGATTCTGGCTCTGTCTGCTTTACCGTGCCGGTTGAAATAACGCATTTGATTGTCATTCCCGCTTAAGCGGGAATGTATGACATAAGCCACTGGATTCCGGCCTTCGCCGGAATGACGACGTAGGTGATAGATACGGCCCGTTGACCTTCAAAGTTATTCTGGCCTCTGTTATTCCCGCTCCTTTTGACTCCCTGCTGTCTTTTCATTCCTGCCCCCGTCGTCATTCCAGCGAAAGCTGGAATCCAGGAAAGGTCTGCCGGGATGTGAAATAGATTCCGGCTCTGCCTGCCCTACCGTGCCGGTTGGAATTCCGACTTTCGCCTGCCTCTGCGATGGGCCGGAATGACGGCGTTGGATAAATGACGCAACAAAATCAAGCAATACATGCCAAATCGGTTATAATTACAAAAATGAAGTCTTAATGGGCGTCAATACAAATTGACGCCAGATAGGATTGCGGATGGTGTTCGTTTCTATCGGTTGTCCGCCGAATACTGAATTAAAAACAGGCGGCCTGAAATTATGATGACGTTGTGGTCATAATTCATAACCATTAACGATAGGGGTGAAATAAACACGGCGCATGAAACGCACCAGAGGAAAAAAAGGCCGCCTCAAGGGCCGCACTATTCCGCACGAGTCCGTTGCGGAAATCAAGGCCCTGCTGGGTGACGCGCCGCGCGACCGCGAGTTTCTGATTGAGCATCTGCATAAAATCCAGGACCGCTATCACGCCATCTCCAGCCGCAATATACAGGCCCTGTCGCTGGAAATGAGCCTGCCCGTGGCGGAAATCTACGAAACCGCCACCTTTTATCATCATTTTGATGTCCTGCGGGAAAATGACCCGCCGCCCCCGCCCCGTACCGTGCGCGTCTGTGATTCCGTCACCTGCGAGATGTTCGGCGCCAAACAACTCATCCGGCGGCTTCAGTCGGAAAATTTCGATAATGTCCGTATCCAGCCCGTGCCCTGCGTGGGCCGCTGCCCGGCTGCGCCCGTGGCCGTGGCCGGCACCCGGCCGATTGAGCATGCTGATCTGGACAAAATAAGGACGGCCATTGATCAAAACCACTTTGAAGATTCCCCGCCCGCCTGCACCGGCTATGCCGAATACCGCGCAAAAGGCGGTTATGAAACATTGTTGAAATGTATTCGGGGCGACTATTCACGCGAGCAGATCATCTCGATACTGGAAGACTCGAATCTGCGGGGGCTGGGCGGCGCCGGTTTCCCGACCGGCAAAAAGTGGCGCATCCTGAGCAAACAGGCCAGACCGCGCATGATCGCGATCAATATTGATGAAGGCGAACCCGGCACCTTTAAGGATCGCTATTATCTCGAACGCGACCCGCATCGCTTCCTTGAAGGCGCCTTGATCGCGCGCTGGGCCATTGAGGCCGACAGGATTTATCTGTATTTGCGGGATGAGTATGCCGGTTGCCGCAAGATGCTTGAACGGGAGCTTGAACTGCTGGCGCGGGATCCGCCTTGTGATCTGCCGGAGATCCATCTGCGCCGCGGCGCGGGGGCCTATATCTGCGGCGAGGAATCGGCCATGATCGAGTCCATTGAAGGCAAGCGCGGCATGCCCAGATTACGCCCGCCCTACGTGGCCGAGGTCGGGCTGTTTGGCCGCCCGACCCTGGAACAGAACATGGAAAGCATGTACTGGGTCCGGGCCATCATCGAAAACGGGGCGCGCTGGTTCACGCGCCACGGGCGGCATGATCGCACCGGGTTGCGCTCCTTTTCCGTCAGCGGGCGCGTGCAAAAACCGGGCGTACACCCGGCCCCGGCCGGGATCACCATCCGTGAACTGATCGATGAATATTGCGGCGGCATGCTGGTCGGACATGAATTCTACGGTTATTTCCCGGGCGGGGCCTCCGGCGGCATCCTGCCCGCCTCGCTGGACAATATCCCGCTGGACTTCGACACACTGCAACCCTATGGCTGCTTTATCGGCTCGGCCGCCATCATCGTGTTGTCCGACCAGGACAGCGCTAGGGCCGCCGCCTTGAATGCCATGCGTTTTTTCGAGCATGAATCCTGCGGTCAATGCACGCCGTGCCGGGTCGGCACGGAGAAGGCGGCGCGGCTGATGCAGCGCGAAGAATGGGATACCGAACTGCTGCTGGAACTGGCCGGGGCCATGCAGGACGCCTCTATCTGCGGCCTGGGTCAGGCCGCGGCCAATCCGCTGCGTTGCGCGATCAAGTATTTTCCACAGGAATTCAAATGAAGCGCCCGGCCCGACCCGTCTTTTGCCCGGATAGTGACGCCGCCCGCGCGCTCAAAACCGGACCCATCGCAACGGAATTACCGGCCGCGCCCACTCAAACAAGCTGTTTTCGGAGGTATGACTAAATGGCTGCAAATCCGAAGTTCATGTATGACGCGCTCACACGTTTCAGCCTCAACGGCCGCGACATCCTGGCCTATGAAGAAGAGACGATATTGCAGGCCGCAAAGCGTAACGGGATCGATATTCCTCACTTATGCTACAAGGAAGGCTACCGCCCTGACGGTAATTGCCGCGCCTGTATGGTCGAGATTGAAGGCGAACGGGCGCTGGCGCCCTCCTGCTGTCGGCAGCCGACGGCGGGGATGAAGGTCGAAAGTAATAATGAACGGGCGCTGCGCTCGCAGAAGATGGTCATTGAGCTATTGCTGGCCGATATGCCGGAGCAGGGCAAGTCGCCTTACCGCCTGCAATCGGAACTGGACTACTGGGCGGGCCGGCTCAAGGTTCACAAGCCGCGCTTTGAACAGCGCAAACCGCTTGAACCCGATCTCTCCCATCCGGCCATCGCCGTCAATCTGGACGCCTGTATTCAATGCACCCGCTGTGTCCGGGCCTGCCGCGAGGAACAGGTCAATAACGTGATCGGCTATGCCTTTCGCGGCAATAAATCAAAAATCGTGTTCGATATGGCCGCGCCGATGGGCGAGAGCACCTGCGTGGCCTGCGGTGAATGCGTGCAGGCGTGCCCGACCGGGGCGCTGATGCCGGCCGGCAAGGTGGGCCTGGTCAAGCCGGATAAAAAGGTGGAATCGGCCTGTCCCTATTGCGGGGTGGGTTGCCTGTTGAGTTTTAATGTCAAAAACAACCGGATTCAGTATGTCGAGGGGCGCGACGGGCCGGCCAACAAGAGCCGCTTGTGTGTCAAGGGCCGTTACGGTTTCGATTATGTGCATCATTCGGATCGCCTGACCCGGCCCCTGATCAGGCGCAGGGACGCGGCCAAGACGCCGGCCCTGATCAAGCCCGCGGACGTGTCCCGCTATTTTCGTGAAGCTGACTGGGACGAGGCGCTGGATTTTGCCGCCGGCGGCCTCAAACGCATTCGGGATAAGCAGGGGCCGCGGGCGCTGGCCGGCTTTGGCTGCGCCAAGGGCAGCAATGAAGAGGCGTATCTGGTGCAAAAGCTGGTGCGCGCCGGGTTTGGCACCAATAACGTGGATCACTGCACGCGCCTTTGTCACGCCTCTTCCGTCGCCGCGCTGTTGGAGACCATCGGTTCGGCCGCGGTGTCCAACCAGGTCGCCGACGGCGCCCGGGCGGAAGTCATTATCGTCATCGGCGCGCGCCCGAACGATAACCATCCGGTCGCGGCGACCTTTATGAAAAATGCCGTTGAGCGGGGCAGCCGCCTGATCCTGATCGAACCCTACGGCTCCGAGATGTATTTGCACAACAATTATCTGGTTCAGCTTCGGCCCGGCACGGATGTATTGTTATTAAACGCGATGATGCACACCATCATCAGCGAAAAGCTGCATAATCAAAAATTTATTGCTGAACATACACACGGCTTTGAAGCCCTCAAGGAAACCGCGCTCAAGTACAGCCCGGAGGCGGTGGCGCCGATCTGCGGTGTCGCGGCCGAACGCATCAAGGAGATCGCCCGGACCTATGCCACGGCCGGGAGCGCTATCATCTTCTGGGGCATGGGCATCTCGCAACATACGCATGGCACCGACAATGCCCGCTGCCTGATTTCCCTGGCCCTGCTGACCGGCCAGATCGGCCGGCCCAATACCGGCCTGCACCCGCTGCGCGGGCAGAATAACGTGCAGGGCGCCTCCGACGTGGGCCTGATCCCGATGGTTTACCCCGACTACCAGCCCGTATCGGTTGACCGGAACAGGGAAAAATTCGAGCAGCTTTGGGGGCGCGGAACTGGACCCGAAACCGGGCAAGACCGTGGTCGAGATCATGCACGCCATCCATGACGGCGATCTGACGGGCTTGTATATCATGGGTGAAAACCCGGCCATGTCCGATCCCAACCTGCACCATGCCCGGGCCGCCCTCGCCCGGCTTGAGCATTGCGTGATTCAGGACATATTTTTTACCGAGACCTGCAGCTACGCGGATGTCATCCTGCCGGCCACGGCCTTCCCCGAAAAAACAGGCACCTTTACCAACACCGACCGGCGCGTGCAAATCGGCCGGCAGGCCATCAAGCCGCCCGGCGAGGCCAGGCAGGACCTCTGGATCATCCAGCAACTGGCCAGGCGCATCGGCCTGGACTGGGACTATGCCGGCCCCGAGGAAGTCTTCGCGGAGATCAGAAAGGCCGTGCCCAGCATGGCCGGCATGACCTGGGACAGGCTGGAACGGGAAGATTCGCTGACTTATCCCTTGAAAAAAGAAGGCGATCCCGGCGAGCCGGTGATATTCAAGGATGGCGTCTTTCCGACAGCGGACGGCCGCGGCCGGTTTGTGCCGGCCGAATACACCGAAGCGGCCGAACTGCCCGACAGCGATTTCCCCTATGTGTTTGTCACCGGCCGTCAGCTTGAACACTGGCACACGGGCACAATGACCCGCCATTCGCGGGTGCTGGACGCGCTGGAACCGGGGCCGTGCGTCATGGTCAACCCCCAAAGATCTGCGTAAATTCGGCCTCACAACCGGGGACAAACTCGTGATCCAGTCACGCCGCGGCAGTATCGCGGTGGCCACCCGCGCCGATGAACATATCCTGGAGGGCGTGGTGATGATGCCCTTCAGCTTCAACGAGGCCGCGGCCAATCTGATTACCAATGAAGAGCTTGACCCGTTTGGCAAGATACCCGAGTTCAAGTTCTGCGCGGTTAATTTGAAGAAGGCTGATATGGGGCCGATTAAACCGGTCGCATCACGGCGATCGGACAAGGTGAAAGACAGGGTGCCTGTTCTGGCCGGGGGGGAGGATGCTGAACAGATTTATTAGAAATGGTCATTCCCGCTGATGCGGGAATGTGTTGTATCAACCACTGGATTCCTCGGCGGCCTGTTCCTGACCTATATGTACACCTCGTAGTTTGCAAGCTGATTATTCAGTAACGGTAAAATAAGACTGCATACGACTATCCGGCCTCTGTGTTGGGGAATCATTGTCCCCGGGCCTCAATGAGAACCGCGCCCCTGTCGCTCTATCGTGCCTTCGGGCTTTTCAGCCCAGTCGGGTAAGCCTGCTGCAGTCGGGTAAGCCAGCGTTTCAGGGGCCGGCCTGCCTGCTGCAGGCAGGTCTAAGATGTTACTTCATATCTTCATCGCAACCTATGGTGGGTACGTTCTACTCCTGTCTCAAACGGGCCTGAGCGTGTCTCAGGCCGGCCGGTACTCGGCGCCGTGATACAGCATTGACCAGATGATGCGGGCCAGTTTGTTGGCCACGGCCACCGCCGCCTTATGCTTGCCGATGCGAGCCACCTGCCTGCTGCAGGCAGGTGACCTGTCTGGCTCAACGTGACAGCCGGTCTTCACTGCGGTCGGCATAGCGCAAGACCGACCAGGCCCCCTGGACGAGCAGGCGGCGCAGATACTGGTTACCCTGTTTGGTAATCCCTCCCAGCCGTTGGCGGCCGCCACTGGAGTGCTCTCTGGGCACCAGTCCCAGATTGGCCGCATAGTGGCCTGCCTGCTGCAGGCAGGCGGCCGCACTGGCAATCAGTGGCCCCACCCCCTTGATGCCCGTCAGACGCCGCGCCGACTCATCCTGCTTGACCTAGGCCTTAATATCCTCCTCCAACTCCGCAATACGCACATCCAGCGCCTGCCACTCGGCCCACGGCATGCCGAGATAGCGACGGCCCCCCTGCCTGCTGCAGGCAGGTAACTGTCAAGCCATGCTCACCGTCTTCCAGCAAGGCCGGCAGCGCCCGTTTCCAGCGCCCCCTTCCCCTGGGCAACACCACGCCATACTCCTGCAATAACCCCCGCATTTGATTCACCAACCGGGTACGCCCGCCTACGGCCTGCTCCCTGCCTGCTGCAGGCAGGGCGCAGCCGGTGCGCCAGCAGCCGGTCGGTCTGCTCAACACTGCGAGGCATAACACACCGCAACTCAGGACGACCGGCCGCCTCACAAATCGCCAGGGCATCATGACGGTCGGTCTTGTTCCCCCCTGCCTGCTGCAGGCAGGTTTACAAACGGCTTCACATGCTGCGGCGGAATCAGCTTCACCTCATAGCCCCGCTTCTGCAACTCACGTCCCCAGTAATTCGAACCCCCGCACGCCGTATCGTCCGGTTAAACACCGGCTTGCCGGCCTGATTCACTCCACACACTTGAAAAATAGTCTTTGCCAAATCAATACCAATTAGAGTCACTTTCATCTCGGACACCTCTTTTGTGCATTTAGGTTAAGTAAAAACTTCATTTTGGCGCTTCAGACGCCGCGCAACAAGAGGTGACCATCTCATCCTGCCTGCTGCAGGCAGGTCGCCCAATCGGGCACGCCTGTCGACGATGGCGGGTCGCTCATCAATGGAAACGCGGCCAGACCACTGGCCACGGCGGCTAAAGGACCGCAGCGCTTCCTGCGCCGCTTCTGGCAATGCAGGCAGGTGGGTCACGGCCAACTGTTCAGTCTGCTGCGGACGATAGCCGCGCAGGCCACGGTTGCGCCTCAACTCACGGCTTATAGTGGATTTGTGAACCTCAAGAATACGGGCTATCTCAGTTTGATTATGACCTGCTTTCATAAGGGCGCCTGCCTGCTGCAGGCAGGTAAATCGGGTATCGTTGCTCCTCTGGGTGAGCTGTGTGTATTTTGTCTCATCAATGCTTCTCATTCTTGCCAGAACAAAAAACAGAGATACTAACGCAGCTCGCCTCCTGTTCCGAGTCATGAGTTGCACTTACGAGTTGAATTCACGTAAGAATTTAGGAGTGCATCGAAAATATGTCAATATGCAATTATAATTTCATTAAGTGAACTATAGCGGAAGATTATCCCCCTGACTCTGGTAGAACGCACTCAGAGCACGGGTGCAATCCAACAGCGGTGCCAGCAAATCAGGTGGTGATCCCGTATCTATCTGCGGGGTCAGCCCCCCAAGCGAAACGGCCGCAATTAAGTCCCCTTTCGTATTGAGAATAGGGGCCGCGAGGGCAGACAGCCCATCGGAAACGTCATTGAGAGACAGCATCTAACCTTTGCTACGCGCATCACACGATTGTTTGGCCAGCACATCGGGGTCCATGAGGGAGTTTGCGCGCCATCAGACCATTGCCAAAGCACTCAATGCGACCTTTTATTTCGCCCACCCCCACCTGCAGCGGGCAGGCCTATGCCTCCTGGCAACGCCTGCCTGCTGCAGGCAGGTGGACTCAACGAAAATACCAACGACCTGATACGCCAATACTTCTCCAAGGACAGAGACTTTACCACCATCACTGAACAGGAGATTAAAATGGCTATGGATAAATTAAATAACCGACCCCGAAAATGCCTTGACATGAAAACACCTAATCAGGTATTTTTCGGAACGGAAGCTCTGATTGAATCAGAGCTTCCTGCGGCACAGGGACGTACCGCCAAAATTAATGACGTAAGTCATTGATTTTGAAGCTCTGCCTGCTGCAGGCAGGTAAGTCCAGGATGGATTTATTCAGAGCTTCCGAATCAATCCTAATGTTGCACTTGCTGGTTGAATCCACGCCATATGATATGGGCAGCATATTGACGTTTCACAACGCATCAGAATAAGTCATTAGATGAAATAATAATTTATCAGTTGACATATTATAAGCCCTGTGAAACGTTTTGAACCGTTAATAATAAGGTCACGAACAATCAAAGCTTTGACCGAGAATTGAGGAGAGAAACATGTCGTTTATCAACCACAAAATGTTTTGCGCCTTAACAGGCGTTTGTTTAGCCGTCACCACCGTCTCTGCGGCAGCGGAAACGCGACTTTTACGCTATGGTGATTTCGGACCGAACCGGGGAACGCGAGCGGAAGCCATGCAGTGGCTGGACACAGAGCTCCGCGCCCGAACCAACAATAAATTGGGCATTAATTTTGTTTGGGGCGGCGCGCTTGTCGGTGCAACGACCGCCGTGGACAGCATCGCCGATGGCGTAGCGGATATGGGCTCTATCGTGCCGGTCTATGCACCGGGTAAGTTAGTGACATATGAGCTTGCCGATGCACTGCAATATGCAGATGAATGGGTTGGGATGAACGCCGTTTACGACCTGATGACGACGAATAACGACGTCAAAAAAGAATGGGATGCCGCCGGTCTCGTCTATTTCGGTAATTTCACCACCGGTCCCACGCAGCTTCTGTCGAAAGAGCCGATCAAAACGCTTTCGGATCTGGATGGAAAGACCGTGCGTGCCACAGGGGGGTTTGTTCCGGCGTTTAAAGCGTATGGTGCAAGCACTGTTTCGCTTGGCCAACCCAAAGTTTACGAGGCGTTCTCCAACGGTACCGTTGATGCCTCAACCACCTATTACTACACTGTTTTGGCCTATAAACACTACGAGCAAGCCACCCACATCACAGAGATCGACATGGGTCAATATCTGGGCTTTGGCATTGCAATGAATAAAGGCACATTTGACAGCCTATCGCCGGAGCATCAGCAGGTTATTAAGGAATTGGGCGAGGATTTCACCCGCAACCACTTTGCTAAGATCATGCATGATGCACGCAAAGCAGCCCGTACAAAATTGCAAAAAGGTGTGGATGGTCATTCCGTTCAAATTCACACGCCTGATCCTTCTTTTGTGCCGAAACTGGCTGACATAGCAGATGCAGACAGTGCAAAATGGATCGAAAAGGCAGATGCCAAAAACTTGCCGGGTGAACGGCTAATGGCGGCATACCAGGCACTGGTCGACAAATACGTCGCAGAACGTGATTCCAAAGGCTATCCTTGGAACCGCTGAGGGTGTCAAAATGGCCTTGATTGACATGAGCTTCAAACTGGTAACGAGGCTAGAAAGTCTCTTTACTTATTTCGGTGCCGCCGTCATCCTGATCATGGGGGCGATGATCACCGGTTCCGTGCTTGGGCGCGCATTTTTCAATACCGGCGTCCCCGATATGATTATCATTGCAGGCATCATGATGATCCCCATCATCGCTCTACCTTTGGCCTGGGTTCAGTCACAAGACGGGCACATCGCAGTGACGGTCACCACAGATTGGATGCCCGCTCGAGTGATCAGCGCGCTTAAAATTTTGGGAAATGTGCTGGGTTTTGCGTTCTTTGGCGCAATCGCGTGGTTTCTGGTTCAAAAAGTCCCGCGTGATATTGCCACATCGGCATATTACGACGGTGAACTTGATATCCCGGTCTGGCCCATGAAGATTGTCTTTACGGTGGGTGTCGGTCTGTTTCTCGTCAGACTCATCATTGATTTTGTTCGCAATCTCAAACATGCCTGCGGATTTCGCAGCAACGCCACCCCTTCCTAAAGGCCGCTCCCCATGGATCCGGTCTCGATAGGCTTCCTAAGCCTTGCTTTTGTGCTGGTATTGCTGTTTTTGCGCGTGCCCATCGCCTTTGCGCTGGGCTCAGTCGCCGTTGTCGGGATCTTTCTGATTTACGCTTGGCAAAGCGGCAGCTTTCAACCGCAATGGGCCTTAAGGCCCACGTTTTCGCTACTGGGCAACAGCCCATATGCCTTTATCTCTTCTTATACGTTATCGACAATCCCCCTCTTTATTCTGATGGGGCATCTGGCTTTTGAGGCAGGGTTTACCACCGATATTTACAAGGCCGCGCGGCTTTGGATGACGCGGGTTCCCGGCGGCGTGGCTGCAGCATCGGTCGTGGGGTGCGGCGGATTCTCGGCAATCACCGGCTCTTCTGTCGCTTGTGCGGCGGCAATGGGGCGCATTGCGATCCCTGAAAATGCTGAGATTTGGCTATTCCAAAGCCCTTGCATCGGGTTCTGTCGCCATTGGCGGCACTTTAGGATCGCTGATCCCACCGTCGATTTTCTTTATCCTTTACGGCATTTTCGCGCGGCAATCCATTTCGGAACTGTTCATGGCCGCCGTCATTCCAGGGCTTTTATCGCTGTTAGGATATCTGATTGTCATCGCGATTTGGGCAAAAACCTATCCCGATGCGGCCCCCAACCCGAAAGAAGAGATTACAGCGGCCGAGCGTTGGTCGGCCCTTAGCAAATGTTGGACCATGCTCGCCATATTCGGCACTGTCATTGGCGGGATTTATACCGGCTTTTTCACCGCAACGGAAGCGGCCGGCGTTGGCACCATCACGACATTACTTCTGGGCTGGGTGCTTGGAAGATTGAGCTTTTCGAAAACGCTGGCAGCCATGAAAGAGACGGCCACCCAAACCTCAATGATTTTTACCATCGCGATTGGTGGCTGGCTGTTCGTAAATTTCATCGCCTTAACCGGCCTCTCTTCCTTCCTAACAAACTGGATTACGCAGTCAGGTGTCAGCTTCTTCTGGATCATGGTGTTTTTAGTGATCATGTATTTGCTGCTGGGCATGTTCTTAGATCCGATTGGGATTATCTTGCTGACATTACCTGTGACACTGCCGATCATGGATAGCTTTGATATGAGCTTGGTCTGGTTCGGTGTTGTGGTCGTGAAATTGCTTGAAATGGGGCTTGTGACACCTCCGATCGGGATCAATGTTTTTGTCATCAAATCTATTGTCGAAGACAAGGTTCCGCTTGAAACAATTTTCCGCGGCATAGCGGTTTTTCTACTGTCGGATATCGTTATTGTCGCCCTATTGATCGGTTTTCCGGCACTTTCTCTCGCCTTGCCGGACATGCTGGGCTGAAAGCATTTCCTTGGGAAGGCATCCTCTCAATGGTCATCCATCCGAAAGGCACCCTCACGCCGCGCGCGGTCTAACGGCCTCCAGCTTGTCCCCATCGATCGCCGAGCTTCCATCAAATCGTAATCTGCTTGCAATCCTAGGAATAAGCCCTCCGAAATACCAAAATAGCGCGCCAGCAACATCCGTCTCCGCCGTCTCCGTACGCTTGCCCAGCACCACCTCATTGATCCGGCCCTGTTAAGTGATGTCCGCATAAGATAAGCAATGGCTGAAAATAGCTTATCTTTAATGATGGGTCAGGGCTTCGGCGCCGGCGCGGATCACTTCCGTGACGGTCACACCTAATAGTTCATCAACGACCACAAGCTCACCTCGGGCGACGAGGCGGTTATTGACGTAGATATCGATGGGTTCGCCTACTTTACGGTCCAGTTCCAAAATCGTGCCGCGGTTCAGTGTCATCAGCTTCGACACTTGGATAGAGGCTTTTCCGAGCACCGTGGTGACTTTCACAGGGATATCAGCCGCCGCCCCCATATGGCCGGATTTCAGTTTTTCAACCGCTGCTCTAAGCTCTGGATCATCAATCGGCACGGAAGGTTTCCTAACGACTCGCTATTATGCGAGGGCTATTTTGGCGCAAAGAGGGTTCGCAAAGTATTAACCGTCTTAACGCCTGGATTTGTGCTGTCAACCCCGCGACCAAGGCCGCGGGGTCCGGTTAAAGAGGCACATCACCCCGTGCGTTTCAAGCTCTGATATTCGCCGCGTATTTGCAAGGTCACCATTACCGTGCGCTTGTCGCGGTTACGCCAGAACCAACCATGCTTGCCGCTAAAAGGGGCTTGCAATGTCCCTTCTTCCCCACGCGAACCACGGCCTTTCTCATAAGCGATGGATCGGCCGCTGCCATCCCCGTGCAGGTCGAAATTAACCCGCCCGCCATCAGTTTGCCAGCGATAGATCGCCACCTCCCCTTCTGCCATGACCAATTTCCACTCGATCCCCTCCCCCGGTTCAAGCAAAAAACTCACCTCATCACGCCATGCGTGTTCAGCCGCTTGGGCCGTCGGCATCAGAAAAGAGCCGAGTTGGGCAAGCCAGTTTGACGGTTGGGTGTTGCGGACCTCGTTTTGCTCATCGGCGTCCGCTTCATCGGCAAGCTGCTGTTTGATTTCCCCCATTTCGGTCAATCCCAACACGGCCCCGATCCGGGTCGGATCAATGCCGTATTCCGATGGCAAAATGACGGTGAATAAGATCACAATGGCCGAGGCCAGAGCGATCACTGTAGACCGCACGAGCTTCTTGGTGCTCGGCAATTCTTCCTTACTTGGTTTTTCAGAATTATACATGATTAAACTCCGTTTAGAGCGCCAGGCGATCAAATCGCATCACCCGACGCGAAGAGCCTGCGTGGCGATTGAAAGCTTCAGTTTCTAAGTAGCTGTCAGGTAACCGGCGATCTGATAGCCCATCAGCACGAAGCCTGCGGACATCATCACCACATTGGCGGAATAAGCGTGTTTGAAAAAACCGTCGGTACGTCGCCAGAACCCCATAACGATAAGGATCAGGCAAAGGGCCAGAACCTGGCCGATTTCGACACCGATATTGAAGGCGATCAGATTGACCAGCAATCCTTCCGGATCAATCCGGTATTCGAGGATTTTAGTCGCCAACCCCAAACCGTGGAACAGGCCAAAAATCAACGTCGCCACCCTGGTATGGGGCTGGAAGCCGAACCAACGCTGATAGGCCCCCATATTGTCGAGCGCCTTATAGACCACGGACAGGCCGATAATAGCGTCGATGATATAGGCATTCACATCCCAGCCAAATGCCACGCCCACTAACATGGTGGTGGAATGACCGACCGCAAATAAGGTCACATAAAGCGTGACATGTTTGAGCTTATAGAGAAAGAACACCACCCCGAACAGGAACAGGATGTGGTCGTATCCAGTGACCATATGCTTGGCCCCCAAATACATGAACGGGATGAATTTGATGCCCCAGATTTCCTGGATATAGTCCGCATCTCCGGGCGTGACATTATGGGCGGCGGCCCCGCTCGCAATGATCATGGAAATCACCACGAACAGCAAGCATAGCCACAGGCCCGCAACGCCGGGCAATCGCCCCCGACGCGCGTCATAATAAGTCATTAGATGTAAGGTCCCGCAGTGTGATAACATAAGTTATTCTGCTATACCAACAAAGGAGGAGCTATGGGCCAAATACTACACGGCAGCGCCACAACGACTGAGGTGGTGCGTCGAGCAATACAAAATAGTCAAGAGAGCATAGCCAAATTGGCGAAGCGCTATAACCTGCCTGCAGCAGGCAGACCTGAACCCCGCAACGGTAGCGAAATGGAAGCGGCGTGATTTTGTCCATGACGCAAAAATGGGGCCGAAACAGCCACGCTCCACCAGCTTATCGCTGGCAGAGGAGGCTATGGTTGTGGCCTTCCGCAAGCATACGTTGTTGCCTCTGGATGACTGCCTGTATGCCCTGCAGGTCACGATCCCGCATCTGACACGCTCTTCCCTGCATCGCTGCCTGCAACGTCATGGTATCAGCCGCCTGCCCGAGGTCGAAGGGGAGAAGCCGGTGCAGAAGAAGTTCAAGAAATATCCTATTGGCTATGTCCACATCGATATCGCTGAAGTGCAAACATAACAAGGTAAACTGCAACTCTTTGTGGCTATCGACCGCACCTGTAAGTTGGCCTACACCGAACTACACACGGATAAAAAGAAGATGACCGCGGTACAGTTCCTGAGAAATGTCATTGCGGCCCTGCCTTACAAAATACACACCCTCCTGACCGATAACGGCGCTCAATTTACCCACCACAAACAGGATAAACCGACATCTATGCACCTCTTTGACCGTGTTTGCCAAGAACATGACATTGAACACCGGCTCACAAAAATTAACCACCCCTGGACCAACGGCCAGGTGGAACGCATGAACCGTACTATCAAAGAGGCCACCGTCAAGCGCTATCACTACGGCGCACATGCGCAACTCAAAGCCCACCTACAGACTTTCCTGAAGGCGTATAACTTCGGCAAACGTCTAAAAACCTTAAAAGGGCTGACACCCTACGAAAAAGTCATTGAAGGGTGGCAAAAGGAACCTGAACGGTTTATCATTAATCCACTTCAGCACACTGCGGGACTATACAATTAGAAACTCCTAGTGTGTTTGAGAGATCGTGCTGGATTTAGAGCACGCGCAGTCGCGGAGGTCTCTCAAGAGCAGCGGGCTCACTAGGGCGTAGACTCATAATAACCAGATCACAACAGCAGCGAGTTGTGCGGCAGCGAGGAACGTCTCGGGACATCGGAAAGTTCGAAGGGACAACTGGCGCCAGTCCCTGATGCGGTTGAACATGCGCTCAATGATGTTGCGTGTTTTATAGAGCTCGGTGTCATATTCGAACTGCACTTTGCGGTTTTTGCGGGGTGGGATGCAGGCTGTTGCTTTGACTTTGAGTAACCAGTTACGCAGGTGATTGGCATCGTATCCGCGGTCGGCAATAACGGTGCAGCCCTTACGAACATGACCCTCAAGGCAGTGACGGGCCTGGGTAATACCTGCCTGCTGCAGGCAGGTCAGCCCGGTTGCCCGCCGTCAGGTGCAGATGGACAGGGCGGCCCTGACCATCACACACCAGATGCAGTTTGGAATTCAAGCCGCCCCTGGTCTTGCCGATGGCTCGCCCCTGACTGTTGTTTTTTTTACACCATTGGCGGCAATCCGGTGGGTTTTGATGTGGCTTGTGTCAATCATCAGCGTGCTGAGGTCTGCGCCCTCACCTGCTAAAGCCTTGAATATGCGTTCGAACACACCCGCCTCAGACCAGCGCCTGTAGCGATTGTAGAGCGTCTTGGCCGGGCCGTATTCCTCGGAAACATCGCTCCACCTATATCCCCGCTGAAGACAATAGATGATGCCTGACAAGACTTGTCTATCGCACACGCGGGCAACGCCACGCGGCTTGTTCGGTAGCAATGGTTGGATTTTTTTGAACTGTTCTTCCGTCAGCCAGAAATTTAAAGACATTGAAACCTCCTGAGTTTTTTATCTTACAGTCATTCTACCTATTACCCGTTTATAGGTCTACGCCCTAGGGCGTAGACTCATAATAACCAGATCACAATAGCAGCGAGTTGTGCGGCAGCGAGGAACGTCTCGGGACATCGGAAGGTTTGAAGGGACAACTGGCGCCAGTCCCTGATGCGGTTGAACATGCGCTCAATGATGTTGCGTGTTTTATAGAGCTCGGTGTCGTATTCGAACTGCACCTTACGGTTTTTGCGGGGTGGGATGCAGGCTGTTGCTTCGGCCTTGAGCAGCCAGTTACGCACCTGCCTGCAGCAGGCAGGGATGATTGGCATCGTATCCACGGTCGGCAATAACGGTGCAGCCCTTACGCACATGACCCTCAAGGCAGTGACGGGCCTGGGTAATACCTGCCTGCTGCAGGCAGGTCAGCCCGGTTGCCCGCCGTCAGGTGCAGATGGACAGGGCGGCCCTGACCATCGCACACCAGATGCAGTTTGGAATTCAAGCCACCCCTGGTCTTGCCGATGGCTCGCCCCTGACTGTTGTTTTTTTTACACCATTGGCGGCAATCCGGTGGGTTTTGATGTGGCTCGTGTCAATCATCAGCGTGCTGAAGTCTGCGCCCTCACCTGCTAAAGCCTTGAATATGCGTTCGAACACACCCGCCTCAGACCAGCGCCTGTAGCGATTGTAGAGCGTCTTGGCCGGGCCGTATTCCTCGGGAACATCACTCCACCTATATCCCCGCTGAAGACAATAGATGATGCCTGACAAGACTTGTCTATCGCACACGCGGGCAACGCCACGCGGCTTGTTCGGTAGCAATGGTTGGATTTTTTTGAACTGCTCTTTCGTTAACCAGAAATTTAGAGACATTGAAACCTCCTGAGTTTTTTATCTTGCCGCCATTTTAACTGTTACTTGTTTATAGGTCTACGCCCTAAGGCTTTTTTCAATCGCGGCGACATTCTGTTTCCTCCCGTGTCCGTCGACAAATTTGACATTGATGTCACAATTATTTTTTATTGACGTCGTATTTATTATAATTTTAGTCACTGCTGTCCCATTAACTTTCATAGCAGTGTTATTTGACGATCAGTTTCCCAGCGTGTCTGGGGTGGGTCACCGTTAAGCAAGGCGGTCAGATCGCGTTTCTCGAACAAATTCAGTTGTAGCAATCGCAGAATTTGTTGCAAGCTTCTCGTTACCTTTGATTGAAACTTCAAATACGCCAGCAACAAGTAAACACACATTGCAATCCATATCTGGGTCAACACCGCATTCTTACTCGTGCCCATAAACGCCTTGATCTTCAAATTTTGCTTGACCTGCCTGCAGCAGGCAGGCCCATTTATAAAACAATTCAACCTGCCAGCGTGATTTATATATATCCGCTATCGTCTGTGCCGACAGCTTGAAATTGTTCGTCAGAAACACGTAACGTTTGCCCGTTACTGGCTCCCGGTAACCGATTCGACGTAATCCAATCGGACACCTCTTTTGGGCACGCACTCCCGTGAATTTGATCGTCTGGTCACTCGTCACATTCCTCTGCTTGACCACACACTTGCCTGCAGCAGGCAGGTCGGCGCGCAACAACACGCACCTTCGCATTCGACTTCAAGCGGGTTACGAAAAAGATACCTTTAGCATTCAGTTGCTTATACCAGCTGTAGTAATTGTAACCGCGGTCCACTGCCACAATACTGCCCTTTGGAAATTGCAATGTCCTACCGACCATTTTACCTGCCTGCTGCAGGCAGGTCGTGCGTTTTCCCTTCCGTAATCGTCACAAATTCCGGTAAATAACCCCGATGGTTTAAACCAATATGCAGCTTAATGGCGCCTTTGCTCGTTCGAAAATCCGCCCATGGAAATACCGCGAGACACAGGTCAATCATCGACGCATTCAATGAATACAGCGGATTCTTGAAGCGAAAATTATACCCCGGAGCAACACATTGACAGCGACTCAGTAACTTCCCAAACAGGGCTTCATAAAGCGCATGGGGCTTCTCTTCGTTAAGACGTGCCAAGGTAGAATGTGATGGCTTCGAACTGCCTGGATGATACAAACGATGGGCCTGTGCCGAAAGATTGTCCACAATATCGCGCAGACTGATTCGGCCAGACAATTGTGCCATCGCCATCCACACAAATTGCGACCTGCCTGCAGCAGGCAGGCCAACGCGAAGTTTTCCGGAACGCCCGACCCAAGTGATGCCGCTTCGCCAGAGATTCAAATTCATGTCTCGGAACAAACTTTAGTATTTGTGAAAAAATCGTATTACAATGTGCCACGGCCTGATTCTCCTTATTGATACAGCGTTTTTTAGCAAACTCATTATATCAATCTCAGTGGAATCAGGCCTTTTTATTCCCTGTTAATGGGACAGCAATGAATTTTAGTATGATATTTATTATTTTATGTCACAAGCTTCGTAGTCAGTCAACCAAAGGTATGGGCTGGCGGTTCTGGAGGACGCAATGCTCAGCCCGTTTTACAGCCCTGAACGCGGTTTCGTGGATCGGCCCCGGCTTGACGACTACAGGTTCGCCAAGTTGAAAACCCAGTTGAATCTTGTTTACGAAAAATCGGATTTCCATCGGAAACGTTTTGACGATGCAGGTATCCATCCCGACATGATCCGAAGCTTCGGCGATCTTGGCGCGGTGCCGTTTATGGATAAATCCATTGAACGCGAAAGCCAGCGTGCTTCCTGGGAAAAGAGGCTGCATACGCTAGGCATGCACATTGTGTGCGATCCGCGTGATGTCACGCACATCAGTTCGACGTCTGGCACGACCGGGACACCGACATTCACCGGCTATACCCGCCGGGACAGTGTTTTGAGCGCCGAGATTATGAAACGGTGCATGGAGGTGATGCACGCTTTCGTCATGTCGATGTGGATTGCCGGCATGCCGGGGGCCGATGTGATGCAGGATGCGGGATTAACGGTGGTGCCGATCGGTGGGAAGAGCGGGCCTGAGAACTTCGCCGTTGTCGCACGGCAGGTAAGGCCCAAGCAATTGAACTGCACACCGTCCTACGCCATCTGGATGGGCGAGGAATTGCGCGATAAACACGGGGTCGATCCGGCAGGTCTTGGTTTTGAGAGGATTTCTCTGGCAGGCGAACCCGGCGGATCGATCGACGAAGTGTGAAACCGTATCTCCGCTCTTTGGGGCGGAGCACGCATCTATGACGGTATCGGAGCCATGCACACCAGCTTTATTGCGTCTATTAAATTGCGTGAATTCAACTCGTAAGTGCAACTCATAACTCGGAACAGGAGGCGAGCTGCGGTAGTATCTCTGCTTTTTGTTCTGGCAAGAATGAGAAGCATCGATGAGACAATACACACAGCTCACCCAGGAGCAACGATACCCGATTTACCTGCCTGCAGCAGGCAGGCGCCCTTATGAAAGCAGGCCATAATCAAACTGAGACAGCCCGTATCCTTGAGGTTCACAAATCCACCATAAGCCGTGAGTTGAGGCGCAACCGTGGCCTCTGCGGCTATCGTCCGCAGCAGGCCGAACGGCTGGCCGTGACCCGCCGGCAGGGAAAGGCTAAGGTGCGCATTCAACCCGGCCATTGGGACTGGGTTGAAGCCTTGCTGCGTGAGGACTGGAGCCCGGAACAGGTCAGCCTCTGGCTGGCTCAGGAAAAGCGCCTTCGGATTAGCCATGAGTGGATTTATCGCTATATTCTGCGGGACAAACAGCAAGGCGGCGACCTGTACCGTCGCCTGCGTTGCCAGAAGCGGCGCAGGAAGCGCTACGGTCACTTTAGCCGCCGTGGCCAGTGGTCTGGCCGCGTTTCCATTGATGAGCGACCCGCCATCGTCGACAGACGTGCCCGATTGGGTGACCTGCCTGCAGCAGGCAGGTTGGGAATTGGATACGATTATTGGCAAGGGGCACAAACAGGCCCTCGTGTCCCTGACTGAGCGTAAGTCGCGCCTGACGTTGATTGCCAGGGTCGCCAGCAAGGAAGCGGATACGGTCAAGGCCGCTATTTTGCAACAGCTTGCTCCCTTGTCTGATAATGTCCATACCCTGACTTCTGACAACGGCAGGGAGTTTGCGCGCCATCAGGCCATTGCCAAAGCGCTCAATGCGACCTTTTATTTCGCTCACCCCTATGCCTCCTGGCAACGCGGACTCAACGAAAATACCAACGGCCTGATACGCCAATACTTCCCCAGGAACAGAGACTTTACCACCATCACTGAACAGGAGATTAAAATGGCTATGGATAAATTAAATAACCGACCTCGAAAATGCCTTGGCATGAAAACACCTAATCAGGTATTTTTCGGAATCAATCCTAATGTTGCTCTTGCTGGTTGAATCCACGTTGTGAACATAACTCAGGATTGCATTTTCTGACCGAGGAAATAGCACATCTGGAGATCATCGATCCGGCCTCCGGGGAGGCTCTTCCGATGGAAGACGGTGTTTGCGGAGAAGCTGTCTACACTGCTCTCGAAAAGGAATGCGCCCCTGCCATACGCTTTCGTACTGGAGACAGGTACCTGATCCGGCTCGGGCGTTGCGCCTGCGGGCGCGATACAATTCGTTTTCTCGTTCAGGGGCGAACCGATGACATGCTCCTCGTTCGTGGGGTTAACGTTTTCCCCAGTGCGATTCAGGCCCTGATCCAGCGGTTCGCCGATCGTGGCCTTACCGGAAACGCCCGCGTGGTCTTAAAATCCCCTCCGCCGGTTCAGGACCCTCCCTTGCCGGTCAGGGTCGAGTTGTCGGGACCTATGGAGGTTGAGGAAAGAGGTCGGTTGGTGACGGATTTGCAGAATACGATCTCCAGGGAGCTTCGCTTCCAGTGTTGCATCGAACTGGTTAAAGCGGGCGCGCTCGCGGCCTTTCAGGAAAACAAAAACCAGAAAAAACAGATATTTGATAGAGAGTATTGACATGGATAACGCTACGGATAACAGCACCGAACGGTAGGGCGACCCGCTCCTATATCGGGTCGAGGACGACATCGCCTATCTGACGCTGAACCATCCCCAGCGTCTAAATGCGATCAATGCAGAACTCGTCAGCGCGCTGAACGCCACATTCGTGGCGTTCAAGGAGGATGAGCGCGCGCGGGTGATGGTGGTTGATGCGGCAGGCGATCGTGCCTTCAGCGCCGGATTCGACATCAGCGAAGGAGACCAGAGCGCCTCAGAGACGAAGGTCGGCACCAGCGAGGAGAGCTATGATCTGGATTTTCTCCGGGACGATCTGAATGGCAAACCTGTTGTCGCCGCGATCCAGGGGCATTGCATCGGATTTGGTGTGGCGCTGGCGATTACCGCGGATATCCGGATCGGAGCCACCAACGCGGCGTTTGCCACCACCGAGGTACGCATTGGCGTCTCCGCCGTTCAACTCCCGTCGCTTCTGGTCGAAAAGATTGGATATTCTCACGCCAGTTATTTGCTGCTGCATATGGGCCCGCTTGATGCAGAGTGGGCGCTACGGAGCGGAATGCTGCATGAGGTGGTCGATACTGGCGCGATCCGCGCCAGAGCGGCGGAAATCCTGCGCATGCTGGCATCGCAAGCCCCTCTTGTGCTGCGCGCCCACAAGAAATTATTACTTGCGGGCAATCCATCCTGTATCAATGATTCGCTCGAACTGGCCGTGAACGAACGGAAGCGGACGCTGAATTCAGAAGACTTTGTGGAAGGACGAAAAGCATTCATTGAAAAGCGGGCACCCCGTTTCCGAGGGCGTTAGGCCATCCCACAATTTGTACTGGCCCGCTATTGCTGGGATTGACGAACAAGGCGATCGGTGTTTGCACAAAGGGCTTGTCTCTAGGCATCTTTAACGGGAACATCATCTCGTTTAGGGAGCGGTGGGCTGTATACGATCATCAGTTTTAAGGGCTCAGGGCCAAGAGACAGAACATGATGATCAAGTTTGGGAGGTAAACGGATGATTGTTCCGGGCGGGCAATCAACGGCGGGATTATTGGCGAGCGTAACGCGGGCATGTCCTTGCAGCACGTAAATGGCTTGATGTTCGATATCATGGTGATGTTTGTGCGCCTCACCACCCGGTGCGATCTCTCCCAGCACCATTTCAAAGCTTTTGCAGAAGGTTTTTTCACATAAACGAACATTAACGGTACCGGCATGACCGGGCGGTCCGTATTTTTCTAGATGATCCAGATGCTCAATAAAAGGGGGCTGAAGGGGGATAGGATCTGTCATAGGAATACCTTTAGTAATTGTGGTAATACGATAATGAGGGAAATGATGGCGCATATGCCGTTCAACCAGTTTGCGATCATTCCCGCGCCGCCCATTCAATGTCGGTTTTTGATGGCAATAAGGGGGGGGCGGGCTTATCGGGATGCTGATCGGCCCCGTCCACCCAGAAGGGGGAGCGGATGGTCTGAAGAGCCCCCTCCGAGGGGTGTTCAATATCCTCAAACAAGCCAACATCAAGCAGATGTGCATCCTCCAATAGCTCTTCGAGAGAACTGACGGGGGCACAGGGTATGTCCAACTTTCTTAACGCTTCCATCCAATCGGCTGTTGTGCGCTCGGGCATGACATCGGCAATAATAGCATAAAGTTGGCCGATATTTTTGCTGCGCTCTGCGGCATCCTGTACCCAATTTGCCGCCGCCAAATCGGCGCGCCCTATGAGGTTTAAGAAACATGCCCAATGCTCCCCATTATAGGGCAGCACGCCGATGTAACCGTCCCGGGTCGCGAAAGGTTTGCGTTGTTCCGATAAAAGCCGTTCATACCCCATGCCTCCCTGGGCAGGGCGAAAGGTTTCTCCCGCCAAATGTTCCGCCATCAGGAAGCTGACAAGCCCCTCGAACATCGGTGCTTCGATCAGGCATCCGCGCCCGGTTTTCGCCTGCTGCACCACACCGGCCAGAACCGCCATGGCCAAATGCAGACCGCCCACCTTGTCACAGAGGACCGTTGGTAGAAATCTGGGGGCTCCTGAAGACTCCCGGTTCAGATGCGCGATACCGCAGGCTGCTTGAATGATATCGTCGTAAGCGGGCAGATTTGCATTTCGCCCTCGGCTGCCATAGCCGGTTGACACACAATAGATGATATTCGGATGGCGCGTGCGCACCGCTTCCGGGTCGAGGCCCAGTTTTTTAGCTGCAATGGGACGCATATTATGGACCAGTACGTCGGCTCCTTCCAGCAGATGCAGACAAATTGCATGATCCGCCGGGTCCTTCAAATTTAGCCCTATTGATCGCTTGTTACGATTGAAGGCCAGATATCCGGCACCCATGCCTTTGGAACGGGCCGGTTGGATATGGCGCAAAATATCACCTGTAGGGGGCTCGACCTTGATGACATCCGCGCCAAAATCCCCCAAATACTGGGTTGCCAAAGGTCCCAGTATCACGGATGTCAAATCCAGCACACGGATGCCTTTGAGAAGATCATACATGTGATTTTTCCTTCTCTGTCTCTGTCTGTTCAATCCATCAGCGAGGGCAAGAAAAGCGAGATTTGCGGGAAGGCGAGAAGCAGTCCCAGAATAACCAGCTCAACCAAAATAAAAGGTGCAACACCTTTGAAACACTCGCCGACCGGTACTTTGGTAAGGCTTGAAGCCATAAAAATGTTGAGGCCCAAGGGGGGCGTGACCAATCCGATTTCCACGGTTTTGGTAATGATGATCCCATACCAGACCCCATCAAATCCATATTGAGAGATGAGTGCGAATGTGATCGGTACTGTAAGAACCAATATCGCCATCTGGTCCATCAACATCCCCAACACCAAATAAATGAAGACGAGGATCAGCATAATCGTCCATGGCTGAAGGCTGGAGGTCTGGATGGTGGATAACAGGTTCTGCGTGGCCTGAGTGAATGTCAAAAAATAACCGAACATCAAGGCACCTGAGATGATCGCGATGATCATGACGGTGGTACGAACGGTTTCGCGTAAGGATGCAAAGAAGGCTTTGCCTCGCATACGCTGCATCATCAAAACAATGATGAAGGCGAAAAGCGATCCGACCGCTCCTACCTCGGTGGGGGTCGCAATGCCGCTGTAAAGCGACCCGATCACCACCGTCATCAGCAAAAAGACAGGCCAGACCGTCTTTAATGATTCAACGGCTTGAACCCGGTTGAATTCGGATCTTGCGGGCATGGATTCCGGTCGCCAAAGCCCCATCAGCACAATGGCCGTCATATATCCGACTATGGTAAGCAGGCCGGGTCCGATTCCGGCGATCAGCAGTTTCCCGATCGAAACCTCTGTTAGGACTCCGTAGACGATCAAGATAATCGAAGGCGGTATCATAATTGCCAATGTGCCGGATATCGCGATGACACCGACAGCGAGCTTATTGGCGTAACCGACTTCCTTCATGGTCGGGAAGGCAGCCGTTGACATTGTGGCTGTGGACGCCGTGCTAGAGCCGATAACAGCCGCCATGAAAGCACTCGCGATTACACAGGCCATGGCAAGACCGCCGCGCACCCGTCCCAGCCACAGGTCGCAGCAAACCACGATATCACGGGCCATGCCTGATTTGGCCATAAACTGCGACATCAGCACGAACATCGGTATGGTCAACAAGACATAATTTGCGGCCTCTTCATGCAATACGTCGCCTAAAAAGCTCAAGACGAGCACGTCACCGCCTGTCAACCAAAGGCCGAGAACCGCCGCAGACATAAGCGCAAAGGCGATCGGCATTTCCAAAACGATCAACACGATCAGAGCCAAAATGCCAATGAAAACAGCCATGATCCCTTAACCCCGCAGAGTGTTGTCATTGACGGGTGTAGTCGGTTGACGGAACACGCCATATTGGCAGGCCTGGATCACCAGCCGCAGAGTCAAAGTGCCTGCGGCAATCGGCACCCAGACATGTGATAGCCAGACGGGCCAGTCGATCACGCCGAACAGGACATCACCGTCGTGATAGGTTTCGAGTGTCCTTTTCCCTGAAGCAACTGTCATCGCCGCAAAGACAGCTGCTGCTATTAGGTTATTGAAGGCGTAGAGCAAACCATGTGTGCTTTCCGGTAAGAGGCGTGTTGCGGCCTTTATGCGGATCATCGCTCCTTCACGTTCCCCCCAAGATAAGGACAGGACGCCGACGATGACCATCAGATAATTGGTTGTGAAATCGAACTGAAAAGTCAGCGGTGATTGAAAAACATATCTTCCGATTGCATCGAAACTGACCAGAGCCATCATGACAAACACACAAAGGCCTGCAAACCAGCTCAGCAGATTTTCAAATCCCTCGAAGCTCTTCAACATGACGCTATCCACCTGTGGTCACGGCAAAGGGGTCACAGCATGCTCCTGCTGTGACCCAGCCTTTATACATGTTTATTGAGCTTGCGCGCGTGCAACGGCGTCTTCAAAGGCTGATACGATACTGGCACCATCAAGGTTGCGCTCGGACATGCGGTTAATCCAAGCGAGTTTGACCGACGCCAATACCGGCTCTAATTCAGCAAGCATGGCGTCATCAAATTGATAAACGGCAATCCCCAGATCCTTAAACTCGCTCAAAGCCTTCGACACTTCCCCATCCTGATAGGTTCCCAAATGGGTAACTGTTTCATCGCCTGCTTGCATCAGCGCTTCTTGATGCGCTTTGGGTAAGGCATTGAATACCTCCCCGTTCATAACCGCTGTGATGGCAAATGTACCAAACGCGCCATTGGTGCTTGTGGATTTGATCACTTCTTGCAGATTGTAAGGTTTGACACTGCCCGGCGGCAGGAGCGAACCTTCAATGGTTCCGCGCTGAATCCCGACATAGATATCGGGGGCAGATAATGATACCGGTGTGCCGCCAAAAGCTTCTACAGCAAGGTTTAAGGTGCCTGACGATCTTATTTTAAGACCGCTCAGATCATCTACCGATTTCACTGGCCCCCTGTTTAAGACAAGCTGATAGGCTGGCAGAACAGCCGCAAATAGGGGCACGATGCCATTGGCATCGAATTCTTGCCTCAAAGGGCCTTCCTTGACCATTTTCCAATAGGCTTGGCTTCCGGGCAGTGAGTTTCCTGTCATGCCCGCGATCATGGATACGCCATTCAGCGGGAGACGGTCACTGGCATAGCCGATGCCGACATAACCGGCCTGCACCGCGCCATCGCGGACTTTCTGCAAAATCGCCTTGGCTTTTGCCAACTGCCCGGCCGGAAAATGCTGAAACTTGATGGCGCCATCGGTCAATTCGCTGGCACGGTTCATGTACCAAACCATACCCTCTTTCGAAAGATAGTGTTTTAATGGAAAACTATCGGCGAAAGTGATTTTTTCAGCATGCGCTTGAAGCGGTAGCGTCATCATCAAGGCTGTAGCCGCGATACTTACTCGTTTTGTCAAGTTCATCTTTTGGGGCTCCCATATGGTTATGTATAGTCTTTTTGATCAAAGTTAGGCTTTGCGAAGATGTGAACTTGGCCCGATTCCGGCCGTATCCAGCGCCTCCGCTATCTCGCCAGCAGCACCGTGTAGAGCGGTGGCAATACTGTCAGATCGTCCCTGCATGCGATGATTGGGGCCTGCAATCGACAGCCCCAATGTGCGGCCTTCCACAACAATCGGGATGCCAACGCCTGTGACCTCGGGCGTGTATTCCGAACAATTGAGGAAAAACCCACGTCGTATGCCATCGGCAATATTGTCACGCAGGGCTTGCGCATCGCGGATTGTCGTCTCCCGCACATCTTTGAAATCAAGGGAAGCCAGGGTTTTTTCGAACACGTCATCCGCATAGCTAGACAAGATCGCTTTCCCGCCGGATGTCGCATAAACCGGCCTTCGGTCACCTACGGAAGCGGAATAACGAATGGGTTGTCGTGACTCAACCACATCAAGATAGATCACATGGCTTTTGTCACGGGTGGCCAGAAGAGCCGTCTCCCCGGTTTCAAAAGCAAGCTTATGTAAAAAATCCTGGATGATGGTGGTGACCGGATCCCCTTCGGCAATTTTCTTGCCGGCGCAGAGCAGTTTACGGCTGGGATAATACCCGCCGCGTACCCGCACTTCGTAGAGATATCCCCGGGCCATGAGGGTTTCAATCATGTTATAGGTCGTGGATTTTGCCAGCTCCAGCGCATCTGCAATTTGCGTCAGTGTCATGGGCCGATGCTGCTGGGAGAACAGCTCTATGAAGCTCAGAAAATGGTTTATCTGGTTCACAATCATGAAAATATATTCACATAAATGAAAAGCCAGATCAAGTTTTAACTGCGCGTCATGTCGCTAACAAGCGATTTGTCCAGGGCAATCGCACTTCAAAACCCATTTATGAGCTTTCTGAGGAAATTGTTGCTCCATCCTGCCTTTTTGAATTTGCCCCGATTTGATCCCTTATCGGTGTTTGCCTTTATGATACTGAGCGCGATGCGTCTTAGGGCGGCGAAATTGGCTGGGGCGTGCTCTTTTCAGGCACGGTGATGGTCATCGGCCATGACAACGTCGAGCGACCAGTGCAAGCTGTTTTCGATCTGCCAGTGGCCGCGGATTAGAGTTGCGGCGTGTTGAGCTGTGGGGCGTTTTGACATCAAATACAGCCTCTCGGAGTGGCTGGTTTTGCCGCCTGCCTCACGTTTTGAGATGACCTGAACGAAGGCCTGCAGACCTGCCTGCAGCAGGCAGGTGCGGCCAATCGTGCCTCTCGGCCAGAGAGTTCGGGACATCGTAAACGCGATATGATCGCTCTTCGATACGGCCATGATCCGCGTCAGTTGATTTATATTCATCAATGAAATCAATGTTCTGATCTTTGACAAAGGCCTGTACATCCGCCAGCATATCGCCCTGGTTGCCTTTGAGTTGCAGGCAATAATCTCCCCCTTCCCCTACGATCAATTCGCAGGTCTCACGCTGGCAATGTAACGCATCAGCGGTGATAGTGATGCCACGAATATCGAGCATCTCAACCAACTCACGCGGGGCCAATATCTCACCACCCCCTTGGCGCTTTGAGTGATCCCAAGGGTCAGCCGCGCACCATGCGCAAAGGCCGTTACCATGTTTAGATTCGACTGTTCCATCGCCTTATCGAAGCGGCGCCGCATCTCTTTGCCGTCAATCGCGATAGCTGCTTCCTCTCCACGCCCGGCGGCGAAGTCGGCGCGAAACTTGTCGAAAAACGTCTGGAAGCTCGCCGGTTTCATCAACCTGAACAATTGTGAATACGCATCATGGCAAGGTACGCCATGGGGCAATTCGAGAAATTCCCGTAAGAAATCCTCCTTCATATTGCCGAAATTTTCCATATCGACCGCCGTCTCCCCACCACACAGGGCGCACAAAAGACGGATTGTCATCAGATCGCAAAACTTGTGGCGCGGCGCGTTGCCAGAACGAGGATCATCTATATCATTGAAATAACTGGTTAAACTTGTCATCTTGAAGCCCAAATATATGAGGAATGGTCAAGAAACAAGCTTATACCAAAAATCAAAATTTAAGTGCGATTCCCCTGACCATTGGACAGGTTGATATCATACAGCTCGGCGATGTGGGCCCGGATGTCCTGATAGCTGTTCCCTAGCGCAAATAACCCCAGCACCTTGCGTTCGAGCTCATCGGTCAGATGAGTTTGATACTTTTTGACCCGTTGCGGCTCAAAGGAGCCGGCGCGATCATGGGGCGTGTTTAAGGCGAACTCCCCGGCGGGGCTTTTCATCGTCTTCGTGGAATGCCCGTTCCTGCGATTGGGGCCATCGTCTTCAGCCAGATGCGAATCCAGCTCAGCCTGCATGGCCGCTTCGGTAAGCTGCTTGATGAGCGGCGTTAACAGGCCGTCTTTGCCGCTCAGTCTTCTGCCTTCACGCAGCCCTTGTAGGGCCGCTTCCAGATCAAAATCAAGTTTGTCTTTCATATATCACCTCCTGATACAGTAGTCTAAAGAAATGACACAGAATTCTGAACAGTACCTTTTTGGATCATAGAACGGTTTCTCGACGACTGTCGCCTGCACTGAACCCGTGGGCATTACCACCTCAAGGGATGTGCCGATCTCTGCACAATCGCACGAGACCATGGCGAGCGCAATGTTTTGTGTCAAGCGCGGAGAATACACCGCTGGGATCGATCCCGGCACATGCATGATCGGCGGGGCATGGGTGCCCCCGGCCGCGAACGAGACCCTTGGGCTGATCAACCCTTCGGACGGTTCGACACTCAATAGCGTCATTATTCCATGCCTCCAGCGATCAAAGGCGCCCCGCAATGCGCGGATTACCGGCTGACCGGGCGCGCCAGGGCGGCGCCGGCCAGGCCCGCGCCGGCCGCAAACATTGAAAGTTCGCTCTATGAAAAGCGGCAGAAAATCTATCCGCGTGAAGTGCATGGCGTCTTCGCCGTGCTCAGGACCACGGCCGTGTTTGCCCTGCTCGGCCTGTTTTTTATCCTGCCCTGGCTGCAAATGGGCGGGCGGCAAGTGGTTTTATTTGATCTGCCCGCGCGCAAGTTTTATATCTTCTGGCTGACCTTCTGGCCGCAGGATTTTCTGCTGCTCGCCTTTTTATTGATCCTGGCCGCCTTTGCCCTGTTTTTCTTCACGGCCCTGGCCGGCCGCTTGTGGTGCGGCTATGCCTGCCCGCAGACGGTCTGGACCGAGGTGTTTTTCTGGATAGAGCGCAAGTTTGCAGGCTCGCGCGCCAAACAAATGAAGCTGGACAAGGCCGCCCTCAGCCCCAACAAACTGTTCATCAAGCTCGGCAAGCACGGCTGCTGGCTGCTGATCTCGCTGCTTACGGCCTTCACCTTTGTGGCCTATTTCTCGCCGGCCGAACGCCTGCTGCGTGATTTTGCCGGCTTCAATCTGCATCCGTGGGAAGCCTTCTGGATCGGCTTTTTCACCCTGGCCACCTATCTCAACGCGGGCTGGATGCGCGAGCAGGTCTGCAAATATATGTGCCCCTACGCGCGCTTTCAGAGCGCGATGTTCGACCCCGACACCCTGATCATCTCCTATGACAAGGGGCGCGGCGATCCGCGCGGCTCGCGGCGGCCCGGCACGGACTATAAGGCCGAGGGCCTGGGTGATTGCATTAACTGCACGATGTGCGTGCAGGTCTGCCCGACCGGCATCGACATCCGCGATGGGCTGCAATACGAATGTATCGGCTGTTCCGCCTGCATTGATGTCTGTGATCACGTCATGGACAAGATGGGTTATCCGAAGGGCTTGATCCGCTACACCACGGAAAACGCGATGATCGGCCGGCCGGCCCGGATCATCCGCCCCCGTCTGGTGGTTTACATGATCTTGCTGATCGTCCTGAGCGGCCTGTTTTTATTCAGCCTCAGCCAGCGGCAGATAATTGAACTGGATGTGATCCGGGACAGAAACCAGCTTTACCGCGAAACCGCCGGATTGATAGAGAATATCTACACCCTGAAACTGATCAACAAGGACGATCTGGATCATCGCTTTACCCTGCGCGCGGAGGGCATCGAGGGCTTAAGGCTGCTGCTGGACAAGGAGAGCATCCTGGTTGAATCCGGCACGGTGGCCGACCTGCCGGTGCGCATACGGGCCAGCGAGGATAATCTGAAAGGCCGCAGCACGGTCTTCTACTTTAGCCTGACGGCCGTCAGCGACCCGGAATTATCCGTCAAGGAAAAGGCCAGCTTTCTGGGGCCGCTGCCATGAAGCCCTTAAACCCGTCCCGGCCCGCCAGGCCCTGGTATCGGGAACGTTATGTCTGGCTGGTGATTTTTTTCCCGGCGGTCGCCATTATCGGCGGCGTCCACATGCTTTACCTGGCGATCAGTTCCTATGACGGACTGGTGGTGGGCGACTATTACAAGCAGGGCCTCAAGATCAACCGCACCCTGGAAAGAGACAGGCAGGCCGAGGCCTATCAACTGGCGGCGGACATAGAGATCGATGCAAAGCTGGAAGAAGTAAAAATCCGGCTGTCCGCCAATGCCAATTTTAGTCATCCCGTGCAGATTGACGTTTCGTTTCTGCATGCCACCCGCGCGGGCCTGGACCGGCAGGTAAAACTGCGCAACACCCGAAAAAACATCTATCAGGGCAATCTGCCCGCGCTCGGGCCGGGTAAATGGTATGTGCATATTCAACAGGATGACTGGCGCATCATCCGCACACTGTCCATTCCTTAGTGGCATGGATATTAAATCAGGAGAATATTTGTGATGAGTAATGGTATTGTAAAATGGTTCAACGAAGCCAAGGGTTATGGATTTATCGAACCGGAAGGGGGCGGCGCCGATATTTTCGTGCATTACTCCTCCATAAAATCCGAGGGTTTTAAAACCCTCAACGAAGGCCAACCCGTTTCCTACCACGCCAAACAAGGGCCAAAAGGCATGCACGCCACGGAGGTGGAGGCCAGGAACTGAATCGTTTGATGGGGAAGCCTCGATCGGGAACTAATGCCGTTTCTGATAAAAAACTTGGCCGCAAGCGACCATTTTTTTTATCCTTAAAGAAAGGAGGATTGACAAATCGCGAGAATTTCGATACAAATTCAATCAGGGTAGGGGATCACCGGTAAGGACGGTGTTCTGGTGCCGTTGGTGAAATAGTTGACGGAAGCCATACTGGAATGCGCACTCGATTCGCACATGACCGGTGAATGTTGTCGACAACCGTCTTAGCGGCAAGCCCAAAAAGATGGTAAAGAGCACCAGCGGCGAGTTCGAACTGAAGACGCCGTCGGATCGCGCAGGCTTGGATTTGCTTAAGAGTCTGAGGGGCTTGGGTTTATAGTATCACGATGTGCTCCCATGATCCCTGACACCGAAGCCCTTCAGACTCATCTGTCATTGGAGAAGACTCAGCCTTGAATTGGACCCACTGGATATATAGAATCACGATTTGAGCCTTTTCGGCCCTTCATTAGGGCCTGTGAGGCTGATTTCCCGACATTCAGTGGACAAACTTTTATATCAGAACTCTAATCGGTGCGAGAAATGAGCAACAAAATGATCAATGGCCAGAAACCAGAGCAACTCTTGTCACTTACTGTTCGAAACCTATTTCGGCGTTTTAACTACAAATTGAGATTTGGTGAAGAGGAATATGTGTCAATAATCACTGCCCCAAACGGTTATGGCAAAACGGTTCTGCTCAGAATTATAGACTCGTTTTTTAATCGGAAACTTGGTTTCTTCCAGAAGATCAGTTTTGAAAAAATCGTGTTTCAGCTATCTTCTGGAAAGCAAATATCAATTCTTAAGGATGAAGGTGGTCTCATTGATAGTGAGGAGATTAGAGAAAAAAGGGCTGTGTCGATTAAGGCAACTGGTTTTGGCGCTGACAAAGAGCTATATTTGCTTGCTGCAGATTTTTCGTTGCCGGATTTGAGATACTTTGAACATCGCTTTCCGGTAGAACAGATCGGACCTGATCTTTGGCATGACTTCCATCAAGGTAGAACCTTTGCAACAGATCAGATCATCGAGCTATATGCTGACCGACTACCTCAAAAACTTCTTGATTCATTGAAACTTCCGGAGTGGCTTCAAGACGCGATTGCGTCTGTCGATACTCATCTGATTGAGACGTAACGTTTGCTTTATCTTGAGGAGCAGGAGGATAACCGACGCCCTAGAAGGTATGCACGTTTTACTCCACCGCCTGTTGTGGAAAAAGACGCAACTGATCTTGCTGAGAGGATTGGCAGACTGCTTCAGGAGTATGCAAACGAATCGCAAAAACTCGACCAGACTTTTCCCAAAAGGATAATTGAATTTCGTGCTGAACCTGTCAGTGACGAATCAGAAATTCGTGAGAGTCTTCAAGAATTGACCCAAAAACGAGATGATCTTGTGTCTGTCGGACTTCTAGGACAAACGATTAGCGAATCAATTCAACCTTCAGACATCTTTCAAGAAGAGAGCATCCGAAGAATTCTTGCAATATATGTCGAAGATACCGAAAAGAAGCTCGGCATCTTCGATGAAGCCTATGCCAAGATCAGGCTCTTCAAGCAAATTCTGGATGAGCATTTTTCTTTCAAGAAGATTGCGATTGATCCCAAAAGAGGTATCAGAGCTGAAGACAGTAACACGGGCGCTGGAATTCCGCTCTCGGATCTTTCATCGGGCGAGCAACATGAACTTGTGCTCATCTACGACTTACTCTTCAAAGTAGAAGAGTATTCTTTGATTCTCGTAGATGAGCCAGAGCTGTCATTGCATGTTGCGTGGCAAAAAAATTTCATCTCTGATCTGCAAAAGATTCAAGAGATTAAGAAAATGAAGGTGATTATCGCGACCCATTCTCCTCAAATTATCCACGACAGATGGGATTTGGTCCAAGAGCTGGTGGTATAGTCAAGTCATGAGCAGTATCCGCGCTGAGATAAGTGGAGCAACATTGGCTAACCAAATTCGTCTTGAAGGAGCGTTGCATGATGGTAGCTTCTTGCTCGTAGAAGGCAGTAGTGACGCGAATCTATTTCGTAAATTCTGCGATGCCGATCGATGCTCAATCATCGTCTGTATTGGGCGTAAGAACCTTATTGAAGCAATTACCATTCTGGAGAATTCGGGATTTCGTGGAGCATTGGGTCTTGCTGACAAGGATTTTTCTGACTTGATTGGATATCCTGCACACAAGGGCTCGGTAGTTTACTCAGATGAGAACGACATCGAAATAATGATATTATGCTCCCCCGCACTTGAGAACGTCTTGCGCGAATTTGGAGTTAAAGATCGCGTGAATGCAGTAGAGGCTTCGGGCAAAGATGTCTGTGATCTGATCTTTGAAGCAGCATCTTTCTGTGGAGCATTCCGCTATCTCTCGAAAAGAGATTCTTGGTACTTAAAGTTTAGCGGGATGACTTATCGTTTCAATCATCAAAGCTCGTTTAAATTGGACAAGCTTAGAACCGTTCAGCATGTTGTTAGTCGGTCTCAGAAGCGACCAAAAGAAACAGAGGTTAATATTTTAAAATTGATCAAAATAGAACTTGATCGGATCGAAGAGAAAAAATCGCTTTGCTGTGGCCACGATTGCGTAAGGATCCTTGGCCGAGCGTTGCAACGAGAGTTAGGTAATACCAATAAGTTCAACAATCCAAAAGGGGCAGAGACTCTTGAGCGAGTCCTGCGTCTAGTATATTGTATTAAATTGATTGATGATATATAATGAGGCTTCACACACCAGGATGATGAAGCCCGATGCCTGCTCAAGTAAAAGTTATTCTATCAGAAGAAGATCAAAAACGCCTAACAAAAAACATTCGCAGTAGAACAACGCCAACCCGTTTGGTTGAGCGTTCGAAGATCGTTTTGTTGGCGTCGCAAGGAAAGCCCAACTACAAAATTGCAGAAGAGCTGGGCATTGATGTCAATAAAGTGGGCCGTTGGCGAAACCGTTTTGTGGAGAAGGGTTTTCCAGGCATTGAAAAGGATTTGCCTCGTGGTGCAAACCACGGTGGTAAAAATAGTAACGAACAAGCCGAGCTTCGCTCTAAGATCATCCGAATCACGACACAGGAAAAACCAGAAGGGGCTACCCACTGGTCGACACGACGTTTAGCTCGCAAGCTGAGTGTCAACCATTCTTTTGTGAACCGAGTGTGGCGTGAAGTGGGTTTAAAGCCTCATTTGACGGTGAATTATAAAGTCAGCAATGACCCGCGCTTTGAAGAAAAGCTGCGTGATGTTGTTGGTCTTTATCTGTCACCGCCAGAAAATGCTGTCGTGTTTTGTGTGGACGAAAAGAGCGCTATTCAAGCACTGGATAGGACACAGCCTGGTCTGCCGATGAAGCGGGGTCGGTGTGGAACAATGACACACGATTACAAGCGCCATGGCACAAGCACCCTGTTTGCCGCGCTGAACACCTTAACAGGGGAAGTCATTGGGCAATGCCATAAGAAGCACAGGAACGAAGAGTTTCTATCTTTTATAAAAGAGGTCAATAAGCAGACACTGGCGGATCAGGAGTTGCATTTGATCGTCGACAATTACGCGACACATAAGCATGAAAATGTAAAAAAGTGGCTGAAGAAGAACAAGCGAATTCATCTGCACTTTATTCCCACCAGTTCCTCGTGGCTGAATTTAGTTGAACGATTTTTTGGTCTGTTGACAGAAAAACAATTAAAGCGCGGTGTGTTTACGTCGGTAAAAGATTTGGAAGCCGCCATCCATGATTTTATTGCCCGGCATAATCGGTCGTCAAAGCCGTTTGTTTGGACAAAATCCGCTGAGGTCATTTTAGAAAAAGTGAATCGGGCAAGGACGACACTTGCAAATCAACAATCAGTTTAATACACTGCACTAGGAGTCTGTCGGATTTAGGCGTTCTATCAGGTAAACTGTCATGTTTTCCACTATAGAGAATCAAGCAGCCAATGTCAGGCAAATTTCGAACGATCAATCGTGACACGGCCTATCTGTTACCGCCCTCCTTACAGGACTGGTTGCCGCAGAAGCATCTGGCCCGTTTTGTAGTCGAGATGGTGGACCAACTGGACCTGAGGGTTCTGGAGAGTGCTTACCGCGGTGTGGGCAAGCCCCCCTACCACCCGGCTGTACTGCTGGCGCTGCTGTTTTATGGCTATGCCACCGGGGTGTTTTCCAGCCGTAAGCTGGAGCAGGCCACGTACGATTCGTTGGCGTTTCGGTTTATCACTGGGGACAGCCATCCCGACCACGACACCATTGCCACGTTTCGCAAACGCTTTCTGGGTGAGTTACAAGGGCTGTTCGTGCAGCTTTTGGTGCTGGCCAAGACAGCCGGTCTGTTCAAGCTGGGCAACGTGAGTCTGGACGGCACCAAGGTCAAAGCCAACGCGAGCAAGCACAAGGCGGTGAGTTGGGCGCATGCGAACAAGCTGGAAGCGCAGTTGAAGGGCGAGGTCGAGGAACTGATGAAGCGCGCACAACAGGCGGACGATACGGAGGACGATGCCGGTATGGAGATACCGGAGGAGTTGGCGCGTCGGGAAGCGCGGTTGGCGGCGATCCAGAAGGCCAAAGCACAGATCGCGCGTCGCGCGCAGGAGCGCTTTGAGGCGGAACAGGCCGACTATGAGGCGAAGCTAAAAAAGCGTGAGGACAAGGAAGCGAAAACGGGTCGCAAGACCCCAGGCAAGCCCCCCAAAGCGCCACAACCGGGGCCGCGCGCTAAGGATCAGGTGAACTTCACTGACAAGGAATCGCGCATCATGCCTACCTCGCAGGGGTTTGTGCAGGCGTACAATGCCCAGGCGGCGGTGGATGTCGAGACCCATCTGATTGTCGAAAACCACATGACGCAGAACCCGAACGATAAACAGGAAATCGAGCCGGCTCTTAAGGCCCTGGAGGCGATGGCGGACCGTCTGGGCACGGTCGATGGGGTCTTGGCGGACGCGGGCTATTTTAGTGAAGACAACGTGAAGGACTGTGAAGCCGCTGGCGCCACGCCCTATATTGCTGTGAGCCGTGAGTCGCATAACCTGCCCTGGGATGAGCGCTTCGCCGTGCCTCCACCGTGCCCGGAAGACGCGGACGCGGTCATGGCGATGGCGCATCGATTACGCACCCCGGAAGGTAAAGCGATCTACGCCAAGCGCAAATCCACAGTGGAGACGGTGTTTGGGATTATCAAGTCGGTCCTGGGATTCCGGCAATTTCATCTTCGCGGACAGGAGGCGGCCAGCGGGGAATGGACTCTGGTGTGTCTGGCCTGGAATCTGAAGCGATTACACGTCCTGTGAGGCTGAATGTGCGGAAGAAGCCATTTCTCTTGAGAAAATGCCTTGATTCAGTTGGGTTTGGGATGCTGACGGCTCCGTTTCTCTGGAGACAGCATTTGATGGAGGCCCATCGGCTGGTGATTGAGGTGTTAAAGCCGACAGACTCCTAGCATATGAATTTGAGTTTTTTCGAGAAACGGCAGCATATAAGGAAATTTGTAATTGGGAGACAAGCTCGGGATATCGAATTTTGAAGTGAAGCTACCGCCTGTTTACGCTAAAAAAGATAATGTGCTATCCTGTTTATATGAAATTAACAGATACTCAATATGCACAACTATCGAGGCTTTTACCGGCACAACGGGGTAACGTCAAGATAAATAACTAGCAGTTATTAAATGCCTTTTTTTTATATGGCCGAAAACGACTGTAAGTGGCGGCATCTACCGAAAGAATATGGCAACTGGTATACTATTTACATACTGTCTTCGTTGGTGGGCGAATAAGGGCATTCTGGAGCAGATTTTTGTGACCCTTCAGGAACAACGGCTGATTCGCATCCTTGTTTATGCAGTCGATAATCATCAGCTTACAATAATTTTCTGTCGGCACCACTATCAGAAATGATTTAACAAAGCTGTCGCATTGGCAGGCATTGTTCTTCCTGATAGATTCGAGAAGATTCCGCGCCAGAAAGACGGTGTCGCTCTGTCTAAGAGCGATAAAGCGCCAAATATTCTGCCTATACTTTCCAATCAAAAGGCGTATTATGAACGTCTCTTAATCAGGCCTGCTTATCGATCAAACAGATAGCGGCTCAATACAAACCACAGGAGGCAGGAGATGAAACTTGGAAACATCGAAAGTATCTGGCGCTACCCGGTGAAAGGTATGCGCGGCGAGCATATCCCCCATGTTTACGCCGCCTACAGCGGGTTGATGGGTGATCGTATCTATGGCGTGATCGCGGAAGACGGCGATCCGGCTTTCCCCTGGCATACGGGTCGTGATCAGGAGGAGTTTGTGCTTTATAAGGCGAGTTTTGAATCGAGTCAGGATGTGCTTTTACCGCCAGACCTGGACGCCGCCGAGGGACTTGCCCCCGGCATCAACCCCGTTTACCCGGACGCCGAGGCGTTTCGCGTGAGTGTTGAAACCCCGGATGGAACCCGCAACGATATAGAGGATCCCGCGTTTCTGGCTGATCTGGAAGCTGCCGCCGGCAGAAAGCTGCGCGTGCATGTCACGCAAAAAGGCCAGCATGATTGCCGGCCGCTGTCGATTTTCTCCACTTCGGCGGCCGAGGCGCTATCGGAAGAAATCGGTATGCCCATCGACAAACGCCGCTTTCGCGCCAACTTTTACGTGGAATGGGAAAACCAGGATGATCCCTATTATGAATTTTCACTGATTGGGAAGACGCTGAAGATTGGCGAAAGGCTGGAAGTGGCAGTTATCGAGCGGGACCCGCGCTGCAAAATGATTACGCTTGACCCCGACACCGCGGAAGAATCGCCAAAAGTATTGCGGCACATCAGCCGCAAGCACGGTGGCGATGCCGGCGTGTTTGCCGCGGTGTTGCAGGAGGGTCGCGTCAAAACAGGTGACCCGATTTTTTTGTCTTAATGTGTCACAAGCTGTTTATTATCGCCTGACGGTTAAGGCGATACATTATGAAACGGACGCCGCGCGCAGTTTCGTGCTGGCGCCGGAGCGGGGCGAGGCAAAATATTTTCGCTATCTTCCGGGCCAGTTTTTAACCTTTCGCATTCCCCACGAAGCCGGCCTTATCGAACGCAGTTATTCGCTGTCCAGCGCGCCTTGTGCCGACCCGGATATGACGATATGCGTCAAGCGCGTGCAAAACGGGCGCGGCTCGAATTGGTTCAACGATCACTTGCGCGTTGGCGAGCGCATAGAGGCGCAGGCGCCCGCAGGACGCTTCACGATCCGGCAGTCGCCGGCGCCCCTGTTTTTGATCGCCGGCGGCAGTGGCATCACGCCGTGCATTGCCCTGCTAAAGCAGGCGCTCTCTGAAACACGCCGAATGGTAAAGCTGCTCTACGCCAACCGGCGTGAAGACGCCATTATCTACCGGGCTGCCCTGCAACAGTTGGCTGTCCGCCACCCGGACAGATTTACCTGTCACCACTGGCTGGACAGCGACAGGGGCTTTATATCTGAGCATGACATCATTGCGGAATCAAACGGCTGGGAAAACGCCGATATTTACATTTGCGGCCCCGCGCCTCTGATGGATATGGCCGAAGCAACACTCGCCGGGCATTGCGGCGAGGCGGTCTCTATTCAAACCGAAAAATTCCTTTCTCCCGCTGACGATGACAGACTCGGCGTCGACCCGGAAGCGCAAACTAATGATAAAGGCGTCGCCGTAAAGCAATGCCGCATGACATTGGATGGCATAGATCACGCGATAACCGTCAACGCGGGCCAGACCCTGCTTGAGGCTGCGCTGGCGGCCGGGATAGACGCGCCATATTCATGCGCCGAGGGGCATTGCGGCGCCTGTATGTCGCTGCTGCGCGAGGGCGAGGTACAAATGGCCAGCGCCAGGGCGCTATCGAAGCGCAATCTCGAACGCGGATTCGTGCTGGCCTGCCAGGCGCGGCCGGTGTCCGCCGCGCCGCTGTGGCTCGATTTTGACTTGTAGAGGGTAGAAAGACAGTTGGCGGCTATCTCTCTGTATCAAGGCTCCATTTATCCCGTCGCCTGTATTTCTTCACGAATGACGCGGCGCAAGGTATCTTCTAACGGTTCTCCCTGCCGTTCAACATGCTGGCGCAGGGCTTCATTCACTAAAGACTGGTAGTTGCCGCCTCCCCGTACCTTATCCTTGAACCACTGGATAATGTCAGGATCCAAGCGAATCGTGATACGTTGCTTGGCGGTTTTGATTACGGCGCCGCGCTTGCCTTCGCTGAAATCGTAGTTATCTTTCATGTTAATCACCTTCGTACTGTTTGCGTTCTTTGCGGTTTGCTTTTCGGGCAGAAATTATGCGGATAGTATCGCCGGCTCTTTGTGTATTGACTACCACCAGCAATTGCAGTTTGAAATCCATACCCAGAGTAATAAGCCGCTGTTCTCGATAGTGTTCCGGGTCTTCTACCGTAACGGCGTTATCGTCATAAAACACGCCCACGGCATCTGCAAAGTCTACCCGGTGTTTGAGCAGATTAGAGCGGCGTTTGTTTTCATCCCATTCAATATTCATAATTATAAATGTATGTCATTTGTACACAATTATCAAATAAAATCTTGAATCAATTTATCTTTAAAGTCGTTTTGATCGCCAGGCTAATATATCCCCACAAAAAGATATTATACTACCCGTCTTGGTCTATATTCATGCCGCCCTCAATCCTGAATGGTCGATAACCGGGTTTACCGTTGTAAATGGATAATCTTCGTTTGATATTGCTGGTCATTGGTTGCCTGTTGCTGTTGGGCATCTATCTGTGGGATGTCTTTTTCAGGCCGGAATCACGCAAAAACAGCGCTATGCTGGATGCCGTGGATGATTTTCCCGGCCCCGGCATTGGCGCTGCCGGCGATTCCACCGCGGATCAACCGGGCCATGCTCCCGCAACGGAGAGCGCCGATCTCGGCAGTCTGCTGGCAAAATCCAGGGATGCCCGGCTCGGCGGCAATGAGCGGCCGGCCGTGCCATTAAGCCCCGGGGCAAAGACCGATCGGGCCGGGGTTGACGTTGGCCCCCTGCCGGTGCGGGAGGAGGCCGCGACCGGCGCGGCGGCCGGGGATGGCCCGCAGAATCACGTCAACAGTGAAACGCTTTTGATTTTATATATCGTCAGCCGGGACGATACGGGCTTTAATGGCGTGTCGATCAGCAAGGCCGCCGCGGAGGCGGGTATGGTCTATGGGCACATGAATATTTTTCATCACTTCGGCTCAGGCAAGTTGCATTCCGCGCAGCCCTTATTCAGCATGGCGAACAGGTATGAACCGGGCGCCTTTGATCAGGCTGAAATGGCCGAATTACAGACCAAAGGCGTGGCCGTTTTTATGTATGCCCCGGCCGCGCTTGACCCGGCCGCAGTATTTGAATTATTCCTCGACACAACGCGGAGCATGGCCCGCGCCCTGGGCGGGGATATCCTCACGGCCGACAGCCAGCCATTGACAACCGAGGTCATCAGCGCGCTGCGCGACCGGGCCGTGTCAGCAAGCGGCAAACCCTTAAATTGAGCATGGCATTCAAGCAGGCGCGCGCGCGCGTCAGGCAGTTATGCGCCGAGATAAACCGGCATAATTATCGCTACCATGTGCTTGATGATCCCGCCGTGCCCGATGCCGAATATGACCGCTTGCTGCGGGAATTGATCGCGCTCGAATCCGAATACCCTGAACTCATAGACGCCCATTCGCCGACTCAACGCGTGGGCGCGACGCTGCTGCCGGAATTCAGGGAAGTAAGACACAGCGTGCCGATGTTGTCTTTGGGCAACGCGTTCAGCGCGGATGACATGCGCGCCTTCCACAAGCGCATCTGCGACAGGCTGGAAAAAACGAGCATAGACTATGCGGCCGAGATCAAGCTGGATGGCCTGGCCGTCAGCATTGCCTATGAAAAGGGCCGTTTAACGCTGGCGGCGACCCGCGGCGACGGCTATACCGGCGAAGACGTGACCCATAACATTAAAACGATCCCCGCCGTGCCGCTGACCCTGCTGGGAAAAGAGCCGCCGGCCTATCTGGAGGTTCGCGGTGAAGTCTTTATGACGCGGGCGGGATTCGCAAGGTTAAACGACAGGCAAAAGGAGAAGGGCGAAAAACGGTTTGCCAACCCCAGAAATGCCGCGGCCGGCAGCCTGCGCCAACTGGACGCCAGAATAACGGCCGGGCGGCCGCTCTCGTTCTTCGCCTATGGCGTAGGGGAATACCGGGGCGAAACGGCGCTGCAATCGCATACCCAGACGCTGGCCCTGTTAAAACAATGGGGCCTGCCCATCGTCACGGAAATCCATGAGGCTAAAGGCGTTGAGCAATGCCTGCAATACTATGACCGGATCGGCCGGCGGCGGGCGGAATTGCCCTATGACATAGACGGTGTGGTGTTTAAGGTGAATGAGATAAGCCAGCAACAGGCGCTGGGTTATGTCTCGCGCGCGCCGCGCTGGGCCATTGCCTGCAAGTTTCCGGCCACGGAGGAGATGACGCGGCTGCTGGATATCGAGGTCCAGGTGGGCCGCACCGGCGCCCTGACCCCGGTCGCCAGACTGGCGCCGGTCACCGTGGCCGGGGCCACGATCACCAATGCGACCCTGCACAACCTGGATGAGATCAGGCGCAAGGATATCCGCATAGGCGATTGGGTGATCATCCGCCGGGCCGGCGATGTGATACCCGAGGTCGTTGCCGTGATCAGTGACAAACGCGGCGAGGTGTCTGAATTCAGCATGCCCGAAACCTGCCCCGTATGCGGTGCCGGGGTAACGCGCGAGGAGGGCGAAGCCGTTTTCAAGTGCCTGGGCGGCTTGTCCTGCCGCGCCCAGAGCATCCGGGCCATCATCCATTTTGTCTCAAGAAAGGCCATGAATATTGATGGCCTGGGCAAAAAGCTGATCATTCAATTAACCGAAACCGGGTTGATCAAAACCGTGGCCGATCTGTATTCACTCAGCGCCGAGCGGCTCGCGGGGCTGGAACGTATGGGCGAAAAATCCGCGGAAAACCTGATCGCGGCGCGGGATAAAAGCCGCGCCACCACGCTTGAACGTTTTATTTATGCGCTCGGGATCCGCGAAGTCGGCGAGGCCACCGCGCATTTGCTGGCCCGGCATTTCGGCTCTCTTGAAAGGCTTAAAGAAGCAACGCCGGAAGAACTGGAAGAAATTGCCAATATCGGCCCGGTGGCCGCGCGCAATATTCACGGTTTTTTCAGGGAGCCGCATAATCTCGGGGTTATCGAACGCCTGCTGGCCGCGGGTATTCATTGGGAAGCGGGAGAGCGCGGCGAGCAGGACAGGCCGCTCAGCGGCCAGTCATTCGTACTCACGGGCACACTGGCCGGCATGACCCGCGCCGAGGCCCGGCAACGATTACTCCGCGCCGGCGCGAAAGTCAGCAACAGTGTTTCCAAAAAAACAGATTACGTGGTTTATGGGGAAAACCCCGGCGGCAAATATACGAAGGCGCAAAGCCTCAACATCCCGACCCTGAGCGAGGGAGAACTGCTTGAACTTATCGGAGCCGGTGGGTAAGCGGGGAGTATATGAAAAACAGACTGCCGGCAATCCGCTCTGTTATTTCGGCCTATATGTACACCTCGTAGTTTGCAAGCTGATTATTCAATAACGGTAAAATAAGACTGCATACGACTATCCGGCCTCTGTGTTGGGGAATCATTGTCCCCGGGCCTCAATGAGAACCGCGCCCCTGTCGCTCTATCGTGCCTTCGTGCTTTTCAGCCCAGTCGGGCCTGCCTGCTGCAGGCAGGTAAGTCAGCGTTTCAGGGGCCGGCCTGCCTGCTGCAGGCAGGTAAGTCAGCGTTTCAGGGGCCGGCCTGCCTGCTGCAGGCAGGTCTAAGCTGTTACTTCATATCTTCATCGCAACCTATGGTGGGTACGTTCTACTTCTGCCTCAAACGGGCCGGTGCGCGTGTCTCAAGCCGGCCGGTACTCGGCGCCGTGATACAGCATTGACCAGATGATGCGGGCCACCTGCCTGCAGCAGGCAGGGCTTGTTGGCCACGGCCACCGCCGCCTTATGCTTGCCGATGCGAGCCACCTGCCTGCAGCAGGCAGGTGACCTGTCTGGCCCAACGTGACAGCCGGTCTTCACTGCGGTCGGCATAGCGCAAGACCGACCAGGCCCCCTGGACGAGCAGGCGGCGCAGATACTGGTTACCCTGTTTGGTAATCCCTCCCAGCCGTTGGCGGCCGCCACTGGAGTGCTCTCTGGGCACCAGTCCCAGATTGGCCGCATAGTGGCCTGCCTGCTGCAGGCAGGCGGCCGCACTGGCAATCAGTGGCCCACCCCCTTGATACCCGCCAGACGCCGCGCCGACTCATCCTGCTTGACCTGAGCCTTAATATTAATCCTTGCATAAATAATCGCAGTTCATATGAAGACTTCCAGGATATATTTCGTATTTTTCATTTTGAAGAAGCTCATGATCAAGCCCGTGCGTTTCTGAAGAGAATGCAAAATAGCTGACAAGTGCCTTTTCATATCGTGTTTATCCCAGACAGGGCGTTGACTGAGTTGGTGTTTGGCATGATTCCAAACCTGTTCATCAGGATTGAGTTCCGGTGAGTACGCTGGCAGGAAAGTCAGCAAAATCTGGCCGTCTTGTTGCTTAAGGAAGCGCCGTGTTTCCTTACTGTAGTGATATTTGGCGTTATCAACGATGACCAAAATGGGCTTGCCGGCATCCTTATGGAGCTTTTTTAGAAACTGGATAAACCGGCTTGAGTTCATACCTCCCGCAATGAAACTGAAACGCATCTCCCCCCGTGGAGAAATGGCACTCATCATATTAAGCCCAAAACGTCCACCGCTGTCTCTGATAACCGGTGTCTCGCCTCGCTTGCCCCAGGTGGCGCCCCGGTGCGCATCACTACGTACCGAAGCCTCATCAACAAAGAACAGTTGCGCGCCCATCGCCTTCGCTTGTGCCACGGCCTCAGGAAACGTCTTGGAAAGATAGCGCTTGACCTGCTTCGGGTCTTGCTTATACGACTTGTAGACCGGACGTTGCGCGCTCAACCCCAGATGCCTCAATAAGCGACTAATGGCGCTCTTGCTCAGCTTGACACCGCGTGCTTGCTTGATCAGGGTGCCTAACACGCCCAGAGTCCAAAGACAAAAATCAAACTGATAGTGCATCGGGTTGCCCATTGTCACCGCCTTATAAACCCACTGCATGTCCTCAGCGCTGAGCTTTCTGGGGCGGCCGCTACGCTTGCCCTCCTTGAGCGCATCCCATCCGCCGGCCCGATAACGTGACAGCCAGTCGAAAACCGTGCGTTCCGGCAGGTTGTATATCCGCCGAACTAAATGAACAGGTTCTTGGCGGATAACGATTGCTTCAACAACATCTTTGCGTTTCTGATTACGTAATTCAATTCTTGTGCTCATGGCAGCAAATTATAATGCACTGCGAATACTTATGCAATTACTAGTATCTTCCTCCAACTCCGCAATACGCGCATCCAGCGCCTGCCACTCGGCCCACGGCATGCCGAGATAGCGACGGGCCACCTGCCTGCTGCAGGCAGGCCACCACGCCATACTCCCGCAACAACCCCCGAATTTGATTCACCAACCGGGTACGCCCGCCTACGGCCTGCTCCCTGCCTGCTGCAGGCAGGGCGCAGCCGGTGCGCCAGCAGCCGGTCAGTCTGCTCAACACTGCGAGGCATAACACACCGCAACTCAGGACGACCGGCCGCCTCACAAATCGCCAGAGCATCATGACGGTCGGTCTTGTTCCCCCCTGCCTGCTGCAGGCAGGTTTACAAACGGCTTCACATGCTGCGGCGGAATCAGCTTCACCTCATAGCCCCGCTTCTGCAACTCACGTCCCCAGTAATTCGACCCCCCGCACGCCTCCATCGCCACCTGCCTGCTGCAGGCAGGCTACCGAATCCGGGTAACGGCTCACAAAGGACAACAGACCCGCACGCCGTATCGTCCGGTTAAACACCGGCTTGCCGACCTGATTCACTCCACATACCTGAAAAATAGTCTTTGCCAAATCAATACCAATTAGAGTCACTTTCATCTCGGACACCTCTTTTGTGCATTTAGGTTAAGTAAAAACTTCATTTTGGCGCTTCAGACGCCGCGCAACAAGAGGTGGCCATCTCATCCGGACTGCTGCAGGCAGGCGCCGCTCTACCACCTCGGCGGCTTGTTCCAGACGCCGCTCTACCACCTACGTCCCTGTAGGCGTACATCCTTGTAGGCGTGCCCTCCCTGCCTGCAGCAGGCAGGTCGCCGCATACAGGACTTCCTGTCCATAAATGACGGTGGGGGCAATAGGCGCATTATGAGCAATACTTAAAGATACCGTGGCTAGGATAACTGACACCTTATTTTAGATGAGATGACCCTGGGTATTGAACCCGGACACTTACTGGAATTACAACAAAGGAGGTATAATGAACCAGTCCTTAAACAAGCGTTCCGGGCGCCCCCATGCGCCCGCGGCGTGTTCTTCCCCAAGTATCGCTTCGCCCGCCCCGGTGGTTAAATTAATCACAAATTCCTCAAGAATCGGCCGTGTAATTATGTACAATTAGCCGTTGATCAAAGGATTAAGCACGGGGAATAACCACACGGACGACCGTTTCAGTCTGGCCTTGCGCCGAAACTGATAATTAAGGGTTCTAAGGGGAAAGCGCCGTAAATAACCCCGCGGGGATCTGTAAAAACCACACCTGAAAAGTTATCTTTAAGTTTAGCAAAGGAGCCACGAATGATTACCTCAAGCATGATACCGAAGCCGGGCTTTAGCCCGATTAATTTTCAAGACCGCCCGCTGGGTTGGAAACTCGCCGCGATTGTTGTCGGCAGTCTCTTTCTGACCTTGTCGTCCTATATCGAAGTGCCGATGGTCCCGGTTCCGGTGACGATGCAGACCTTCGCCGTCGCGCTGGTGGGGGCGCTCTATGGCTGGCGGCTCGGTGGCGTTACAATCGTGGCCTGGCTTGTCCAGGGCGCGCTTGGCCTGCCGGTTCTGGCGGGCGGCGCGGCGGGCGCGCTCCACTTTATGGGCCCGACCGGCGGTTATCTCTTCGCCTTTCCCGTTGCGGGCATGGCCGTGGGCTGGCTGGCCGAGCGCGGCTGGAACGGACATCGTCCGTGGCTGGCCTTCGCCGGCATGTTGATCGGCAACGGGCTGTGTCTGATCCTGGGCGGGGCGTGGCTCGCGGTGCTTATCGGCGTCAAGCAGGCCATCATGGCCGGCATCGCGCCGTTCCTGATCGGCGCTGTCCTGAAGGCCGGGCTGGGGGCATTGACGCTAAAGCTGATGACTCGCGGCGTCAGGCATACCGCGTAATGACGGTGCGCCTGCGGCCGCATCATCTGTTGTGCGTGCTGACCTATGCCGGCAAGGGATACAATCCCGCCTTTACGGCCAATATGACGCGGATCGCGGGTCGCCTTGGCGCTGGTGAGAAGATCAGCATCGTCGAGGGGCCGGATGATATCTGCGCCCCGCTGCTTGATGGCCCGGATCCGCACTGCCAGCGCGCCAGTGTTGCCGAGCGGGATCGGGCCGCGGCGCGGGATCTGGGCCGTTTGCCGGGCCTTGAAGTCCACACCGGGGCGCGCCTGACCCTGCATGCCGGCCTCCTCCACCGCTTGCGGCAAGCGTTCGCGGCCAGGCAGATCCGCTCGGCCTGCGCCGGCTGCGAATGGCGGGGCTTCTGCAACGCCATCGCCGCGAGCAGATTTGACAGCGCGGTTTTGATACCGCCGTGTTAAAAAATAGCGTATGTGCCGCAAATGACCGGGTTATCCGGCCTGGCAATAATGACTTTGAGGGAGGTGACTTTTTCGGTGGCGGGTAAAATACCGCCTGGTTGGATTCATCCGCGATAAAATGGAGGCTGAGGTCGGAATCGAACCGGCGTGCACGGCTTTGCAGGCCGCTGCATAACCACTCTGCCACTCAGCCGAAGGTTTTTTCATTGCTTCAAAACGAAAACCCCGGCAAGACCGGGGTTTCCAGTTCAAATCTGGAGCGGGAAACCGGGTTCGAACCGGCGACCTATACCTTGGCAAGGTATCGCTCTACCAACTGAGCTATTCCCGCGCATTTGTTGCCTGCATGGATACGGCAGAATGTTGCCTTCGCCACAGGGCCTGCCTGACAATTTCCACACAAGACCGGTATTGTAGCCGCCAACATCCGGCTGTCAATAACATTAACAGCATCTATTGTTTCAGTTTGGGCCAAGCGCTGGCCAGATATTGGAGCATGGAGATCAGCGTCAGGATCGCGGCAATATAGAGCAGGATCAGGCCGATCGTGTAAACCGGCAGATTCAGGATTGATTCACGGAATATCAGAAAGCCGAGCGCGACCATCTGGGCGATGGTTTTGACCTTGCCCCAGACAGAGACGGCCACCCTGCTGCTCGCCCCCACCGCGGCCATCCACTCGCGCAGCGCCGACACCGTGATTTCGCGCCCGATAATGACCGCCGCGGGCAGGGCAAGATAGATACTGGGGTTTTGCTGTACCAGCAGCACCAGGGCCACGGCGATCATTAATTTGTCGGCCACGGGATCGAGAAAGGCGCCGAGGGAAGAGACCTGCCCCAGTTTTCTGGCCAGATAGCCATCCAGCACGTCAGTCAACGCGGCCAGGGTAAAAAAGACGCAGGCCAGTTCATTATTCCAGGAAAAGGGCAGGTAAAATACCAGCACGAACACCGGGATCAGGCCCACTCGCAGCAGCGTGAGTTGGTTGGGAATGGTCATTAATGGTTATGGAATACGTCGTAGATTTTTTCCGCGAGGCTTTTGTTGATGCCGGGCGCCATGGCCAGATCGTCAACGCCGGCCTTGGCCACGCCCTGCAATCCGCCGAAATGTCTTATCAGGTTTTGCCTGCGTTTATGGCCGATGCCGGCTATCTCTTCCAGCCTTGAGCGGCCGCGTTTTTTCTTGCGTTTTTGACGATGCGCGCTGATGGCAAAGCGGTGCGCCTCATCGCGGATATGTTGTATTAAATGCAAGGCCGGGGAATCCGCGCCGCAGTTCAGCGTTTTATTATCATAGGCCAGGATTAGTTTTTCCAGCCCGGCTTTGCGGGCCGGCCCCTTGGCCACGCCCAGCACCGGGATATGCCGCAATTGTAATTCGCTCAGCGCGCGCGTGGCCACTTCAATCTGGCCCTTGCCGCCATCTATAATAATCAAATCCGGCAGCCTTGCATTTTCCTTGACCTGACGGGTATAACGGCGGCGCACGACCTGGCTCATGGCCGCGTAGTCATCGCCTTTGGTGACATTTTCTATATTGAACTGGCGGTATTTTGAATTGACCGGCCCGTCCCGGCCAAAGACCACGCAAGACCCCGTCACGGCCTCGCCGTGACTGTGGCTGATATCGAAACATTCCATCTGCTCAAGGTCGTCTTTTATGCCCAACAGTTGTTGCAGGTCGGCGATACGCCTTTGCTGGTTCCGGTTAGCCGCCAGCCGCTGTGTCAGCGTCAAGGCGGCGTTATCCACGGCCAGCTTGAGCCAGCGGGCGCGTTCGCCGCGCACCTGGGTCTTGATCCTGATTTTTTTATTGAAATGCTCGTTAAATACCGCCTGCATTAACTCAAGCCCGGCAAAATCATGGCTGATGATGATCTCGGCGGCAATATGCTGGCGCGCCTTGCCCAGATAATACTGCCCTAAAAAGGCCCTGATTAAATCGGCCTCGGCCTGATCCGAGATATGTTGCGGGAAATAACTGCGGCTGCCGAGATTGAGTCCGCCGCGGATGAACACCCGCTGAATACAGGCCTGGTTGCCGGCAACGGCGCAACAGACAATATCCATATCGCCGCCGCCCGCCGCCCGGTGCTGTTTTTCCTGAATATCGCGCAAGGCGCGGATCTGATCACGAAAGCGCGCCGCCAGTTCAAACTCAAGCCGCTCGGATGCGGTCTGCATGGGCCGGGTCAGGGCCTTGATCACGGCCTCGTTCCTGCCTTCCAGGAACAACACCGCATGCCGGATATCCCGCGCGTAATCCTGCCTGGAAATATAATCCACACAGGGCGCGGAGCAGCGCTTGATTTGATATTGCAGACAGGGCCTGGAACGATTGGAAAAGACGCTGTCTTCACAGGAACGCACCTGAAATAACTTTTGCAGCAGGTTCAGGGTCTGCCGGACAGAACCCGAGCTTGGATAAGGGCCGAAATATCTGCCCTTGCCCTTGAGCGCGCCGCGATGATAGCGAAACAGCGGGAAGCCGTGCTCGGTGGATAAATAAAGGTAGGGGTAACTCTTGTCGTCACGAAAATAGATATTGTAGCGGGGCTTATAGGCTTTTATCAGATTGTTTTCCAGGATCAACGCCTCGTTCTCGGTATGCGTGACCGTGATCTCGATATTTCTGATCTGTTTCACCATCACCCGCGTCTTGGGCGAATCGGCCTGGGCGCGGCTGAAATAACTGGCCACGCGCTTTTTCAGATTTTTTGCCTTGCCGACATAGATAACCTGGCCGTCCTCGTTCTGCATGCAGTACACGCCGGGGCGGGGCGTCAGATTTTTGACAAAGGCGGCGGGGTCAAACGACATGGCGCGCCCGGCGGCCCAGCCGTTTTCTGAGCAGCCTGAATATATCCTCAAACATGGCCTCGGTCAGACGCCCGGTGTGCATGTTATAGCGGCTGCAATGATAGGAATCAACCAGGGCTCTGCCATCATCCAGTTTATAAAGCGCGGCGTGCTTAAACGGATACGCGGCTTGTTTCAGGCGCAGCGCCTTGATGATCGCCCTGTGCGAAATCTGGCCGAGGCACAGGATAATCGCCTTTTTGGCAATATATTTAAGCTCTTCGGCAAGATAAGGATTACACCGGTTGACCTCGCTGCCGATCGGCTTGTTCTGCGGCGGCAGACACTTTACCGCGTTGGTGATCCGGCATCGCAACAGGCGCAGGCCGTCAGCGGGGCCGGAGGAATCGGGCTGGCTGCTAAAACCATATTTATACAGCATCCGGTACAGGAGAATACCCGCATAATCGCCCGTGAAGGGCCGGCCGGTGGCATTGGCGCCATGCAGGCCGGGCGCGAGGCCGACGATCAACAAGCCGGGCTTTTGCGCCCCAAATGCCGGCACGGGCCGCGCGTGATAGGCGGGAAATTGCAGCTTCACCGCGTCAAGATAACGGCTCAAGCGCGGACAGGCCCTGCAATCCGGGTCAAACATATCATTGCCCCGCAAGGCGCCGGCATCAGGATTCAACATGCCCGTATTTTAACGCGGTCGCTTGTTATCGTGAAAGCGGGAATGCAGAAAGCGTGCGGTGCAATGGCAACGGGCGGCATTCCCATCTATTTCATCATTCCAGCCTGCCTGCCGCAGGCAGGCGAAAGCCGGAATCCAGTGTTTTATATAATTCATTCCCGTTTATGCGGGAATGACAACCAAATAGATCATCCTGGCCGGCCTGGTGTAGGCAAGCAGAACCGGAGTCCATTCCAACATCGTGGCGCCGCTTTCCTGGATTCCAGCTTTCGCTGGAATGACAACGGGGAGTTGTTCCGGCTCTCCGTCATTCTTACCGGCCCGTCACTCCGGCCTGCCTGCCGCAGGCAGGCGAAAGCCGGAATCCAGGAGGGCGCTGCCGGGGAGTGAAATGGACTCCGGCTTTCAGCAGGCGGGTCGGTTAGTTTCCCGTGTGTGTCAATCGCTCACAAGGCTATCCGATTTCTTTTCTCAGGAAAGCCTCACTTCTGTCTGCACCTGATATAGATTTGGTTCATTGTGGACAGAGCGGCCCGCGCGCCGGAATCAGAGGGCGGCACAGGCATACGTGTTTATCTGTAGTTTCATGCAAAAATACCTGCCGGCTATTGACAAACGACCGCTTTTCGCGCAAGGCTTCGTCTTTCAAAGTCTGAATTTACTTCAGTAAGGAGGCAAATCAAATGAAACTGTTAAAAAAAACAGCAATAGCGGCCGCGGTTCTGTGGTTGTCGGCCTGTTGGAGTCTGCCTGTCGAGCTTGGCACGGCCAGGGTGATCGATCTGACCCATGTGCTGCATGAGGACAGCCCGGTCTGGCCGGGCGCGACCCCGCTCAAGCGCCAGACTCTGGTTGATTACGATAGCGGCTATTTTCTGCAATCCTTCTATCTCGGCGACAATATCGGCACCCATGTGGACGCGCCCGCGCACTTCGTGGAAGGCGCGCTGAAGATTCACGAACTCGGCGCGGAGACGCTGGTGGCCCCGACCGTGGTCATTAACGCCCAGGACAAGGCCGCCGCCAACGCCGATTATCAACTGACCCGGCAGGATGTGCTCGACTGGGAGGCCGAACATGGCCGGATCCGCGCGGGCGACTTCGTGATCATGAATACCGGCTGGTATAAAAAATGGAGCATCCCGGGCGCTTATAACAACATCGACGCCGCCGGCGTGCAGCATTTCCCCGGCTTCGGCCCCGACAGCGCCGAGTTGCTGCTTGAGCGCAAGGTGGCGGGGATCGGCATAGACACGCTCAGCCTGGATCATGGGGCCTCGACCGATTTTGCCACGCATCTCCTGATCCTGGGCGCAAACAAGTACCAGGTTGAAAACCTGAATAATCTGGACGCCGTCCCGGTAACGGGGGCCTACATTTCTATCGGCGTGATCCCCGTCAAGGACGCCGGCCAGGCCCAGGCGCGCGTCTTTGCTTATCTGCCGGATTAGCCGCCGATTGCGCTCTGTTGAGGAAACTCTGATTGAATCAGAGTTTCCTGCGGTACAGGGACGTACCGCCAAAATCAATGATGCAAATCATTGATTTTGAAGCAAGGTGAAAATCGCATTTTCACCTTGCGTGCTCTGAGAAATCCAGGATGGATTTATTCAGAGCTTCCTTGAGAGGCGTTAGATTCCGGCCTTCAGGGTCGCGCCGGCGCCCCGGAGAGGCCGAGTGGAACAGCAGGGATCAAGCCCCGCTCAGGCCGTGCCGGCGCAGTTTTTCCGCGACCGTGGTGTGGCTCAGGCCGAGCCGGCGAGCCAGTTTTCGGGTCGAGGGATAGGCGGGGTAGAGCCGTTCGAGTAATTGTTTTTCAAAGCGGTCAAAGGCGCCGGCATAGCTGTCGAGCGCGGGCGCGTCCGCGGCCGGGCCGCCGGCGCCATCCGGTCTCAGGCAGAGGCGCAGGTGATCGGCGTTCAGCGTGTCTCCTTCCAGCAGCGAGACCGCGCGAAAAAGGGTGTTTTCCAGTTCGCGCACGTTGCCGGGCCAGTCATGGACGGCGAGGGCATCGAGCGCCCCGGCCTCCAGCGCGGGCGCCGGGCGACCGACCTGGGCGGCGGCCCTGGCGATGAAGCGCTCGGCCAGCGCGGCCAGATCTTCCAGCCGCTCGCGCAGGGGCGGCAGGGTCAGGTTGAGCACATTGAGCCTGAAATAGAGTTCTTCTCTGAAGCGGCCTTCCTGGATCATGGCCTCCAGCGCGCGATTGGTGGCCGAGATCACGCGGATGTCCACCGTGGTTTCGCGGGCGCCGCCGACCCGGCGGAAGCTGCCGTCTTGCAGCACGCGCAGGAGCTTGACTTGCAGGTAAGGCGACAATTCCCCGACTTCGTCCAGAAACAGGCTGCCGCCGGCGGCCATTTCCACCAGCCCCGGTTTGCCGCCCTTGCGCGCGTCGGTAAAGGCGCCCGCGACATAGCCGAACAATTCACTCTCGGCCAGACCCTCCGGCAGGGCGGCGCAATTCAGCGCCAGGAACGGTTTGTCCGCGCGCCGGGAGCTGGCATGCACCGCGCGGGCAAACAATTCCTTGCCGGCGCCGGTTTCACCCAGGATCAAGAGCGGCGCGTCCACGCCGGCCAGACGCCGGGCGCGCGCCTTGGCCGCGCGCAGCGCCGGGCCGGCGCCGATGATAGTATCGAAGCCGCCGGCGGCGCCGGGCGTCCGCAAGGCGCTCATCATCTGGCCCAGGCGATGCGGGCGTTGAAAGATCAGCACCCCGCCGCGCGGCGCGCCGGCGGGCGCTTCCCGCGCGCGGATGGGTTCGGAGCGCAGCAGAAAGGTAACGCCGTTGAACGTGACCTCGCGCTCGCTCAGACTCCAGGCCGCGGCGCGCAGTTCGGCGGCCGCGCTTTGGCCCAGAAAGTCTGTCAGCCGCCGCTCGCGCATGGCGTTTTCATCGGGCAGGCCGCAGCATCGGGCCGCGGCCGGGTTGGCCTGGGTGATGCGGTTCGCGCCATCGACCGCCAGCAGCGGGTCGCTGATGGCAGAGAAGACCGAATGCAACTGCATGCGCCGGCGTTCCATCGGCAGCAGTTCGACCGGCCGCACGCGCTCGACCCCGGTTACGACGCGGCCGATGAGGGCGGACAATTCCGCCAGATCGGACGCCGCCAGACCGGGGGCGTCCAGATAGATATGATGGGCAATCACCTCGACCAGGCGCACATCAATGCCGCGCCCGGCCAGGACAGCCAGGACTTCCTGGGTGATCCCGATCCGGTTTTCGCTGCTGATTTCCAAACGCATGTATAAAATCCCGTACAGTGTTCGGAAAATCATACATCTTATAAGTGCCTGAATGCAATGTTTTTTTGCAAACAAGCCGGCATATCGCCGAAATCCGGCAGGAATATCTGACAAACGCCCGCCGCAAACCCGCCTGAAACCGTAGCCGGAAGCTGGCCCGGATTTTGCTGTGTTTATTTTGTTATGTTCAAACACATATCCGCTATAAATTCCTGTAAATTTAACGTAAGTGGCCATTATGAAAGAACTTCATCCGGCAATCCCCGCGCCGGGCAGTAATGCCGGGCCGTCGCGCCGCGCGGGTTTTGCGACCCGCGCCATCCATCATGGTTATGACCCGCTGAGTCATCAGGGCGCGCTCAATCCCCCGGTCTATATGAGTTCCACCTTTGCCTTTGAGACCGCGGAGGCGGGCGGTCAGGCCTTTGCCGGAGAGCGGCCGGGCTATATCTATTCGCGCATCGCCAATCCGACCCTGGATCTGCTGGAGCGGCGTCTGGCGGCGCTGGAAGGGGCGGAGGCGGCGCTCTCGACCGCCTCAGGCATGGGCGCGATCACGTCCACCCTGTGGACGCTGCTGTCTCCGGGCGATGAAATTATTGTTGATAAGACGCTGTATGGCTGTACCTTTGCCTTTATGCGGCATGGGCTCCGGCGCTTCGGTGTGCGCGTGCGACATGTGGATTTGACCGAGCCGGGCAATCTGGCCGCGGCGCTCGGGGCCAGGACCCGGCTGGTTTATTTCGAGACCCCGGCCAACCCGAACATGCGCCTGGTTGACATCGCCGCCATCGCCGCCATCGCCGGGCGCCGCGGTATCCGGGTCATCGTGGATAACACCTATGCCACGCCCTATTTGACCCGGCCGCTCGAATGCGGCGCCGATCTGGTGATCCATTCGGCCACCAAGTATCTGGGCGGGCATGGCGACCTGACCGCGGGTTGCGTTGCCGGCCCGGCCGAATTGATCGAGCAGATCCGTCTGGTCGGCCTGAAGGATATGTCGGGGGCGGTGCTTTCTCCCCAGGACGCGCAGTTGATCCTGCGCGGGCTGAAGACGCTGGAACTGCGCATGGAGCGCCATTGCGACACGGCGGAAAGGCTGGCGGCCTTGCTGGCAGCCCATCCGGCCGTGGCCGCGGTATATTATCCGGGCTTGCCGGGCTTTCCGCAGCATGCGCTGGCCAGACGGCAGATGGCGCGCTTCGGCGGCATGATCGCCTTTGAGATGGCCGGTGGACTGGCCGCCGGGCACGGGCTGATGGACGCGCTCAGGCTGATCCTGCGCGCGGTCAGCCTGGGAGACACCGAGACCCTGATCCAGCATCCGGCCTCCATGACCCATGCCACTTATACCCCGGAAGAGCGGGCCGAACACCTGATCACCGACGGCCTCATCCGCCTCTCGGCCGGGTTGGAGACGGCGGATGATCTGGCTGCCGATCTGGGTCAGGCGCTGGATATTGCCGCGAGTGGGGCCGGCGCGTCTCTCGGCAAGACCGGCTGAGCGGGGGCGGGGCTCAGGCGAGTTATCAAAATCTCCGGGTTGCGCCTGCCCGCGGCAGGCCGGCCGGAATGACGAACAGGAAGAAGTAAGGCTAAAGTAGCCCTGATTTGTCTCATAATGTAATTGAACCCGGACAAATCATTGAATTCCTGCCATATCTGGCGTAATGTTTGAATCGAATTGAAATGAATGACATCCCGAAACAGGAGTATTCTTATGAAAAAACAGCTTATGGCCATCCTGGCCACAACTCTCATGGCGGGCGCCGCCTTTGCCGGCGGTCATGCCAAAGAAGTCAAACTGGGCATTATCCTGGGCTTTACCGGCCCGCTTGAATCCATGACCCCGGCCATGGCGGCCGGCGCCGAGCAGGCCATACGCGAGGTGAACGAATCCGGCCTGCTGCTCGACAACGCCAGCGTTACCCCCGTGCGCGGCGACTCCACCTGCGTGGACGCGGCCGCCGCCACCGCCGCGGCCGAACGCCTGGTGACCTCCGATGGCGTCAACGGCATCATGGGCGCGGACTGTTCGGGCGCGACCGGCGCGATCCTGGCCAATGTGGCCATGCCGAACGGCGTTGTCATCATCTCGCCGGCCTCCACCTCGCCCGCCCTGACCGAGGCCCAGGACAACGGCATGTTCTTCCGCACTGTCCCCTCGGACGCGCGTCAGGGCCAGATCCTGGCCGATGTGCTCATTGAGCGCGGCTTCAAACGGGCGGCGATCACCTACACCAATAACGACTATGGCAAGGGCCTGTCCGAGAGCATCAGCGCGGCCTTCCGCGCGGCCGGCGGTGAAGTCACCGCGGCCTCGGCCCATGTCGATGGCAAGGCCGATTATTCGGCCGAGGTGGGCGCGCTGGCCGCGGCCGGGGGCGATGTTCTGGTCGTGGCCGGTTATGTGGATCAGGGCGGTTCCGGCATGATCCGCGCCGCGCTGGACTCGGGCGCCTTTGACACCTTCGCCATGTCGGACGGCATGATCGGCTCGGCGCTGGAAAAAAACTTCGGCAGCGAGATCGACGGCTCTATCGGCACCGTGCCGGGTTCCGAGGGCGCGGATCCAAAGGCGGTGATTGACGCCGTGGCCGCCAGGGGTTTCGATACCAACGGCCCCTATATCGGCGAAAGCTATGACGCCGCGGCCCTGATCCTGCTGGCCATGCAGGCCGCCAATTCCAAAGACGCCAAAGACTATGCCGCCAAAGTCATGGAGGTGGCCAACGCCCCGGGCGAGCCGATCCGGGCCGGCGAACTGGGCAAGGCGCTGCGGATCCTGAAAGAAGGCGGTGACATCGACTATATCGGCGCGACCGCGATCGAGTTGATCGAGCCCGGCGAGGCCGCCGGCGGTTACCGCGAGATCGAGGTCAAGGGTGGCCGGATCCAGACCGCCAGGTATCGCTGATCCGCGCCAATAATAAAGCAGACATGCCGGGCCTGACCGCTCCACCACCCCCCGGTTGTGTCAGCGAGAAAGCCCGCGGCCGGCAACAGGCGGGGCCCGGCGGCCCCGGGCAGGCTGGCGCAAAAACCGCGGCGCACGGCCGGCGCCGCGGAGACAACATCATCGCCGTGCGGCAGGCGCACAAACGCTTCGGCGGCTTCCATGCGGTCGATGGCGTCAGCCTGGATATTGCCAGGGGTTCGATTACCGGCCTGATCGGCCCGAACGGGGCCGGCAAGACGACACTGTTTAATATCATCAACGGCCTGCTGGCGCCGAGCGGCGGCAGGGTTTATCTGGATGGCGAGGATATCACCGGCCTGCCGCCGCACAAACTGTTTCACAAGGGCCTCTTGCGCACCTTCCAGATCACGCATGAATTCGGTTCAATGAGTTGCCGCGAGAACCTGATGATGGTGCCGGGCGGGCAGTCGGGCGAGGCGCTGTGGAATACCTGGTTCGGGCGCGGGCGGATCGCCGCCGAGGAGCGCGCCCTGCGCGCCAGGGCCGAGGCCGTGCTCAAATTCCTGACCATTGAGCATATCGCCGATCTCAAGGCGGGCGAGGTGTCCGGCGGGCAGAAAAAACTGCTGGAATTGGGCCGTGCGATGATGGTCGATGCCAAGGTCGTATTCCTCGACGAAGTGGGCGCCGGCGTGAACCGCACCCTGCTGGCGACCATCGCCGACACCATCAAGCGCCTGTCCGTGGAGCGTGGTTATACCTTTGTCGTGATCGAGCACGATATGGATTTGATCGCCCGGCTCTGCGACCCGGTGATCTGTATGGTCGAGGGCCGGATCCTGGCCCAGGGCACGCTGGATGAGATCAAGGCCAACGACGCGGTGATCGAGGCCTATCTGGGCACCGGCCTCAAAAACAGGGATCAATTGCAGCACGCCAATGGCTGATCCCTTCCTGATCGGAGACGCCATGACCGGCGGCTACGGCAAGGCCGCCGACATCCTGCATGGCTGCACCATTGCCGTGGAGCAGGGCCAGATCGCGGTGATCGTCGGCCCCAACGGGGCCGGCAAATCGACCGCGATGAAGGCCATCCTCGGCATGGTGAACGTGCGCCGGGGCGCCGTGCGTCTGGGCGATGAAGACATTACCGGACTTTCGCCGCAGGCCCGCGTGGCCAGAGGCATGGGCTTTGTGCCCCAGACCCATAATATCTTCACCTCGATGACGGTTGAGGAAAATCTTGAGATGGGCGCCTTCATCCGCGCCGATGACATCGCCGGGACCCTGGAAGAAGTCTATGACTTGTTCCCGATCCTGCGCGCCAAGCGCCGACAGGCGGCGGGCGAACTGTCGGGCGGTCAGCGGCAACAGGTCGCCGTGGGCCGGGCGCTGATGACCCGGCCCAAGGTGCTGCTGCTCGACGAACCCACCGCGGGCGTCTCGCCTATCGTCATGGATGAGTTGTTTGACCGCATCATCGAGGTCAGCCGCGGCGGTCTGGCCGTGCTGATGGTGGAACAAAAGGCCAAACAGGCGCTGGAAATCGCCGACAAGGGTTATGTCCTGGTACAGGGCCGCAATGCCTATACCGGCACGGGCCGGGAACTGCTGGCCGATCCCGAGGTGCGCCAATCGTTTTTGGGGGGCTGAACCGCAACGAACCGGGCGCTTAGTCTCGACCGGGACGTTTTTAGAGAAAAAAACCGATGGAACTGCTCAACTCCCTGGTGGTGCTTGCCAACTTCGTGCTGATCCCCGCGCTTGCCTATGGCAGTCAACTGGCCCTGGGGGCGCTGGGCGTGACGCTGATCTATGGCATCCTGCGCTTTTCAAACTTTGCGCATGGCGACACCATGGCGTTCGGGGCCATGATCGCCGTGATGACGACCTGGTGGCTGCAAGCGGCCGGCATTCACTTCGGGCCGCTGCCCACCGCCCTGCTGGCCCTGCCGGTCGCCATTCTGGGCTGCATGGCGCTGCTCCTGGCCACCGACCGCCTTGTCTATCGCTTCTACCGCGAGCAGAAGGCCAGGCCGATTATCCTGGTGATCGTCTCCATGGGCGTCATGTTCATCATGAACGGCCTGGTCCGTTTTATCATCGGCCCCGGCGACCGGCGCTTTGCCGATGGCGAGCGCTTCATCATCTCGGCCCGCGAATTCAAGACCCTGACCGGCCTGAATGAGGGCCTGGCGATCAAGACCACCCAGGGCCTGACCCTCTTCATCGCGCTGATCTGCATGGCCCTGTTATTCTGGTTCCTCAACCGGACCCGCGCCGGCAAATCCATGCGTGCCTATTCCGACAATGAGGAGTTGGCGTTGCTCTCGGGCGTCAACCCCGAGCGCGTGGTGCTGGTCACCTGGTTGATCGTGGCGGCGCTGGCCACCACGGCCGGCGTCCTTTATGGTCTGGACAAGAGCTTCAAGCCATTTACCTATTTCCAGTTATTGCTGCCGATCTTCGCCTCGGCCATCGTGGGCGGCCTCGGCAGCCCGCCGGGCGCCATCGCCGGCGGCTTCGTGATCGCCTTTTCCGAGGTCACCATCACCTATGCCTGGAAGAAAGTCCTGAACTATCTGGGGGCCGAGCCTGAAGGTCTGGTGCAACTGCTGAGCACCGACTATAAATTCGCGGTCAGCTTTGCGATCCTGGTGATCGTGCTGCTGTTCCGGCCCACCGGCCTGTTCAAGGGCAGATCGGTATGAGCGCGAACCTGAAAAATACGGCCCTGTTTCTGATCGTGAGCGGCCTTATCCTGGCCACCGGCTTCATGCAAAGCTGGAACTCGGCCATCCTGATCCTGAACATGGGCCTGGTGTCCGCCGTCATGGCGCTGGGCGTGAACCTGCAATGGGGCCTGGCCGGTCTGTTCAACATCGGCGTGATGGGCTTTGTCGCGCTGGGCGGGCTGGCCGTGGTGCTGGTCTCCACCGAGTTGCGGCCCGAGGCCTGGGCGGCGGGCGGCCGGGGCATCCTGCTGGCGCTGCTGCTGGGCGCGGCCGCCGTGATCGCCGCGATCATGGCCAGCCGCAAACTGCCCCGGGGCCGGCCGCGCAATCTGGCGGTTCTGGCCATCCTGATCGCGGGTTTCCTGCTTTACCGCTCGGTCTTCGACGCAAACGTGGCGGCGGTCGAGGCGATCAATCCGGCCGCGGCGGGCCATATCGGCGGCCTCGACCTGCCCGTGCTGCTGGCCTGGCCCACGGGCGCCCTGCTGGCGGCCGGCGCGGCCTGGCTGATCGGCAAGACCGCACTGGGCCTGCGCTCGGACTATCTGGCCATCGCCACGCTGGGCATCGCCGAAATCATCAATTCCGTGCTCATGAACGAAGACTGGCTGGCGCGCGGCGTCAAGAACGTGATCGGCCTGCCCCGCCCGCTGCCCTACGAGATCGACCTGCAAAATGACCCGGCCTTTGTTGAAAGGGTCGCCGGTTTCGGGCTGGATCCGGTCACGGCCTCGACGCTCTATGTCAAACTCGGCTACACGGCGCTGTTCCTGATCGTGTTGCTGCTATTGCTGTGGCTCGCGCAAAACGCGCTGAACAGCCCCTGGGGGAGGATGATGCGCGCGATCCGCGATAACGAGGTGGCGGCCGGGGCCATGGGCAAGGATGTCACCCGCCGTCACCTTCAGATCTTTGTCCTGGGTTCGGCCATCTGCGGGCTGGCGGGCGCCATGATGACCACGCTCGACGGCCAACTCACGCCGGCCAACTACAATCCGCTGCGCTTCACTTTTCTGATCTGGATCATGGTGATCGTGGGCGGTTCGGGCAGCAATCTGGGCGCGATTCTGGGCGGCATGTTGATCTGGTTCCTCTGGGTTCAGGTGGAGCCGATGGGCCTCTGGTTAATGCAACTGATCACCGGCGGCATGGCCGATGGCAGCGCGCTCAAACAACACCTGCTCGCAAGCGCGGCCCACATGCGCCTCTTGACCATGGGCATCGTGCTGCTGCTGGTGCTGCGCTTCAGCCCGCGCGGGCTGATCCCGGAGAAATAAACTTGAGAAGCTGTCATTCCCCCTGCCTGCTACAGGCAGGGCTTGCGCGGAAATGACAACAAAGGCGTCATTTCGGCCTGAACCGTGCCGGCAGGTCTGGAACAGGCCGCCGGGGAATCCAGAAAGACTACGCCGGGTAGTGAAATGGACTTTGGCCTTCAACTGCCTGCGCCAAATAAAATTACCGGTCTGACGATCAGCCAACTGCCGCGTCAAGCAGGGCCTGTTCAAGCGCATTGAGACCCTCTTCAAGGTGTTCCGGCGGTATGGTCAAGGGCGCCAGCAGGCGGATCGTGTTGCCATAGATACCGCAGGACAAAATGATCAAACCGTTTTCCAGCGCCCTGGCGGCCACCTTTTTTGCCAGTTCGGGCGCGGGCGCGTTGCCGCCCCGCTCTGCCACCAGTTCAAAGGCCACCATGCCGCCCAGATTGCGGATATTGCCGATCGGGGCCGTGTCGTCCCGGTCGCGCATGGCCGTGATGCGGGCCACCATGCGCTCGCCCATTGCCAGACTTTTCCGGCACAGGTTTTCCGCCTCGATAACATCCAGCACAGCATGCGCCGCCGCGCAGCCAATGGGGCTGCCGCCATACGTCCCGCCCAACCCCCCGGGGGCCGGACTGTCCATGATCTCCGCCTTGCCGATCACGCCGGAGAGCGGATAACCGCCCGCCAGGGCCTTGGCAATCGTCATCATGTCCGCTTCAACTTCAAAATGCTCGATCGCAAACAGCTTGCCGGTCCTGGCAAAACCGGTCTGAACCTCGTCACAGATCAGCAGGATGCCATGTTTATCGCAGAGTTCACGCAGGCGTTTTATAAAGCCCCTGGGCGCGATATAAAAACCGCCCTCCCCCTGCACCGGCTCAATAATAATGGCCGCGATACGGGCAGGCTCGACCTCGCTCTTGAAGAGGCGTTCCAGCGCGGCCAGAGAATCCGCCTCGCTCACGCCATGATGCGCAATGGGGAACGGGGCCTGATAAATCTCCGCCGGAAACGGCCCAAAGCCGGCCTTGTAAGGCATGACCTTGCCGGTCAGGCCCATCGTCAGCAGCGAGCGTCCGTGGAATGCGCCCGTGAAAGAGATAACGGCGGAACGCCCGGTATAGTGGCGCGCGATCTTGATGGCATTCTCCACCGCCTCGGCGCCGGTGGTCATCAGCAGGGTCTTGGCATTCGGGATCGGCGCGGCCCGGTTAAGGCGCTCGGCCAGCGCGATATAAGTCTCGTAGGGCGCCACCTGAAAGGCCGTATGAGAGAACCGCTCATTTTGCGCCGAGACGGCCTCGACCAGTCGGGGATGCGCATGACCGGTGTTGACAACGGCAATGCCCGCGGCAAAGTCAATATACCGCTTGCCGTCCATATCCCACAACTCCGCGTTCCGCGCCCGCTTGACAAAGACCGGCGTTGCGGACGCCACGCCGCGCGGCACGGCATTGACGCGGCGCTGGAGAAGTTCTGAATTCGCGCTCAACAAAAAGCCCTCCTGCTGATGTTCTTTGGCCTGCCTACTGTGAACAAATCTGCCTGTTACAGGCAGAAATGACGCCGGTTAATCCGGATTTTGCTGAATACCGCCCAGGCACAGGTATTTGGTTTCAAGATATTCCTCTATGCCGTGCCTGGAACCTTCCCGCCCGAGACCGGATTCCTTGACCCCACCAAACGGGGCGACTTCGGTTGAGATGATGCCTTCATTGACGCCCACCATGCCGTATTCAAGCGCCTCGGCGACGCGCATGATCCGGCCCACATCGCGGCTGTAGAAGTAAGCGGCCAGGCCAAACTCGGTATCGTTGGCCATCGCAATGGCCTCTTGTTCGGTGTTGAACCTGAAGAGCGGCGCCAGCGGCCCGAATGTCTCTTCCCGCGCGACCCGCATTCCGGCGGTCACATCGGTTAAAACCGTGGGCTGAAAGAAGTTGCCGCCAAGCTCATGCCGGCCGCCGCCACACAGGACTTTTGCCCCTTTGGCAACGGCATCTTCGACATGGGTCTCGACCTTTCTGAGGCCGGCATCATTAATAAGCGGGCCTTGCGTAACGCCCTCCTCGCGGCCATTGCCGACCTTCAGCCCGGCCGCGGCCGCGGCCAGCTTTTCGGCGAAGGCCTCATAAATATCGGCCTGCACCAGAAAACGGTTGGCGCAGACACAGGTTTGTCCCGTGTTGCGATACTTGGACGCCATCGCCCCGGCCACGGCCGCGTCAAGCTCCGCGTCGGCAAAGACGATAAACGGGGCGTTGCCGCCCAGTTCCATAGAGACACGCTTTACGGTATCGGCGCATTGTTTCAGGAGGATTTTCCCGGTCGCGGTGGAGCCGGTAAAGGAGAGCTTTCGAACTGTCGGGTTTTCGCAGAATTCCCGCCCGACCTCGGCGCCGGATTTTGCCGTGACGATGTTCAGGACGCCGGCGGGCACGGCGGCCTGCTCGGCCAGGGCCGCCAGCGCCAGGGCCGTCAGCGGGGTGGCCTCGGCCGGTTTTAGCACCATACAGCAGCCGGCCGCGAGCGCCGGGCCTGCCTTGCGGGTGATCATGGCGATCGGAAAATTCCAGGGCGTGATCGCCGCGCACACCCCGACCGGCTGTTTGAGCGTCAACAGGCGCTTGTCAACGCCATGCGGCGGGATAACCTCGCCATAGGCCCGCTTGCCTTCCTCGGCGAACCATTCGATAAAGGAAGCGCCGTAGGCGACTTCTCCGAGCGCCTCGGCCAGGGGCTTGCCGCACTCGGCCGTGACGATCCGGGCCAGCGCTTCCTTGTGTTCAAGGATCAACTCATGCCAGCGGCGCAATATCGCGCCGCGTTCCTTCGCCGTTTTTGCCGACCACGCCGGCAGGGCTTGCCCGGCGGCCGCTATGGCCTTGCTCGTATCCTGCCGGCCCATATCCGGGACATTGCCGATAATGCCGCCATCGGCCGGATTATGCACGGGATAGACCCGCTCGCTGTCCGCCGGGCGCCATTCCCCGCCAATAAAGGCCCTGTCTTTCTGAAGTTCCAAGGTCATCTTGCGATCATATCCGAAAATTATTGCTTTAGGAAACTCTGATTGAATCAGAGTTTCCCGCGGCACAGGGATGTGCCGCCAAAATCATTGACGTATGTCATTGATTTTGAAGCAAGGTGAAAATCGCATTTTCACCTTGCGTGCTCTGAGAAATCCAGGATGGATTTATTCAGAGCTTCCTTTAGGAAATACTGATCAGGCAAGACCCATCACGGCCGATCCGGCGCGGCCGTCATCGCTTCAGGACTTGCGCGCCTCAAGAAAGCGCCGAGCGCATTTGCTCAAGCAAGGCCCGCCTGTCTGCCCTCGCGCTCAGGGCCGCTTCCATATCAACCCGGACAAATCTGATCGGCTTGTTAGGCTGTAATTGACCGATGAGATCCATATCCGCCGAGATGACGGCGCCGATGGTGAAGTAGCCGCCGCCCGAAACGGCGTCACGGTGCAGGACGATGGGTTCCGTGCCGCCGGGCACCTGAATGGAGCCATAGGGATAGCAGCCATCTACGATATTCGATGGGTCGGCGCCCGCGCCGAATGGCTGCTCACGCTTTTTGAAATCGAGCGGCCGGCCGCCGCGAAAGCGGTAGCCCATCCGATCCGCCTCGGGCGCGACGGTCCATTCATCCGCAAAGAAGCCCTGCCCGGCCTCCTCCGTGATCAAGCGCCAGTAAAGCCCGGGCAGCACCCGAAGTTCCGCTGTCGCGGCGGGCAGCCTGCGTAAATTTTCGGGGACCGTCAGTCCCTCCCGGGCGGCCGCGCCCCCGGCGACAGGCACGAGGTCGCCGGCGGCAATCGCATTCCCCGCGAGACCGCCGAGCGCCCCGATCAGATAGGTGGAGCGGCTGCCGAGGGCCGGCGGTGTGTCAATCCCGCCGGCCACGGCGATATAGGCCCGCGCGCCGTTTTTGAGAAAATCGAAACTCAGCGCCTGCCCCGCCCTGACCCTGAAGGATGTCCAGGTGGGCCGTGGTTCGCCATCGACCTTCGGCGGTAATTCCGCGCCCGTCACGGCCACGACCGCGGCGCTCTCAAATTCGAGTTCAGGCCCCATGAATACGGCTTCAAAGGCCGCCGCCCCCTCATCGTTGCCAACCAGCCTTTTTGCGGCCCGCAGCGCAAAACGGTCCATCGCGCCGGAGACGGGAATTCCCAGATGAAAGTATCCGGGCCGGCCAAGGTCCTGGATGGTGGTCAGGAGACCCGGATTGCGCACCTTAATGTTCATTGAGCGCCTCGATCAGTTTTGCGTTGTAAGCGTTGATATCCAGCTTGAATTGATCGAGGTCGAATTCAAACTTCCCTGTCCTCGGCGCATAGGTGTTGTTTTCAACCGCCGCCAGGGTGGCGTTATATTCTTCGCGATCAATGGGCTTCCACTTCACGATGTCGCCGGGGTTAAAGAACACCATGAAATCGCGCAGGTAGGATGTGGTCTGGGCCGGATCGTAGATAGTCATCGGCGTGATGCCGAACATCTGATAGCCGCCCGCCCCGCGCACTGAATAAATACAGGAAAAGCAGCCGCCATAACCGATCGTTTGCTTCGGTGTGTCGGTGCGCGGGCGCAGGTATTTGGGCACCTGAATCTGGCGCTCGCGTTCGACCAGTTGATAGAGAAACGGCAACCCGGCAACAAAGCCGACCATGGAAACAAACCAGGGGGAGGAATGATGCGCGTTGATAAAATCGGCGACCGTGTCATAGCCATTGACCCGCGCCGCATAATCCAGATCGGTTCCGTTGGGATCCTGGTGGCGCTCGCGAAAACGCATCAAGGTCTGGTGCGTCCAGGGATCCTGATAATAAACCGGGATTTCGATGACGCGGGTGACGAGGCGTTTCCCGGCATGCTCGGTCGCGCCTTCCAGCGCCTTCAACTCGGCCATCATGTCGCGGGGGCGGATACGGTCCGGGTCAAACTTGATCTGGAAGCTGGCGTTTGCCGGGCAAATCTCCGTCACGCCGTCAATATTTGCGGCCTTGACCGCGCGGGTTATGGAGAGGCTCTTGAAGAAGGCCTCCAGCGACATCTCCTCATCAACCTCCACGAACAGATGTTCGTCGCCACCGAATGAATATCTTGTCTTCATAATTTTTTCCCTAAGCCTCTTGTGTCAGCGAAGCCGCGTTGTTTTCCAGCCAGCGTTCCAGCCATGTTGTGTCGAAGCGGCCCGTGTGAATGTCCTGCTCCTTGAGCAGCGCCTTGAACAAGGGTTTGGTGGTCGGCACGCCGCCAATCTCGAATTCATCAAGCGCGCGTTGCAAGCGCCGAAGCGCTGCCGGCCGGTCTTCATCCCAGACGATCAACTTACCCAGCAGGGAATCATAAAAGGGCGGTATCACACAGCCCGCATGGATCAGGCCGTCGAAACGAACACCCGGCCCGGCAGGAAACTGCACGTCCGAGATCACGCCCGGAGAGGGCATAAAATCCGCGGCCGGATCTTCCGCATTGATACGCACTTCAATCGCATGACCGCGGCATTGAATTTGATCCTGATCGAAACGCAGTCTTTCCCCGCCCGCGATCCTGATCATTTCCCGCGCCAGATCGATGCCCGTTATCCACTCGCTGACAGGATGTTCCACCTGAATGCGGGTGTTCATTTCAATAAAGTAGAACTCGTGTGTGTCATCATCATACAAAAATTCAACGGTTCCCGCGCCCTTATAGCCGACGGCCTCGGCCAGTTTAACTGCCGCCTCGCACAGTCTGTTCCGCGCTCCGCTTGCAAGGGTCGCCGAGGGGGCTTCCTCCCACACCTTTTGACGGCGCCTTTGCAGGGAGCATTCCCGTTCGAATAACTGAATGGCCCGCTCGCCGTCAGCCAGAATCTGCACCTCAATATGGCGCGCATGGCGGATGTATTTTTCGATATAAAGGCCGCCGTCACCAAAGGCCGCCCTGGCCTCGGCGCTGGCCTGCGGCGCCTGCGCCTTGAAATCTTCCAGGCTTTCGATAACCCGGATACCGCGTCCGCCGCCGCCGGCCGCGGCCTTGATCATAATGGGAAAACCTATATCCGCCGCCAGCCTTTGCGCCTCATCCATATTGTCGATGCGTCCGGGGCTGCCCGGCGCTGTTGGCGCCCCGGCGGCCGCGGCCGCCTGACGCGCCGCGGCCTTGTCGCCCATTTTCCGGATCGTATCGCCGTCAGGGCCGATAAATATCAAACCGGCATTGACCACGGCATCGGCAAAGTCCGCGTTTTCCGATAAAAATCCATAGCCCGGATGGACGGCATCGGCGTCATATTCCCTGGCCGCCTGTAAAATGGCGTCCGCGTTCAGGTAGGATTTCGTTGCCTGTGGCGGCCCGACCGCAACCGCCGCATCGGCCATCCGCACGGGCAGCGACTCCGCGTCCGCCGAACTATGGACCTGCACTGTCGATATGCCCAGTTCGCGCGCGGCCCGGATAATACGCACCGCGATCTCGCCTCTGTTGGCGATCAGGAGGGTCTTGATGGGCGGGGTCTTCATCTCGGCGGCGGATCAACTCTCGACATCTGCAATAATCTGGCCCGCCTGCACGGCCGCTTCGTTTTCAATATGAAATTTCGATACCGTGCCGGACACCTCGGCCTTGACCTCATGAAAGGACTTCATCACCTCGACCAGCCCGATGACATCGCCCGCATTCAGCGGGTCGCCCTCTTCCTTGTAAAATGGCGCCTCCGGCGAAGGCTTCCGATAGAAAATACCGGGCAGGGGGGAAACGATTTGTTTAATAGCCATCTTTAATATTCCTTATTCAGTTTTTCCCAGGAACGACCCGAGCGCCGCGGCCACCTCTTTGGCCACATCCGTGGCGTTCGGCGTGTCGGAATGAACGCAGACGGACGCCACTTTCACATCGATATCGACATTGTCTATGCTGAGGGTCTTGCCTTCCTCAATGGCCCGGACACAGCGCGCGGCGGCGGTGCGGGGATCCACCGCCTGATGTTCCCTGGTAATGATCAGCCCGCCGTCGCTGTTGTAATCCAGATCGGCGTAAAATTCAGGGCAGAAATCAAGCCCTCTGGCCGTGTAAATTTCCTCATGCAGGGTGCCGGAAAGCCCGAATACCGGCACCTTGTAGTGTTCGGCGACATCGGCCACGGCATGGGCGATATGTTCAAGCCGGGCCGCCATGCCGTACAGCGCGCCATGCGGTTTCAGGTGGTTCAGGCTCATATCGGCCTGCTCCAGGAACGCCTTTAAGGCGCCGACCTGATAAGTAATGATATTGGCCATTTCCTGCCGCTCCATCTTCATTTCCCGGCGGCCGAAGCCCGGCAGGTCGGGCAGCGAGAAATGCGCGCCGACCTTTACATCGTGCTTCCCGGCAAGCTCAACGGTTTTCTTCATGTGGTTCGGATCACTGCCATGAAATCCGCAGGCCACGTTGGCCTCTGTAATGAAGGGCATCAGCCCCTCGTCATCGCCCATTTTGTACAGGCCGAAGCTCTCGCCCATGTCACAGTTGATATTTATTCCCATCAGTCATTACCTCATTCATCATGTGGCGGAGGCAGTTCAGTCCCGCAGATTCGCCATGATCCTCAGGCGGGCCTGATCGGCGATCACGGCGATGATCAGCAACGCCCCAATCACCACGGTTTGCAGATAAGATTCAATTCGCGCCAGATTCATACCGTTCTGCACCAGCCCGATGAACAGCGCGCCCAGGACCACATTCTCAATACGTCCCACCCCGCCGCGCAGGCTGACACCGGCAATCACACAGGCGGCGATGGATTCAAGCGGCATCGCGGCGGCAATGTTGGCCTCGCCCGTATCCAGCCTGGCCGTGAGCAATATGCCGGACACGGCGGCCACCACGCCACAGATCAGATAGGCAAGAAACAGGGTCAGCCTGGTGTTGATGCCCGACAGGCCGGCGGCCTTGATATTGCCGCCAACCGCGTAGAAATAGCGCCCGAGCCGCGTCCAGTTCAGCAGGATATAGGCCAGCACGATAACCACGGCCGTGATAACGACCGGCGCCGAGAGCCCGAAGATATGCCCGAAGCCGAACACATCGGCGAAGGCCACCGGCATCCCGTGAATTCAACTCGTAAGTGCAACTCATGACTCGGAACAGGAGGCGAGTTGCGGTAGTATCTCTGCTTTTTGTTCTGGCAAGAATGAGAAGCATCGATGAGACAATACACACAGTTCACCCAGGAGCAACGATACTCGATTTACCTGCCTGCTGCAGGCAGGCGCCCTTATGAAAGCAGGTCATAATCAAACTGAGATAGCCCGTATTCTTGAGGTTCACAAATCCACTATAAGCCGTGAGTTGAGGCGCAACCGTGGCCTGCGCGGCTATCGTCCGCAGCAGGCTGAACAGTTGGCCGTGACCCGCCTGCCTGCAGCAGGCAGGATGAGATGGCCACCTCTTGTTGCGCGGCGTCTGAAGCGCCAAAATGAAGTTTTTACTTAACCTAAATGCACAAAAGAGGTGTCCGAGATGAAAGTGACTCTAATTGGTATTGATTTGGCAAAGACTATTTTTCAGGTATGTGGAGTGAATCAGGTCGGCAAGCCGGTGTTTAACCGGACGATACGGCGTGCGGGTCTGCTGTCCTTTGTGAGTCGTTACCCGGATTCGGTAGCCTGCCTGCAGCAGGCAGGTGGCGATGGAGGCGTGCGGGGGGTCGAATTACTGGGGACGTGAGTTGCAGAAGCGGGGCTATGAGGTGAAGCTGATTCCGCCGCAGCATGTGAAGCCGTTTGTAAACCTGCCTGCAGCAGGCAGGGGGGAACAAGACCGACCGTCATGATGCTCTGGCGATTTGTGAGGCGGCCGGTCGTCCTGAGTTGCGGTGTGTTATGCCTCGCAGTGTTGAGCAGACCGACCGGCTGCTGGCGCACCGGCTGCGCCCTGCCTGCAGCAGGCAGGGAGCAGGCCGTAGGCGGGCGTACCCGGTTGGTGAATCAAATGCGGGGGTTGTTGCAGGAGTATGGCGTGGTGTTGCCCAGGGGAAGGGGGCGCTGGAACGGGCGCTGCCGGCCTTGCTGGAAGACGGTGAGCATGGCTTGACAGTTACCTGCCTGCAGCAGGCAGGTGGCCCGTCGCTATCTCGGCATGCAGTGGGCCGAGTGGCAGGCGCTGGATGCGCGCATTGCGGAGTTGGAGGAAGATATTAAGGCCCAGGTCAAGCAGGATGAGTCGGCGCGGCGTCTGACGGGCATCAAGGGGGTGGGGCCACTGATTGCCAGTGCGGCCGCGGCCATGGTGGGGAATGGCCGAAACTACAAGAATGGGCGTCACTATGCGGCCAATCTGGGGCTGGTGCCCAGAGAGCACTCCAGTGGCGGTCGCCAACGGCTGGGAGGGATTACCAAACGGGGTAACCGGTATCTGCGCCGCCTGCTCGTCCAGGGGGCCTGGTCGGTCTTGCGCTATGCCGACCGCAGTGAAGACCGGCTGTCACGTTGAGCCAGACAGGTCACCTGCCTGCAGCAGGCAGGTGGCTCGCATCGGCAAGCATAAGGCGGCGGTGGCCGTGGCCAACAAACTGGCCCGCATCATCTGGTCAATGCTGTATCACGGCGCCGAGTACCGGCCGGCCTGAGACACGCTCAGGCCCGTTTGAGACAGGAGTAGAACGTACCCACCATAGGTTGCGATAAAGATATGAAGTAACAGCTTAGACCTGCCTGCAGCAGGCAGGCCGGCCCCTGAAACGCTGGCTTACCCGACTGCAGCAGGCGGGCCCGACTGGGCTGAAAAGCCCGAAGGCACGATAGAGCGACAGGGGCGCGGTTCTCATTGAGGCCCGGGGACAATGATTCCCCAACACAGAGGCCGGATAGTCGTACGCAGTCTTATTTTACCGTTACTGAATAATCAGCTTGCAAACTACGAGGTGTACATATAGGTTGGGAATTGGATACAATTATTGGTAAGGGCCACAAACAGGCCCTCGTGTCCCTGACCGAACGTAAGTCGCGCCTGACGTTGATTGCCAAGGTTGCCAGCAAGGAGGCAAACACAGTCAAGGCGGCTATCTTGCAACAGCTTGCCCCCTTGTCCGATAATGTCCATACCCTGACTTCTGACAGCGGCAGGGAGTTTGCGCACCATCAGGCCATTGCCAAAGCGCTCAATGCGACCTTTTATTTCGCCCACCCCCACCTGCAGCGGGCAGGCCTATGCCTCCTGGCAACGCCTGCCTGCTGCAGGCAGGTGGACTCAACGAAAATACCAACGACCTGATACGCCAATACTTCTCCAAGGACAGAGACTTTACCACCATCACTGAACAGGAGATTAAAATGGCTATGGATAAATTAAATAACCGACCCCGAAAATGCCTTGACATGAAAACACCTAATCAGGTATTTTTCGGAACGGAAGCTCTGATTGAATCAGAGCTTCCTGCGGCACAGGGACGTACCGCCAAAATTAATGACGTAAGTCATTGATTTTGAAGCTCTGCCTGCTGCAGGCAGGTAAGTCCAGGATGGATTTATTCAGAGCTTCCGAATCAATCCTAATGTTGCACTTGCTGGTTGAATCCACGTTAAGAATTATGGGAGGAATGATAAGTCATGGGTCAAACACTGACTGAGAAAATCTTTGCGCGCACCTCGGGTAAGGACTCAGCCAAAGCCGGTGACGAGTTGTCGGTTAAACCGGACTTTGTGATCTGCTATGATTTTCCCGGTTATTCCGACATGTTCTTCGATACGATGGAGCAGGAATACGGCATCAAGAAACTTGCCGAGCCGGAACGCTTTGCCGTCTTTATCGACCATATGGTCCCCGCCATCCGGCCCGAGGAAGAAGATCTACATCAGCATACTCGGGATTGGTGCGAACGCCACGAGGTTCCGCTTTTTGAGCGCAAAGGCATCGGCCATCAGGTCTGCGCAGAGTTAGGTTATGCCACACCCGGAGCGATGGCCGTGCATTTTGACGGGCATATCTCGCAGTTAGGCACCTTTGGCACCTTTGGTATGGGCATTCGGCGAAAGTTTCTCGAAGCCCTGGTACGCGAGCGCGTGCAGTTGAAAGTCCCTAAGACGATGCGCGTTAATTTGACCGGCACGTTGCAGAAAGGGTTAATGGCACGCGATGTATTCCACCATATCGTGCGCGAATTGGGGCCGACCGCAAGCCGGTTTCAGGTTATGGAAATTGGCGGGCGGGGCCTTGCCAATATTTCATTGGAAGGGCGTCAAACCATCAATTGTCTCGCCATGTTTGCCGGGGCCGTAACCTCAATTATGGAGCCGGACGAGGTCACGCTTCCTTGGATACAGCCGCGACAAAAACTTGATATTGAACCGCTTTATTCGGACCCGGATGCTGATTATGTTGCCGTTCACGACATTGATATTTCCGACCTTGAACCAATTGTGGTGATCCCGCCATCGCCTGCTAATACGCGTAATCTAACGGATTTTGAAGGTACGAAAATTGACGTTGGTTATCTTGGATCATGTGCATCAGGGCGATTAGAAGATCTGGAGATCGCAGCCCGTATTCTTAAGGGCAAGAAAATTCGTGACGGGTTTCAGCTTCATGTCGTACCGACCTCTAACGCCATTATGGAAGCTGCTGCGGCCAAAGGATATTTGACCGACATAATCGCTTCAGGTGCTTTTGTGCAGTCCTCGTCTTGCGATTATTGTTTCGGTCGGCTCGGTGTGATGTCCAAGGGGCAGAATGCTATTTCTACCGGCACATTGAATACACCGGGGCGTATGGGAAGCACAGAATCGCGGATATTCATCGCCAATGCAGCCTCAGTGGCGGCTGCGGCCCTGTCCGGCGAAATCACCGACCCCCGTAAGCATCTGTAGGGGAGGCACGCTATGGCACTGAATAATCTTAAAGGGCGCGTGGCTTGGATTTTCGAAGAAACCGACTTTGACGTGGACCGTATTATCGGTGTGTCGAATATCAAGATCAAGGACCCTAAAATTCTGGCCGATCTTGCGATGAAAGAGCAGGATCCAAACTTTCGCACCGATGTCAAACCCGGTGATTTGTTAGTTGGTAACTTAAATTTTGGATATGGCCATCCGCATTACCCGGCGATGATTGCGATGCGTGCGCTTGGTATTGCGGGCGTGATTTCCGAAGGGTTTTCACCAGGATATTATGGCGGTGAAATTTCCATGGGATTTCCGCAGATTGAATGCCCAGGAATATTAGATTTTGTCGATCGCTGGGACGAAATTGCAGTTGATTGGCACAGCAGCCAAATCATTAATCAAACGAAAAAAAACCGATTGGCCTTTCCGCCACTTGCAGATGCGGACATGAAAATGCTCGAGATGGGCGGGATCAATCAATTTATCCACGCACAGGCTAAAGTCGTGAAATCTACCGGAGAACTTTGATATGGCACAACAAAACTTTGATATGGCACAACAAACCCTTGCAGCTCGTATACGTGCCGGTGAAACCGTTTGGGCTGCCGGAGCCTATGACGCGTTGTCGGCACTATTGGCCCAACAAGCGGGATTTACGGCTATTATGTCCACGGGCTTTGGTGTGTCGGCTTCCTTTCTGGGAAAACCCGATATGGAACTTTATTCCATGTCTGAAAATCTGAGCGTTGTCAGCAATATGGTGCAGACAATAACGGTGCCCGTTATTGCGGATACCGATACCGGCTATGGCAATGCGTTGAACGTTATGCGCACTGTACACGAATTTGAGCGCACAGGCGTCAGCGCGATGATATTTGAAGATCAGCAAGCCCCCAAACGCTGTCCTGCCGTTGCCAACCAGGTAGAAATTCTTCCTATCGACGAAGCCGCAGGTAAAATTCGCGCCGCTGTCTCTGCCCGCGCCAATCCCGACACGCTGATTGTGGCGCGCACGGATGCAATGGATGAAGCTGAAGGCATTGAAAGAGCGCAAGCTTACGTGGAAGCGGGGGCAGATCTGATTCAGCCGATCTCCAAAGGCTTTGCCGACCAGGATGCTATATTTCGCCTGCGCGAAGCGTGCGGCAAACCTCTGTCGCTGCAAATCATGGGATGGTTGGCGCAAAGCTTCGCCCCAGATGACATCGAACAAGTCGCTGGGTTCGCGGTGCACCCGCTTGTCGGTCTGCTGAGTGCCACCGCAGCATTACAGGGAAATTTTGCCCGATTGGCACAAGATCGCTCAAGTAAGGCATTGCCTTATGCCATGACCGATATTTCAGACTTCAAGTCATTGATAGGTTTTACAGAACTGGAGAAGGTGCAGTCTCAGTTTCTCATCGGTAATCGTGCATGAGTATTTAAATTAATCGGAACCTTCTGTCTTATGTAATTGATATTTTGTAAGATAATTTGTTATAACTCGAATATGACAGATACCGTAACAATCCGTGTGTCAGGCACATTGCGTAATTTTATTAACCAGCGTGCTGGCGAAAACGGCCTGTATGAGAGCGCCAGTGAATATTTGCGTGCTCTTATTCGCCATGACTACGAGCAAAAAGAAAATCGCAAATGGGTGATGCTGGCCAAAGAGTTAAAGCCAGCACTTCAAGCTAAGCAAAGTGAATTTTTTCCTTTTGATGCTCAATCTATTATAAAAGATGCCAAAGCCAAATATGGTGCCAAAAAATAAATCATCTATTGCTATCCAGGGGAATCGCACTTAAATTTTGATTTTTAGTATAAGCTTGTTTCTTGACCATTCCTCATATATTTGGGCTTCAAGATGACAAGTTTAACCAGTTATTTCAATGATATAGATGATCCTCGTTCTGGCAACGCGCCGCGCCACAAGTTTTGCGATCTGATGACAATCCGTCTTTTGTGCGCCCTGTGTGGTGGGGAGACGGCGGTCGATATGGAAAATTTCGGCAATATGAAGGAGGATTTCTTACGGGAATTTCTCGAATTGCCCCATGGCGTACCTTGCCATGATGCGTATTCACAATTGTTCAGGTTGATGAAACCGGCGAGCTTCCAGACGTTTTTCGACAAGTTTCGCGCCGACTTCGCCGCCGGGCGTGGAGAGGAAGCAGCTATCGCGATTGACGGCAAAGAGATGCGGCGCCGCTTCGATAAGGCGATGGAACAGTCGAATCTAAACATGGTAACGGCCTTTGCGCATGGTGCGCGGCTGACCCTTGGGATCACTCAAAGCGCCAAGGGGGTGGTGAGATATTGGCCCCGCGTGAGTTGGTTGAGATGCTCGATATTCGTGGCATCACTATCACCGCTGATGCGTTACATTGCCAGCGTGAGACCTGCGAATTGATCGTAGGGGAAGGGGGAGATTATTGCCTGCAACTCAAAGGCAACCAGGGCGATATGCTGGCGGATGTACAGGCCTTTGTCAAAGATCAGAACATTGATTTCATTGATGAATATAAATCAACTGACGCGGATCATGGCCGTATCGAAGAGCGATCATATCGCGTTTACGATGTCCCGAACTCTCTGGCCGAGAGGCACGATTGGCCGCACCTGCCTGCTGCAGGCAGGTCTGCAGGCCTTCGTTCAGGTCATCTCAAAACGTGAGGCAGGCGGCAAAACCAGCCACTCCGAGAGGCTGTATTTGATGTCAAAACGCCCCACAGCTCAACACGCCGCAACTCTAATCCGCGGCCACTGGCAGATCGAAAACAGTCTGCACTGGTCGCTCGACGTTGTGATGGCCGATGACCATCACCGCGCCCGAAAAGATCACGCCCCAGCTAACTTCGCCGCCCTAAGACGCATCGCGCTTAGTATCATAAAGGCAAACACTGATAAGGGATCAAATCGGGGAAAATTCAAAAAAGCAGGATGGAACAACAATTTCCTCAGAAAACTCATAAATGAGTTTTGAAGTGCGATTGCCTTGGTCCAATGGTACCATCAATACCGTCACCGATAAGCTGCTCCCTGAACTCAAGGTCTGGCGTGAGCGAGACCTGGAAGCCATCTATCCTGTTGTCTGGCTCGATGCCATTCACTACAAGATTAAAGAGAACGGGCGCTATGTCAGCAAAGCCATCTACACCATTCCGGGCCTGGACATGGAAGGCAGGAAAGCACTCCTGGGCCTCTATCTTTCAGACCAGGAAGGTGCTAACCATTGGCCCAGCGTACTGACAGACCTCAATAACCGTGGGGTTAAGGATATCCTCATTGCCTGTGTCGATGGTCTTAAAGGCTTCCCTGAGGCCATTGAAAGCATTTACCCCAACACCGAGATTCAGCACTGCGTTATTCATCAAATCCGAAACGCCATCAAGTATGTGGCCGGCAAGAATCAGAAGGCCTTTATGGCCGACTTCAAGGGCGTCTATAAGGCGGCTACCCTCAATGCCGCTGAGCATGCACTGGACGAGCTAGAGGGCAAATGGGGCGATAAGTATCCAATGGTCATCGCTTCCTGGCGCAACAAGTGGCCAATGCTATCGGCTTACTTCAAGTATCCCGATTATGTGCGCAAGGCGATCTACACCACCAACGCGGTAGAGGCGGTTCACCGGCAATGTCGTAAACTGACCAGGACCAAGGGCGGATTTGCTAATGAAAACAGTTTACTCAAATTACTGTACGCGGGTATACTCAAGGCATCAGAGCGCTGGACACACCCCGTGCAAAACTGGAACCTCACGCTGTCGCAGCTTGCAATTCATTTTGAGGGCCGACTGCAGGAGCATCGGCTGCAGGAGCATATTGCCCTGTGAAATCCTGACACAGAATTTTGAACACCCTCTCCAAAAAAGAAAATCGCTGCAACGTAACAATAGCCAGAGGTAAAATATCTTTAATGTGAGAGAGACAGCTACCCAATCTGCTCTTTCTTTACTTTCTTTATATTTTTGTGAATATGTTAGTAGGGCTTTTTACGGAGAAATGTATGTGGAAATGGATACAAATACGCTTCGCACAACATGAATTGTGGGTTCTTGGCTGGGCAGAGAGAATACCATTTTTCGCAATATTTTTTATTATGTCGTTATGGGTTTGGATTTTTATACCTACGATAATACTCTTACCTTTTATAATTTTCTCGATTCACTATTCGCCTGTGCTGTTTTCTGCTCTTAGTGTTGTGATTAGTTTACCCGCTCTATTCTTCATTGTACCCTGGTTCTTTAAGTAGTATTTCATCTCAGTAAGTGTAATGTTCGGTAATTCAAAAATGGCAGTCTCCAAGAGGAATAAATTAGCAACTAAAATCGATATCTTAACTCGATCTTAATGAATTTTTTTATTTTTACTTATTTTTATATAACGTGGATTCAACCAGCAAGAGCAACATTAGGATTGATTCCGAAAAATACCTGATTAGGTGTTTTCATGCCAAGGCATTTTCGAGGTCGGTTATTTAATTTATCCATAGCCATTTTAATCTCCTGTTCAGTGATGGTGGTAAAGTCTCTGTTCCTGGGGAAGTATTGGCGTATCAGGCCGTTGGTATTTTCGTTGAGTCCGCGTTGCCAGGAGGCATAGGGGTGAGCGAAATAAAAGGTCGCATTGAGCGCTTTGGCAATGGCCTGATGGCGCGCAAACTCCCTGCCGTTGTCAGAAGTCAGGGTATGGACATTATCAGACAAGGGAGCAAGCTGTTGCAAAATAGCGGCCTTGACCGTATCCGCCTCCTTGCTGGCGACCCTGGCAATCAACGTCAGGCGCGACTTACGCTCAGTCAGGGACACGAGGGCCTGTTTGTGCCCCTTGCCAATGATTGTATCCAATTCCCAATCACCCAATCGGGCACGCCTGTCGACGATGGCGGGTCGCTCATCAATGGAAACGCGGCCAGACCACTGGCCACGGCGGCTAAAGTGACCGTAGCGCTTCCTGCGCCGCTTCTGGCAACGCAGGCGACGGTACAGGTCGCCGCCTTGCTGTTTGTCCCGCAGAATATAGCGATAAATCCACTCATGGCTAATCCGAAGGCGCTTTTCCTGAGCCAGCCAGAGGCTGACCTGTTCCGGGCTCCAGTCCTCACGCAGCAAGGCTTCAACCCAGTCCCAATGGCCGGGTTGAATGCGCACCTTAGCCTTTCCCTGCCGGCGGGTCACGGCCAGCCGTTCGGCCTGCTGCGGACGATAGCCGCAGAGGCCACGGTTGCGCCTCAACTCACGGCTTATGGTGGATTTGTGAACCTCAAGGATACGGGCTGTCTCAGTTTGATTATGGCCTGCTTTCATAAGGGCGCCTGCCTGCTGCAGGCAGGTAAATCGGGTATCGTTGCTCCTCTGGGTGAGCTGTGTGTATTTTGTCTCATCAATGCTTCTCATTCTTGCCAGAACAAAAAGCAGAGATACTACCGCAGCTCGCCTCCTGTTCCGAGTTATGAGTTGCACTTACGAGTTGAATTCACGTAATTTCAGAATAAATATTTATTGATTTTGAAATCATAGGATTGGCTATTTCTGACTATGTAGGAATAAACCTTAAAAATGTATATTTTGGAAAGATATGTTTTATTTATCGCTCAACCTATGTAAAAATACTGTTTTTTACAAGGGTCGAAATATAAGAGTATCTCAATGTCTGAGCTATCGATCAAACTGTATTGGCAACGTTCTGAACCGGAATTACGTTTTCAGCACTATTCCAATGCCCACACCATCGAATATACAGACCGCTATAGCCTTCCGGGGGATGCTCCACCAGACTGGGGCGGGCATCCGGACTACACCAATCCGGAACAGGCCTTGGCAGCAGCGGTCTCAAGCTGTCACATGATGACCTTTCTGGCCTTGGCAGCCAAAGCCAAGTGGCCTGTGGCAAGTTATCATGATCGGGCGGTGGCGTATTTGGGCAAGAATCCGAAAGGGCAAATGTCGGTGACACGCATTGATTTGCATCCCACTGTGGGCTTTGATTCTGGTTTTAGTGCCAGTGCAAAAGAAATGGCGGAAATGCAGGATCGCGCCCACCGGTATTGTTTTATCGCCAATAGTCTGGCAGAGTTTGTTGAGGTGAATGTGTTATGATTGATCTACTACAACGGCAACTTTCTCCAGAGGGCGTTCTGATTCTGACCCTGAATGACGAGAAACGCCGCAATGCCCTGTCTGAGGCAATGCTTGCGACATTACGGGATACCTTCAGCGCGGCAGCGGAAAACCCTGCTGTGCGCGTGATTATTCTTGCCGCTCATGGTCCGGCATTTTGCGCCGGTCATGACCTGAAGGAATTAACCGCGCGCCGCGCGGATTCAGATGGTGGCAAAGCCTATTTTGCCCAAATCATGGCCTTGTGCGCGGAAATGATGCAGGGGATTGTTGCATGTCCGAAACCGGTGATTGCTGAGGTAACAGGAGTGGCAACAGCAGCAGGTTGCCAGCTCGTTGCCAGCTGTGATCTGGCGATTGCGTCTGATTCCGCGCGTTTCAGCACGCCGGGGGTGCATATCGGTCTGTTCTGTTCGACACCGATGGTGGCGTTATCGCGTAATGTCGCGAATAAGCACGCGATGGAGATGTTGCTCACGGGTGATATGACCTCAGCCGTGCGGGCGGCAGAAATCGGTCTGGTGAATCGTGTCGTGACTCCAGAAAATTTGCGCACTGCAACACTGGAACTGGCAGAGAAAATCGCGGCAAAATCCTGCATGACTCTGGCGGTGGGCAAGCGCGCCTTTTATGCCCAACGCGAAATGCCGCTATCGGAAGCCTATGATTATGCCTCAGAGGTGATGGTGGAAAATATGCTGAGGCAAGATGCTCAGGAGGGCATTGGTGCGTTTATCGAAAAACGTACCCCCCAATGGCAGGATCAGTGATTATGAATCAGACCGCCAAAAGTATAGGCAGAATAAAGGGCCTCTTTCAAAATCAAAGCGGGTAATTGTCCAGTCCGGCCGGCCCGCGGGCTGGCTGGAATGACGACAAGGTATGTGGCCCACTTTAACAGAAACGGCGTCGGTTCCTGATCGGCTCCCCCATCAAACGGTTCAGTTCCTGGCCTCCACCTCCGTGGCGTGCATGCCCTTTGGCCCTTGTTTGGCGTGGTAGGAAACGGGCTGGCCTTCGTTGAGGGTTTTAAAACCCTCGGATTTTATGGAGGAGTAATGCACGAAAATATCGGCGCCGCCCCCTTCCGGTTCGATAAATCCATAACCCTTGGCTTCGTTGAACCATTTTACAATACCGTTGCTCATCACAAATATTCTCCTGATTTAATATCCATGCCACTAAGGAATGGACAGTGTGCGGATGATGCGCCAGTCATCCTGTTGAATATGCACATACCATTTACCTGGCCCGAGCGCGGGCAGATTGCCCTGATAGATGTTTTTTCGGGTGTTGCGCAGTTTTATCTGCCGGTCCAGGCCCGCGCGGGTGGCATGCAGAAACGAAACGTCAATCTGCACGGGGTGACTAAAATTGGCATTGGCGGACAGCCGGATTTTTACTTCTTCCAGCTTTGCATCGATCTCTATGTCCGCCGCCAGTTGATAGGCCTCGGCCTGCCTGTCTCTTTCCAGGGTGCGGTTGATCTTGAGGCCCTGCTTGTAATAGTCGTCCACCACCAGTCCATCATAGGAGCTGATCGCCAGGTAAAGCATGTGGACGCCGCCGATAATGGCGACCGCCGGAAAAAAAATCACCAGCCAGACATAACGTTCCCGATACCAGGGTCTGGCGGGCCGGGACGGGTTTAAGGGCTTCATGGCAGCGGCCCCAGAAAGCTGGCCTTTTCCTTGACGGATAATTCCGGGTCGCTGACGGCCGTCAGGCTAAAGTAGAAGACCGTGCTGCGGCCTTTCAGATTATCCTCGCTGGCCCGTATGCGCACCGGCAGGTCGGCCACCGTGCCGGATTCAACCAGGATGCTCTCCTTGTCCAGCAGCAGCCTTAAGCCCTCGATGCCCTCCGCGCGCAGGGTAAAGCGATGATCCAGATCGTCCTTGTTGATCAGTTTCAGGGTGTAGATATTCTCTATCAATCCGGCGGTTTCGCGGTAAAGCTGGTTTCTGTCCCGGATCACATCCAGTTCAATTATCTGCCGCTGGCTGAGGCTGAATAAAAACAGGCCGCTCAGGGCGATCAGCAAGATCATATAAACCACCAGGCGCGGGCGGATGATCCGGGCCGGCCGGCCGATCATCGCGTTTTCCGTGGTGTAGCGGATCAAGCCCTTCGGATAACCCATCTTGTCCATGACGTGATCACAGACATCAATGCAGGCGGAACAGCCGATACATTCGTATTGCAGCCCATCGCGGATGTCGATGCCGGTCGGGCAGACCTGCACGCACATCGTGCAGTTAATGCAATCACCCAGGCCCTCGGCCTTATAGTCCGTGCCGGGCCGCCGCGAGCCGCGCGGATCGCCGCGCCCCTTGTCATAGGAGATGATCAGGGTGTCGGGGTCGAACATCGCGCTCTGAAAGCGCGCGTAGGGGCACATATATTTGCAGACCTGCTCGCGCATCCAGCCCGCGTTGAGATAGGTGGCCAGGGTGAAAAAGCCGATCCAGAAGGCTTCCCACGGATGCAGATTGAAGCCGGCAAAATCACGCAGCAGGCGTTCGGCCGGCGAGAAATAGGCCACAAAGGTGAAGGCCGTAAGCAGCGAGATCAGCAGCCAGCAGCCGTGCTTGCCGAGCTTGATGAACAGTTTGTTGGGGCCGAGGGCGGCCTTGTCCAGCTTCATTTGTTTGGCGCGCGAGCCTTCAAACTTGCGCTCTATCCAGAAAAACACCTCGGTCCAGACCGTCTGCGGGCAGGCATAGCCGCACCACAAGCGGCCGGCCAGGGCCGTGAAGAAAAACAGGGCAAAGGCGGCCAGGATCAATAAAAAGGCGAGCAGCAGAAAATCCTGCGGCCAGAAGGTCAGCCAGAAGATATAAAACTTGCGCGCGGGCAGATCAAATAAAACCACTTGCCGCCCGCCCATTTGCAGCCAGGGCAGGATAAAAAACAGGCCGAGCAGGGCAAACACGGCCGTGGTCCTGAGCACGGCGAAGACGCCATGCACTTCACGCGGATAGATTTTCTGCCGCTTTTCATAGAGCGAACTTTCAATGTTTGCGGCCGGCGCGGGCCTGGCCGGCGCCGCCCTGGCGCGCCTGGTCAGCCGGTAATCCGCGCATTGCGGGGCGCCTTTGATCGCTGGAGGCATGGAATAATGACGCTATTCTTTGCCCGGCCCCGCGCCATCTGCCTTTGCGGGATAAACAAAAAAGACCGAGAACAGGCTGGAAGAGGCGGTCAGCAACCAGAACAGAAAAAGCCGATCGAGTAGGCCGTGGTGCGGCTGACCTCCGGGAAATCAACGCAGTATTTCAATGTCAGCGGATCGATGGCCGAGAAAAAAATCCCGGTGGCCACGCCCGCCATTAAAAATGAAAGCCACATAACCGTGATAACGCGCTGGGCCACGCTGGTTGCCCCGATCCTGGCCAGCACTTCCATCACGCCAACCTACACGCTAACCTAATTGGAAAGGCTGTAGATATAGGCGGCGAGGATATGCACCTTGGCCTCGCCCAGGAATTCCTTGTGCGCGGGCATGACGCCATTTCTGCCCTTGACGATGGATTCGGTGATCTTCTTCTGCGAGCCGCCGTAAAGCCAGATGTCATCGCTCAGATTGGCCGCGCCCAGCATGGGATTGCCCTTGCCGTCGGCGCCATGACACATGGCGCAGTTCCGGTTGAAAATGGCGCCGCCCAAAGAAGCATGCACGCTGTTTACCTCGCGCCCCGACAGTTGTTCCACATAGGCCGTGACATTAAAGATGTCCTCGGCGCTCAATACGCCCTCCCAGGCGGGCATCAGGGCGACCCGCCCCTGCAGGATCGAGGTCTTGATATTTTCCGGTTCGCCGCCGTAGAGCCAGTCGGTGTCGCGCAGATTGGGATAGCCCCTGGCGCCCCTGGCATCGGAGCCGTGACAGGTCCTGCAATAACTCGAATAAAGGCTTTCGCCGATCTTGAGGGCGGCGTCATTCTCCGCCAGTTGTTTCAGATCGGTGTTTTTAAATTGCGCGTAGATCGGGCCATAGGTCGCCTCGGCCGCCTGTATCTCCTGTTCAAGCTGGCTGATCTGGCTCCAGCCCAGGATGCCCGCATAAGCGCCCAGCCCCGGATAAAAAACCAGATAACCCGCCCCCCAGATCAGCGTGCCGATGAACATATACAGCCACCACCTCGGCAGGGGCGTGTTGAGTTCCTCCAGGTTTTCATCCCAGACATGGCCCATCGTTTCGATCTTGTCACGGTTGTCGCCCTGCTTGCGCTTCGACAGCCCGATAACAAAGATAAACAGGGCAATGATACTGATCACGGTGCTGATGCCGATAAACCAGGACCAGAAACCGCCGGTAAAGTCAGCCATGCTCGTCCTCCTCGCTGTTCACGTCCTGCGAAGGCACGCACCAGCCGGAATTGTTCAATATATTATCATCTTCATTCTGCCCGGAGCGGGCGGGCAACGGGTCAGGTGTCACGGAACGCTTGCTCTTGTCGTCCATGCCTCTTTCAGGGGTATGGCGGGCGACACTACTTTGCATACTATTCTCCTTTGTCCGGATCAGGGGCGGACACGACCGGCGTGAGATCGGCCGATTCCTCCCGTCTGGCCGAAGCCTCTGCCGGAAGCCCGGCGTCTTCCTCCAGCGGGATCCGCGCGGCCTCGTCAAAATGCTCTTTCTTTTCCATAAAGACATAGATCACAACGCCCAAAAACACCAGGGCAACCAGCACGGTCCAGGCTGAAAAAAGCAGACTCATGTTTCAGCGCCGGGTCTTGACGGCGGTGCCGAGGCTTTGCAAATAGGCAATCATGGCGTCCATCTCCGTCTTGCCTTCAAGCATGGCCGGCGCCGCCTCGATCTCTTCATCGGTATAGGGCGAACCCAGCTTGCGCAGGACCTGCATCTTGTATTTGATGCTGTCCGCCTTGAGTTCGGCGGTCTGTAGCCACGGATAACCCGGCATGATGGATTCGGGCACCACGTCGCGCGGATTGATCAAATGCACGCGATGCCATTCATCGCTGTAACGGCCGCCGACCCGATGCAGATCCGGGCCGGTGCGCTTTGAGCCCCACTGGAACGGGCGGTCATACACAAATTCGCCGGCCAGGGAATAATGACCATAGCGCTCCACCTCCGCCCGGAATGGCCGGATCATCTGCGAATGACAGACATAACAACCCTCGCGCACGTAAATATCCCGCCCCGTGAGTTCCAGCGCCGAATAGGGTTTCAGACCCTCGACCGGTTCGGTGGTCGAGTGCATAAAAAACAGCGGGACAATCTGCACCAGACCGCCGATACTGATCATGACCACGATCAGGATCATCATCAGGCCGATGTTTTTTTCTATCTTTGCATGCGCCGAGGCCATGATGATCCCCCTCAATAGGCCCCGGCCGGGGCCGGAATGGCGGCCGTAACGGGCTTGTGCCCGGCCACCGTGCGCCACAGGTTATAGGCCATGACCGCGGTCCCGGCCAGGAACAGCAGGCCGCCCAGAAAGCGGATGATATAAAGCGGATAGACGGCCTCGACCGATTCCACAAAGCTGTAGGTCAGGGCGCCATCCTCGTTCACGGCGCGCCACATCAGGCCCTGCATGATGCCGGAGACCCACATCGCCACGATATAAAGCACGATGCCCAGGGTCGATACCCAGAAGTGAACCTCGATCAGCGTCTTGCTGTAGATCTCGCGCCCGTACAGCCGCGGGATCAGATAGTACATGCAACCCAGGGTGATAAAGGCCACCCAGCCCAGGGCGCCGGAATGGACATGGCCAATGGTCCAGTCGGTATAATGCGACAGGGCGTTGACGGTCTTGATCGACATCATCGGCCCTTCAAAGGTGGACATGCCGTAAAAAGACAGCGAGACAATCAGCAAACGCAACACGGGATCGGTCCTGAGTTTCTCCCAGGCCCCGGAGAGGGTCATAATGCCGTTGATCATGCCGCCCCAGGACGGCGCCAGCAGGATGATGGACATCACCATCCCCAAAGACTGGGTCCACTCCGGCAGGGCCGTGTAATGCAGATGGTGCGGCCCGGCCCAGATATAGGTGAAGGTCAAGGCCCAGAAATGCACGATCGACAGGCGATAGGAATAGACCGGGCGGTTGGCCTGCTTGGGAATGAAATAATACATCATGCCCAAAAAGCCGGAGGTCAGAAAGAAGCCGACCGCGTTATGGCCATACCACCACTGCACCATCGCATCCTGTACGCCGGCATAAACCGAATAGGATTTCAGGAAACTGACCGGCACCGCCAGGCTGTTAAAGATATGCAGGACCGCGATGGCGATGATGAAGGCGGCATAAAACCAGTTCGCCACATAGATATGCTTGACCTTGCGCTTGACGATGGTGCCGAAAAAGACATAGGCATACGCCACCCAGACCACCGTGATCAACAGATCAATCGGCCATTCCAGTTCGGCGTATTCCTTGGAAGTGGTGATCCCCAGAGGCAGGGTGATCGCGGCCGCGACAATGACCGCCTGCCAGCCCCAGAACGTGAACGCCGCCAGGGTGTCGTTACATAAGCGGGTGTGACAGGTGCGCTGCACCACATAATAAGAAGTCGCAAACAGGGCCGAACCGCCAAAGGCAAAGATAACGGCGTTGGTATGCAGGGGGCGCAAACGGCTGTACGTCAGCCAGGGAATATCAAAATTCAGCAGCGGCCAGGTCAGTTGCGCCGCCAGCACGACCCCGACCAGCATCCCGACCAGCCCCCAGATGATGGTCATAATAGCGAACTGGCGCACGACCTTATAATTATAGGTGTCCGCCGCGGACGCCGTCCGCGCCCCGGCCTTGAAGGCGTCAATGGCTGTGTCTGTCATAATGACAACTCCCGGTGTTAGTGATCACGTCATCAGGTCTTATCGGCAGGCGGCGCGGCATTGATTTTTATTTTCCGCCAGAATTTTGCCTGACGAATTCTGCCCGATGATGATAGGCGCCGCCCGCGCCCGTAAAACAAATTAGCGCAACTTTTGCGGGCAAAAATCGGGCGCGTCTTCGGTTGTAATACCCTTGTCCAGAATGCTGTCGCATTCCGCCGTGGCCGGGCAATCCCGGCAGCGCCGCATCCCGGCCTCGACCTCGACCAGCGGTGTTTCATGAAGAAATTCCGTCAGATTGACCCGCCGCCCGGTCAGCATCCGGCCATAGCGCATCCGCCCGGCGCGCTCGGCCAGTTCCAGCCGCACGGCCCGGCCGGTCTGAAAATTGCCCATGATCGCCACGGCCAGCCGGATCACCGTCAGCGCGATAGCTCCAATAAAACCCGTCAAAAGCAGAATCGTTAAACCGTTCATCAGAAACCTCTTGTTTTAACCTTGAATCTTTATACGGGGCTATATTTACCGCACGAGGGCGCGCGAAAAATTGATCTAGATCAAAAAATCCGCAAAAAATGTGCATTGCAGCAATTTTTTTGCTGAACAGGCAAGAGAGACCGGAACCGGGGCTACCAAAGCGGCCCGGGCAGGGGGGGAATGGGCAGAGAAGCGGTGGGTTATGCCAATAAAAGACGGCGTTGCAACACTGTCTGCCTATCACGCCGGCCGTCGGCAATCAGCATGACATAGACATTTTCCAGCAATTCCTTCGGATAGGCCCCACGCCCGGAAGGTCATCAGCGGCCGTTCCGGCGCCCTCGAAGTTGCTGAACGATATTGATGGCGGGCCGGACCTTGCCTGCCTCAAGCTGGCGCGTGCCGAGCGCAAGAATCTTCAGGAGCGCCATGGTCTCCTGAGTCTGCTCATAGCTTTCGATATCCTGCAACACGGCCCTGGCCTCGCCATTGCGGGTCACAATCAAGGGTTCGCCATGCCTGGTCAGGTTACGCACAATTTCTGCGGCATGGGCTTTCAGGTAACTGACAGGCTTGATTTGATGAGATAGTTTCATGAATATCCTCCTTTTAATGGCCAGATATAGTCTGAAAAAAGGTCAACTGTCAAACCACTGAATTCTCCCCATCCTCGGCCATATAGCGATTCGGTCAAAAAAAGGCCTCTTTTAAAATCTGAGTGGGTAATGCAATAATTCTGGCTTAATTGATGACCAGGACAGAACGGAGACGGCCTGCGGACAGCAGGTAGGCCAAAATGACAACAGTTTCGTCATTCCAGCGAAAGCTGGAATCCACGCCTGCCGGAGGCAGGTAGCGGGGTGGCAGGTAACTCAGCGGGGTCTGTTGGAATGAGGTATTCAGATGGTCATTCCCGCTTATGCGGGAATGTATTGTATCAACCACTGGATTCCAGCTTTCGCTGGAATGACGATGAGGTGTCGTTCCGGCTTTACATCATTCCGGCCTGCCTGCCGCAGACAGGCTCATGCCATTTTCTGCACACTCAATCCACATGCGGCTTAACCCACTCGGAACTCAAAAGAGCCAAAAAAGGTGACAGTATATTATTTTTCCCCTGGAAAAGAGTACACTGTCACCTTAATCCGATTTTAGATCAATACAAACAGCGCGAATTTCAATTCTCGCTTCCATTGAGTACATAGCAGACCGGGACAGGGGGGCAACTTGTCAGCACAACAAGACCAAAAGTATTTGCAAATCCTGCTCGACCCGATTCGTGTTTCGGCCAAGTACAAGCCGAAGTTTGGACAAGGTAACAAGGGCGGCGGGTTCTCGCTCGAAGCATTCCAAACGCTTTATCGGGCTGACCCGTTTTGTCGCTGGTTTGGCCTCGATAATCCGTTAATGTACGCCGCGCACAAGGCGGCGGGAGGGATGACCAGCGTTTATAGGCAGATTGGTATTGGTTGCGAGACACTTTTTCGCGCCGTGCTGCAAGACGCCTTCGATTTAACGGACGAGGAAGCCAACTGGTCTTATGAAATACCGATTACAGGCGGACGCACTCGAAAACTTCACCTGGACGCTCGCGTTCTTCTGGACAAGATAGACGACACCGATGCGAGACAGCGATTTCACGACTGGATGCGGCAATCGGCGGAACGGGTTAATGTCGATCCAGACCTGTTCGGCGCCCTCAGGGGCGTCGTTTTTGAAGTAAGACAGGGCTACAAGAGCAAGGATTCAAAGCGGCAAAACGCTGATATCGCAAATGCCGCCACCGCCTATACCAGGGCTTATTTACCCTGCGCAGTCATTCTTTCCTCTCAGATCGACAAAGACATTCTCTTGCGATACCGCGCCGAAAAGTGGTCGATTATCACGGGTGTCATGGGCGCCGAAACAACTGCCCTGACTTCGACTTATGACTTCGCGAAGGAAGTGATTGGTTACGACCTTGCGGCGTTCTTCGAACGCAATCAGGCAACGCTTAAAAACGAACTGGACGCTGTATTGAAAAATTTATTGGAGCCGTCATGACGGAATCGCTTAAAACCGCGCTCACACAGCGAGCCGATTACACGCAAAAGCACAATGCAAAGACAGGCCGCTACGGATGGCTCCGGCTTACCCCGGCCTACTCGCTCAAGATCGTGAACGAGATTCTGAATACCTACGATGGGGTCTCGGAAATTAATGTCCTCGACCCTTTTTGCGGCACGGGAACAACCGCATTGTGTGCGACGTATCACGGTCAGAACGCTGTAACGACAGACATAAACCCGTTTCTCGTTTGGCTAAGCAAGGCAAAGACGGATTCCTACTCGCCGGCACTGATCAGCGAGTTACGGGAGCAAGGCAGGGAACTGGCAGCGCGCGCAATGCGAGAGCGGGGGGCAAGCGTGGAAATCCCGCATATTCACAACATAGAACGATGGTGGAATCCTGTTGCCCTGAGATTCCTTTGCCGACTGAAAGGCACGATAGACGCGGAGTTCAAGCAGGCAACCAGGCGGCATTCGCTCCTGCTGGCGGCATTTTGTCGGACGTTGATTGACCTGTCGAATGCGGCATTCAATCACCAATCCATGTCGTTCAAATCGGATGCCCAGGCTGCGCTCCCTTTCGACTTTAGTTTGCCGGATATTTTTATAAGAGACCTGGATTTTGTCCTGGAGGGCGCGGCGCAGAACCCCCCGGGTAAGGCGCAAGTTTTGAAGGCTGACGCACGCGACCTTTGTTCCGAACACATAGGCAAGATGGATTGTGTTATTACATCCCCGCCATACGCTAACCGAATGTCGTATATTCGGGAACTTCGTCCTTATATGTATTGGCTTGGGTATCTTCTGAATGGCCGCGATGCCGGTGAAATGGACTGGCAAGCCATCGGAGGAACCTGGGGTGTTGCAACGAGCCGCCTAAACGATTGGACAGAACCAGAAAAAGGATTTAAATCAAAGCTGCTGAAAGCGGCCTCGAATCAAATCAACGTTGATGAAAACAAGAATGGCCGCCTTTTAGCCACTTATATTCTTAAATACTTCGATGACATGTGGCGTCACTTCCAGTCACTCGCGGGCGTGCTGAATGACGGCGCAAGGATTCACTACATAGTAGGAAATTCGACGTTCTACGGGGTGCTTGTATCGGCTGAGCGCGTGTATGCAGAGATGTTATCCGAACTGGGATTCAGCCATGTTGAATGCGTGCCGATACGAAAGCGTAACTCCAAGAAAGAACTCATTGAGTTCGACGTGCGAGCGAAATGGCGGTAAGTGATCGGTGTATCGTGTGTGGATTTTATCAATCCAGTGTCTATCCAGAACCGGGCAATAGTCCAGTGGTTTATGCAATAACATTCCCGCCAAGCGGGAATGACAAGCAAACACACCATTCCGGCCGGCTTGGTACAAGCAGGCGGAACCCAAAATCTACCCAACACCCCGGCTCCGCCCTTCCTGGATTCCAGCTTTCGCTGGAATGACGACGGGGTGGAAGTAAAAAAGGGAGCAGGGGGCTAAAAGGGGCGGTAATGCACACAAAACCCTGTCACTCATGTTTGCCGCCTGCCTTCAGCAGGCAGGCAGAAATGACGGGGCAAAGGAAATGGCGTTAAAAGGTTGCCCAAATATACTTATCACCCCCGCCGTCATTCCAGCGAAAGCTGGAATCCAGTGGTTTATCTAATACATTCCCGCCAAGCGGGAATGACAACCAAACACACCATTCCGGCCAGCCTGGTACAAGTAGGCGGCATCCAAAATCCACTCAACACCCCGGCTCCGCCCTTCCTGGATTCCGACTTTCGCCTGCCTGTGGCAGGCAGGCCGGAATGACAACGGAGTAGAAGTGAAAAAGACAGCAGAGAGCCAAAAGGGGCGGCAATATACACAAAACCCTGTCATTCCGACTTGCCGCCTGCCTTTAGCAGGCAGGCGCCAGGCAGCCCTGATTTGTCTCACAGGTATTAAACCCAAATACAGGGTAGATAACGATTCTTATTTAAGCTAAGATAGCGCGAATCAACATTTAACAAAGCTAAATTATTAAAGAGTTCACCTACCCATGCCCCCGCTTTCAGACCCGCACGGCTACGAAACGCTGTACCGCGAGCATCATGGCTGGTTGCAACAATACCTGCTGAAAAAAGTAAACTGCTCCGAGCAGGCGGCCGATCTGGCGCACGATACCTTCCTGCGCCTGATGACTTCAAACCGCTCGCCCGCCGCGCTTGGCGAGACGCCGCGGGCCTTGCTCACCCACATCGCCAAGGGGCTGGTGGTGGACCACTGGCGGCGGCAAGAGGTCGAGCGCGCCTATCTTGAGGCATTGGCCGATACGCCCACGCAATATATCCCCTCGCCCGAAGAACGGCTGTTGATCATTGAGGCGCTCACGCGCATTGAGGCCATGTTATCCGCCATGCCCGCCCGCACCCGCGATATATTCCTCATGGCGCAACTGGATGGCCAGACTTACCCGCGGATTGCGGCCCGCTTTGGGGTTTCCCTGTCAACGGTCAAGCGCCACATGCGCAAGGCGTATCTGGCCTGTTTGAGCCTGGATGTCCGGGACTGAAGAAAAACCGCCCGGCGAACAAAAAATCCTGGAGGAAGCCGCCGCCTGGCTGACCCGGCTGCAATCCGGCGAAGTCACGCCGGCTATCCTGGAAGAACTGGAAGCCTGGCAGAACCAGAGCGAGGCGCACCGTTCGGCCTGGGCGCGGGCGCAAGCGGTGCTGGGCGACTTCGAGCGGGTGCCGCCCCGCCTCGGGCGCGCAACCCTGGATCGCGTGAAGAAAGGCCGCCGGCGCGTCATCCGGCTGCTGGCCCTGGCGCTGGTGGCGGCGCCGGTCGGCTGGGCCGGCTACCGGCGTCTGCCCCTGCGTGAATGGCAGGCCGAATACAAGACGCGCAAGGGCGAGCAAAAATCCTTTACGCTGGCAGACGGCGTCCGGCTTGACTTGAATACGGCCAGCGCCGTAAATACCGTTTTTTCCGCGGACGAACGCCGTATCGTACTGCTGGCCGGGGAAATCAGAATCACCACGGGCGCAGATCCCGAGGCCCCGCGCCGGCCCCTGATTGTGGCCACGGCGCAGGGGCAAATACGGCCCGTCGGCACCCGCTTCAGCGTGCGTCAGTTGGACGGGGAAACGCGCCTCGCCGTATTTGCCGGCCGGGTCGAAACGACTACGGCCGGCGGCCAGACCCTGCCAGTGCGGGCCGGCGAGCAGACCCGCTTTAACCGGCAGGCCATACAGCCCGTGCGCCCGGCGGTCGAAGACCGGGCGCTGTGGGAACGGGGCATGCTGCTGGCCCGCGCCATGCCGCTGGGTGAACTAATCGGCGAACTGGCGCGCTATCGCCGGGGCGTGCTGCGTTGCGACCCGGCCATTGCCAACCTGCGCGTCTCGGGCGCCTTTCCGGTTTACGATACCGACACCAGCCTGAGACTCCTGCAATCCAGCCTGCCGGTCAAGGTGCAAAGACTGACGCCCTGGTGGGTCACTGTCAAACCGGGCAGGCCCAGTTCGAGGACGCCTTGATAAGGTTGCCCAAATATACTTATCACCCCCGCCGTCATTCCAGCGAAAGCTGGAATCCAGTGGTTTATACAATACATTCCCGCCAAGCGGGAATGACAACCAAACACACCATTCCAGCCAGCTTGGTACAAACAGGCGGCATCCAAAATCCACCTAACACCCCGGCTCCGCCCTTCCTGGATTCCAGCTTTCGCTGGAATGACGACGGGGTGGAAGTGAAAAAGAGAGCAGAGGGCTAAAAGGGGCAGCGATGCACACAAAACCCTGTCACTCCTGTTTGCCACCTGCCTTCAGCAGGCAGGCAGAAATGACAGAGCAAGGGAAATGGCGTTAAAAGGTTACCCAAATATACTTATCACCCCCGCCGTCATTCCAGCGAAAGCTGGAATCCAGTGGTTATGCAATACATTCCCGCCAAGCGGGAATGACAACCAAACACACCATTTAGGCTGGCTTGGTACAAGTAGGCGGAACCCAAAATCTACCCAACACCCCGGCTCCGCCCTTCCTGGATTCCAGCTTTCGCTGGAATGACGACGGGGTGGAAGTGAAAAAGAGAGCAGAGGGCTAAAAGGGGCGGTAATGCACACAAAACCCTGTCACTCCTGTTTGCCACCTGCCTTCAGCAGGCAGGCAGAAATGACAGAGCAAGGGAAATGGCGTTAAAAGGTTACCCGAATGCGCCTATCGCCCCCGCCGTCATTTATGGACAGGATGTCCTGTATGCGGCGAGAGGGCACGCCTACAGGGATGTAGGTGGTAGAGCAGTGTCTGGAACAGACTGCCGAGGATGCCCGTAGCCGCCCAGCGAAAGCTGGAATCCAGTGGTTTATACAATAACATTCCCGCGGAAGCGGGAATGACAAGATTTCCACCCACCTACCCGCTTCGACCAGGAAAAACACCAAAAAAAGTCATCCCCTAACCCTTTGTTTTCTCTATCTTTTCAAAAAAAAGACAAAAAAAAGTGGCCCCTTTTTCAATCTCGTTCGGTATGTCATGTATAGAGACCAGAAAAAGCCGGGCTTAATTTGGCTTTTCTGCCTGCCTGTTTCAGGCAGGCGACACACGGAAGTGTCGGCAAAATCAGACGCCAGTCGTCATTGATTTTGATGCCGGGTGAAGCTGTCCTTCACCATCGCGCGCCCTGAATCCGTCCGGTTGGGATTTATTCAGGGCCTTTTTACTGAAACAGGAGTGTTAAACATGGCTACCACAACCTTTGTCTTGAACCTGAAAAAACGACTCATCCGCGCCGCCGGATTGCATCACGCCTTGCTGTGCCTGCTGGCCGTGGCGTTTATATCGCCTGTTGCGCTGGCCAAAGATGAGCGCGAGACACAAAGCTTTGATATTGCCGCCGGCAGCTTGAGCGATGTGCTGGCCGAGTTTGCGGCCCTGGCCGGCGCGCCGTTGTCGTTTGACCCGCAGCGGTTGGCGGGCAGGCAAAGCCCGGGCCTTGCGGGCCGTTACAGCGCCCCGGAGGGGTTCTCGATATTGCTGCAAGACAGCGGCTATGCCGTGCGGGGATCCGGGAATGGCGCGTATCGTCTGGTGGCGGCCAATGACAGTGAGGAACCCGAGATGCTGCCGCCGTTGACGGTGGAGGGGATCCCGGAGTCGGTGCGCTTCTGGCTGTCGGATTTGCCGGAGGCGTACGAAGGCGGACAGGTCGGGAGCGGCGCCCGTGTCGGTCTGCTCGGAAACATGGACGTTTTTGACACGCCGTTTAGCATTACCAGTTACACTTCCGAACTCATTGAAAACCAGCAGGCTAAAACGGTAAGTGATGTTATTCGGAATGATTCTTCTGCCAGGTCGGTAGCTCCCAACCAAAGTTATGGGCCGACTATCCAGATACGAGGCTTCAATTTTAGTACGTCATATACATTTTATAACGGCCTTCAAGGCTTGTTGGCGTATATAGTGACGTCGGCTCAGACTCTTGAGAGAGTCGAAGTCTTTAAGGGGCCTAATGCGCTTCTTAACGGATCAGTATTTAATGTAGGTGGCACCATCAATCAGGTGTCCAAGCGGCCGGTAGAAACTTCATTAACAAGAATCACCGCAGATTATGATTATCAATCACGTTTGGGCATACACGCCGATCTAAGCCAGCGCTTTGGTTCACAAAAACAGTTCGGCGCCCGGCTCAATGTCATCTATCGTGATGGCGAAGAAGCCACTGAAGATATCAAGGAAAAATTTGGCGAGGCGGCTTTAGCCCTGGAATATCGCGGCGACAGGCTCAAACTGGAAACCATACTGGATTACTTTGATCGGGACCTGGACAGAGCGAACCAACCTATCTTTTTAAGCCGTAATCTCACTTCAGTCCCTTCTGCGCCTGATCCTGAGGATAACATTCAACAGCCCTGGGAGAGGCAGGATAGAGAATTCGCACGTGCGCTTATTAAGGCCGAGTATAATCTCAGCAAAGACTGGACAGTGCATGCGGCTTATGGTGCGCTTGACTACGAAAGTTACTGGCTGCGGATGCTTCCCGATAATCTTAAGGCCAACGGTGATTTTGAACTGTTTGTCCAACAAGGGTCAAATAAGGAAAGAAATCTTACCTGGAATGCCGGTGTCAGGGGTAATTTAAAACTGTTGGGGACCACACATCAGGTTTCAGTAGAAACTGCGCGAGTAGAGAGGAGTATTTATAGCTCTTCCAAAAACATGAACCTCGGGATTGTTTCGAATCTATATAATCCAGTATTTATTACGCGCCCGAAAATTGATCCACCAATCAGGCGCGCGCGCCCGCTTAAAGTCGGTTATTACGTCGATTCATCCACTGCCATTGCCGACACAATAGGCTTTTTTGATAATCGTGTTCTATTGACCGCGGGCATTCGGCGCCAGAATATTGATAACAAAGGCTTCAACCGCAATACCGGCGCACGCACCAGCCAATACGATAAATCAGCCAACACCCCGGCCTTCGCCCTGCTGGTCAAACCCTGGAGTTTTATGTCACTCTATGGCAACTATATCGAAGCCCTGGAGTGGGGGCCAACTGCGCCGAATAGTGCAGTCAATGCCGGGGAGATATTTCCTCCGTCTGAAACAGAGCAGGTCGAGTTCGGTGTGAAGTTTGACCTGGATGGCCTTGGTTTAACGGCCGGGGTGTTCCAGATCGAGAAACCAAGCGCATTTATCAATGCAAATAATCGGTTTGGTCTCAATGGCGAGCAGCGCAATCGTGGCCTTGAACTGAATGCCTTTGGCGAATTGCGGCCAAACCTGCGCCTGCTGGGCGGGTTCACTTATATGAACAGTGAACTAACCCGCACCCAGGGTGGCAAATTTGATGGCAATAATCCAGTCGGATTACCGGAACTGATGGCCGTGCTGAACCTTGAATGGGATGCGCCCGTTCTTCCCGGCTTGACACTGACGGCCCGTGCTGAGCATATGGGCAGGGTGTTTGTTAACACTGACAATACCCTGAGAATTCCCTCCTATGAACTTTACAGCATTGGCGCGCGTTATAAACGCATGCTGGGTGATCAGCAACTCACCCTGCGAATGAATATCGACAATCTCTTCAACAAGAATCACTGGCTTAGTTTTGGGAATGTTAGTTATTTAGGTATGCCCAGAAGCATAAATTTGTCATTCTCCGTAGATTTCTAAGTCCCACCCACCCCACCCCGTCTGCCCACAACAGGCAGGCGGGGCCAACCTCCCCGCCCGGTAACAACCAAAAAGACCGCCACGAAACCCACCATCCCTGCTTTCATCCCGGTGACCTCCATCGTCATTCCAGCGAAAGCTGGAATCCAGGAAGGTGGGCCGGGGAGTGAAATGGATTACAGTTCTGTCTGCCTGCGCCTTGCCAGACGAAATGATGTACTTGTTGTCATTCCCGCTTGCGCGAGAATGTATTGCATAAACCACTGGATTCCAGCTTCCGCTGGAATGACAACGGGGGCGAAATGGTGTATTTGTTTTCATTCCCGCTTACGCGCGAATGTATTACATAAACCACTGGATTCCGGCCTTCGCCGGGCGGCTACGGGCGTCCTCGGCGGCTTGTTCCAGACGCCGCTCTACCACCTACATCCCTGTAGGCGTGCCCTCTCGCCGCAGGACATCCTGTCCATAAATGACAACGGGGACAGAATCTGAGTAATCTGCGTAATCTGCGGATTTCCTGTATCGCTGGAATCACACTGCCTTATCCGCTATGCTGAATCAACACCCAAAGACTTCAATTCAACAGGAAACCCCATAACCACCATGATTGCAGCGATCAACAGCGCCTTCAAGACGGCCGGCGGCCCGGGGCCTCCTGGAATTTCCTTAAAGCACACCTTGCGCCGGTGATCTGTTTTCATTGTGGCGAGCCGGTACCGGCCGGGCTGGACTTGTCCGCGGAGATTGACGGGCGGCGGCAGCCGATGTGTTGCCTCGGCTGCCAGGCCGTGGCGGAGCAGATTTCGGAGTTCGGCCTGACCGATTATTACCGGCACCGCACGGAGTTTCCCAAGACGCCGGAGGAACTGGCGCCGGATGATCTGAAAAACCTGTCCATTTTTAATAACCCGCAGATACAAAGCGAGTTTGTGGCCGCAAAGGACGGGCAACGGGCCGAGGCCCGCCTGATCATCGAGGGTATCACCTGCCCGGCCTGCACCTGGCTTATCAGTTCAAGGCTCTCCCGTTTGCGCGGCGTGGCCGGCATTGATCTTAATTATTCGACTCAGCGCTGCTCGGTGGAGTGGCAACAGGACAGGATCGGCCTGAGCGATATACTGGCCGAGATCCGTCGGCTGGGTTATCACCCCTTGCCGTTTAACCCCCGGCAACGGGAACAGCGCTATGAAAAAGCGCGCAAGAATCAGTTGATCCGCATCGGCATCGCCGGTTTGTTCGGCATGCAGGTGATGATGATCGCGATTGCCCTGTATTTTGGCGAGGCCTCGGGCATGGCCGACCGTTACCGTCATTTTCTGCATTGGGTCAGCCTGTTATTGACGCTGCCCGTGTTGTTGTACTCGGCGCGGCCGATCTTTGCCGGGGCCTGGCGCGATATCCGGATCAGGCGGCCCGGCATGGATATCCCCGTGGCGCTGGCGATCACGATTGCCTTTATCGGCAGCGTTATCGCCACCGGCGGCGGCGCCGGGCATGTTTATTATGATTCCATCGTCATGTTTGTCTTTTTTATCCTGAGCGGGCGTTTCTTTGAATTTTCCAGCCGTAAAAAATCCATTGCGCAGTTGGAGCGGATGACGCCGGTATTGCCCCTGTATGCGAACAAGATAGAGGAAGATGGCCGACTCGAAGTCACGCCGCTGGCGCGGCTGGCGGTGGGTGACCGCATATTGGTCAAGCCCGGCGAGTTGATCCCGGTGGATGGCGTGGTTTTGGAAGGCGCGTCAACGGTGAATGAGGCCATCGTCACGGGCGAAAGCCTGCCGCTCGGCAAACAGGCGGGCATGAGTGTGATTGGCGGCAGCACGAATGTTGAATCGCCCTTGCAGATCCGGGCGCAGAGGCTTGGCGAACAGAGCACATTGTCCAATATTGCCAGGATGATAGAAAGGGCCGCGGCCGGCAGGACCCGCAGCCTGCTGTTGGCCGACAAGGTGGTCTCGGGCTTTATCGTGTTTATCCTGTTGCTGGCGGCGGCGACCGGTGTTTACTGGCATCATGTCGAACCCGCGCGCTGGCTGCCGATCACGATTGCCGTGCTGGTGGTCAGTTGCCCGTGCGCGCTGTCGCTGGCGACCCCGGCCGCGCTGTCCTCGGCCGCGGCGACCTTGATGCGGCACGGCATCGCTATTGTCAATAACGACGCGATTGAAATACTGGGCAAGACGAATTGTTTTGTGTTTGACAAGACCGGCACCCTGACCGAGGGCAGGCTGGAACTGGAACATATTGATATTTTTGAACCCGGCTACAGCAGGGCGCGGATTATCGGCATCGCCCAGGCGCTGGAACGGCACTCGGAACACCCGGTCGCCAGGGCCATTTGTCAGATTGACACGGACCGGCGGGAGCCAACGGCCAGCCATATCCGCAATTCCCCCGGACGCGGACTGTCGGGCTTTATTGACGGCGCCGAATGGTTTATCGGCACGCGCTCATTCATTGCCGGGCAAACCGGTCTGCCGGTCAATGAAGATAATTCCAGTTTGCGGCATATTATTCTGGCCGACAGACAAAAGGCCGTGGCCGGTTTCTTTTTCCGCGACCGGCCGCGCGATGTCAGCCTGTCCTTGATACAGTTCTTGCAGGGGCGGAGTAAAAAAATTATTTTAATGAGCGGCGATCACCCGCAGGCCGTCAAACAAATTGCCGCCGAGTTGGGCATTGAAAACAGCATGGCGGAATGCCGGCCCGAGGATAAACTCAAGGCCATTGCCGAATTGCAGCGGCAGGGAGACGTGATCTGCATGGTCGGCGACGGGATTAACGACGCCCCGGCCTTTGCCCGCGCCGATATTGCGATTGCCATGACCGAGGCCAGCGAGATCGCCAGGCTCAATGCCGACCTGGTGCTGTTGAACAGCCGCATAGACACGCTGCAAGCCTTGTATGCGATCAGCGGCAAAACCAACAGCACCATTCGCGCAAACTTTGCCTGGGCATTGACTTATAATCTGACGGCCCTGCCCTTTGCCGGTGCCGGGCTTTTGAGTCCGTGGATGGCGGCATTGGGCATGTCGCTGAGTTCGCTGGTGGTGGTTCTTAACGCAACCCGCATTGCAGGCAGACGCTATACTTGACACGATGGAGATCATCTTTTTACTGATCCTGGTTTCACTGGGCTTCATCGCCCTGCTCGCGGCCGCGCTCTACTGGGCGATCCACTCGGGCCAGTTCGACGACGCCGAAGGACAGGCCCACCGGATATTGATGGACGATGATGATGTTAAGCAGGAGCAGGAAGGGGATTAGGGCGCTTTAGTTCTTGCCTGTCTGATGGGCTGTTGGCGGGTGGGTGGGAATGATAGGGATATTGTCATTCCCGCCAAAGCGGGAATGTATGACATAAACCACTGGATTCCAGCTTTCGCTGGAATGACAACGGGGCGGAAATGAAAATAGAGGATACCCCAACAACCCGTCTGTCGTCCCCGGCAGATTTCCGGCCACAACCCCCTCCGTCATTCCAGCGAAAGCTGGAATCCACCCGCGTCAGCGGGAATAACAACCTCACTTCATTTTCCACTGCGTAGGCAGGCGAATCCTGGAATCCATTGACCACTCCGTCATCGACTTCCTGGATTCCAGCTTTCGCTGGAATGACAACGGGGCGGAAATGAAAATAGAGGATACTCCAACAACCCGTCTGTCGTACCCGGCAGATTTCCGGCCACAGCCCCCTCCGTCATTCCAGCGAAAGCTGGAATCCACCCGCGTCAGCGGGAATAACAACCTCACTTCATTTTCCACGGCGTAGGCAGGCGAATCCTGGAATCCATTTACCACTCCGTCATCGCCTTCCTGGATTCCAGCTTTCGCTAGAATGACAACGGGGCGGGAGTGTAAATAGAAGACAACCCCCGCGACTCCTTTGCCATTACCGGCAGATTCCCGACTACAGCCCCCTCCGTCATTCCAGCGAAAGCTGGAATCCACCCGCGTCAGCGGGAATAACAACCTCACTTCGTCTTTCACGGCGCAGGCAGACGAATTCTGGAATCCATTGACCACTCCGTCATCGCCTTCCTGGATTCCAGCTTTCGCTGGAATGACAACGGGGCGGGAGTGTAAATAGAAGACACCCCCCGCGACTCCTTTACCATTACCGGCAAATTCCCGACCACAACCCCCTCCGTCATTTATGGACAGGATGTCCTGTATGCGGCGAGAGGGCACGCCTACAGGGATGTAGGTGGTAGAACAGTGTCTGGAACAGACTGCCGAGGATGCCCGTAGCCGCCCGGCGAAAGCTGGAATCCACCCGCGTCAGCGGGAATAACAACCTCACTTCGTTTTTCACGGCGCAGACAGGCGGAATCTGGAATCCATTGACCACCCCGTCACCGCCTTCCTGGATTCCGGCCTTCGCCGGAATGACAACGGGGCGGGAGTGTAAATAGAAGACACCCCCGCGACTCCTTTGCCATTACCGGCAAATTCCCGACCACAACCTCCTCCGTCATTCCAGCGAAAGCTGGAATCCACCCGCGCCAGCGGGAATAACAACCTCACTTCATTTTCCACGGCGCAGACAGGCGAATTCTGGAATCCATTTACCATTCCGTCATCGCCTTCCTGGATTCCAGCTTTCGCTGGAATGACAACGGGGCGGAAATGAAAATAGAGGATACCCCAACAACCCGTCTGTCGTCCCCGGCAGATTTCCGGCCACAACCCCCTCCGTCATTTATGGACAGGATGTCCTGTATGCGGCGAGAGGGCAGGATGCCCGTAGCCGCCCGGCGAAAGCTGGAATCCACCCGCGTCAGCGGGAATAACAACCTCACTTCGTCTTTCACGGCGCAGACAGGCGAATTCTGGAATCCATTTACCATTCCGTCATCGCCTTCCTGGATTCCAGCTTTCGCTGGAATGACAACGGGGCGGGAGTGTAAATAGAAGACACCCCCCGCGACTCCTTTACCATTACCGGCAAATTCCCGACCACAACCCCCTCCGTCATTCCAGCGAAAGCTGGAATCCACCCGCGTCAGCGGGAATAACAACCTCACTTCATTTTCCACGGCGCAGACAGGTGAATTCTGGAATACATTTACCATTCCGTCATCGCCTTCCTGGATTCCGGCCTTCGCCGGAATGACGGGCCCTTGACTTTATGCCTCGTTGTCATTCCAGCAACCCCTGCCCCCATCTTCAAAAACCCACCTCCGCCGTTGCCGGATGCTCATGTTGCCCGGAAAAATATAGTGAAGAAACCGGCAGGCTGATGGCGACCAGGATTAAACACAGGGCCGCCACGATCCTGAGCGGCTTATTCTTTTGCAGACTTCTCAAATAACCGGCCACATAACCCGTCGAAATCATGCCGGGCAGCGTGCCCAGACCGAAAAACAACATCATCAGCATCCCGTTGATCGCGCCGCCGCTGGTCAGGCTCAATATCAAGGCGGAATACACCATAGCGCAGGGCAGCCAGCCCCAGAGCATCCCGAACAGGACACCGCGCGGCACGGTATTGATCGGCAACAGGCGTCTGCCGACAGGCTGGATGCGGCGCCAAAGCCTGGCGCCGAAAAGCTCAAGATAACGATTGAACGGCAGCAGGCCCAGCATATTCAGGGCGATGCCGATTAACACCAGCGCCGCGATCACCTGCAACAGACCGTGCAGATTCAGATTGGCCACCAGCGCGGCGGCGCGATCGCCCGCGAGGCCCGCCAGCAAACCGGCCAGGGCATAGCTGCTTATCCTGCCGTAATTAAAGGCCAGACTGTATTTTAACCTTGCCGGGCGCGGCCCCTCCGGCGCGGAAGACAGCATCAAGGCGGACAAAACGCCGCCGCACATGCCGATACAATGCAGGGTGCTGAACAAGCCGAGATTGAATGCCACAAGCAGTTGAATAAGCATTCAAGGCGGGTCATCGGGGCCGGGAAACAGATTCAGGCGACATGATTCTTACTCAGGCCCGCCGCATGGCCGGCCCCGTCGCAAAGCGCGCGCAAGGCGGGCAGGTTTTCCAGCCGAATCGCCTTTTTATTGATATTGATCAGACCGTTGCGCTGAAAACGCTTGAACAGACGGCTCACCGTCTCAATGGTCAGGCCGAGATAATTGCCAATCTCCTGGCGCGACATGGACAGATTATATTCGCTGGCGGAATAACCCAGTTGTTGAAAGCGGGAAGACAGGCTGATTAAAAAAGTGGCCATGCGCTCCTCGGCCGTGCGCCGGTTGATGGTCAACAGCATCTTGTTTTCATTGGAAAGCTCGCGGCTCATCAGGCGAAAAATCTGATTCTGCAAATCGGGGATCTGCACGCAGATCTCGTGAATCCTGGCATAAGGCAGAGTACAAAACGTGCTGGTCTCAAGCGCCAGCGCCGAACAACTGTGCTGCTGCCGGTCAATCGCGTCAAAGCCCAGGATTTCGCCGGGGAAATAAAAACCCGTGATCTGCTCCTCGCCGGCCTCATTGATGATAGAGACCTTCACCGAGCCGGAACGCACCGCATAAAAGGCCCGGAACCGGTCGCCGATCTGAAAGATATGATCGCCTTTTTGTATAGGACGCGCGCCCCGCACCACATGATCAAGCCTGGCCAGATCAGAGGCGCTCAATCCCCTGGGCAGACAAAGCTCCTGCAAATTACAACTCGAACAGGCGGCCTTCAGCCTGGAAAAATCAATGATCCGCTCCGAATTGCCCATATTTCAACCAAAATCCACAATCTGCCTCACAATTGGCCACTATTCTATGCCCCCCGGTAATTGTTACAAGCATTTAAAATGGGCGGGGAGACGGGGGAGCGGGGGGTGGTTGATTGTTTGAGAAAGTGTTGAATAAGGCCATAGAACTTTCTTCCGGTATTACTCTACGTCTTCTCCGATACTGGATTGATCCACGATTTTGGGCAGGCTTTCGGCAAGCGCCAAGACCGTGGACGCGGCTCCGCGTGCAGCCATGCGGCGGAATTCGTCGACAGAGTCGGCAACGCTTTCGCCATTACTACCATCTCCATCTTGAAGGGAGCGGAATGCGTGCTCATACCCAAGCATGAGGATACGCATGCCGAGAATATACTTTTCGGTCACGACCTCACGGGCAACATCACCACGCTGCTGATGACGATATTTCAGGTGATAGGCATTGTCGTAATTGACCTTGCAGAGCATGTCTTCCTCACCTAAATCTTCGATCACACCGCCATCATATTCATTGAAATCGGCAGGCCAGGGTTCAACACCGTACCCTTCAATATCCCTGCCGTCCCTGGTGAGCAGAATACACTTCGGCAATCCACGAGTCGGAGCGCTTTCACCCTTACCTTTATCCGATTTACCCTTACCGGATTTATGCTTCTGCTTTTTCTTCTTATCCGGTTCGGGCGGTGGAATATGCTCTTCTACTATACACAGAACTAATTCCTCGCTTTCCACGGCCTCGGGCATCGCATCATCTTTAAGACCGATTTTGAAGGTGAACTTATCCCCGACCGCTAGTGCCTCTTCCTGCGGCTCAAAGTAGATAGTTAACCTTCCATTGTAAAGATGCTCCCGAATCCCGAATTTCGCCCTTATCTGGCTGTTTATGATGACCTGTCCGGTATTCTGGGCGCGGTTCAGGTAGCCGTTTTCGGCATCGGTACGCAGCGCTACAGGGCGCGGGTGATTGATCGGGACTTCAAGGCCGTTCTTCTTGCGGCGCTCTTCGAGACGCACGAAGGTCGGGCTGTACTTGCCTTTGTCCCACTCGCCGCTACCGGTCTCGGAACCTGTTTCACCACCGCCCGAGGCAGGTACGCGAATCGTCGGGTCATGCCGGGAGAGGAGTCCCGCGAGATTACGATCGGAATCCACCAGCTTTTGGAAAAGCTCGTTACTCTCGGCCTTGGAGGCGCGCTCCAATTCCTGTTGGGCAATTTTCTGTTGCAGTTCCTTTAATTCCGGCGATTCCTTAATCGTTGCCATCACCTCATCGAGATAACGCTCGCCGATAATGGTGTTGCTGATATGCTCCCGATCACCCTTCCAAACTTCGTTATGAGCAGAAAATGTCAAATTGCTGGCATCCACGATAATCACTATCCGGTCTTTGAGCGCAGGAAACTTGCAGCGGGAGAGGTAGCCACGCGATTGTTTGTATTGCACCTGACCGTTGACGGTATGAAAAACGCGATTGATGTTATGGGGCGCTTTTAACCAGCCTGGAATCTTCCGCTTGAGTGGAATGGCGTTCACCGAAACCTTACCTATTTCGGGAACTTCGATGTTACCGACCGAGATTTTATCTTCGCCCGCCGCGTCTTCTTCCTCATCTTCAAGACCTTCCTCCTTGTGGGAACGCATTAGCAAAAACTCCATTCCGTAGAAAGGACGCGGATCTACACCCTCGGCACGGTCTCCGCCCCGTTTCCGGGCAGCTTCGTGAGCCTTTCCGGTCTTAGGTAACTGGCGGAAGTCCAGAAGCCGGAACGGCAAAATAGTTTCGACCAAATTCTCGTTCAGAGCGTCACGCGCGCCTTTGAAACTGAGGAATCTGGAACCGACTTGATAGTCGAAAAGTTTCACTACTGTGCCGGTCTTAAGCATCATGCGGTCATAGCGCTTTCCGGTTTTAGTGTGAAAAGGATGAAGATAGTCGCTATCGAAGGAAGGGATCTCCGTCTTGCCCAAGATAAAGTATTCGGCCACCGGCATACTGTCGCCGTCATTGGGACGACGGCGCATAAGTGTCCAGGACCAGCCGCTAACAGCGTCGTAACGACGCGAGATAATCAGCTTGAACCAACATCGTCCACAATATCGCAACACACCGGACGACCCCATGTTGTACTTGCCTTGTACAAAGGGAATACTCTTCTTGTTCCCGGCACTTAGGGACAAGAATGTGTCCTCGAAGTCCTTACCTCGCTGGCCTTCGCCATTATCGGCGAAGGTATAACAAGGTAATCCCTCTTTCTTGGACCTGGCACCGGTTATACCGATGACAAGATTTTTCTGGGCAAAATCACGCAACCATGAGTCTTTCGGATCGAGATTAACCAGCTTGCCACCATGCAGATTTTTCACCAGAACATCTACGGCCTTATACATGGTCTTCGGCGCATCAGTGCCTTTAGGGTTAATACCTCGCTGAAATGCATGTTTCATCAGCACCGCATCTACCATATTGGTCATGAGTTCGGTGAGTGCCTTGCCTCCATCCGACGCCTGGTTGGATGTCACGTTGAAGTTGGTATCGCGCTTGTCGAGTGGCTGCCAGTTACCCAAGTCCCCCATTTCGGGGACAGAATTGATGATTTCTTGTGCCTTCTCCTCGGATTCCGCCGCAAGCAGTTTCAGGCAAACAGCTTTCGCATCCATTTTGAACCTCCGTCTATGGGTATCTAATCGAGCTTGAAAATTTTTTTCTTACCGGGCTTGGATGCCATATCGAAGCGTTTCTTACAGGCGTTTAGCTCTTCTTGGAGCGCTTTAAAAATCTTCGCTACATCCTCTTCGGTATAGTCATAATTAGATTTGTTAGAAAGGTTTCCGATCAGGTTGATGACCTTGATCGCGCTGTTAACTCGTTTGGTAGCCAATCTGACGAATTTTTCACGATCTTCGGAACGCATACTCAATCTTTAACAATCGTTTTTTCATAAATATGTAAAATATACTTGTACATTATAAAATTCAAGCCTGTTTTTTTAATATTTTTTAAAAATATACGTATTTAGCCATAAAGATCAAAGTTATCGGCGCGTAAATTCGAATTTTTAACAAATTCGCCGCTGATAGCTTGACTCGATAAAATACCCTTGATCCGTTATTCTTCATTGAGTATACTTAAATATATTCATCGGAGAAATTCAATATGCCTAAATGTATCGGAGAAAACATTTACTACCGGACAAACGAAGCGGCGGAAGCGGTAGGCGTATCACGCCAAACTCTGCTGCGCTGGTTCCGAGAAAAACGAGTCATTGATGTCAAGCGCGACCGTAATGGCTGGCGTCTGTTTACAAAAAGGGACATTGCCCGCCTTAAGGAATGGGCAACAAGGGAAAAGGCTAGTTAGATGGCTCAAAAGAAAACGAAAAAAACGACTTCCGTCAAACCCTCATTTCTGGCGGTGGATTTCTTCTGCGGAGCGGGAGGAACCACACGCGGCTTAATTGATGCCGGTGGTTATGTGCTCGCAGGTATCGATAAGGATAGTCGTTGCATGCTTACCTATATCAAGAACAATGCCAACGTAACTATCGACTGTAGTTCGCCGCGCTTTCTTGAGCGGGATATTTTCCCATCCTCCGAGGACTATGAAGAAGGCCAACAAAGTCATCTTTTCACCGAGCTTGAGAGCCTTATTCCCCTCTACCGAGCGCAGATGAAAGACATACCACTGCTGTTTGCCATTTGCGCTCCATGTCAACCATTCACAAAGCTGTCGAGGAAAAAACTTACCGAAGAACGTAAAGAAGGCCGCGAACGCGACCGGAATTTGTTGACCGAAGCTGCCAAATTCGTCGAGTACTTCCAGCCTGAACTTGTCTTGTCCGAAAATGTGGCGGATATTAAGAAACCACGTTATGACGGCGTATGGGATAAATTTTGCCGAATATTTGAAAACCTCGGATACGTCACTGGTTCCAAGGTAGTCTGCACCTCGAAATTCGGTATCCCCCAATACCGCAAACGCTCTATCCTAATGGCCGTGCGCAGGGATCTGGTGCGGGGTGAGCGTCTTGCCGATATGTCCGGATCGGAACTTCTGGTGCCGGATGCGGACCCCGACACCTTGCCGGTATCCGTGCGTGAAGCCATCAGTCATCTGCCGTCCATCGAAGCGGGAGAAACCCACCGAGATGTGCCAAACCATCGGGCACGCGCCCTGAGCGAGTTAAATCGCAAACGCCTGTCCTGTGCCAAGCCGGGCGAATCCAACGCCTACATGAACAACACGAAATTCGGTGATCTGTCGCTGAACTGTCACCGCAAAGTCAACAAGCGACTTAACACAAGATGCTTTTCCGATGTTTATACAAGAATGCATCCCGACCGGCCGTCCCCAACCATCACCACCAGATGCCATAGCATCTCCAACGGCCGATACGGGCATTTTGACCAGACACAACTGCGCGGCATCTCGCTCCGTGAGGCGGCGATTCTTCAGTCCTTCCCGGACAATTACATATTTTATCCAACCGATAAGATAGAACCCATTGCGCGGATGATCGGCAACGCCGTCCCACCTAAATTAGCCTCTTTCTTCGCGGAATACCTAACCAACTCGATCCACGTCGACTAGAGAGTCTTTCGCCGCTCGATCAAAAGAGTGAGTAAATCCTTTATCCCTTCCTCGATATGGCAGAACCAGATCGTCATTACCCGCCAGCCTTTGTATTCAAGAGCTTTGACCGTTGATCGATCACGCTCTTTGTTCTTGGAGATTTTTTCCTGCCAGAAATCGCGGTTTGTGGCCGGGAGCTTGCCCTTCGGACAATCGTGACCATGCCAGAAGCATCCATGTACGAAAACCGCCACACGATAACGGGGAAATACTAAATCCGGCGTACCCGGCAGTTTGCGTACATGGAGTCGGTAGCGAAACCCAAATGCAAAGACCCGTCTGCGCACGATAAGCTCAGGCTCGGTGTTCTTATTCTTTACTGCCGCCATCATGGCAGAACGCTGCATGGGCGTGACTTTGTCTGCCATTGTGCGATTTTGCCCGTTTACGCTATCTTGTCAGAAAAACTTGGCTCATATTTAGCAAACAATGTAACCGACGGGTCAACGTCAGCCCCGTCCGGTTTCAACTCAAGTGCCGAGTCATTATTGAACTCGGCAGTAAATCTTTATTGCAGCAGTTCTATATCGAAATACATCATACTTTTACCGATTTTGCTGATATGGCGCGCCCGGAGGGATTCGAACCCCCAACCCTCGGGTTCGAAGCCCGATACTCTATCCGGTTGAGCTACGGGCGCATTTGGTGTTGGCCAGCAGGAGTGTCAATTATAGGAAATTCGGTTGGTTTTGCACGTTTTTATGTTGAAATGTGGGTTTTTGTCATTTTGTGTGTTTCGGGGCGGGTTTCGCGCCTTGTGCTCGTTGGGGATCGCTGGCATTCACTTATATCCCGGCCCCGTCTTCCTGGATTCCGGCTTTCGCCTGCCTGTACCAGGTTAGCCATAATAACGCCTTTGGTTGTCATTCCTGCTTGCGCAGGAATGTATTGCATAAACCACTGGATTCCGGCTTTCGCCGGAATGACGGGTTGCTGGTTTTATGCTTTGTTGCCATTCTGACCCTGCCTGTACCGGGTTAGCCGAAATAACGCCTTTGGTTGTCATTCCTGCTCACGCAGGAATGTATTACATAAACCACTGGATTCCGGCTTTCGCCGGAATGACGGGTTGCTGGTTTTATGCTTTGTTGCTATTCCGGCCCTGCCTGCTGCTGGCAAGCGCCGCTCTACCACTTACGTCCTGTAGGCGAGCTTTCACTGGAATGATGGCAAGGGCGTTATTCCTGCTACTTCGTCATTCCGGCGAAAGCCGGAATCCAGTGGTTTTATATTATACATTCCTGCCTGCTGTAGGCAGGCGGGAATGACAGACTCCTGCCGTTGACCTACGGCTTGCCTTCTCCGGCCCCGGCGAGGTATAGCCAGGTGTCGATGACCGTGTCGGGATTGAGGGAGATGCTTTCTATGCCTTCGTCCAGCAGCCATTTTGCGAAATCAGGGTGGTCGGAAGGCCCCTGTCCGCAGATGCCGATGTATTTTCCGGCCTGCTTGCAGGCCCTTATGGCGCGGCTGAGCATGAACTTGACCGCTTCATCGCGTTCGTCAAACAGGTCCGACACCAGCGCCGAGTCGCGGTCGAGCGCCAGGGTCAACTGGGTCATGTCGTTGGAGCCAATGGAGAAACCATCGAAGTAGTGCAGGAATTGATCGGCCAGTATCGCATTGCTCGGCACTTCGCACATCATGATCAGTTTTAGTCCCCGTTCGCCGCGTTTTAGACCGTTTTTAGCCAGCAATTCCACCACGGCCCCGGCCTGTTGCGGGGTGCGCACGAACGGCACCATGACCCAGATATTGTCTAGCGCCATTTGCTCGCGCGCGTAGCGCAAGGCCCGGCATTCCAGTTCAAAACAGGCTTCGAATTCGGCCGAAAGATAACGGGAGGTGCCGCGATAGCCGATCATCGGGTTTTCTTCGTCCGGCTCGTAGGGCCGGCCGCCGATCAGGTTGGCATATTCGTTCGATTTAAAGTCCGATAGCCGGACAATGACGGGGTTGGGCGCGAAGGCGGCGCCCAGCGTTGCGACGCCCTCGATCAGTTTTTTGATGTAGTAGTCCACCGGATCGCCATAGGCTTTGGTCCGCTGGTCGATCACGGCCTTTAACGCGGCCTCTTGTTTTTCGTATTCGAGCAGGGCGCGCGGATGGATGCCGATCTTGTTGTTGATGATGAATTCGAGGCGCGCCAGCCCCACCCCGGCATTGGGGAGTTGGGCAAAGGACATGGCCTTGCCGGGATTGCCGACATTCATCATGATCTTTAACGGCGGCGGCGGCAGCTTGCCGAGTTCGGCCCGCTTAATCTCAAAATCCAGCAGACCGGCATAGACAGCGCCGGTTTCACCTTCCGAGCAGACCACGGTGACCGGATTTTCAGTCTGGATCTGTTCGGTGGCGTCGCCGCAACCCACCACCGCGGGCGTGCCCATCTCGCGGGCAATGATGGCCGCGTGGCAGGTGCGCCCGCCCCGGTTGGTCACGATCGCGGCCGCGCGTTTCATGACCGGTTCCCAGTCCGGGTCGGTCATTTCGGTGACCAGCACATCCCCGGCCTGCAAGTTGTCCATATCTTCCAGTCTTTTTATTACCCTGGCCGTGCCCGCGCCGATCTTCTGACCGATGGCCGCGCCTTGCGTCAGGCGCCGGCCGGTCTCATTGAGCCGGTAACGCTCGATCATGTTGCGATGTTGATGGCTTTGCACGGTCTCCGGCCGCGCCTGCACGATATAAATCCTGCCGTCGCGGCCATCCAAAGCCCATTCGATATCCATTGGACAGGCGTAATGTTTTTCAATAATGAGGGCCTGACGCGCCAGGGCTTCAAGTTGATCGTCGTTCAGGCAGAAGCGCGCCGAGGCTTCTTTTTCCACGGCCACGGTCTTGACCCATTCGGCGGCATCGGGGTCGTCGTTGTGGATCAGCTTGAGCGCCTTGCCGCCGAGGTTGCGGCTTAACACGGCCGGTTTGCCGGCGGCCAGTGATTTTTTGTAAACATAGTATTCATCGGGGTTGACGGCGCCCTGCACGACCATTTCACCGAGGCCATAACTGCCGGTAATGAAGACCACATCGGCAAAGCCGGATTCGGTGTCAAGCGTAAACATGACCCCGCTGACCCCGATATCGCTGCGCACCATGCGCTGGATGGTGGCCGACAAGGCGATCTCGGCATGGGCGAAGTTTTTATGGATACGATAGGCAATGGCGCGGTCGTTGTAGAGCGAGGAGAAGACGGCCTTGACTTTATACAGGACATCATCAATGTCATGCACGTTTAAGAAGGTTTCCTGTTGCCCGGCAAAAGAGGCATCCGGCAAGTCTTCCGCTGTCGCCGATGATCGGACCGCGACCGCGAGGCCCCCTTCCATACCGGCTGACATGGATTCATAGGCGTCGATGATGGCTTGTTTTAATGGCGCCTGTAACGATGCCGCCGTGATCCAGCCCCGGATTTCCTTGCCGGCCGCGGCCAGTTGCCGCACATCATCAACATCCAGGCCCTCAAGTCTGGCGCGGATCCGCTCTTGCAGATTGTTGTGGGCAAGAAAGTCCAGAAAAGCGGTCGTGGTCGTGGCGTAGCCGTCCGGCACGCTGACGCCCGCGGCGGACAGATGACCGAGCATCTCGCCCAGCGAGGCATTCTTGCCGCCCACCAGGGCCACATCGCGCATGCCCAGTTGCCCCAGGGGCCTGATATATTTATTTGCTACCTGTTTGTTCACAAGATTATCCTTATTCATTTTTCATTTCTGGCGCGCTTCAGCAAGCCCTTCTCCTTGACAATGCCGACGGCCAGTTCTTCAATGGATATTGCGGATGAGTCAAGCACGTATAGATTGTGATCATTCATAATGCGTTCCGCCCGCCGGATCTCTTCGCGGCATGTCTGAATCTCGGCATAGGCGGAACCGGGTCTGCGCTGCTCGCGGATGACGCTAAGCTGATCCGGACGGATCGTTAAGCCCGCCAGCTTGTCCCGGTAACGCAGCAGAAAATCCGGCAGGGCGTGCTGTTTGAGTTCATCATCGGTCAGGGGATAATTGGCGGCCTTGATAAAAAAGTTCATCGCCAGATACAGGCAGGTCGGCGTCTTGGCCGAGCGCGAGACCCCGATCAGGATAACGTCCGCCTTGTCATAGTGCCGGGTTTGTTTGCCGTCATCATGTTTGAGGGCAAATTCAATCGCGTCAATATGTTTTTTGTAGGCCTTGTCGCTGTATTCTTCATGCGGCCGGCCGGTGGTATGCGATGATTTTACCCCCAGGCTTTTTTCCAGCGGGTCAATAAAGGCATTGAATAAACTGATCACACAGGCGTCGGTGGCGGCAATAATTTTTTGCAGTTCTTCATCGACCAGGGTGCTGAAGACCAATGGCTGCCGGCCGGTGTCGCTTGCGTTTCGTTGTATCTCGCTGGCGATGCGTTCGGCATCGGCCCTGGAATTCACAAAGGAAAAACTCTTGTGTTCGAACGCGATCCCGTCAAATTGAGACAACAGGCTTTCGCCGATGGATTCGGCCGTTTTGCCGGTTCTATCGGAGACGAAAAAGACGGTGCGGATGTCGTGTTCATGCTGCATGGATAATTCGCCCGCGGCCGGTTCCGGCCGGCATTGTCGCAAAAACGCGGAGTATAGCGCCTGCGAGCGGCCGGCGCTATCCGGCCGTGACCCAAAGGTCCATAAACTCATTGACCGGGGTCTGGCCGAGCCGGGCCGGGTCGGCGCATAGATCGAGGATGGCGCCGGCCCGCGCGTCCGGCAGGCGGGTCTTGATATTGCGTTCAAATTTTTCCAGCAGCAGCGGTATGCCTTCGGCCCGGCGGCGGCGATGACCGAGCGGGAATTCCACGGCGACATTTTCCGTGGCGCCGCCATCCTTGAAAAAGACCTGCACGGCGTTGCCTATCGAGCGTTTTTGCGGATCCAGATAGTCCGCGCTGTAGGGCTTGTGTTCCAGCACGTCCATTTTGTCACGCAAGGCGTCAACGCGCGGATCGGCGGCCACGCGGTCTTCATAATCATCGGCCGTGAGCCGGCCGAATATCAGCGGAATGGCGACCATGTATTGAATACAGTGATCCCGATCGGCCGGGTTGGCCAGCGGCCCGGTCTTGTCAATGATACGCACCGCGGCTTCCTGGGTCCTGATGACAATTTTTTCAATGTCGTTCAGCCTGTCCTTTACCTCGGGATGGAGTTTCAGGGCCGCTTCAACGGCCGTCTGGGCGTGGAATTCGGCCGGGAAGGCAATCTTGAATAACACGTTTTCCATCACATAAGAATCAAAGCCCCGGCTGAACTTAAACGCGTTGCCCTTGAACAACACGTCAAAATAACCCCAGTTTTTGGCGCTCAAGGCCGAAGCATAGCCCATCTCGCCGGTCATGGCGATCAGGGCCAGCCGCACGCCGCGGCTGGTGGCATCGGCGGCCGCCCAGGATTTACGCGAACCGGTATTCGGCGCATGACGGTAAGCGCGCAGCGCGCCGCCATCGAGCCAGGCGTTGGAGACGGCGTTAATGATCTGCGCCTTGTCGCCGCCGAGCAGGCCGGTCACCACGGCCGTGGTTGCAACCCGCACCAGCAAGACATGATCCAGGCCGACCCGGTTGAAGCTGTTTTCGAGCGCGATCACGCCCTGAATCTCATGCGCCTTGATCATGGCCGTGAGCACATCCTCAACCAGCAAGGGCGGCTTGCCCGCGGCGCTGTTGTTACGGCTGAGATAATCCGCGACGGCCAGTATGCCGCCGAGATTATCCGAGGGATGGCCCCATTCCGCGGCCAGCCAGGTGTCATTAAAATCCAGCCAGCGGATCATGCAGCCGATATTAAACGCCGCCATGACCGGGTCCAGTTCATAGGCCGTGCCCGGACAACGCGCGCCGTTTGCCAGACTCGCGCCGGGCACGACCGGCCCCATCATTCGAGTACAGGCCGGATAATTCAGGGCCAGTAAACCGCAGCCCAGGGTGTCCATAAGACAATAACGCGCGGTGCTTCGCGCCTCCGCGCTTTCGGGTCTCGCGTCCACGATGTAATCGGCAATGTCGATCAAGAGCGAGTCGGGATCGGGGCGTTTTGTTTGTTTGATGCCTATGGACATGGTTTTTTCCTTTTTGTGGTTGTTTGGGTTAATTTTTTGCTGTTAAGCGAAAGCCGGAATTCATTTATCATCCAGGTAATATTCTTCCTGGATTCCGGCTTGTTTGTAACGGTCAAGCGGCAGCCAGGCAACAGGCTGGCACAAGCCAAAACCCAACACCTCCGCCGTCATTCCAGCGAAAGCTGGAATCCAGTGGTTTTTACTATACATTCCCGCCCAGGCGGGAATGACAACCAAAGACGTTATTCCCGCCAACTCGTCATTCCGGCAAAAGCCGAAGTCATCCAACATCCCGGCATTGCTTTCCTGGATTCCAGCTTTCGCTGGAATGACGACGGGATGTTGTTCAGGCTTTCCGGTATTCCCACCGTTTTATCATTCCAACCTGCCCGGTGCAAACAGGCAAAAGCTGGATTCCGGCCTTCGCCTGCCTGTAGCAGGCAGGCCGGAATGACAACGGGGTGTTATTCCGGTTTGTTTGTAACGGCCAGGCAGCAACCAGACAACAGGCTGGCACAGGCCAAAACCCAACGCCCCCGCCGTCATTCCAGCGAAAGCTGGAATCCAGTGGTTTTTATTATACATTCCCGCCCAGGCGGGAATGACAACCAAAGACGTTATTCCCGCCAACTGGTCATTCCGGCAAAAGCCGAAGTCATCCAACATCCCGGCATCGTCCTTCCTGGATTCCAGCTTTCGCTGGAATGACGACGGGGTGTTGTTCAGGCTTTCCGGTATTCCCGCCGTTTTATCATTCCAATCTGCCCGGTGCAAACAGGCCAAAGCCGGAATCCGCTCAACCCCTATTCACGCTCCCCAACAGGGATAAACTTCTGATTCGAAGGCCCGACGTAGTTGGCGCCCGGGCGGATGATCTTGCCGTCTTCGCGTTGTTCAATGACATGCGCGGCCCAGCCCGCGGTGCGGGCCATGACAAACAAGGGCGTGAACATGACTGTCGGGATGTCCATCAGCGCGTAGGACACCGCGGAAAACCAGTCCAGATTGGGGAACATCTTTTTCTCATTCCACATGACCGCTTCAATGCGGGCGGCGATATTAAACATCTTCATGTTACCGCCGGCCATCGCCAGTTGTTCGGCCAGGGCCTTGATGACCCGGTTGCGCGGATCGCTGACGGTATAAACCGGATGGCCAAAGCCAATCACGATCTCCTTGCGGGCCATGCGGGCCCGGATATCCGCTGCCGCCTCATCCGGCGTGGCATAACGCTGTTGTATGTCGAATGCAATTTCATTCGCGCCGCCATGTTTGGGGCCGCGCAACGCCCCTATCGCCCCGGTGACACAGGAATACAGATCGGAACCCGTGCCGGCGATCACACGCCCGGTAAAGGTCGAGGCATTGTATTCATGCTCGGCGTATAAAATAAGCGAAGTGTGCATGGCCCGCGCCCACTCCGCCGGGGGCGCCCTGCCATGTAATAAATGCAGGAAATGGCCGCCGATAGAATCGTCCTCCGTTGCCACCTCGATACGCTTGCCGTTCACGGCATAGTGATACCAGTAGAGCAATATCGAGGCAAACCCGGCCAGCAGGCGATCCGCGATGGCGCGCGCGCCCTGGGCATTGTGATCTTCCCGTTCAGGCATGAGCGCGCCCAGCATGGAGCAACCCGTGCGTAACACATCCATAGGGTGGGCGGACGCCGGGATCTGTTCGAGCGTGGCCTTTAACGCGGCGGGCAAGGCGCGCAGGGCGCGCAGCCTGGCTTTGTAGGCGTCCAGTTCAGCCTGGGTCGGTAATTTGCCATACACCAGCAAAAAGGCGATTTCTTCATATTCGCAAGCCTCGGCAATGTCGAGAATATCGTAGCCGCGATAATGCAGGTCATTGCCGGTTAAGCCGACGCTGCACAAGGCGGTGTTACCCGCGATGGCGCCGCTTAATGCGACCGATTTTTTGGGTTTCTTTGCGGTTTTTCCGGTCATGATTTTTCTCCAGAAAATAATTCATCCAGTTTTTGTTCATATTGGTGATAGCCCAGATAGTCGTACAACTCGGCGCGGGTCTGCATGAGGCTTAACACGTTTTGTTGCGTGCCCTCCGCGCGCAGGCTTTGATAGACCTTCAGGGCGGCGGCATTCATGGCGCGAAAGGCCGACAGCGGATACAGGGCCATGCTGACATTGACCGAGGCCAGTTCCGCTGTCGTGAACAGCGGCGTCTGGCCGAATTCGGTAATATTGGCCAGCACGGGCGCTGGCACGGCCTCGGCAAACTGTTGATACTGGCGCAATTCCGTCACTGCCTCGGGGAAGATCATATCGGCGCCGGCCTCGACACAGGCCAGGGCGCGATCGATGGCGGCGGCCAGCCCCTCGACCGCCAGGGCGTCGGTCCTGGCCATGATCACAAACTCGGGATCGGTCTTTGCGTCAACCGCCGCCTTGATCCTGTCCACCATTTCCGCCTGCGTCACAATGGCCTTATTGGGCCGGTGACCACAACGTTTTTGCTGCACCTGATCCTCAATATGCGCCGCCGCGGCGCCCGCCTTGATCATCGCGCGCACGGTGCGGGCGATATTAAAGGCCCCGCCCCAGCCGGTGTCAATATCGACCAGAACCGGCAGGCGGCTTATATCGGTAATGCGGCGCACGTCAATAAGGACATCCTCGGGCGCGGTGATGCCGAGATCAGGCAGGCCGCAGGAACCGGCCGCAACGCCGCCGCCGGACACATACAGGGCGCGATAACCGGCCGCCTCGGCCAGCCGGGCATGATAGGCATTGATAGCGCCCACGATCTGCAATGGCTTTTCCTTTAGCAGCGCCGCCTTAAAACGCGCGCCCGCCGATAAAGATACGGCCTGACTCATTGCGGCCGTTCTCCATTATTCAGGTTGGAAGCGGTAGGCCGCGCGGCCAGCATTTTTTCTATGTTCAGCCGCGCCGCCTTGATATGCCGGGCCACAAGAAACTGGGCCAGTTCGCCATCCCGCTGGCGCAGGGCACCCACGATATGTTCATGCTCGGAAAAGGCCCGGTGAACACGTTTGCTGACCATGCCGAATTGATAGCGATACAGGCGGATCAGATAATAGAGATCATGACAATACATATTGATCAGGCGTGAATTTTTACTGCCCAGCACAATGCGGTAATGAAAATCCATATCGCCCTCCTTTTGCAGATAACTCCGCTCCCGCTTGACCCGCGGCCGATGCGCATCAAGCAAACGAGCCAGCCCGGCGATGTCCTCATTGCTCATATTTTCGCTGGCCAGACGGGCGGCCAGACCCTCCAGCGACTCACGGATATGATAAATTTCAAGCAGATGCCGGGGCGACAGCGCAACCACCCGGGCGCCGATATTTGGCCTGCGCTCGATCAGATGGCAGGCTTCCAGGCGGGTCAGCGCCTCCCGCAGCGGCGCCCGGCTGATGCCCAGATTTCTGGCCAGCGCGGCCTCGCTGATCTTTGAACCGGCCGGAATATCTCCCTCAACGATCGCCTGTTGCAGCCTTTCAAAGACCTGATCGGCCAGCGTCAGGCTGACCACTCGCGCGTTTTCCGAAACTGCTGAATTCAAGGATAATCCCTCGCTGTCGACAATATTGAATCATAACACGATTAAATATGCTTTTTTAGGCTGATTTAGAATAAATTGTCGACAATTTATCAGAGAAGTAAAGATGAACACCAGTCGGATTCGGCGCCCTGCCCTTCCGTGGCGGCTTCGGCCGGTTGTGGCCGGCCCCGGTATAGACCCCGGTAAACTGGCGCGCCCGGAAGGATTTGAACCTCCGACCTCCTGGTTCGTAGCCAGGTGCTCTATCCGAACTAAGCTACGGGCGCGTGGAAAGAAGGGCGGATCATATAGAATCCGCGGAGCAAGTCAAATGGCCGTGCGGGTTCAATAGAGATGAGAGAAATCGGGCCTGCCTGCTACAGGCAGGCCGGAGCAAGCGGCCGAGGAATCCAGAAAGACGGGGCCGGGGTGTGAAATGGATTATGATTCTGTCCGCAAGACGGAATGGTGTGTTTGGCTGTCATTCCTGTCTATTTATCATTATATCCTTCCGGGTAAAAAGAATTTTTGCCATCGCGTCAATATGCCTTTTTAAGGGCGGGTATTGAATATGCCGATAGGCTTGCACGTCCACACGGATCCCAAGATTGCTCTCATCAAACAACGTATAAATTCGATCAATCTCGTGTTCTTCCAGATCGCCGTACAAGACCAGATCAATATCCGAATACGGCTTGTATTGCCCGCATGACCTGGAACCAAAAAGGCATACTTTGTCAATTTTTTGCCGGTAGCCAGCCAGTACTGCGTTCATGGTTGCCAATTCAGCGGCGCTCAGACCATGATCTTTGGCAGTCAGTTTTTTCATTTGTCTCCATCAATGACTTCAGCAAGCAATTTTTCATAGAGTCCGTCAAACAGGGACAGGTAGCCTTGCTCAATATTGTTTATTATCTTTTCGAACACCATCTTGTTATACACATGGCTCAGCCGGTTACGATCATCCAAAGCCCTCATCCAGTCTTCCTTGCGGCTGATTATACGGGCCTCAATACCTGCCACGATCACGGCCTTTGGGGTAATTTTTTCCAGGGCGACACCTTCATTTTCAAGATAGTCTTTTATCGTTTTCCAGGCCAATTCCCAAGTGTATTCAAACCTTTGAATAACGCCCTCCTTTTCGAGATCGGATAATGGCCTGTCCTGTCGCAATTCGATAGCCTCGCGCAACAGGGAGAAGGCCCGCCTGTAATTATCAAAACGGTATTGCCAGCGCGGTTTTTCCCGTGTCATTTTATTCCTCTGTGATTAAATTGATAACAAAATTATACAAAGTAATTTCTCGTTCTCCTGGCAAAGGCCACCAGCGACAGCATGACCGGCACCTCGACCAGAACGCCGACGACCGTGGCCAGGGCCGCGCCGGAATTGAGGCCGAATAGACTGATGGCCACCGCCACGGCGAGTTCAAAGAAATTGGAAGTGCCGATCAGGGCGGCGGGCGCGGCGGTGCTGAATGGCACACGCCACAGGTAGCACCAGCCATAGGCGATGACGAATATGCCGTAACTCTGGATCAAAAGCGGTATGGCAATCAGGACAATGACGAGCGGTTTTGCCAGGATCGTTTCGGCCTGAAATCCGAACAGCAAAATAACGGTGGCCAGCAGGCCCATGACCGAAAACGGCTTGATGCGCGCGGTGAATCCGGCGATGCGGCCGGAATCGCCATCACCGGCCAGCTTCTTTCGCGTGGCATAGCCGGCCGCCAGCGGAATCAGCACATACAGCATCACCGACAGCAGCAGCGTTTGCCAGGGCACGGTAATATCAGTCACGCCGAGCAACAGCGCGGCCAGCGGCGCAAAGGCAAAGATCATGATAATGTCGTTGACCGACACCTGCACCAGGGTGTAATTGGCATCGCCCTTAACAAGCTGGCTCCAGACAAACACCATCGCCGTACAGGGCGCCACGCCGAGCAGGATCATGCCGGCGATATATTCCCTGGCGTCCCGCGGGCTGACCCATCCCGCGAACAGATACTCAAAGCACAGGATCCCCAGCGCCGCCATCGTAAAGGGCTTGATCAGCCAGTTCACCACCAGCGTAATGCCAAGCCCCCTGGGTTTTTTGCCGACCTCTTTAAGGCTGGCAAAATCGACATTGACCATCATCGGGTAAATCATCACCCAGATAAGCAGCGCCACGACCAGATTGACGCTGGCATATTCCAGCGCGGCAATGGCCGCAAACACCCCCGGCGCCAACAGACCCAGCCCGACCCCGGCGACAATGCAAAGCCCGACCCAGACGGAAAGATAACGCTCAAACAGGCCCATAGGCGATGCCGCGCTCATGGCTCAACAACAGGCGCCTTGCCTTTGCATGGCCTTATCCGGCCGGCCACACGCCGCTTTCACCAGACAATCCGTTTGCTTTGGCGTCAAGACAAAACCCGTCCCGTCAAATTCCAGACCAAACCGGCCGATCGTGTCCTGCTGATATTCCACCTCGACAGCCAGATCATCCGCCTCGCCAATCACTTTCCCGGCGATATTCAGAATGTGCAAAAATTTCCGCGCGGCAAGACGATGGTCATGGTCATCGGCCTGCCAAAGCTGCAAATTGACCCGCGTTTCCTTGCGCTCAACGCCGCCGCAATCAATAAAATGCCGGGTTACAAGCCCGGCTTCGGTAATATGGAAATGGCGGGGAACATAGGCGCCATTTGGCAATTTGAAATTTACCGCGGATAATTCAGACAGCGCTTTTTTTACAGCGGACAGCTTCATGGTTTGTTTTTCTCTTTAATTGAGCCTGGTAATCAGAGCGGCGCGATGCACAAAATGGCTTGATTTTATGCCGAATTAGCCACATTCTCAACGCCGCCGCCAAAGATACCGTACCGGAAGCAAAAAATCGAGGTCGCCCGCATGGTGTTGCGCTGGACTTATCATTCCAATGCTATCGAGGGTAATACACTAACCCTGAAAGAAACCAAAGTGGCCCTGGAAGGAATTACCGTGGGCGGTAAAACCATGCGGGAGCATTTTGAAGCGATCAATCATAAACAGGCGATAGATTTTGTGGAAGCGTTGGTGAAAGAGCCGCAGGCTCTTTCCGAGTGGTAAATTAAATCTATTCACCAGTTAATCCTGAAAAATATTGATGATGATAATGCCGGGGTGTATAGAAAAGGCAATGTCGTGATTGCCGGGGCGGAGCATGTGCCGCCTGACGCATTGCGCTTACAAGCTGAAATGCAGGCTTTTATAGACTGGTATCAGAATGAATCCAAAAATCTGCATCCGGCCGAAAGAGTGGCCCGTGTCCATGCCGATTTTGTTAAAATTCATCCCTTTAGCGATGGCAACGGCAGAACATCGAGACTGCTTATGAATCTTGAGTTGTTAAAAGACGGATTCCCCGTTGCTATTCTGCCGGTTTCAAAGCGGCTGGAATATTACAACGCGCTGGACACGGCCCATACCGAAGGAAATTATGACCCCTTTTATATACTGATTGCAGATATTGTGGAAGCAGGATTTAATCCTTACTGGCATGCCCTGGGCATAAAACCATGACCGGCTGTAAACGAACATGAACCCCAGTAGAAGAGACGGCAACCTCGGACGATATTGATGAAGCCACTATTTCATAGATATTTAATACTAAATTTTCATACCGTTACCATAGCTAATATAGTTTTACGGTAGATGTATCATTATCTGGCTTGATTAATTGGGACTAAACTTTGTCCTATCTATTTCCGGGCTGGAGACGACCGCCACCGGTAAACCGGATATATTCCGGGTTATCAATTTTTTAGCAGCGCTCTGTTACTACCTTCTGGATAAAGAATAATTAGGCGCCCATTCTTCTTGGCCATTACTTCTATAGTCAAGAAATCCAATATCACAATAATCATTGTATTCAACTTTGCTTTGTTCTGCTCCTGAAGTTAAGACAGTCGCCTTGCATTTAACGTCATTCTCAAATTGAACATAAATCCTGTCTCCTACGGAAAACGGTTTTGTCCTTTGTTCATTTACTCTGCCTTGTTTTGTCTTATTATAGTTGGCTATCGCGCAAATATCCGCTATGCTTTTTCTGGGCCAGACCACTTCATCGTCAGTAGTCTGGATAACATCAGTATCACATACTGTTCCTTCTTTAAGGATAAATTGCCCTTTCTTATTGATTAAACCCCATTTGCCGTCTACGAATGAGCCGTTTGTTACTATTGCCAAACCTTCGGGAAAAGTAGATACAGTATCATACTGAGCCGGTATTACCATTTCACCTCTCTTATTGATGAAACCCCATTTGCCGTTTATTTTTACTTGTGCCAAGCCTTCGAAAAAAGAATGTGCAGGCTTATACCGAGCCGGTATTACCATTTCACCTTTTTTGTTGATGAAACCCCATTTGCCGTTTATTTGTACTTGTGCCAAGCCTTCCGAAAAACCCCCTGAATGTTTATACCGAGCCGGTATTACCATTTCACCTTTTTTGTTGATAAAACCTGATTTGTCGTTTATTTCTACTGCTGCCAAACCTTCGGAAAAAACAAATGCAAAATCATACTGAGCCGGTATTACCATTTCACCTTTTTTGTTGATAAAACCCCATTTATCGTTTATTTCTACTGGTACCAGACCTTCGGAAAAAAAAATTGTAGAATCATACTGAGCCGGTATTACCATTTCACCTTTTTTGTTGATAAAACCCCATTTATCGTTTATTTCTACTGGTACCAGACCTTCGGAAAAACCCCATACGGAAAAACCCCATCCAGAATCATACTGAGCCGGTATTACCATTTCACCTCTCTTATTGATAAAACCTAATTTGTCGTTTATTACTACTGCTGCCAAGTCTTCTGCAAAACGAGATGCATTATCATACCGAGCTGGTATTACCATTTCACCTTTCTTATTGATAAAACCATATTTGTCGTTTATTTCTACTTTTGCCAAACCCTCGTGAAAGCGACTATTATGAACATTATAAGTCCCCGGCGGGACAACAAATTTCTTTTTTGATACATTAAAATAGCCGCCTTTAAATGGAATGACCACTTCAAATTTAGCTTTGCTTTCCGAGTGCTCGGATGCGTTGCCACACCCGGGTGAAAATTGCAAAACCACGCAAAAAGCCATCAGTTTCAGGATATTTTTCATAGCCGTACATTCTCCAGAAATTTATCGTTCAATCAGCGCCGCTTCGCCGAGCGTAGCGGCTTGCCGGTTGCGCTGCCTTTGCCGTCTTGCCCAGTCTGTTCCTTGATGGATGCTCGGGCGCCTCTGAAAACATGAGCGAGACGGTCAGTGCAAGGCGAAAAATCACAGTTTACATGCAATAAACGAGCGCTTTAAACTATTTTTGACGCGGCAATCTCACGCAGGTAGATTTTAGAGACAGCCCGTTCGTTACAGGGCCGTATTCTACGTCCACCCACGCTTAGCTTGGAATAAGCCTAAAACGCTTTCCCGTGTTGTCAAGCCCTCAAAGCGAAAAAATACAAAAAAATTCGGGCGACTGCCTGTTTGGCCCTGTAAACGTAATCTACACCACGACCACGCATTATGCAAATACCTCGGATTTCTTTTCATGCAACAGGTCAAATTCCAGAAGTTTTAAGCAAACCGTCCGCAGTGGGAATACGGACTGCGAACGGCGGTTTCACCGACAATCCTGTAATACTCCTTGACGATCTCCCTTACGCGCCGTGGCTTGCCGACAGGCATTGACCCGCTACGCTTCGATTATATTTAAGTTCGAATCCTGCCCGGAGATTTACCGGAAACGGCCTGATTCATCTCCGCCAGGCAATCTTTCAGCAGGGTCAAAGCGCTGACAATCTCATCCATATCAGGCAGATCGCCATAGACTAAATCTGAGAATATCCCCTTGTAGGTGGATTCCAGGGAAGGACGCCAGCTTTCAAACTCGGAAAACAGGGGCGCATCCGCCAATGGCTTTGCCAGACAATCTGAATATTCGAAAGCGCCTGTGCTTTCATCTTTGATACACTGTATGCACAGTGGCGAAAACCCGTCACTGCGAATAAACGCCTGGTATTCTTCTGCGCGCAATATCAGGCAAATGTCATAGAGATGGCGAATGCGATTAGCCAGCTTGACTGCTGGATCATCATGGTAGCTATCCTTGATAACGCCCAGTATTTTTTCAACAAGCGTGCGCTTTACCGAGAGCGCGTTGATAGAGAAATTTTGTAGTCCGAACCGGTTTATTAAATCACTTTGACCTTTATCGGCCAGAACCTCGGCGATAAAGGTCTTTAGCTCTCGTTTCTCGCAGGGTTCAGGATGAGTAAAGGCGTTGATCTCAATCAAAAGCTCCGCCGATGCCTGCCCGAAGTCAGCGCCATCAATGCCGCGCGGATATCGATAAACCGTTTTTCGAAATTTAGGCCCCTTGGATTCCCGTTCATCGCCCGCAAGATACACAAGATTTTCCGTGACAGCGCTTTCAACATTCTTTAATAATTTTTTCCGCGCGCTATCGCCCATGTCATTTGAAAATACGGCGAGGTCGATATCTTCCGATAAGCGCTTTATCAAGCGGTAAGCCTTGGACAGAGAAGTGCCGCCTTTCAACACCACTTGATCTACATAGGCCGAGTCAGAAAGGTGTTTTAGCGCCCTGGTTAGCCAGTAATCTTTCTCAACGTATATCTCTGGCAAGCCAATGGTTTTAGCAGCCACGGCTACTAATTCAACAAAGGCTTTATTATCCTCATGCAAATTCATCAATGAATATTCCATTTTTTGGCCATCGGCCATTCAGCTTGATCCAGCTTTAATGTATAGCTTGTCGCAGGGTTTAAAGAAAGCCTTAAACTTTCAGGTACAGGCCATTCAAGGCTGGAAAACAGCAGGCCGAGCAGGGCGCGGGCCTGAGGGCTATAATATTTCTCGGCTAATGAAACAAGCCGCGTCTGATCATTGTTTGACAGCCTGGAGATATAGCGGCGCATAATTTTAAGCGATTGGTTGATGTCGGAATCAGGGATGTTCTTAATATCTTTGAGCACATCAAGGTACTGCAAAAGTTTTACATCCTGCTCTTCAATCCGGATTCGAGTGACCACCGTTTTAACCCGGATAGTGCCAAAATCCTTCTCCTGGCGACCACCATTAAAAGCCAGTGTGATTGTCCGGGGCACTTGCGTTGTCAGGCCAAGCCGGTTGTAGAGTGACAGGCCGGTTACATAACCACGCAGACGGCCGCCCTTGTAGAGCATGGAACGCACAAGCTCGCTATCCGAGAGCTTACAAAACCCAAGCAGCCCCTTTTTCGGGATATAGAACTTGCCTTTGGAGAATCGCGCTAACTGATTCTTCGCTATCAGGCGGCTAACCGCTTTAATCACGGCATTTGGCGATTGGGCGTAGCCCGGCAGCGCCCGATAATCGAATATCTGGCCGGCAGGGATCGCCTCAATGCTGTTTTGTACGTTCCGGGCAATACTCATGAATATCTCCTTGACTATTGAACGCTACCTCAACCAGGAGAAACAGGCAAGTTTTTAATTCTAAAAATATGACATAAAAGATCAAATGATGTCATAAGTTATTGATATTTCAGGTTAATACGTGAAATTTAGCGTGCCGCGCTGCTGCCTTGCAAGCGGATCGTAATCGTCCTTGCGCTCTGCCTCCATCTGCTGACAGGCTGTAAAAACGCTGTAGGGCGCGCGGCCGATCCGCGGGCATGGCCGCCACCTCAAACGGCGCGGGAAACTGTTTTTTCCTGAATATGTTGCTTGCGCCATCCGACAGCTTGGGGCGCACAGCATGTATGGACACTATCGCCAGGCGGTTACGAGGTCGTACTTGTCTATTTCCGCCCGGGTCATGACGTGCATGTCGTCTCCTCCCGCGGCATAGACGGTAAACCAGTAGAAGTCATCTCTGCCAAGCATATCTTCGATGTACTTGCGATCATTTTCATGCTCGGGCGCATCGCGCGGATACTCCGCCGCATCCTTGATGCCGTCGCTCCACGAATGTACGCCCATATGCGGCGTCACGTTTTCATCGGCGCAATCCACGATGCGCTCGACACCCGCCAGAAATAAATCCACACCGCCGGAATCTATCTGTGAATCGCACCCGACCATAGTTTGCAGGCCCTGCTGGCGGACGTAATAGGACAGCCTGATCATCGTTTCATTATCAATACTGCCCGGCACCACCTCTTCATACAGGATGGTAATCTGCGGATTGGCCTTATGCAGTTCCACAAACTGATTATACGTTTTGTTGTTTATCTCGCCATTCATGCGAACTACAGTCCCCTCCACCTTGAAGGTGGTCGTCTCAACAAAAAGGTTGAGGTAGGTCATATACCCCTGCATAAACAGAAACGGACTGTGTACGATGGCGGCGCCGAGGCCAAGCGCTATACACAGTACGATTATTCCTGTGAGAAGTTTTTTTCTTGCTTTCTTCATGTGTTATTTTCCTCGCAAAATACATTTATCATGGGAAATGGCGTATTCTCATGTTTGTCCGGGCTCAATACTTATGAGACAAATCAGGGCTGCCCGCGGCAGGCAGGCCGCAATGGTGTGTTTGGCTGTCATCTTCGCTGGACCTGCCTGTTGCAGGCCCAGCAAGAATGTATTGCATAAACCAATGGATTCCGGCTTTCGCCGGAATGACGGCAGGGGTGAGCGGCAGGCAACTCAGGTAGTCTCCCGCGTATGTCAATCATCCACAGACTACCTGATTTTCTTTTCTCAGAAAAGCCTCACTTCTGTTTGAATCTGTACAGTTTTAAGGGTGGAAAATCTGATCTTTCTCATCAAGTCTGTATGCCTCGTAATAGTGGTTCTCGCCTTCATCAACATGCTCGCCGGCGAGGCGCAGCCCGGCGGCGGTGATGATGCGCCGGTACGCCTCGGCCCCGAGGGACGTTGACGGCCGACCGGTTAGGAGATCATCCCAGACGCAAGCCTGATATGGCGCGGAAAACAGCAGCCGGCCGCCGGGTTTGAGCGCGGCGGCCAGACGGTGAAGGAGTGCGCGCTGACTGTCGGCGGCCAGCAGGAACACCAGCCCGACGGCCAGCACGCCATCGAAAGCGCGCTCAAAGAAGCGGCTGTGTTCGGCCGCTTCGCAGGCGACCTCTGCCGTGGGGAAACGGCGCTGAAATGCCGCGGCCAGGGTCGCCGAGGCATCGATCGCATAGACATTAAAGCCGTCTTCAATCAGGGCGGCGGCCAGCGGCTCGCCGGACCCGGCCCCGACATCAAGCACGGCGCCGCCACGCGGCAGCGAGGCCGCCCATTTTTGCACGAGCGCCAGCCCGGTTGAGGAGCGCAGGCGCATAAATTCTTCGGCAACGGCTTCCCAGCCGTTGGATATGTCTATAGACAAAGACGATCTCCCTTACGCGCCGTGGCTTGCCGACAGGCATTGAGCCGTTACGCTTCGGTTATGCCGAAACAACTGCCTTCGGCGAAAAATGGCCGTCCGGCGCGGCAAAAGTGGACTTTCCCCTTATCCGTTGGCCGGGAAAGGCGCGCGCGGCCGATCCGCGGGCATGACCCGCCACCTCAAACGGCGCGGGAAGCTGTTTTTTCCTGAACAGGCCATATTAACAGTGAACACGGCCGCTATATCGGGTTAAACTGAACTATTGACGACTGGAGCAGGATAATGCCCATGAAAAAACTATTGTTATTGCTGACGCTGTGCGCCGCCGGGCCGGGACTGGCCGACACCGGGCCGGGCGGCGCCGACGAGCCTTTGCCGCTGGCCGAGTTGCGGGCCTTTACCGAGGTCTTTGCCAAGATAAAAAATGATTATGTCGAAGTCATAGACGACCGCACGTTGCTGGAAAACGCGATCCGCGGCATGCTGGCGGGCCTGGATCCCCACTCCACTTATCTGGACAAGGCGTCTTACGAATATCTGCAGGAAGGCACCACGGGCGAATTCGGCGGCCTGGGAATTGAGGTTGATATGCAGGACGGCTTGATCAAGGTCATCTCGCCCATTGACGACACACCGGCGCAACGGGCCGGCGTGCGGGCCGGGGATGTGATCATCCGGCTGGATGACAAACCCGTGAAGGGCATGATGTTGAATGAGGCCATCAAGCTCATGCGCGGCAAGCCGGGCAGCGACATCGTGTTGACCATCGTCCGGGAGGGCGAGGAAGCGCCGCTCGGCATCAAGGTCACCCGCGCCATCATCACCAACAAGAGCGTGAGCGGCAAGATGCTGGAACCCGGCTTTGGTTATGTGCGTATCTCCACTTTCCAGTCGCACACGGCCGAAGACCTGCGCAGGATGCTGGAGAGGCTGAGATCGGACAACGCAAGCCGTCTCAGGGGCCTGATCCTGGATCTCAGGAGCAATCCGGGCGGGATACTCAACGCCGCCGTGGGGGTCTCTGATCTGTTTCTGGACAATGGCCTGATCGTCTATACCGAAGGCCGGATCAATGATTCCAAACTGAAATTTAACGCCAAGCCCTCGGACATGCTGCGCGATGCGCCGATCATCGTGCTGGTCAACGCCGGCTCGGCCTCGGCCTCCGAGATCGTGGCCGGCGCGCTGCAAGACCATGACCGCGCGATCATCATGGGCGAGCCGACTTTCGGCAAGGGTTCGGTGCAGACCATCCTGCCCATGACCAATGAAGCCGCGCTCAAGCTCACCACCGCGCGCTATTTCACCCCTTCCGGCCGGTCGATACAGGCCGCCGGCATTGAGCCCGATATTGTTATCAAGAATTTGCGTGTCGATGGCGTGGATAATGCCGATCTGACGCAAATCAAGGAGGCCAATCTGAGCGGCCATCTGGATGACGGGCGCGATAATCCGGCCGCGACCGGACAACAGCCGGGCGATAAAGAGCCGGCTGACACGGACGAACGGTCTCTGGCGGAGACGGATTATCAGTTGTATGAAGCGTTAAACGTGCTGAAAGGGCTGGCCATCCACCTGCAAAAGACCGGCTGACCCTGGGCCACCTCATCTGAATTGCTAACATAGCGGGCGACATGAGCGATATTATTGTCATTCCCGCCCAGGCGGGAATGGATGACATAAACCACTGGATTCCAGCTTTCGCTGGAATGACGGCAGGGGCGATAGGCGCATTATGAGCGATACTAACGATAGCGTGGCCAGGATAGCTGACGCTTTATTCTAGATGAGGTAACCCTGCGTTCCTGCTAAAGCTCTGCCCGTAGCAGGCAGACAGGATGACGGAAAGCCAAAACAACACCTCGTCGTCATTCCGGCGAAGGCCGGAATCCAGGAGGGCGGGCCGGGATGTGAAATGAACGCCAGTTCTGCCTGAATTGTCATTCCCGCCTGAGCGGGAATGTATGACATAAACCACTGGATTCCAGCTTTCGCTGGAATGACGACGAGTGCGATAGGCGCATTATGAGCGATACTAAACGATACCGTGGCCAGGATAACTGACACCTATTTTAAATGAGGTGACCCTGCATGCCCGCTAAAACCCTACCTGCTACAAACAGACAGGATGACGGAAAGCCAAAACAACATTCCGTCGTCATTCCCGCCTGAACGGGAATGTATAACATAAACCACTGGATTCCGGCTTCCGCCGGAATGACAACGGGGGCAATAGGCGCATTATGAGCGATATTAACCATACCGTGGCCGGGATACCTGACGCCTTATTTTAGATGAGGCGACCCCTGCGGCTGACCCGCCCGGCAGCGGGCCGGGCGGCCTTATTTATCCTGCCAGGACATATAGAGCAGCATCACCCCGGCGAAGCCGAGCAGCCAGGACACGATCGGCACCGAGGCAAAGGCGCCGTGGGTGATGTTGCCCAGAGCATAAATAAGCGCGGCACACAACAGAAAACCCGAACCGACCACGGCCATAATCGTGCGCCGGTTGTAAGCCTTCATTTCTTCCCGCAGGCGGTGGATCTCTTCGGACTTGTTTTCCATCTCCAGCTTGCCGTCGTGTAATTGGTCCAGCACATTCAGCGCCCGGTTGGGCAAATCCGGCAGGCGGTCGATGAGTTTCGGCAGATTCAGGCGCAGCCCTTTCAGCACGCCCCGGGCGCCGATGCGCTCGTCTATCCAGCGTTGCAGTTGCGGTCTTGCCGTTTTCCATAAATCCAGCTCGGGATAAAGCTGCCGTCCGACCCCCTCGATGTTGATGATCGTCTTTTGCAGCATGAGCAGCTGCGGCATGATCTCGACATTAAAGCTGCGCGCGATCTGGAGCAGGCGTTGTAATAATTCACCGAAGGAGATTTCCTGTATGGGCCGGTCCAGCAGCGGCTCGCAAACGGAACGAACGGCCGATTCCAGTTCATCCATGCGGGTGCCCCTCGGCACCCAGCCGGATTCGATATGCAGGGCCGCGACCCGGTGGTAATCGCGGTTCAGGAAGGCGATGAAGTTATCGGCCAGATAGCGTTGATCGAATTCGGTCAGCGAACACACGATGCCGAAGTCGATCACCTTAACCACGGATGGCTTGCCGTCTTCGGCCGGCCCGACAAAGATATTGCCCGGGTGCATGTCGGCATGAAAAAAATTATCCCGAAAGACCTGCGTGAAAAAGATCTCGACACCGTATTCGGCCAGCCATTTCAGATCCACGCCGGCCGCCTTCAGCCCGTCGATGTCCTTGACCGAGATGCCGGTCACCAGTTCCAGCGCCAGCACATTGCGTTTGGTCAGTTCCCAGTTGATTTCCGGCACGTAATAGCGCGCCTCGTTTTTGAAATTACGCCTGAGTTGCGAGGCGTTGGCGGCCTCGCGTTCCAGATCGAGTTCATTCAGCAGGGTCTTTTCAAATTCCTTGACCACACCGGTAAAACGCAGCGCCCTGCCCTTCGGGTAAAATTTTTCCGCCTGCCGGGCGAGGTAATTCAGCAGGGCCACGTCCTTGCGGATCAGGGTCTCGATATCCGGCCGCAGCACCTTGATAATGAAATCGCGGCCGTCTTTTAAGCGGGCGCGGTGGACCTGGGCCACCGAGGCCGAGGCCAGCGGTTTCTCGTCAAATTCCAGAAAGATCTCGCTCAGGTCGCGATCATAGGCTTTTTCGATAATCCGGCGCGCCACCTTGCCCGGGAAGGGCGCCACGGCATCCTGCAATTCGGCAAACTCACTGGCGATGTCCGCCGGCATCAGATCCCGGCGGGTCGAGAGGATCTGCCCCAGCTTGACATAGATCGGCCCCAGTTCTTCCAGCATCAGACGCATACGGCGCGCGCTGGAACCCTGCTTGCGCCCGAACCAGTTCCAGGGCAGCAGGTAAAACACAAAGCGAAAGGGGCGGAACAGGTGCGTGGCGAAGATAAATTCATCCAGGCCGTATTTGATAAATACCCGCTGGATGGCCAGCAAACGCAGAAATTGTCCCATGATTATTTGCCCCGCGCGCCGGCGCGTTGTTCAAGTTGCTCCACCCGTTGGGTGAAACGATCCACATCCTGCCGCAGCCGGTCAACCGCGTCACAAAATTCTTCCACCAGCAGGGCATCCGGCAGCAGTTGTATTTCAAAGCGCAGATATTCGCTTAAATTGAGCGCCAGCGCCTTGCCGCTGTCGGTCAAATAACGCCCGGCGCCCCTTGCAAAGCGGGCAATCTGATAGGCCGCGGCGTCCCCCGCCAGCCTTGCCAGCGGTTCTTCAAGGTCAATATCAAGCCCCTGCATGATCCCCTGAAAACGCTGGGCCAGCCCTATATCGCCGATAATCTGCATGTCCGCCGGCAGGCCGGGCGTGGCCGCGCGCGCGGCCCGCAGCATCTTGAAGAAATTGGCCGGCGTGCCCTTGATCCAGACATCCGGCGCGACCTCCGCGGCGGTCCTGATCCTGAGGCCCGCGCCATCCGGCAGTAAAAAAAAGCGCAGCCGGGTGTCGCTGAACTCAAAACCGATCACCTTGCCCTCAAGCCCGGCCAGCGCCTCGCACGCCTCTTCATCCAGCGCCAGGATTTTATTGATCAACCTTTCCAGTTGTCTGAGCCAGACCGGCGCCGCCGCGCTCATAACTTGTAACCCCGGTGGATGGCGACAATACCGGCCGCCAGATTGTGATATTGCACCCGTTCAAAACCGGCCGCGCGCATCATTTCGGCCAGTTCGGCCTGGCCGGGGTGCAGGCGGATCGATTCCACCAGATAGCGATAGCTGGCCGCGTCTTTGGCGACCAGTTGACCGATAAGCGGGATCAGCCTGAATGAATATTGATGGTAAATCCTGTCGAGCAAGGGCAGCGCCACCCTGGAGAATTCAAGGATCAATAATTGCGCGCCATACTTGAGCTTGGCATACATGGCGCGCAAGGCCCGTTGTTTATCGGTCAGGTTGCGCAGGCCGAATGCGATCGTTATGCAGTCAAAGCAGTTGTCGGCAAAAGGCAGGGCCTCGGCGCCGGCCCGCACATAGTCGATGTTTGCAATCATGCCCCGGTTTATAAAACGATCCCGGCCGGCCTGCAACATGCGGGCATTGCTGTCGCATAAAGTGACCCGCCCCTCCGGTCCGAGTTGTTGATAAATCAGGCGGGCCACATCGCCGGTGCCGGCCGCCAGATCCAGCACCCGATCATGTTTTTTGAGCGCGCACAGATGCGCCAGGCGGCGCTTCCAGCGGCGGTGCGCGCCAACTGACATGATGTCATTCATCAGATCATAGTCGCCCGCCACGGAACTGAAGACCCGCATGACGCGCCGGGTTTTCTCGGCCGGGCTGAGCCGTTCATAGCCAAAATCGGTGGTGGATTCAGTCATTGCCTTTGGCGCCGCCCTTGCGCGCGTGGCCGGCCTGTTTCAGCGCGGTCAGATAATCCTGCCAGTTATCTTCCTGAGTCTCGCCCAGTTCATAGAGATAGTCAAAGGTATAAAGCCCGGTATTATGGCCGTCATCGAAGATCAGTTTGACGGCATAATGACCGACCGGCTCGATCCGGTCGATGTTCACGGCTTCCTTGCCGGTCTGCAACACCGCCTGCCCGGGGCCGTGGCCCATGACCTCGGCCGAGGGCGAAAACACGCGCAGGTATTCACACGGGAGTTCAAAACAGGCCCCATCCTCATATTCAATCGCCAGAATGCGCGATTGTTTATGCAGGTTTATGGCAACGGGTTGGACGCGCTTGTTTGCCATCGCCGGCCGGTCTCGGTGCTCTGCCGCTCGCCCGCGGCTTAAAGTATGTATCTGGACAGGTCTTCATCCTCGACCAGCCCGTTCAGATGGGTGTTGACATAGCCTTCATCAACCGTGATCGATTGGCCCTGCTTTTCCGCGGCCTCAAACGACAGCGCCTCCAACAGCCGTTCCATGACGGTATGCAGCCGCCGGGCGCCGATATTTTCGGTGCTCTCATTGACCTGCCAGGCGATCTCCGCGGCGCGGCGAATGCCGTCCTCGGTAAAGTCCAGTTGCACGCCCTCGGTTTGCATGAGCATCGAGTACTGCTCGGTCAGGGAGGCGTCGGGTTCGCTCAGGATACGGATAAAGTCCTCGGTCACCAGCGGACTGAGTTCAACCCGGATGGGCAGGCGGCCCTGCAACTCGGGGATCAGGTCCGAGGGCTTGGCCAGGTGGAAGGCGCCGGAGGCAATAAACAGGATATGATCGGTCTTGACCATGCCATATTTGGTCGAAACCGTGCAGCCTTCCACCAGCGGCAACAGGTCGCGCTGCACGCCCTCGCGCGAGACATCGGCCCCGTTGTTTTCGGCGCGGCGCGTCACCTTGTCCAGTTCGTCCAGGAAAACGATGCCGTGTTGTTCGACCCGTTCAATCGCCCTGGCCTTGATATCGTCTTCGTTGACCAGTTGCCCGGCCTCTTCTTCGGCCAGCAGTTTCAGCGCGTCGCGCACCTTGAGCTTGCGCATTTGCTTCCTGGCGCTGCCCATGTTTTGAAACATGCCCTGTAGCTGGCTGGTCATCTCTTCCATGCCGGGCGGCGCCATGATCTCAATACCGATGGCGGGCGCGTTCAGTTCCACCTCGATCTCCTTGTCGTCGAACTTGCCCTCTTCGATCATGGCCTTGAATCGGGTCCGGGTTGAATTCTTGCCGCCCTCGGCCTCGGTCTGGCCGGGCGCGCGCGCCGGCGTTAATAAAATATCCAGCACCCGCTCCAGCGCGGCCGCGTCCGCCTGCCGGGCGACCTTTTCCTTTTCATGCTCGCGGGTCTGCTTGATGGCCACATCGGTCAGGTCGCGGATGATTGATTCCACATCGCGCCCGACATAACCGACTTCGGTAAATTTGGTCGCCTCGATCTTGATAAACGGCGCCTGGGCCAGCTTGGCCAGACGCCGGGCGATCTCCGTCTTGCCGACGCCGGTCGGCCCGATCATCAGGATATTTTTCGGGGTAATTTCATTGCGTATGGCTTCATCGACCTGGGCGCGGCGCCAGCGATTGCGCAGGGCAATCGCCACCGCCCGCTTGGCGGAATCCTGACCGACGATGTGTTTGTTTAATTCGGCCACGATGGCCCGCGGAGTGAGTTCTGTCATATTGTTTTATAAGTCTGGTTGCTGGTTATTGCCGCCCGCGCCTGACGGCCGGCCTAAAGTTCTTCGATGGTCAGATTGCCGTTCGTGTAAATGCAAATATCGGCCGCGATACCGAGGCCCTTTTCGACAATCCGGCGCGCGCCGAGATCGGTATTTTCCAGCAGCGCCAGGGCGGCCGCCCGGGCAAAATGACCGCCGGAGCCGATCGCCATGATGTCATCGGCCGGCTCGATCACATCGCCATTGCCGGAAATGATCAGCGAGGCGGCCTTGTCGGCCACGCACAGCATGGCCTCAAGACGGCGCAGCATGCGGTCGGTGCGCCAGTCCTTGGCCAGTTCCACCGCGGAGCGCATGAGATTGCCCTGATGTTTTTGCAGTTTGGCTTCAAAGCGCTCAAACAGCGTGAACGCGTCGGCGGTCGCGCCCGCGAAGCCAGCCAGAATCTGTTGATTAAACAGCCGCCTGACCTTGCGCGCGTTGGCCTTCATCACGGTGTCGCCCAACGATACCTGGCCATCGCCGCCGATCACGACATTCTCGCCGCGTCTGACCGAGAGGATAGTGGTGCCTTCAAATTGTCGCAAAGTCTGTCTCCATAAGGAAACTCTGATTGAATCAGAGTTTACTGCGGCACAGGGACCTGCCTGCAGCAGGCAGGTGTGCCGCCAAAATAATTGACGCCAGTCATTGATTTTGCAGCCCTGCCTGCAGCAGGCAGGAAGGTGAAAATCGCATTTTCGCCTTGCGTGCTCTGACCTGCCTGCTGCAGGCAGGGAAGTCCAGGATGGACTTATTCAGGGCTTCCATAAACGAAGCGCGGCCGGATTTATTGCCTCGTGCGGCGCCGGGCGCGCGGGTGGGCCTGATCATACACCCGGGCCAGATGCTGAAAATCCAGATGGGTATAGACCTGGGTGGTGCTGATATCGGCATGCCCCAGCAGTTCCTGCACGGCCCGCAGGTCGCCGCTGGATTGCAGCAGGTGGCTGGCAAAGGAATGCCTGAGCATGTGCGGATGCACCGGATTCGGCAGGCCCTGCCGAATCGCCCATTCGCGCAGGCGCTGCTGCACATTGCGGCGGCTGATGCGCGCGCCTCTGCGGCTCACAAACAGCGCCGCCTGCCCCGGCCCGCACAGCGAGGGCCGGATCGCCAGCCATTGTTCAAGCGCCGCCAGCGCCTTCCGGCCGACCGGCAAGGTCCGCTCCTTGTTGCCCTTGCCGATCACCGTCACCAGCCGGTCCGCGCGATCCAGCGCGTCCAGGTCAAGCGCGGTCAACTCGGACAGGCGCAGGCCCGAGGAATAGAACAGTTCAAACATGGCCCGGTCGCGCGCGGCCAGCGGCGCCTGTGCCTCTGTTTCGAGCAACTGCCGGGCCTGATCGACCGCCAGCAGGGCCGGCAGGCGTTGCGGCGCCCTGGGCGCGCGCAGGCCCTCGGCCGGATTACTCACGGCCCGGCCGGCCGCCAGCAGATAACGGTAAAAGGCGCGTATGGCTGACAGATTCCGTTGCAGGGAACGCCCGCCAATCCCCTGCCGGTGGCGCTCGGCCACAAAGCCCCGGAGTTGACGCCCGTCCAGGGCGCGCCAGCGGTCGATCGCGTGTTTATCGCAATACTCCCGCAGGCGCGCGAGATCGCGCCCATACGCGCCGCGCGTATGCGGAGAAAGATGCCGCAAGGTCCCCAGGAAGGATGCAAGCAGTTGTGTCTCGCCGGGCCGCATACCGCGCCGCTCAGGCCGCCTTTATCCAGGGTTTCAGGATAAAACTCAATAGCTCGCCCAGATTGGCGAGTAACTCGACCCCCATGCCCGGCCGGAAACGCTCGCCATCAAAGCTGCCGATCGCCAGGATCCCGCCCCAGCCCGGGCCGTGCAGCGGCGCCATGACCGCGGAGGCGATAGCGTCGCCCTCGTCGCCGAACAGGAAGGCCTGTTGCTGGTGCTTCATGCGGCCACAGAGCGGCTGCCGTTTGTCAATAATACTCTTGAACAGCGCCTGTTCGTCAACCTCCCTGCCGGCGAATTCCTCCACCGCGGCATGCCCGGCCTCGGCCGCTTCGGCAAACAGACAGACCACGGCCCGGTCGGCCTGAAAGTTTTGCCTGAGATTGTCATACAAGGCGCTGAACAGCGCCGCGGGCTGATCCGCCTCCATCAAGGTCAGCGCCAGTTGGTGCATGCGCCGGGCCAGCGCCTCGTTTTGCCTGGCTATTTCAATCAGTTCATGCAGCCGCCGGCGGGCCCGCCGGTTTTGTTCGCGCAGGACGGCAAGCTGTTTTTCATACAGGGAAACGGCCGGGCCGGCCTCTTGCGGCAGCTTGAGCGCGGCGGTCAGAGCCGGATATTTATTAAAAAACTCCGGGTTATTTTCAAGATACGTCAGCACCTTTAATTCCGTATTCGTGGCGGCTTCCAGATTTTCTTCCTGTGCGCTCATAATTCAACTGTCCCCTCATAAACCGTGGCGGCGGGGCCGCTTAAATAAACCGGTTCACCCGCGCCGGCCCAACTCAGACGCAGGCGGCCGCCGCGGAGTTCCGCCTCTGCCGTGGCTTCCAGACGGCCCTGCCGGCGGGCCGCGACCAGCGCGGCAGAGGCCCCGCTGCCGCAGGCCAGCGTCTCGCCCGCGCCGCGCTCAAATACCCGCAGCCTGAAGGCGCGCCGGTGCAACACCCGCATAAAACCCACGTTGACCCCGGCCGGGAACAAACCGCTCTGTTGCAGGCGCGCCCCCTGGCCTTCGACATCGGCCCCGTCCACGTCATCGACCTGAATGACCGCGTGCGGATTGCCCAGGGACAGGGCCGCAAATTCCACTGTTTCACCCGCCAGTTGCAGCCGGTAGAGGCTGGCCTCGGGGCCGTGCGCCAGCGGAATATTGGCCGGCTTGAAATCAGGCCGCCCCATATTCACGCTGACCTGTTTATCCTTGTCCATCGTCAAGATCAGTTTGCCCGCGCCGGTGGCGGCCACGATTCGCTCTTTTGACAGCAATCCCTTTTCCCTTAGATAGACCGCGGCGCAGCGGGCGCCGTTGCCGCATTGCATGACTTCCCCACCATCGGCGTTGAAGATGCGATAGCGCACGTCCGCGCTATCGTCTTCGGCCGGACCGAGCAGCAACACCTGATCGCAGCCGATGCCGTAGCGCCGATCAGCGATATGCCTGATCCGCGCGGGGCCGAGCGTCAGCGGCCTGCTAAAGGTATCGAACACGACAAAGTCATTGCCGCTGCCGTGCATCTTGGTGAAACGGTATTCCATCTGCACAGGTTACAGCCTGCGGGACAGAAGGCAATAATGCCGCGCCGGTTTTTTATTGATTTGGCGATCCGGCGGTCTGTCCCGGCCTTGTTCGGGCAATTTGCCCGGCCCACTGGCCGCATTATTATTAACATGGCAATTAAATAGGCATCCTTGCCTATTTAATTGTCGCCCAATAAAATTCGGCGCAATTCGCGGAATTGCTTGATTTTATTGGGCTCCGCGGGCTACGCCCGCGCCAGCACATCCCTGTGCTGGACTATTAACCCGCTATATTATTAATTGCCGGGTTAATAACCCGACAATCAGGACCTGCCGCTTAGTAGTCTGGCCTCTTGCACGGCCGGGTTGATCACCGCCTCCGGCAGGTGCAGGGTCGAGGTCGGATAGGCGCATTCCGCGCCGTGCGCCTCAATGATGTCGATGACCTTCAACAATACGTCCTGCTTGACCTCATGGAAATGGATCCAGTTCACGGTATGAGTAAAGGTATAGACAAAGAAATCCAGCGAGGACGGCGCAAATTCATCAAAATTGACAATCAAAGTCTGGCTGCTGTCGATCTCCTCATGCTCCTGCAACATCTTCCTGACCGCAACGATAATCTCTCTCATCTTGGCCGCGTCTTCATAGCGGATGCCGATAGTCTGCTTGATACGGCGGTGGCTCATGCGCGACGGGTTTTCCACCGAGATGGTGGTAAAGACCGAATTCGGCACATACAGGGGCCGCTTGTCAAAGGTCCTTATCGTGGTCAGACGCCAGCCGATTTTCTCAACGGTGCCTTCAATCTCCTGGTCCGGCGAACGTATCCAGTCGCCGACATTGAACGGCCGGTCCATGTAGATCATGAGTCCGCCGAAGAAATTCGCCAGCAGATCCCGCGCGGCAAAACCGACCGCGATACCGCCTATGCCGCCAAAGGCCAATACCCCGGAAATACTGTAACCCAGGGTCTGCATGGCGACCAGCGCGGCCGTGATAATGACCGAAACGCGCAACAGCTTGGCGATGGCATCGACCGTGGTCTGATCATAATCGACGCCGCCGGCCTGCTTTTTTCTGATGATATTGCTTTCCGCCCGCTTGACAAAACGCACCAGAAACCAGGCCAGCACAAAAATAACCCCGACATCGCGGATCGGCGCAATCGCGCCGAAGATGGCCGCGTCGGTCTCGGTCTTGACAATATCGGCGGCAAAGGTCAGCCCCAGGAGCCAGATAAAAAACGAAAACGGCTTGCGGGCCGCGTCAAACAGGGCGTCGTCCCAATAGGTTCGGGTCTCGCGCAGCTTGACGGCCAGCCTTGCCAGCACCCGTTTTTGCAGCCAGTTCACGAGCGCGGTCAAAAACACGACAATAAAGACCTGTATGATCCAGGTCTCCTCGCCAAAGTAAGTCAGCAGGGTGTCGATCATTTCAGCAATTTGCGCTTATTAGCCTTCCAAAAAATACGGTCACGATATCGGTTATCTTCATAACAACCATTTACTATAAATCAAAACCTATAGTGAAATCCAATTTTTTAGAATGACTCAATCATATCTTGTCACCCGCTCAGGAGTTTGTAACACGCTGCTCCGCCAGCGCCACCGCACGGTCAATGTAATCCCCAGTGATGTAATCTACAAAACCGAGCCGGTCGCCCTTCTCAAAACTGGATTGGTAAAATTGGCTCTTTTGAGTTCCGAGTGGGTTAAGTCGCATGTGGATTGAGTGTGCAGAAAATGGCATGAGTCTGTCTGCGGCAGGCAGGCCGGAATGATGTAAAGCTGGAACGACACCCCCTCGTCATTCCAGCGAAAGCTGGAATCCAGTGGTTGATACAATACATTCCCGCATAAGCGGGAATGACCATCTGAATACCTCATTCCAACCGACCCCGCTGAGCTGCCTGCCACCCCGCTACCTGCCTGCCGCAGGCAGGCCTGCCTCCGGCAGGCGTGGATTCCAGCTTTCGCTGGAATGACGAAACTGTTGTCATTTTAGCCTACCTGCTGCCCGCAGGCCGTCTCCGTTCTGTACTGGTCATCAATTAAGCCAGAATTATTGCATTACCCACTCAGATTTTAAAAGAGGCTTCTTTCTCTACAAAACTTCCAACACTACCGAGTAGATTTAAATTCTTCTTCCAGCGTATGAAAATATTCATCTTTCTTTAACAAAGGATACGCGCTCCCCAACTCCGTAACCACTCGCACGGCAAACGAAAATGCCTGCTCTCGTAATGTCGAGTAATCCACAATGGCAGTCTCATCAACATAATTGGAAGAAATTGTAACCTGATCATTATCTAATACAAAATATATTGCGTCATCGGTATCTGTAAACCCAAATCGGCCATGGGGACTTTCTGTCAATTTACTAACTACCCCGGAAAGACAAACTGCAAAATCCAGGACTGGCACCCAACCCCACTTAGCGCTGAAATCCGCGCCATCAACTATGAAGGTTATGTCTCCATAGAAAGCATAATAATGAAGCTTGGTATCCGAATCTATCGAAGACGATGAAAGGTCTCCATCGGCAGTTAAATCCGTTTCATCAATTTTGTAGTCCAACTTAATCATTTGAGAATCAATAAGAGAAGGTTAAAGCATTGACACAGAACTTCCAACACTACCGAGTAGATTTAAATTCTTCTTCCAGCGTATGAAAATATTCATTTTTCTTTAACAAAGGATACGCGCTCCCTAACTCCGTAACCACTCGCACGGCAAACGAAAATGCCTGCTCTCGTAATGTCGAGTAATCCACGATGGCAGTCTCGTCAACATAATTAGAAGAAATTGTAACTTGACCATTATCTAATACAAAGTCTATCGCGTCACTGGACCCTGTAAATTCAAACTGGTCATGGGGACTTTCTGTCAATGCGCTAACTGCCCTGGAAAGGCAAACTGCAAAATCCAGGACTGGCACCCAACCCAACTCAGTGCTGAAATCTGCGCCATCAACTATGAAGGTTATGTCTCCATAGAAAGTATCATAATGAAGCTCGGTCAGCGAATCTGTCGAAGAAAGGTCTCCATCGGCAGTTAACCCGGTTTGGGTTTCATCAATGATGTAGTCCAGCTTAATCATTAATATACTCCTTCCTAATTACCCTTGTTCGGCTGTACTATTCCTTTGGCTACAGCATCCTTAATCATGTCGCGTAATTCCTTTGATTCTACAAAAAAGTATTTATGTCATCTATAGCATCTTCAGCATATCCACCGATTTCACTATCCGATAAAAGTGGCTCAACAATTTTAAGCAACTGTTGTTTGTCTGAATTTTTATAAAGCCTCGCTATGTGGCCTATGCAAGTGATCGTAACACCGCGAATTTGATGATCTGGGTCGTTAATCAATTTACTAAACTCAAAAATCAGCCAATTATAATCAGGTATAAAGTGTACTGCCTTTACTATTGCATCACATTTTGATTGAATACTTCCTGATGCAATAGTTTGAGTAAATTCATCTTTACTTATCTCAGTAGGCTCAACATAAGTCCGCATCATCAGAAATTACCTTTCTTATCGACAAGACCAGAATTTATAAGCGCGTTTTGCTGTTGAGAAGTTAAGTCCTTAATCTTGCACGAAATCAATTTCCCAGGCTGCAACTTCTACAACTTCATCATAGCAACAAACCACAAAATGACGCGACTTCGCCATATAATGTACTGTATCCAAACCCAGAGAATAGAGCCATTTGCTCCGCTTAAATTCAAAAAAAGCGCCCTCTTCATTAATTTCATATAAGATTCCCAAAGCTGATTCATGAGTTGTCATTTTCAAACCCTGGATAGTGTTAAAACGGATCAACCAATTTTTCCCACTAGAATCCTCACAATCCTCATAATTCTCTAAAACCCGCAAGGCTAGACTACGATTCTCAAAAGTGATTGATTGAAGCTCTAATGATCGATACCACCGGGCTTTTACAGGCGTATCCAATTGCAAAACATTCATCGCATTCAACTCACTCTATTGAAGAAACACCAGAGCAAAACTAATTTTTAGTTTATAGTTATTTATTGGTTTTACAGCGGAAACTCGGGGATTCATAACGTCTGCCTCGCCGGAATAGAAACAACCGCTGCCTGACCTTGATGTTTAGCGTGGATATGCGGCAACTTGTGCCGCTTATTATCCATAAAGCACATGGATAAAATTACCCCATAAAACATCACTTATATCAGGCAGCACATGCCCGCCATCCAAAGAAGACGCATCGACATCCTCAAACATATTGTCGATGCGTGGTAACGCTATTCCATGTAAGATTAAAAAACCGCTTGCAGCCGGTAGCCCTGTTTTTCCAGCAGGGCCAGCACGCCCTCCGCGCCCGTCAAATGCAGGGCGCCGATCGCAATAAAGGCCTTGCCCCGGGTCAGCATGGGCTGCATGCGCTCCACCATCGTGATATTTCTGTCGGCAAGCAATGCCTGCATGACCTTTTTGTAAATCGCTTCACCCCTGGCTGTATAAAACCGTGAATAGCGGTGCATGTTGCCCAGATCCTGCTTCAGGTAAAGTGATTTGAGCATGGTAAAATTCTCCTGGACGAGATCGTAGTGGCATACGGTATCGACCAATAATTTCACCTGTTCGGCCATTGTCAGGCGGTCAAACAGGCTGGCCTGCTCCATGAGGGTTTCAAGCCCGGCCACCTCGGCGCCATTCTCTTTTGCCTTCGACAACAACACCAGATCCTGGGGCTCGCCCTGGCCCAGCGGATAGCTCATGGTTAAAAATGCGGCCCAGGGCTTGAGGATGGCAACGGCCTGCGGGGGCAGTTGATACGCGCCCAGTATTTCCGTTGCCCTGGCAAAGATTGGCTGAGCGATATGATTGGAGAGTTGGTCACCGTCCGCAAAAAACATCATGCCCTGGAGTTGCAGGATTTGCGCCGGCTCCGGCAGGGCCTCCATCACAAACTGCCCGGATTCGCGCAGCGCCCGGTCCACCGGCGCGGGCAGGGTGGTGATTTCGGTGTCGGATACGTGCATGGTGCCGAACAGGTAGCTGTCCTTGCCGGCCTTGCTGATCTTCCACAACAGGCCCTTGGCATAGGGGATATCCGCGCTCACGGAATGGTCTTCCAGCAGGGGTTCGCACTCTGCCGAGACGAACGGCTCGGCCTGAACCGGGCCGCCGACGGCAGAGAGACCAAACAGCGCGGCCAGCAACAAGGTTCTGACCCGGCGCGGCGCGGGCAGGCCCGAGGCGCCACGCGCGGTAAAGGTTTGGTCATGCCGGGGAAAAGGCGTCTTCAAATTTAGTTTGTCAAATAAGGTCATCATCGAGGTCAAGCTCCGGTTCTTTGTCCAGTTTATCCAGTTCGGCCAGCGCCGCCCGGCATTGCCGCCAGCGTGGCGTTCGTTGCAGCGCGTTCAAATCGGTTCCAAATTGACCGTGCATGCGGATCAGGCGCGCGCGGGATTCAATATTGCCGCTGATCCTTGCCCGCTCAAGAATGGCCGTGGCGCCCGCGGGATTATTACACGCCAGCACCATATCGCAACCCCCGGCCAGGGCGGCCTCGGCCCGCGCGGGATAATCGCCCATGACCCCGGCCCCGGCCATGCTTAAATCATCGCTGAATATTGCCCCCTGAAATCCGAGTTGCGCGCGTAATATCTGTTTCAGCCAGACGGCGGAAAAACCGGCCGGTTTTGAATCGATCTCGGGATAAATCACATGGGCCGGCATCAGGCCCGGCAGGCCCGCCTGGATCATGCGCTCGAACGGCACCAGATCCCGCATCGCTATATCGGCATAACGGCGCCGATCACGGGGGATCGCGGTATGCGAGTCGGCGGCGACGGAACCATGCCCCGGGAAATGCTTGCCCACTGCGGCCATGCCCGCCTCTTTCATGCCCCGCACATAAGCCCTGGCCAGTTGCAGGACCCGCCCGGGTTCGGCATGAAACGCGCGCCGGCCGATAACCCGGCTGACCCGGCCGCCGAGATCCAGCACCGGCGCAAAACTCAGGTCAACCCCGACGGCCAGTAACTCGGCCGCCATGAGCCAGCCGCACTGCTCCGCCAGTATCAATGCCTGCTCCGGCTTGCATTCGCCGATCGAGGCGCAGGCGGGCAGGCGGGTAAAGCCCCGCTGAAAGCGTTGCACGCGGCCGCCCTCATGATCCACGGCGATCAGCAGGCCGGGTTGTCTGAGGGCATGAATGCGCCGGGTCAGCGCCGCGATCTGTTCGGGCGATTCATAGTTGCGGCTGAACAGGATAACCCCGCCGACATGCGGATGCAGCAACCGCTCGGCCTCGGCGGGCGTCAATTCAAGGCCGGCCAGATCACACATCAGCGGCCCCAATGGCAATTTTTTGCTCACTAAACCATTGCCTCTTATAAAAGCGCTGGCCACAGCATAACAAAACGGCCCGCCAGGCGCAGCCGGGATGCGTTGTGGCCCAGGGTCACCTCATCTAAAATTAAAGTGTCAGTTATCCTGGCCACGGTATCGTTAGTATCGCTCATATCGCCCGCTATGTTAGCAATTTAGATAAGGTGACCCTGCGCCCACAACCAGGGAAACTGGTCAGACGGCGCACTCATTAACGCATCCTGGCTTTGTTTGGCGTGCCCGCTTCGCCGGCCGGGCGGCCGGAATTTTATCCCCCAAAGATTTAGCTTGACTTCAAGGTTTAGCGGGTTCTATCATCGAAAATTCTGAACTATTATCGAAATTCTGAATCCTTTAGCCCTGAATATCGTATATAAATAGAGCAAGACCGCCGCAAGCAGATACCATGAATCACGGGATAACACAGTCCATGAACAGGAAGCCGCTAGCCTGGCTGCTGTTACTTGTTTTGTTTGCCCAGGTCTTGTTCCCGCTTCAGATTCATGTTCATCATGCCGCGGACGCGGCCACCGATGAGCACGAACACGTCGTTGATTATCACAATAAACTGATCCTTGATTTCGAGGAACTCACGGCCCCGGTCGATACCGTGGAACTGGACGCCGACTTCTATACGGCCGCCAAACCGATCGACAACCTGCTGAAATTCGCCGTCTTCTTCGTCTTCGCCAGCGTCTCATTATTCGCGCTGGCCGCGCATTTCCGGCGTCATTGTAAATCCACACCCGAACCCCGTCCGGGCTGTTTTCAGCCACACCCGCCAACCCGCGCGCCCCCGCGCTAACTCTCTCAGCACAGATTTACGGCTTCGATCGAAGCCGTCCGCCATGCGCTGTTTATAAGCGCATGAAACAGGCCATTACTATGGCCAAAAGACCGGGAGAGTTAAGCTATCGTGAACGCATTAATCCGTATCGTCCTGCTGTGGCTGGCAATCAGCGCCCCCGCGGCCGGGAAAAGCATCAGCCTGGATCAGGTCCTCGTCAAGGTGCTTGAAAATCACCCGCAATTAAAAATCGCGGACTATGAGGCCAGGGCCATCGCCGCCAGGATCAAGATTGCCGCGCAAAAACCCGCGGACAAAATAAGAATCGAGGCACAGAATTTCGGCGGCAGCGGCGAGGCGCGCTGGCTGCGAAACGCGGAAACCACCCTGAGCCTTGCCAGAGTGCTTGAGCTTGGCAATAAATCCGCCCGGCGCGCCGATGTCGCCTTGCATGAATCGTATCTGTCGCGGGACCGGCAGGCCGCCCTGCGGCTTGATCTGCTGGCGGAGGCCGCCCGCCGCTTCCTGCGGGTTGTATTTGATCAGGAACGGCTGCTCATCGCCACCGACGCCGTCGAACAGACCCGCAAAACCGGCGTGATCGTGGAAAGCCGGATCAAGGCCGGGGTCGCGCCGCTGGCGCAAAGGTTCCGGGTTGACATCGACCTCGCGCAACAGGAACTGGAACTGGAAGACGCCGAGCACGAACTGGCAAGCTCAAAAGTGCTGCTGTCGGCGTTATGGAATGACCCGGAGGCGGACTTTACAGAGGCACAGGCGGATATTTACACGCTCTCCCGGCCGCTGGCATTCCGGGCCTATGCCGGGCTGTTGGAGCGGAACCCGGATCTGATCCGCTTTAATACCCAACAACGCCTGGCCGAGGCCCGTCTCAGGCTGGCCGGGATCAAGCGCAAACCGGATATCGAGATCAACGGCGGCCTGCGTTTTCTGGGCGAGTCCAACGATATTGGTTTCGTGCTCTCCGCCACCCTGCCGCTCGGCAGCGCCAAACGCGCCGCGCCGGGCATTGAAGAGGCCCAATTATTGAGCCAGATCGACCCGCTGGCGCTGGAACAGAAACGCACGGAACTGTATGCCACGCTGTATGCGCTCTATCAGGAACTGCTGCACAGCAGGACCGCGGCCGGACGGCTGGAACAGCGCATCATACCGGCCGCGGAGCGCACCGTTAAGGAATACGAAAAACTGTATGACAGGGGCCGCCTGTCCCTGCTTGAACTGGTGGAGGCGCAACGCAAGCGGCTGCATTCGCGGCAACAATTACTGGAATCCGTCTATGACTTCCATCGCCTGCAACTCGAAATTGATCGCCTGACCGGCGCGCCCACACTCACAGGAGCAACACAATGACCCGTAATATAGTGATCATAGCCATAATCGTGATCCTGACCATCGTGGCGGGCAGATGGCTGCTCGGCGCCGGCGCCATGCGCCATGACCATGTCGCCGGGCATGACAATGGGCATGGGCACGGCCATGACGGACACGCGGAGGCCGACCAGGCCGAAGAAGACTACCAGCGCGGGGCCTACGGCGGCAGACTGCTGGAACAGGGCGACTTTGCGCTGGAGATCACCATCTTTGAGGCGGGCATACCGCCCGAATTTCGCGTCTATGCCTACGAAGGCGGCCGGCCGCTTGACCCTGGGCAGGTCGCCTTGTCCATCACGCTCTCAAGGCTGGGCGGTGATCAGGATAATTTCAGCTTCAAGGCCGAGGGCGATTATCTGCGCGGCGAGGGCATTGTCACCGAACCCCATTCCTTTGACGTGGGCGTGGAGGCCCGTTACGGCGGCGAGACCTACAACTGGTCTTATGAAAGCCATGAAGGACGCACCCGCATCCCGGATTCGCTGGCAAGGATCAGCGGGATCAGCACCACCACGGCCGGCCCCGGCACAATTCAGTCTTATCTCCACGTCAACGGCCGCTTGCGGATAGACCCGAACCGCCAATCGCGCGTGCGCGCGCCCTATCCGGGCGTGGTGCGGGCCAGCCTCAAGCAACTGGGGGATAGCGTCAAACAGGGGGAAAGGCTGTTGACCGTGCGGAATAATCAAAGCCTGCAAAATTATACGGTGCGGGCCCCGATCGACGGGGTGATAACCGAGCGCCATGTCCAGACCGGCGAGAGCACCGCGGGCGAGGTGTTATACGAGATCACCGATCTCAGCGAACTCTGGATCGAACTGACTATTTTCAGCAAGGATGCCGGCCGGGTCAAACCCGGCCAGACCGTCGAGCTTATGACGCTCGGCGGCAAACCGCTCAGCGGACAGATCGAAAAACTCTGGCCTATCGCCTCGGCCCTCAGCCAGAGCATGAAGGCCATCGCCCGGATCAACAATGACGATGCGGCCCTGCTGCCGGGCGAAACCGTGTTTGGCACGATCACCATTGGCGAACGCGAGGTTGAACTGGCCGTTGCCAGAGACGCGATCCAGGCTTTCAGGGATTTTGACGTGGTGTTTGCCCGCTTCGGCGAGCAGTATGAAGTGCGCATGCTGGAGCTCGGCGAGGCCGACGCGGACCTGGTGGAGGTCACGGGCGGACTCAAACCGGGCACCGAATATGTGGTTGGCAACAGCTATCTGATCAAGGCCGACATTGAAAAGTCCGGCGCCAGTCATGATCATTGAGGGTTGGCGACATGTTTGACGCAATCGTTCATTTATCCCTGAGCCAACGCTGGCTGATGTTGATGCTGGCGCTGGCGCTGGCCGGGCTGGGGATTTACAACTTCAACAAGCTGCCCATTGACGCCGTGCCCGACATCACCAATGTGCAGGTGCAGATCAACACCGAGGCCGCCGGCTATTCGCCGCTGGAAACGGAACAGCGCATCACCTTCCCGATTGAAACCAGCATGGCGGGCCTGCCGTTTCTGGACTACACCCGCTCCATCTCCCGTTATGGCCTGTCCCAGGTCACGATCGTCTTTAAGGACGGCACCGATATTTATCTGGCGCGGCAACTGATCAATGAGCGGCTTACCGAGGTTAAAAACACGCTGCCGGACAATATCAATCCGGCGCTTGGCCCCATTGCCACCGGCCTGGGTGAAATCTTCATGTATAACGTCTCCAGCACTGAAGAGGCCGGCCATGACGCCATGTTTCTGCGCACGGTGCATGACTGGATCGTGCGCCCGCAATTGAGGCAGACGCCCGGTGTCATTGAAGTCAACACGGTGGGCGGCTATACCAAACAGTTTCATATCCTGCCGGATATGGGACAACTGCTGGCCTATGATCTGGGCCTCAAGGACATTATCAACACGCTCAAACGCAACAATATTAATACCGGCGCGGGCTATATTGAACGCTCGGGCGGACAATATCTGATCCGCTCGCCGGGACAGGTCGCTAACATCGAAGACATCCGCAACCTGACGGTCGCATTAAGGGAAAATACCCCGTTAAAAATACGCGACATCGCCGAGGTCAAACCCGGCAGTGAATTACGCACCGGCGCCGCGACCCAGAATGGCAAGGAAGTCGTGCTCGGCACGGTCTTCATGTTGATCGGTGAAAACAGCCGGCAAGTGGCGCGGGCCGCGGCCGCAAAGATTGAACAGATCAAGCCCTCGCTGCCGGCGGGCGTGGAGATCAATCCCGTTTATGACCGCACGGCGCTGGTTGACAAGACCATAAACACCGTTAAAAACAATCTGCTTGAAGGGGCCTTGCTGGTCATCGTGGTGCTGTTCCTGCTGCTCGGCAACTGGCGGGCGGCCTTGATCACCGCGCTGGTGATCCCGCTGGCGATGCTGATGACCATAACCGGCATGGTTGAGTCAAAGGTGTCCGGCAACCTGATGAGCCTGGGCGCGATTGACTTCGGCCTGATCGTGGACGGCGCCGTCATCATCGTTGAAAATTGCCTGCGCCGGCTCGCGCTCTATCAAAAAGAGCACGCGACCCTGCCGGACCTGAAAACACGCCTGCAAATCGTGCATCGGGGCACGCTGGAAGTCATCCGCCCAAGCGTATTCGGCGTGATCATTATCACCATCGTTTATATCCCGATCTTTGCCTTGACCGGGGTCGAGGGAAAAATGTTTCACCCCATGGCCTTTACCGTCGTGACCGCCTTATTGTCCGCCTTGATCCTGTCGCTCACGGTCATCCCGGCCGCCGTCGCCCTGTTCGTCCGGGGCCGGGTTTCGGAAAGGCCGAATCTGCTGATGCGCCTGGCCACCACGAGCTACAAACCCCTGCTCGACGGCGCCCTGAAGCTGCGCTGGGCCGTGATTACCGCAGCGGCCTGCCTGGTCCTGCTGGCGGGCATCCAGGCCGGCCGCATGGGCTATGAGTTCGTGCCCAACCTGGATGAAGGCGATATCGCCCTGCATGCCCTGCGCATTCCCGGCACCGGCCTGACCCAGGCCATAGAAATGCAAACCATACTGGAATCCAGAGTAAAAATCCTGCCCGAGGTCTCCCATGTGTTCAGCAAGATCGGCACGCCGGATATCGCCACCGATCCGATGCCGCCCAGCGTCGCCGACACCTTCGTCATGTTGAAAGACCGCGACGCCTGGCCAGATCCAAACAAAAGCGTGACCGATCTGAACCGGGAATTACAGGAAGTGATCACCGATCTGCCCGGCAACCGTTATGAACTGACCCAGCCGATCAGGATGCGCTTCAACGAACTGATCTCCGGGGTGCGTTCTGACCTGGCCATCAAGATTTACGGCGATGACCTGACATTGCTCACCGAGTCCGCCGAACAGATCGAGGCCGTTGTCAATCGCATTCCCGGCGCCAGTGATGTCAGGACCGAACAGGTCACGGGTCTGCCCGTGCTCACGGTAACACCGGATCGGGAGCGGCTTTCCTATTATGGCCTGGCGGTGGCGGATGTGCACGACACCCTGCGCATCGCCCTGGCCGGCGAAATTGCCGGGCAACTGTTTGAAGGCGACCGGCGCTTTGACCTGGTCGTGCGCCTGCCCGAGGCCCTGCGTAATGACATCGACGCCCTGTCCCGTTTGAGGATTGAACTGCCGGCCGGCAGGACAGCGGGCGCCGCCGGCGCCCATTCGATCCCGCTCGGCGAAGTGGCCGGGATCAGCTTCGTAACCGGCCCGAACCAGATCAGCCGCGAAAACGGCAAGCGCCGTATCTTCGTGACCGCCAACGTGCCCGAGCGGGATCTGGGTTCATTCGTGCAAGACGCGCAGCGGGCCATCGCGGACAACATACAACTGCCGGATGGCTACTGGCTGGACTATGGCGGCACCTTTGAACAACTGATCTCCGCGACAAAACGGCTGTCGCTGATCGTGCCGCTTACCTTATTACTGATCTTCGGCCTGCTGTTTATTGCCTTTAACTCCTTCAAAGACGCCCTGCTGGTCTTTACCGGGGTGCCGCTGGCGCTGACCGGCGGCATTGCGGCGCTGGCGCTTAGAGACATGCCGTTGTCGATCTCGGCCGCCGTCGGCTTTATCGCCCTGTCCGGGATTGCCGTATTAAACGGCGTTGTCATGTTGTCATTCATCCGCGACCTGCGAGAACGGGGACAGGCGCTGGAACAGGCGATCATTGAAGGCGCCCTGATACGGCTAAGACCGATCCTGATGACCGCGCTGGTCGCAAGCCTCGGCTTCATCCCGATGGCCCTCAACGTCGGCACCGGCGCAGAAGTACAACGGCCACTGGCCACGGTCGTCATCGGCGGGATCATCTCCTCAACCATACTGACCCTGCTGGTATTGCCGGCCCTGTACCGGCTGGCCTATCGGGAGGCAAGGGAGTAAGTTATTGCTGATCTGGTTGTAAGTAACGGGGCGAATGGTAGGGTATGGGCCTGCCTGTGGCAGGCGGGCCGCTCTCAGTGCTTAAATTGCAATTGCAAATATTATTTTCTATTCCATAATTTGATAATATTTGTCGATGAAAGATTTAATCTGGCTAGGTTCGGCCAGACAAGCCATATTACGCTTCCCGGCTGTCGCCAGAAAGCCGGTAGGTTACGAACTATATTTGATACAACAGGGCATGGAACCTACAGACTGGAAACCAATGTCCAGTATCGGCACAGGGGTTAAAGAATTACGTGTCAAAGCTACTGGTCAGTTCAGAATTATATATATCGCCGCTTTCGAAGAGGGCGTATATATTTTGCACGCATTCCAAAAGAAGACACAGAAAACAAGCAAAAAAGATATAGATTTAGCAAAGTCGCGTTTACGCGCTGTATTGAAACAGAGGATAAAAAAATGACCACGATGCACGTTACACCTGCCGGCAAAAATGTGTTTGAAGAACTCGATCTGCCGGATGTGGAAAATCTGCGCCTGCGAGCCGAACTCATGGCTGAAATCACGCAAATCTGGCGCGACAGCGGCCTTAGCCAGTATGCAATGGCCAAACGCATGCACACTACCCCGGCGCGCTTGAATGAGGTGATCAAGGGTCGGATTGAAAAATGCACAGTAGATCGCCTGGTCAAGATGCTCGCGGCAGTCGGGAAGCGTATCAGCGTGACCATTAGTGATGCCGCCTGAATCTGACGCGAGAACCGGCTTTATCGTGAATTTAAGAGATTGACGTGATACAAGTGATAAACAGCAAGCAGTGGCACAGGACAGTTGCAAAGTCTCATGGCTGAGCTTCGCGCTGAAATTGGAGAATACGAGATGTTAAAATCGGCAAAACACGGTGTGCGGGTTCAATAGACATGAGAATAATCGAGCCTGCCTGCCGCAGGCAGGCCTTTACTTGCCAACCCCAATACCTCCTTTCCGGCTAAACTGCTTGCGCGCTTAATTTAGCCGCACAAAAACTTCAGGGTGCTGCTCTGCGATGCGCAGCAGCGCTATGGCTGGCCCCCGAGGCGCTCTGCGTCCCTGTTCCCAGTCTTGAAGCGTTCGCGTACTGACGCCAAGCAGACCAGCAAAAGCGGATTGAGACATTTTTAACCTGGAACGAATGACCTGCGGAGGCGAAGGTTCGGAAAGCTCGGCGACTTTCAAGCTGACTTCGCCCTTCTTATACCGTTTGATTTCATGGATGCCGTCCAGGATTTCAGCGCCAATATCTCTATTACTCATGATCGATTGCCTCCGCAATTTGTTTTAGTCTCTGACCGGAAATAGTGGAACGTTCAGATTTCCTATAAATCGTAAGCATCCAGATTTCGTGATCCGGCTTTTTCCAATAATGCCTCTTTTAAAATCCGAGTGGGTAATGCAATAATTCTGGCTTAATTGATGACCAGGACAGAACGGAGACGGCCTGCGGGCAGCAGGTAGGCCAAAATGACAACAGTTTCGTCATTCCAGCGAAAGCTGGAATCCACGCCTGCCGGAGGCAGGCCTGCCTGCTGCAGGCAGGTAGCGGGGTGGCAGGTAACTCAGCGGAGTCGGTTGGAATGAGGTATTCAGATGGTCATTCCCGCTTATGCGGGAATGTATTGTATCAACCACTGGATTCCAGCTTTCGCTGGAATGACGATGGGGTGTCGTTCCGGCTTTACATCATTCCGGCCTGCCTGCCGCAGACAGACTCATGCCATTTTCTGCACACTCAATCCACATGCGGCTTAACCCACTCGGAACTCAAAAGAGCCCCAATAATAGATAACACGAACCCCGCCACTCTTGCCCCTTCTTTCCGGCGCCCACCGCACCTTCCTCACACCACCTGACCTTTTGACGACGACCACAAACACGACACAGGGGCGGCGTACATATTCTCGGCGAAGGGCACAACCTGCTCGTGATCGTAGAGGACAAGGCCCTGAACGAAGCGCTCCCCGCAGGCCGCCGCGAGCTTGCGTAATCCTGAAAAATCCCCGGGCGATACGGTCGCCGATGACTTCACTTCTACGCCGATAACGTCCCCTCGCCGGTTCTCCACAACGATATCGACTTCGTTTTTGTCCTTGTCTCTGAAATGCGAAAAAGCGCATCTCGATTCGCTCCAGGCCGCGATTTTCTGCAATTCACTGAAGACGAAGGTCTCCAAAACCGCGCCGAAGGACGCTCTGTCCCTGCGCGCCACGGCCGGTGAGAGGTCACGCAGGGAGGCCAGCAAACCGGCGTCAAAAAAATGCAGTTTGGGTGATTTCGTCAGGCGTTTCAGCTTATTGGTGAACCAGGGCTGAAGAGGCTGCGCAATGAACAGAGTTTCAAAAGCGTGCAGATATTTCCGTGTCGTCACATGGTTGAGGTTTATCCCGCTGCCGATACCGGAGTAATTAACAAGCTGGCCGCAATGCTCTGCCAATAGCTTGAGCAGCTTTGGCATAAGGGCGATTTGCTCAATCCGGGAGATGTCACGGATGTCACGCTGCACAATGGCGTCCACGTAGGCGCTGTACCAGTCCTGCCGGCGCGCGCGGTTTTTTCTGGTCAGGGCCTCGGGATAACCTCCCGCCAGAACCATCTCTACCAGATCATCGCCAAGCATGGCCGTCCCGAGCGTGGGCGCCACGCCGCTGAAGGCGTTGTCCAGAAATGTCGATTTGGTCCCCTCGATCTCTGCGCGCGAGAGCGGCAGCAGTGTTATGACCTCCATTCTACCTGCCAGAGAATCCGCAACCCTGGGAACCGTCATAAGGTTGGCCGAGCCGGTCAGGAGGAACCGCCCCGGGCGCTTGTCCCGGTCCACCTCGGCCTTAATGGATAACAACAGTTCAGGCGCGCGCTGTATTTCATCAATGACAGCCCGCCCGCAACCACGCAGAAACCCCACGGGATCATCGCTTGCGGCGGCGAGAGTATTCCGATCATCAAGAGTGAAAAACGGCAGCTTATCGGCGACGATGTCTTGCGCCAGCGTCGTCTTGCCGGCCTGTCTGGGGCCTGATATCAGCACCACGCGCGTATCGGTCAGCGCCGCTTGAATCCTGGATTTGACGAAACGATGATACATAAATCAGCCTGCTAAAATCCGACTGATTGAAAGTATATCTTCGACCAATTGAAAGTCAACAGCCGACCTATTGAAATCTGGACTATCACAGGGCACTGATGCTGGCTACCCGCCGCCTCAGAATGGCTCGTGTTCTAGGGCCTGTTTACACTATGTTGGCCGTCCTGCTTGAGTCTGTTTTGCGCGCCAGCAAGGCGGAAGAAGCGCAGTGTAGTTGCGCTACTCAAGCGACTGACCTGCCTGCAGCAGGCAGGCAACGAAGCTGGGGCGCAAAACAGGCCAAGCCCTTCGGGTTGTGTCCCAAACTGCGCCACTCGGCGTTGCTTGCCTGCCTGCTGCAGGCAGGTCGCTCATTTGGAGTGACCAAACTACGCTCCGCGCGCCTTGATTGGCGCAGTTTGGGACAGAACAGGACGGCCAACATAGTGTAAACAGGCCCTAGAGCGACAATCACAAAGTTTTGCCGGCTAAGTTGAAAACTCACTTTCCACATCCAGAAAAAATGAGGCCACCGGGCGGGGAGCCATTTACCCTTGCCGCGCGGCGGGAAGAATTGAGAAAGATGCCTGAAGAAGTTGACAAATACAATGATAAGGCTGTGCGATCGCCCGGGATAATAGCCAGCCACAGTCGCGATAGGCTTCTACTGATGGATATTCAGGAGTTTTAACAGCTCAAGGGTTATGAAGATAAAGATGCATAATGACACGGATAAATAGATCCAGGAAACCCTGGAAACACACGGCGAGACGCTGACTGAATTGGCTAAACGGTGAAAGCGCCCTTATGGCTCTCCTTGCCAGAGATTGAGAAGGCGCATAGCGCTGTGTTGGCAAAGGACGGCGGCGCCACGGGAATCAGACCTGGAACGCTCTAAAAGCGCGTTCCCTCTACACCACTGTCCATGCGGGGATTGCATACGTTACCCGTATTACTGTGAAACCGCCGCGCAAGCCATTGCGCGATAATTGCGATCATTCTATTATGTTGCAATCAATGCAATCGACGATAAAAGGAGGCCATCATGGCCAGCGTTACCGTTAGAAATCTATCTGATGAGGTGCATCGTGCGCTGCGCGTACGCGCCGCTCATCATGGGCGCAGCACCGAGGCTGAAATCCGCGCCATCCTGGAAGCTGCGACCCGGCCGCCCGAGCGTGTTAAGCTCGGTTCCCTGCTGGCGTCCATTGCCCGCGAGGCGGGGGGGCTGAGCGATGCTGAAGCCAGACACTTCGACCGACTCCGCGACAAAGCGCCGGCCGAATCGATCAGCTTTGAATGATCGTCCTTGACACCAACGTCATTTCCGAACTGTGGAAGGCCGAGCCGAATCCCAAAGTACTGATCTGGATCGACGCGCAGGCCGTTGAAACGCTTTGCAGCGCAGCCGCAGTGTCTTGATCTGCCGGGTGCTGTAATGCTTTACAGGCGGCAGACACAAAGCATCAAACTCGCGCAGTGTGGTCGCGTCCATAGCGCCCGCCTTATGCAAACCCTGCGCCGTCTCGTGCATGGCATTCAGGATGGTCTTGTTACTCATCTGTTAATACCTCGATCAGTTCTTTTGCGCCAAGCGCCTTGTTGATCTGTGCCTTTCCATAATTGAGCAATTCATCGGCCAATCGCCGCAACGCCTTCAACCCGGCGCCGGAAATGTTGGCGCGCGCACGCTTGGCAAAGCCGAAAACAAAGAATACATAATGGCCCTGCTTGAACGCGAGTAGCACTCGCACACTGCCGCGCTTGCCTTCCCGGCAGCGCCACACGTTTCTTAAAAATACCTCCGCCCAGATCAGCATCGATCAGGCCGCGCTGCATCTCATCAACCGCCGCTTTAAGACTGGCATCACTTAGCCCTTCCCTGGTGGCCCAGCGATGGACCCACCTGGTTTTGAAAATACGCATGGTGCTGCCGCAAAGTATAGCACTTGGTGATATATTTATGCCAAAGAAGCAGCGGCGCTTGTCGCTGTAAAAAATGTTGTGTCAGTCTGCGCCTGCCTGACTGCTACCGGCTTGGCAACTGACAGGCAGGTGGGCGGATCAAGGGAATAAGGGTTAAGCATCAAGGGGTTATATCCTGGACCAGCCGAAAGCCGAAAGTGCTGGCGCGCTCCGACGGCGTACTGCTGATACGGAACGCAGAGCTCGCCGCAGACGGGACAGTACAATAGCAACCACCGCGTAAAACAGCCTCTGCTTCCCCATCGTAGTCCGTTATCCAAGCACTGCCATCCGTTGGTGCGCCCTTGTAGTTTTTATGCCAGAAGTCCTCCACCCACTCAGAAACATTGCCGATCATGTCGTACAATCCAAAGGGATTGGCTGGAAAACTACCCACCGGAGCTGTTTTGCGATCTGTCCATAAGGAGTAAAGGCAGTGGGCATGGTTGCGGTCCGCCTCATCACCCCAACTGTATTTGGTGGTCGTGCCCGCCCGCGCCGCGTACTCCCATTCCGCCTCACTCGGCAGGCGGTAGCGTTTACCCGTTTGTTCGCTCAGCCAGCCTGCATAGGCTTTAGCATCCTCTTGGCTCACATTAATAACGGGTCTCATGCCGCGACCCCAGCCGTTATCACTCGGTTTGTCCGCGTTGGTCGCCGAGACAAACCGTTTGTAATCTTTGAAGGTCACCGGGTACTTACCCATTGCAATCGAGTGATGTATAGTCACGGTCCGCACAGGCTGTTCAGGCTGTCCACGATGCTTCGTAAACGGAAAATCACCAGATAAATCTCCCATGCGGAAGTGGCCTGTTGGCAATACTACCATTGCCGGCCCCTTGCCGCCACTTCTCAAAGTGTCGCGAAAAATCTCACCCACGTCACGCTGTTTAATCATGTCTTTCATGGTATTTACTCCTGTTATTTCTTTTATCGAATCATTCATCTCGCAAGTTATAGAGAGGCAGACCCATTTTTCTATCACCTCTCAGATGATACGTTAAACGACTGAACCAATACTACCGCCGTAATACAGGTCAATTTACCCAATTACGACTTCTCGTAAATTATCGGATTCGGGGCGCGGGACGCGCTACCGGAATACACCTCAAAGCCATTGACATAAACCGTGACGTTGGAAGAATTGGAAACCACTGTTGCCATACCTGATGAGTCAGTTCTGGTTTCACGGCCGCCATAGCACTTTACCCGGTGCCCCGACAAGCCCTTACGCGATCTTCTATCCACGACCATTACTGTTACCGCATACGCCATTTTATTTACCTCCTGGATTATTAAAACAATCGCAGCAATCCAGGCGCCAAAAAAGCCCCGACATAGAGTCTGGGAACAAACGCCTGAATATTCTCGCTTGTGTCGGCATACTGCATCGAAAAAAGCCATCAATAATAATTATTCAGAGACGCGGTTCGCCAACGGAAAAACAATTTTACTTTCTGAATATCAGTTGTCTGATTTTTCGTATAACTAGAAAGCCAAACTCGCCTAGAAGGCTGATTCTTACAGCATCATTATCCTTAGCTAATGCCAGGTATAATGCCGCCAATATTGTTTCTATAATAGTCACTACAGCGATGGCCGCGTAAATTCCATAGTCGATCCAAATCATGAGAAAAAAAATACACTAAATATAAATAGCAAAATACGCATAGTTAGAAACTTTTAATCATAATCAAAGCTCGCATACTCGTTTTAATAATATTTATTAGATGTTAAGCGCCTTCAAACTTAAAAACTGATTTCTATGTTAGGCTTTCTTGATTACAAAATAAAGTAAGCCTCCTAAAATCAAAAGATCGATAAAAAGATCAATATCAGATGGTGAAACTCCAATCAATAATGTTAACCAGGCTAAAATCCAATAAGCTAGTATTAACAGAAAGGGTTTTCCTCCATGCCCTCTAATCGAGCCGATTATAGCGATAATAATAAAAATAAATAACTGAATAACGCCTTCCATAATAAAGTCTCTGTACGCTCTTAAAAAAATTAATAAAATGCCGAATAACTTTACATACAAAGATTAACTATGAGTCTGGACTATTCAAAAAAAGCGCTAAAAGGAAACTAAATAATATAATGATAACAAAAATCCAAAAGTCAGATTGGTTAGAATTTCGCTTGAGCGCCCGGTTGATAGTTGCTGGAGATCTACCCATTATAGCGGCAATCTCTCTCTGGCTATGACCAGCTTTTTTTAGCTCATAAATTCGGTATCGTTCGCTTTCAGTCAGTCTAGTCTTGTTATTCTTGCCGGATTTATTTTTGCCGGATGATATGGCTCTTGGATATATAACTTCATCTTTTACGGGCGCAGGTATCTTGACTATTTTATCTATATTGGATACGCGATCATACATGGCCTGTATTCTTTTCGTGCTATCGTTATTGAACATAAATACTATCTTTCAAAAGATTTTTACTGGCCGCGGCCCTCATAAAAGAAAATTATTATAAACGTCAGAAGGACGGCAGGTATCGCGGTTAAATAAAGGCTTCCAATTAAAGTACTAATTGAAAAAGAATGAAATAATCCCAATATAATAAAAGTAAAAATTCCTATTGGCCAAGACATAGAAGCTAGTAAAGCTCCCACCATTGATTTAAGGAGAAAGAAAAAAAACATAAAATCAAAAGAAAAATCAAGTATAGTTGAAAGAGTTATGATACAAATTAGCATAGGAATAGAAAGAAAATAATATAAAAAACAAAATTCGGCAATTTTATTTTCTTTATTTATTGATATTGTGACAGCGCCAAAAATAGGACCAATACTAAATATGATAAGCAATATTTGGCCAATAAAAGAAGAATTAAACGAAGATTTCCAGACAATAATAAAACTGGCAATAGAGGTAATTATTGATATTAACCAATGAAACCAGATCCATTCTCTTTTTCTAACTTCATTATCTAATGCAACAAAGTAAATTAAAATACCATAAATTAAACTAAAAATAAATGGTTTAACGAGTATATCTGAATTAATGTCAGATTTATTTACTATCGTGCTTGATGTGGCTACTTTTTCTATAGTTAGACAAATAAAAAAAGAATACGATCCAAGAAAATACACAAAAATTAAAAAATTCGAATTATTTTCGAAAAAATAAATTACTTCATCTATTATATTCTTACTATAATATATGTGAGGTGTTTTTTTAACAGAAGACTTGGATCGCCGAGATTTTCTTTTTTTCTTTTTTTTAGTATTAGACGACGATGTGCGTGACATTCTTCTGATAGAAGCATCTGATTTCCGGGTTTTTTTAGTCTTGCCGGTTTTACCTTTTTTTATTTTTTCAATATCAGCAGATTTATCCTTGCCGGATGACTCAGTATTTGAATGAGTAGTTTCATCTCTTTTCTTTGCGGGTGTTTTAACTAATTTATTTATATTAGCTACGCGATCATACATTTCCTGTATTCTTTTCTTGCTATCTTCGTCAGACATGTTTCTTTACCTGTCTCTTTCCTCATTTCTATACATTCTGTTGTTTGAGTTAATATTTATATCAGTCATTTCTACTTATTTATGACAAGACATCCAGCCATAATATCATGTAAACCTTGTTTCTTTTGAGTAAAAGCAATCATAATACATCCAATAAAAAGGATAAGTATTGAAATAGCTCTTCCAACATACCGGCCGGTTGCTCTGCCGAATCCAACAGGTTTCCCGTTCAGGTCCGTGACCTTTATCCCAAGCGCCATTTTTCCCAGTGTTGCCTGTTTGGAAGAGGATTCAAAGGCAGCATAATATATCCAGAAAGTAATTACTCCCGCGATATTTCCCATGATTTTAGCCTCTTCTGCGCTACCTATATAGATAATCCCAATAATAACCCCAATTACTAAGCTTAGGAGAATTGTTATAGAATAGTCAATAAAAGCCGCCGCGAATCTTTTCCAAAAGCCTGCATAAGTAATATTTTCTTGTTCTATATTTTTAGTAGATATAGCCGCATCTTTTTCGTTTACAGGATTTTTAACCACATTTTTTATATTGGACACACGATCATACATTTCCTGTATTCTATTTGTGCTATCTTTATCAGACATGAATATTATTACCTTGAAGAATTTCAAAAATTACGGACACAATATGCTGCGGTCCATACCAACTTTTGTGTTCTGTCAGTTTTTTTCTCTCTTTTGATTAAAAGTTTGTTTTTAAAGAAGCTAATGGGCAAGTCCAACTAAATATCTCTGTCAGCAATTAGCTGATCAGATTGATACAAACCGGATTAAGATCAAGCAATTTATACGCTGTTTCTCAATCCGGCCTGCATTCAATGTTCAGGCTTTGCTCCGTTCAGACTAATTATAATTTCATGATCGCTTCTTCAACACCTTCGGCGCCACTGGCGACTTGTGTGCCGATTGTGCCCATAGCCGGTAGCAGCTTTACAATGTCTTTCGATGAATTCATCTTTTTGTAAAGTTCACTATTGCTTGCAACGCCGCTCATGAAGCTGTCATCGACGCTGCCAAAGCCCAAGGTAACAATTCTGGGTGTGCCGGACGGCAGGGACAGATTCTTTATTTTGTCAGCGGCTTTAAGGGCCTCTGAATTATCGTTAGGACAACCATCAGACAGGAAAAATACGAAGGGTTCAAAATCTGTCTTTTGCCCTGGATTATTGCTGAGAATTCTTGCTGCTTCATCCAGCGCGGCGGCGGCATTGGTGGAGCCGCTGTTACCATGAAAGTTCGCCACCACATTTTCATCAAGGGCAGTCTCTGCGACAGCCTCCACAATGGTATGATAGTTCGATCCAAATGAAATTACCGACACTTTAAAATAGGGCTTTGTCCCCATTGAAGCGGTCACAAACTCACTAATGAGTTCCTTTATTGCCTCATTTAAGTCCCGGCTTGGCTGACCGGACATTGAACCCGAGTCGTCAAGGACGAGCACGATATGCCAGGGGGTTTTTGAAGTTACGCGGGATGCAGTCATTTTGTTCACCTTAAATTAACAGTTTATGCTTAGGAAAACCCTTGAACCGCGACAGGCAGATCAGGGCATTATATGGTGAAAATATGATTTTCACCTTGTTTCAAAATCAATCACACTTGTCATTGATTTTGGCGGCGCCTCGCTTTGCCGCGGAAATTTTGCTTTGGCCCGGCCTCGTGGATACTGAACTCGAATCGTACAGTGTCGATATACAGTGCCATGAATTCCTGATAGCTATAAAGAATAGCGTCATTTTTTTGCTTTTTACCAGTCAGTGCCCTGGGCCGCGTCTTGAAACTCCAACAGCCAACCATCGGTTAGAATTTGATCTTCCGGTTCCACCTCTATTGCATCCGGCCGAACACCGAGATTTTTTGTTTTTCTATCCTGTTTCATTAGGACAGGCGCCGCCGATGTAATATGAATCTTAAAGCTGACACAGCGGCCATTCTCATTCTTGTAGCTGTATGCAATATCCGACAAGCGGGCATCAACTTTTCCCAGGCTACCTTGCCCGGCTTGACTTTCAAAATGTAATCGTTGTTTTTTAATCGGTGTTTGATTGCCGCGTTGCCGGAATATCCTGAGAAAGACCGTCGTTTTCCAGCTTTTGCGATTTTGAGGCTTAAGCTCCGGCCTCACCACGTGCAGCCAGTCTTCCGGGCCGGGCAGTGAGTTGGTATCCGGTTCTTTTACCGCCTCTTCAAGCAGTTGAAACCCTTCCGGCCAGGCAGACTTAACCTCCACGGGAACATCAAGACGCCCTTGTTTTAAGGCTTCCTCGCTTAAGAGCCCTATCTGGCTTGATTGCAGATTGTCCGCTACTTTTTTTGTCCATGTCATCAATTCAAAACAAAGCACGCCGAGCGCAAACCGGTCATTTTCCACAAACAAGCCATCATCCATGCCGTTATCTTGCTCGATCCGACGCATCAGGCTTGGGTGTTGATAACCGGGTGTGCCGAGCATTCTCACCAAATTTCCTTTATGCTGTCTCGGTATTTTCGGGGCGTGGGGGCTGTGAAAGCCATCATAGTCTATCAACACGCAATGCGCCTCGCTGTCGGAGTATTTTCCTATAACGATATTCTTGGGTGACAGGTCGGTATGTACGATGTTGAGTTTTTCAAGGCCGAGTATGGCATTACATAGCTCGGCCGCCATCTCGCGCCGATTGTTCTCGCTGAAATTGTCCATATTATCCGTATCGTGTAAACGAACACGCTCAAAATCATCTCCAGGCCGGTTATGACATACATGCTTTGCGACATGCCCGTAAAGACGGTGGCTCGCTACGGTTTTATCCACCCAAAGGTATGGAACAGCTTCATATAAGTGATCAAATGTGCCTGCTAAATTAAAATTCAGAAGGTAAGTCTGCCGCTTGGCCCTTCCCGGCACGACATGGTCAAAGAATTTCATAATAGACGGAATATCGCCTTGCTGTGGATGTTTGCATATAATAGGGGCGACTATCGCCTCTCCGCCTCGTCTGGGCCAGCCATCAAATTTCGACGGGAACTGAAATTTAACTTTTGTCCCGTCAACCGAATTCTCTACATTGAATGACTTGCCACATAAGTCTTTTATAATGGTCCGAGCAGTAATCATATCTTTCTTTCTCCATTCTTATTTTGGCTGTTCTCAAATGCTTTAATAATCGTATCTTCCAGAAACTTTTCGGTAACAATTTCCCTCAAAGCAATTTCACATGTAGCAATTTTATTAACTTTTGCGATTATTGTTTTTTTTCTTATAGGATCACAAAATTTCAAAGGTTCACGCTGTTCAATAAAATTGCTGATAAACGCTTTAGCGTTTATTTGATTGCCGACTCCACTTGAAGCCTTCGTTCTATTTCCGCCGAGGGCGGTTTTTTCGTTTGCGCCAGTTGCTCTGCTGAGGGTGTTTGATCCGCTGTCATCGTTTCTACTGGCGGAGTTATTTCCTTCACTTGACTCTGTGATGTTGCCTGCGTCTGATTCTGTTCTACTACTTCGCTGTTCATTTTCGATACCCCGATTATCAGTGCGTTGCTCAGGCCCAGTCCCAGAGCAACACCCAGGAGAATTTGGGCTAGATGTATTTTCTTCATGCCGCGACATGCTGCGGCTTTTTTTTTAGACAATTCTGCTTCATTGAAATCAGAATCGTCCTGAGGAGTAATGGGTGTGGGTGGGTTTTCTTGCTGTTTGATTTCCTTTGGATCCACTATGGGAGCGGGTTCTGCATTTCCTGTCATACGGTTATGCGGAGTATCTGAAAGTGGCAGGAACACACGGCCAATTGAATAATTATCGACATCAACATCACCCGTAATCCGGTCTTGCAGGTTTTTTATCTGATCCACCAGTTCACCAAGAACGGCTTCGGAAGAAAAGGCTTTGGAGAGATCCATTTCATTCATTTGATAAGTTCTGTCTATACCATCGGTTACAGATATAATTTCTATGAAGCCGTCATTTCTTGTGAAGTCGTCATCGCGAGAGATCCACTTGGACGTAAATTTACCAGACTTCACGCCCAAGGTAACGAAGCGATCTATGGCTGAAGATTCAGGGGAACGAATAATATTTTTCGGTAGTTCTTGCCCTTTCAGAAAAATAATGCCACCGTCTCCGGCATAGCTTATAAAAACGCCAAATGGAGAAAGAAAGGATATCAGTAGCGTATTACCGTACCACTTTTCCGGTTCGTCCTTAAAATATTTTTCCCATACTTTTGAAGCAATATTTGATGGTTCTCTATGTTCGTGTTTAAACAGATATAAGAGATCCTTTCTGTCTCGATCAAAAGAGTCATTGATTTCCTTTGCCAAGCTGACTCTAAAGCCCTCAACATCTTCTTTGCTTAAAGATTTACCTGTTGTGACAAGCTGCTTATACAACGCTTGCAGGCAACGATATGCGGCAAAACAAGATAATTGCGCTCCTCTTTGCGGAAAGGCAAAACCATTACTGATGCCGTCTGCCAGAATTGAGAATCTTGCGATCCTGTCAGGCTGATCCGCAAAGCGCCCTGATAATGCAAAATCCTGATTGGTCGGTTTATCCTGATTTTTTGGCCCGTAATGCGTAAACGAAAAATTATCAGGATCTGAGCAACGCAGATTTTCAATATCTTTATCTCCTAATGAAGTTGATTCAGGTAAAAATGGTTCATCCTGAACCCAGGTATCATGCTCGATGCCACCAGGTAGAAGAATAACTCCCTTAATGCCCTTAGTAGATTTATTTTTTTCTATTTCACTCGTGGTGGCCGTGGAAGGCGAGGCACATATGCCATGCCGGCAAGGTATAAGTCGATACATATTGCTTTTCCGATTATGTTTTATTGCGTATGCTTGGTTTTAAGAGAAAATACGTGGCAAACATTTTGTTACTTGTTCACAACAAGGCACCCAGCCATCATGTCATGCAAGCCTTGTTTTTTCCTGGAGAAAGCAATCATGATGAAGCCAATAAAAAGAATAAGTATGGAAATAATTTTTCCAAAATACCGGCCGGTTGCCTTGCCGAATCCGACAGGTCTTCCTTCAAGGTCTGTGACCTTTATACCAAGCGCCATTTTACCTGGCGTTGCCTGTTTGGGAGATGACTCAAAAGCGGCATGATATATCCAAGTAACAAGAAATCCTGCTAAACTTCCTAAAAACATAGCGATTTCTTCTATTGCTGCTGTTCCTGCTGAGGCGCCGTAGATCAATCCAATAATCCCTCCAACTATGGCGGACAGAATGAATGTTATAAAATAGTCAATGAAGCCTGCTGCGAATCTTTTCCAAAAGCCTGCGTAAGTCATATTTTTCACCCTGATTTTTTATTTTTCAAGAAAAGCATAATACCTCCTGCAATCAAGCCGATAACGAGAGGTATTACTAAATAAATAGTGAGCAATTTCATAAAAGTGTCCGCGCCTTTGCCGTTTATCAACGGCCAGACGATAGAGACAACAAAAGCAGGAATAAAACCCGCAAAAAAGTTTCTCATAAATTATTCCCCAATTAAAAATCTGACAGCACTATACTGTGCACAGGTATTTTTACTTGCTGCTAAAAGTCAAAGACATACTTTGGCATGTCCGACTGGCAGGATAATTCTCCCTACTTTGTTAAATTTATAAGCCACCCATATTCCTGACTATGACTTTATCGTTTTGTATGGCATATTCTGTAATGTATGCCTTGGCAATCTTTATACACATTATTTGCTTGCATTTAAGAGTAAGTGTATGTTACCCCCCCCCCCCCCCCTCGTGTCAACCCCCCAAAGCAAAAAAATATAAAAAAATTTCGCAATGCTGTCTGAACGGAGCTTTGACTTGGCGCTATACGCCTTGATTTACAAGGGATTCAGCCGTTCCGGGCCGGGTGCGGGGTGGGCATAATAGGCGGCAAAATAAGGGTCTGATTCGCGGCATTTAAGCCGATTAAAGCGGGTAATATGAAATCGGCTAGGGCGGGGCCCGGGTCGTTATACAGGCAATCCGGGTGATGGCGGCGTTGCAATACCGGCCCGGCTATGAATGGCTTCGCCGGGAAATTCTTGCCTGGCGTGGGGCGGCCCGGGCATGGCCTGCAATCTGGATAATTCCCGGTGATTTGGAGGTGATTTGAGGGTGATTCGGGCTTGAATCGCCAGGGATTCTATTTCTTCGACTCATCTGCCTTGTCGGGCAGGGGCGGGATTTTGTACACGACTTTTTCTCCATCCCAAATCGGCATGGGTGTATTGTCTCGATGCGCTTGTTCAATGACTTTTCTCGCCGCGCGCTCGGCCGCCTGCATGGCGATTTTCGTGTAATAGTTCATTTCATCCGTCATTGCTGAATTCTCCGATCAGTTTTGGTCTGGAAGAGGAGGTATCAAAAACCGCCCACTTATCCACAATGGGCTTGAATATTGACTCTAAATTAGCCCGGCCGCGTTCAAAACGCCTTCTTATATCTCGCTCTGCTATATTGTGCCCGCCCCGCGCAACGCGGTATCGCACACGATCAATAGCCATTTCAACGGCGGGCAATGAAAAATAGTACAGGATAATTCTATAATCAAGCCGTTTCCATTGCGCTATTTTCTTTGCATAAGGAAACTCTGATTAAATCAAAGCCCCTGCCTGCTACAGGCAGATCCGCGGATCACCGGCACAATGATCAATTCGAGGCCGATCCATGCTTCTGCTTCCAGTCCCGCACAAGGAGCGCAACAACGATCAGCGGCCATGCAATGTTAAAGGTGATGCTAACACGGCCGTCCCAGCGGAAAGACGCGATGCCGGGATCGCTGAAGTAGGCATCGACCCCGAAGCCGGCGACATTGGCCAGGAGACCGATGCCAATCACCCAGGCGATCAGTCGCCGATAAAAGTGGTCAGGATTGAAAGACGCGACAATGAGAAATACGCCAACAAAAGTTGCCGCCGATACAGCGATAAGGAAGCGTAATTCAGGAGACTCAATCGAATAGATCAGAAGAAACAGGCTCACGGCAAAAGCCGCCACCGCGAACGCCAGGGCGTTCCACGACTTCAGAATCCTGGCCCAGAATTTTGTTGTTGACGGCGGCTCTGGTAGTTCTGGCGGCTGTGAGGGATCTGATAACTCTGGCGACCGATCATCATCGCGCTGCGCATAGCTCCCCTTCTGGCGAACACCGTCCAGAAGTTCAGCCACCGTGTAGCTCCGTTTAGAGCCGGTCGGGCGGTGCCGGTAGCTCGAACCTTCTTCATCTTCAAGCGTGAGCAGAAAATCGTATTCCTCATGGCATTCCGGTTGATCGGGAAGTGGCACCAGGGCGCGCGGTCTGGCCGCTGCGTTCAGCGCATGGATGGCTTCGAGATGATCGATGATGACACCCAGCGCGATCCGCCGGCGGTGGACCGGGCCTTTAACACGAATATCGACCTGACGCCTTTCCAGATCGGCTTCCACGAGAATCGCGCAATTCTGGACTTGAAACACGGCGCCGGTTCGCCAGCGGGTCGGCGGATCGAACAGGAGCCTATGCGCATGGACGATAAAGCGCGGGATCATACCCCGTGGCAACAGTTCGTACCGGTAACGAAATCGAAGACAATCATCGGGCCATTCGCCCAAATAGGGCGCGCTCGGGCCAAGGGCTTCCGGCACAAGGTAGCGCCCTGTTTTGTTAGGCAGGGGAAAGCAGAGGCCCACCTCCTCGTCCCGCATCATGTCGAGGATGAATTCGTGGCGCTCCGGCGGGTAAACCGCAGGGTCAAGCCAGCCGGCCACCTGGTTTTCAGTAAATTCGCCCTGTAGCTCGGCGCAATCGGCCCTTGTCAGGATCGTATAAATCGCCCGCGTCAGCCAGTTGGGATCGAGCAGCGTGATTTCCCTCTGCACGGCACGGGCGCTGGCATCCAGTCCGTGGGCGACGATGGCGCCGAGATCATTCAGGAGGCGCAACAGGCTGCGCCGCTCGCCCTCATCCGTGACGTTGTCTTCCTCTCGCTCGCCCGCGGCACAGAGCGTGTAAAAATCCGGGAGCGACAACCAGGCCCGCCTGGCCGCAAGGTCGGCGACCTCATGCTTGATCCTGAGCCAGCTTACCGGAAAAGAATCCCGGACATGCTTCATCCGCTCATCATTGACGATGGCCTCAACGATCCGCTCACGCAAGCGCTGGATACTGTCTCTTGAAAAATCATTATCATCACAGGAAGTGCGCAGAAAGCCGATAATTTCGGGATGATCAGCACAAAGGCCGGTCTCGTCCGGCCGCAGGCCCAGCGGCTTGCCTTCGTCAGACTTATTGATGACCACCAGGATCGGCGAGCCTGCCGCGCGATTCTTGATAGCCTTCAGCCAGTGAAAGATGGATTGGTCGTCCTCCTCCCGGTCGCTCAGCACCAGCAGGTACAGACTGCGCGCGGTCAGAAAGAAGCGGTGGGTCTCATAGTAAATTTCCTGGCCGCCGAAATCCCATACGTTCAGCCGGATATCCTCCGCTCCGGGCTTCCAGCGTTGGACTTCGATCCTGTCATGAGTTTTGACCCCGGCTGTTTTTTGCTCGGCAGGGTTCCTCGGTTCGTTATTAATGAGGTATCTGAGTAACGAAGTCTTGCCGACTGACTCCTTGCCGACCACCAACAGCTTTGCTTCGTTTAGTGTCTTTCTGCGACCTTCAGTAAAACGCCGGTAGGCAGCAAGTATTGCCTCGGGGTCGTCATAGTTACTTAGCACTTCCTCCGGTAGCAACTCGCTGAGATCACCGGCGCCACGGAGATCAAGACGCCGGAAACGGACGCTATCCGAGCGCCGCGACCAGGCTTCCAGGATTGCCCTGGCGCCATCGGGGCCGATCCAGTTATACGATAGATTGAGCGAAGTGAGGTTACCCAGAGCCGCCAGCGATCTGGCGCCATCGGAGCCGATCTCGTTCCTTCTAAGATCGAGCGACGTGAGGTTGCCGAGCACCGCTAGCGCCTTGGCGCCATCGGGTCCGATCTGATTCCTGCTCAGATCAAGCGAGCTAAGTTTTTTCAGCGTTGCCAACGCCTTGGCGCCATCAGAGCCAACCCTGTTCTCGTCCAGATTGAGCGAGCTAAGATTGCTTAGCACCGCCAGCGACCTGACACCATCGGGGCCGATCTCGTTATTACGCAGATTGAGCGACATGAGGTTGCCGAGCGCCGCTAGCGACTCGGCGCCATCGGAGCCGATCTCGTTGCCCCACAGATTGAGCGAAGTAAGGTTGTTTAGCGCCGCCAACGACTTGGCGCCATCAGAGCCAATCCTATTCTCGTTCAGATTGAGCGAGTTAAGGTTACTCAGTGCCGCCAGTGACCTGACACCATCTGGTCCGATCTCGTTGTTACGCAGATTAAGCGAGGTGAGCTTGCTCAACGCCGCCAACGCCTTAACACCATCGGAGCCGATCTTGTTCATGACCAGATGGAGCGAGGTGAGGTTGCCGAGCGCTGCCAGTGCTTTGGCACCATCGGGGCCGATCCGATTGCCCCACAGATCAAGCGAAGTGAGGTTACTCAGCACCGCCAGCGCCCTGGCGCTATCGGAGCCAATCTCGTTCATGCTTAGATCGAGCGAAGTAAGGTTGCTCAACGTCGCCAGTGCCTTGGCGCCATCGAGGCCAATCTCGTTATACCATAGAGTGAGCGAGGTGAGGTTGCCGAGTGCCGCTAGCGCCTTGGCGCCTTCGGAGCCAATCTCGTTCTCATTCAGATCAAGCGAGGTGAGGTTGCTCAGCCTTGCCAGTGCCTTGGCGCCTTCGGGGCCGATTCCGTTAAACCACAGATCGAGCGAGCTAAGGTTGCCAAGCGTTGCCAGCGCCTTGGCGCCTTCGGGGCCAATCTTGTTCTCGTTCAGATTGAGCGAAGTGAGGTTGCCGAGCGTTGCCAGCACCCTGGCGCCATCAGGGCCAATTCTGTTGCCCCACAGATTAAGCGAAGTAAGGTTGCCAAGACCTGATAGGCGACTGGCCAGATCCCTGACTGGATCGCGAAGCTGGAAAATCCGTCTCGCGCACTTAGGCTCTTTTAGCGACTGCTCTCTATAAGCATCAAGGCTGATGAACGGCCCGAGTAGCACCAACTCGGACCAATTCTCAATGCTTGCTTGCTCAATAAGCCGGTCTAAATCAGCAGCGGCAATGAATTCTATATTCAGGTTATGTGTCAATGGACTACCTCAAGTCATCACCGTTGAACATAATGTTTGAATCGCAATATATCTGAATCCGCTAGATTCCACAGCGATTATCAGTACTATTATAAACTAAACAACCCCCAGCTATAAGCTGAGGGGTTATGTCGAAGGCGATAAGTCGGCGGAGAAAAAGTTCAAGTCCTATCCCACCTGGCTGCTGCAGGCAGGGCTGCAACGCTTTGTCGCTATTGACCGCACATGCAAGTTGGCATACGCCGAATTACACAATGGATAACCGGGGCGGGTGGTTATACAGGCAATCCAGGCGATGGCGGCGTTGTGATACCGGCCCCGCCATAAATGATGGCTTCGCCGGGAAATTCTTGCCCGGTATGGAAGGCCAGACATGGCCTGCAATCTGGATAGTTCTTGGTGATTTGGGTGTGATTTGGGGGGGATTCGGGCTTGCATCACCGGGGCGTATTGTCTCAATGCGCTTGTTCAATGACCTTTCTCGCCGCGCGCTCGGCCGCCTGCATGGCGATTTTCGCATGATGGTTCGCTTCATCTGTCATTGCTGAACACTCCGATCAGTCTTGGTCTGGAAGAGGGTATATATCCACGGATTAACCGGTCGGACGTATGGCTTTGTTGGGCCAGTTTTGTTCAACCGTAAACGACTGTCCAAGTGTTTTGAAGTGACTGAATTCCTTCTTTTCCAGCTTGTCTCGAATCTCCACAAAGGATTTGACCACATCTTGCGCGTACAACCGTTCTCCACAATGAAGGCATACCTCGGCCGCGACTTTCAAAGAGATCGTATTTCCGCCGCTTCCGAGTAGTTTTTCTACCTGCTTGCTCTTTAATTCACTGCCACAAACAGGGCATTTTTTCAAACGATTTCGGCTCAGTGCTTTCGCCAAATTATAACATCGTGACCTGCATTGCCGGATTAATAACGGTCGGTCGGGACCGGCCTGTTTTCACAATCGCCGGGGTGTCCGACCGGCAGGGCGATGAGCAGCAGCCAGAGTAATGCCATGAGCAGGCAGAGTAGGTGTACCGCGCCGATTCCAAAGTGTTGGTGCAAGACGCCGCCGGCCAGGCCGCCGATGAATATCCCGATAAATTGCGCGGTTGAATAGAGGCCGAGGGCCGCGCCTTTTTTGTCGGGCGCCACTATCTTGGAGACCTCGGAGGGCAAAAAGGCCTCAAGGTAATTGTATGCGCCGAAGAATAGGATTAACCAGGCGCCGATGAGCAGGTAGCCTGTATGAAAAAACCATAGCCCGGCTTGTGATAGCAGGATAAGCAGAATACTCAGGATAAAGAATAATCTGGTTTTATGCCGGCGTTCGCTGAGAATGATGAAAGGTACCATGATAAACAGCGACAGAAACAGCACCGCCAGATAAAGTTGCCAATGTGCAGCCGTTTGCAGGCCGGCAAAATCACGCAAGGCAACCGGGACGACCACAAAATTGGCCATGAGGATCAGATGCGAGGTAAAGATGCTGTAGTTGAGCCGTAGCAGGCCGCCGTGCATGAATACCGTTTTTAAATCCCGTAAGTGGCTACCGGCTTTAGGTTCCGTCCCGCCCCCGGGCGGCGGCATGGATGGCGCGGGCACGGCCAGTAATAATATCAGGATGGCCAAACCGCCCAGGGCCGCGCCCAGATAAAACAGACCGGGAAGGCCGACAGTGGCATAGAGCAGCGGGCCGAGTATGAACGCGATGGAAAAGGCAAGGCCGATGCTGATGCCGATCAGCGCCATGACCCTGGTGCGGGATTGTTCGGATGTCAGGTCGGCGGCCAGGGCAATGATGGCGGCGGCTACCGCGCCCGCGCCCTGCAACGCGCGGCCGAGTATCAGGCCATAGACCGAGTCGGACAGGGCCGCCAGCAGGCTGCCCGCGATGAAGATGAGCAGGCCCGTGACGATTATCGGTTTTCTGCCATAGCGGTCGGAAAGCATGCCAAAGGGGATCTGCAAGCCGGCCTGGGTCAAGCCGTAAATACCGAGCGCCAGGCCCAGCAGTTGTGGCGTGGCATCGTGATAAGCGCTGCCGGCCAGCGCCAGCACGGGTAACAGGATAAACAGGCCCAGCATCCGCAGGAAGAAAACGAATGATAATGAGAGGGCTACGCGCTTTTCTGCTGCTGACAGGGCTTTGGCATTCATCTTGTAGATTGGTTTGGGTTGAGGTCATTAGGCCGGCAGGCGCGGGGTTTGTTCTGGCCCGCTGGCTTGCCGGTGATGGCCGGGATTCATTTAACACTCCGGCTGCGCCTTCCTGGATTCCGGCTTTCGCCTGCCTGCAGCAGGCAGGCCGGGCGGCTACGGGCGTCCTCGGCGGCTTGTTCCTGACGCTGCTCTACCACCTAAATCCCTGTAGGCGTGCTCTCACGCCGCATACCGGACATCCTGTCCATAAATGACGGCGGGGCAGGAATTCACTCTTTGGCAGACCCGTTATTCCCGCGAAAAAGTCCGGGCCCATCTGCCCCCACCCGCGGGCGCGCCCTGAATTGTACCGGTCAAACGGGGCCTGATATCCCGCTATGGCCGCAAGCCGGCAATAATTATTTCCGGGTTCGCAAAAAACCATTTATATTAGCAGGTTGCTTTTCCAATAGTGAAATTAATTCATGGACACCATTCATATCCGCGGGGCGCGGACCCATAATCTGAAAAATATCGACCTGGACATCCCGCGTGACAAGCTCATCGTGGTGACCGGCATCTCCGGGTCGGGCAAGTCTTCATTGGCGTTTGACACCATCTACGCCGACGGCCAGCGCCGCTATGTGGAATCGCTGTCGGCCTATGCCCGCCAGTTTTTATCCATGATGGAAAAACCGGATGTGGATCATATCGAGGGGCTTTCCCCGGCCATCTCCATAGAGCAGAAGGCCACCTCGCACAATCCGCGTTCGACGGTCGGCACCATCACCGAAATCTATGATTATCTGCGGCTCCTGTTTGCCCGCGTCGGGCAGCCACATTGCCCGCGGCATCAGACCCTGCTGGAGGCGCAGACGATCCCGCAGATGGTTGACCAGGTCCTGCAACGCCAGCGGGAAGAACGTCTGCTGTTATTGGCCCCGGTGGTGCAGGGGCGCAAGGGCGAGCATGTCCAGCTTATCGATCGCCTGCGCTCCGAAGGCTTTATCCGCGCGCGGATCAACGGACAGATTGTCGAACTGGACCAGGCGCCGGAGCTGGAACTGCACAAAAAGCACACTATAGAAGTCATCGTAGATCGCTTCAGGGTAAAGAAAAATCTGCGGCTCAGGTTAAGCGAATCATTCGAAACCGCCCTGCGTCTGGCGGACGGCATTGCCCTGATCGTGCCGATGGACGCCGACAATAAAGCCGAACCACAACTGTTCTCATCGCGGTTTGCCTGCCATGACTGCGGCTACAGCCTGATTGAGCTGGAACCGCGCCTGTTCTCGTTCAATAACCCGGCCGGCGCCTGCGTCCGTTGCGATGGCCTGGGCAATATTCAATATTTTGCGCCTGAACGGGTAGTGCAAAACCCGGATCTCAGCCTGCCGGGCGGCGCCATCAAGGGCTGGGACAGGCGCAATGCCTATTACTTTCAAATGCTGAAATCGATCGCCGGCCATTATCAATTCGACATCGACACGCCGTTCAGGAAGCTGCCGGAAAAAATCAGAGACATTCTGCTGCATGGCAGCGGCAAGGAGGAGATTGAATTTGAATACCTGCGCGAACGCAAGCGGTCGGTCATACGCAAGCATCCGTTTGAAGGGGTGATCCCCAACCTGCAACGGCGCTACCTCGAAACGGACTCGGTCATGGTGCGCGAAGACCTGGCCAAATATCAGGGGCATAAACCCTGCCCGGTCTGCAAGGGCTCGCGCCTGAATGAATCGGCCCGGCATGTGCTGGTTAATGACATCAGCCTGCCGGACATTACCGCCATGCCGGTCAGCCAGGCGCAGGACTTTTTTGCGGCCTTAAAACTGAGCGGCGCGCGCGGCCGGATCGCCGCCAAGATACTCAAGGAGGTGAATGATCGCTTGAATTTCCTGGTGAATGTCGGCCTCGATTATCTCACGCTGGAACGCAGCGCCGAGACCCTCTCGGGCGGCGAGGCCCAGCGTATCCGTCTGGCCAGCCAGATCGGCGCGGGTCTGGTCGGGGTGATGTACATCCTCGATGAGCCCTCGATTGGCCTGCATCAGCGTGACAATCAGCGTTTGTTAAAGACCCTGTTTCACCTGCGCGATCTGGGCAATACCGTGATCGTGGTGGAACACGACGAAGAGGCGATGTATGCGGCCGATCATGTGATTGACATCGGCCCGGGCGCCGGCGTGCATGGCGGCAAGGTCGTGGCGCAAGGCACGCCCGCCCAGATCAAGGCGAATAAAAGCTCATTGACCGGCCAGTATTTATCCGGCCAGAAAAGCATCGCGGTGCCCGCCAAACGCATCGCCCGTGATTCGGCGCGGTTGATGAAACTCAAGGGGGCCTCGGGCAATAATCTGAAACAGGTCAATCTGAGCCTGCCGGTCGGCCTGATGACCTGTGTCACGGGCGTGTCCGGTTCCGGCAAGTCAACCCTGATCAACGATACGCTCTACCGGCTTGCCGCGCGCGAATTAAACCGCGCCAACTCAAGCCCGGCGGCATACGAGTCGGCGGAGGGGCTGACACACTTCGACAAGGTGGTGGATATCGATCAAAGCCCTATCGGCCGCACGCCGCGGTCCAATCCGGCCACCTACACCGGTCTATTCACGCCCATCCGCGAGCTTTATGCCAACACCCCGGAGGCCCGTTCGCGCGGTTATAAACCCGGTCGTTTCAGCTTTAACGTCAAAGGCGGGCGTTGCGAGGCCTGCCAGGGCGATGGCCTGATCAAGGTCGAGATGCACTTCCTGCCGGATATCTACGTGCCTTGTGATATTTGCCGCGGCCAGCGCTACAACCGGGAGACGCTGGATATCCGCTATAAGGGCAAGAATATTGATGAGGCGCTCAGGCTCAGCGTTGAAGGCGCGCATGAATTCTTCGCGGCCATCCCGGTTATCGCGCGCAAACTGCAAACGCTGATGGACGTGGGCCTGTCTTATATCAAGCTGGGCCAAAACGCGACCACCCTGTCCGGCGGCGAGGCGCAACGGGTTAAACTTTCCAGAGAACTCTCAAAACGCGATACCGGCAAGACATTGTATATCCTTGATGAACCCACGACCGGTTTGCATTTCCATGATATTCAGCAATTGCTTGAAGTCCTGCATCGCCTGCGCGACCACGGTAACACCATTGTGATCATTGAGCATAACCTGGACGTGATCAAGACAGCGGACTGGATTGTGGATCTCGGCCCGGAGGGCGGCACCAACGGCGGCCGGATCATCGCCGAGGGCACGCCGGAACAACTGGCCAGGCACAAATCATCTTACACCGGGCAATTTCTCAAACCCCTGCTCAAAAGACCCAGGGCAAAAGCGCGGGCTAGGCGCGGCTAAAAGGAACCGTCCTGTAGAACAATGCCGTCATCCCCGCAAGCAAGCGGATCCGCCGGCCTGCCTGTAGTTCTCCAACACATCCAGCAACCGGCCGCCGATATCCATATCGTATAATTTATCCAGTTCACGGATACAGGTCGGGCTGGTGACATTGATCTCGGTCAGATAATCGCCAATAACGTCCAGGCCAACAAACCATAAGCCCAGTTCCCGCAGCCGCGGGCCGACCGCGGCGCAGATATCACGGTCGCGCGCGGAGAGTTCAACGCCCTGGCCCGTGCCGCCGCGCGCCAGGTTGGCCCTGATCTCGCCCTCGGCCGGTATTCTCGCCAGCGCATAAGGTATGGGGGAACCGTCAATGAGCAGGATACGTTTATCGCCGGCCCTGACCTCCGGGAGATATTTTTGCGCCATGGCAGAGGCGGTATTCTCGCGTGTCATATTTTCCAGGATCACCCTGCAATTCGGGTCCGAGGCCGAGAGCTTGTAAATACTGTCCCCGCCCATGCCGCCCAGCGGCTTGATGACGGCCGCTTGCTGTTGCTGTATAAATTCAAACAGAATATCCATATCACGGCTGACCCGCGTAGGCGCGATGCAGTCGCTGAAATGGGTGATGAAGAGCTTTTCATTGGCGTTGCGTAATGCGGCCGGCCGGTTGACGACCAGGACGCCCAGGCGTTCGGCGTGTTCAAGGATATAAGTGGCATAGATATATTCCAGGTCAAACGGCGGGTCCTTGCGCATCAACAGAATATCGAGGCTTTCCAGGGGTTCGGTCGTTTGTCCGCCAAGCAAAAACCAGTTTTCGGGATTATCTTCAACCTCAAGCCGCCGCATCCGGCCCACGGGCGCGGCATTGTCCAGATAAAGATCCCGCAACTCCATGTAGTAAATCTGCCAGCCCCGCCGTTGCGCGGCCAGCAGCATGGCAAAAGAACTGTCCTTTTTGATATTGATCCCGCCGATGGGATCCATGATGATGCCGAGTTTCATTGTCCTATTGATTATGCCCTTCTACTATAAAAAAAGCGCCCAAGTATTGTGAAAAAAATCAGAATTGCAACACGCAACAGCCCGCTGGCCCTGTGGCAGGCGGAGCATGTCCGGCAAAGGCTGATCGCCACTCATAAAACCATCAAGATCGAGCTGGTCGGCATGACGACCGAGGGGGATCGTTTTTTGGCCGCGCCGCTGCTGGTCGCGGGCGGTAAGGGACTCTTTATCAAGGAACTGGAGCAGGCGCTGCTGGACCATACAGCGGATATCGCCGTTCATTCAATGAAAGATGTCACGCTGGAATTGCCGGATAAACTGGCCCTGCCGGTGATCATGGCGCGCGCGGATACGCGCGACGCGCTAATCTCGAATCATTATGCCACGCTTAATGAAGTACCCGACGACGCGGTCATCGGGACTTCAAGCCTGCGCCGTCAGTCACAGTTGCGCGCCTTACGGCCGGGGCGGGTATTAAAGGATCTGCGCGGCAATGTCGGCACCCGCCTGAGCAAGCTCGACCGGCGGGAGTATGACGCCATTGTGCTGGCCGCGGCCGGCCTGCAACGGCTGGGTTTATCGGACCGCATCCGGCAGTTGATCCCGGCCGATCAATTATTGCCGGCCATTGGCCAGGGGGCCATCGGTATCGAGTGCCGCGCCGGGGACGCATGGGTCGATGAATTAATCGCGCCGCTGAACGATCCGGCCACGGCGCTGTGCGTAAAGGCGGAACGCGCGCTCAACCGGGGCCTGGACGGCGGTTGCCGGCTGCCCATCGCCGGCCGGGCCATCATCAAACAGGATCAGGTCCATCTCACCGGCCTGGTGGCGCGGGCCGATGGCAGTGAACTCATCAAGGCCGAACGCCGGGGCGCGTTGCGGGCAGCCGAAGCAACCGGCGCCGCGCTGGCAGAAACACTGCTGGCCCGCGGGGCGGACAGGATACTCGGCGAATTGCGAGACCGGGCGGCGCCATGAGCGGGCGTTTATCGAACAGGACCATCCTGCTGACACGGCCAAGACAACAGGCCGACAAACTGGCAGGCATGATCAGGGCCGAGAACGGCGAGGCCATTATCTTCCCGACCATTGAGATTGAACCGCTGGCGGATTCAATGGCGCTACGGCGCCGCTTTGCCAATCCGGGCGCCTATCAATACCTGATCTTTGTCAGCCGCAATGCCGTCACGACCGCGTTTCAGCATTACATCCGCGAGCCGGAAAGACTCGGGCAGACCGGGGTTATCGCCATAGGCCGGGGCACGGCCGGCGAACTGGCGGCATACGGCATCCAGCCCGTGTTGCCCGCCGCTGACCAGGCCGACACCGAGGCCCTGCTGGCCATGCCGGAACTCGGCCGCGCCTCCCTGGCCGGGCGGGCGGTATTGATCATACGCGGCGAGGGCGGCCGCGGCCTGCTGGCGGAGACTCTGCTGCGGCGCGGGGCCAGGGTCAGCCATGCCAGCGTCTATCGGCGGCGACTCCCCCGCTATGAAAAAAATCATCTGCAAGGGCTGTGGCAGGGTCAAACCATCGACGCGGCCGTGGTCACCAGCAATACCGGCCTTGAAAATCTGGTCAAACTCACACTTGCAGAGCAGCGCCGCTATTTGTTTAATACACCCTTGATCCTGATGTCTGCCAGGGCGAGGCGGCTTGCCCGGCAACAGGGTTTTGTCTCCGGCCTCGCGATTGCCCGGAGCCAGGATGACCCGGGGCTGCTGGCGGCCCTGCTGAATATTATTAACCCGGCAAATAATAATATGGCAGGTTGATAATGCAGCACACGGATGTGCTGGCGCGGGCGAAGCCCGCGGAGCTTAATAAAATCAAGCAATTCCGCGAGTTGCGCCCGATTTTATTGAGCGATAATTAAATAGGCCGGGATGGCCTATTTAATTGTCATATTAACATTGGAGAATAAGCGCATGAACACCGGTACAGACAAGCAGGCGGGCGCAGGCCCGGAGGCCGAGGACAAGCCAGCCAAACAGAAGGCGGCCGAGGACAAGGCCACGGAGAAAGCCCCCGCCGCCAAGGCAAAACAAGAGATCAGGCCCCGCGCTGCGAAAGGCCGACCACAGCGCCGCCTCAAGACAGAATTTATTTTCCCGGCCCTTATCGTGTTGATTATCGCGGCTGTCTTTGTTTACCTGAACCAGGGCTTATCGAAACTGGAAAAAGGCGCGGCCGGGGATAATGCCGACGCAATCGCCGAACTCGGCAGGCTTGAGGCCCGGCTTGACACGGCGCTCTCGGATTTCAGCCGGATGCAGGCGCGGCTTGATGAATTGCAGGCGCAACAGGCCGCGCTGTCCGCCACGCTCGCCGAGGCGGCCGCGCTACAGACCGGCGTCAACACGGATTATGCCCTGGCCGAGATCGAACATTTATTGATACTGGCCAGCCACAAGCTGGCCCTGGAGCAGGATGTGAGCAGGGCGCTGGCGGCGCTCGCGGCAGCCGATAAACGTCTGGCGGGCCTGGCTATCCCCGGCGCGATGCAGGCGCGGGCCGGGTTGCAGGCGGATATGGATAGATTGAGCGCCATTGAACAGGCCGATTTAAGCGGCCTGGGCCTGTATTTATCCGATCTGATCGAACGGGTTGACCGCTTGCCGTTGCGGGACACGGCCCTGCCTGAGCCTGAGCCTGAGCCCGAAGCCGGGGCCGGGGCCGGGCCAGCGGCAGAGGCCGCGCCGGAGGGCGGCGCGCGCGGATTTTTCCGGGCGGTCTGGCAGGAACTGAAAAGCCTGGTCATCATCAGCCGGGAAGAAGAGGCCGCCCGGCCGCGCCTGCTGCCGGAGCAAATCTACTTCCTGCGCGCCAATATCAAGCTGGAACTGGCCAACGCGCGCTTTGCCGTGTTCAACCGGGATACGGAAAACCTGAAGAGCGCGGTCACGCAAATACAGGGCTGGCTAAACGATCACTTTGACATGCGCGACACCCAGGCGGCCAATGTCAATGACACCCTGAAGCGCATGCAGAAACTGGAACTGGCCCTGCCGGAGATGAATATCGACTCCACGCTCGAATCCGTGCGCGCGCTGGCCGCGCCGCGCCAGGATGACGCGGGCGCCGGCCAATGAAACTGCTGCTGTTCAGTCTGCTGGCGCTGCTGGGCGCCGTGCTCCTGGCCGCGCTGGCCGGGCGCGACAATGGTTATGTCGTGTTGACGCTGGCCGGCTGGACCCTGCAAACCAGCGCCAGCTTCTTTATCATCGCGCTGTTGCTCGGCTTTATCCTGATTTATTTTATCGTGCGCGCCATCGCGCGCTGCCTGCGGCTGCCGCGGGAGCTGCGCAACCGGCGCCGGCAGCGGCGGCAACGCCGCGCGGAAAAATACCTGACCGAGGGCCTGATCCACATGACCGAAGGACGCTGGCGTCTGGCCGAGAAAGATTTTTACCGGGCGGCCGCGGTCAGCCGCGCGCCTTATGTCAATTATCTCTATGCCGCGCGGGCGGCGCAGGAGGCCGGGGCCGTGGCGCGGCGCGATGACTACCTGCGCCTCGCCTTCAAAAACCGGCCCGCCGCGGGCATGGCCATCGGCCTTACCCAGGCAAAACTGCAACTCAGTCAAAAGCAGACAGAACAGGCCCTGGCCACGCTCAAGGACCTGCAGAGGCAACAACCCAAACAGGCCCAGGTCAAGCAACTGCTGCTGCAAACCTATACCGCCCTGAAAGACTGGCAATCGGTGCTGGAACTGCTGCCGGCCACGGGCAAGGCCGGGCTGTATTCACCCGAACAGATGCAGTCCAGACAATTGGAGGCCTATGCCTCGCTGTTAAAGGAGGCCGGCCAGGCGGACGATCGGGGACGACTGGACAAGGTCTGGTCGCGTATTCCGGGCAAACTAAAACAACACCCTTACCTGATAGAAGTCTATGTCGGCCAACGGCTCAAGTTTGCCGACAGCGCCGATTGCGAGCAATTATTGAGAAAAGCCATCAAACGGCGGTGGGATACGGCCCTGGTGCGTTTATATGGCCTGGTGGAAGCGAATGACGCGGCCGGACAACTGGCGCTGGCGGAATCCTGTCTGCGGGCGCACGCGCGTGATGCCGCGCTATTACTGACGCTGGGCCGGCTCAGCAAACGCAACCGGCTCTGGGGCAAGGCCAGAAGCTATCTACAGGAGAGCATTCAAGTACAACCCAATCCCGAGGCCTACTACGAACTTGCCCGCCTGCACGAACACGACGGTAAGCCCGAGCAGGCGGCAATCTGTTATGAGAAGGGGCTAAAACTGGCCACCCGGCTTCGGTAATCGGGAATGACAACAAATGCCTTTTTGCCATCCCCACAAGCGCCGCACAGGTTCAGCAGAGAATTCTAAGTAAATTTAGCGATCTCCGCTAATTAAATGCCTTTTAATAAGGAATATCTGGCTCTTTTGCAGCAAGAGGCAAAGGAGTATTAACGCGGCAACAACAAGATCAATAACCCGCCTGCGCAAGCAGTCAGGTTGAAATCATAAAGAAGGCGGCACCCTGTAAAGATCAACGGGCATTAGCCTGATGCAGACTCGAACGAATCCGAGAACAGGCGGGTTTTGTCGAGGCCCCTGGCGGGCAGTGATGCCAGCACGGCCTTGATCATCGGCGGCGGGCCGCAGGTATAGACATCATATTCTGACAGGTCGTCGTGATCGGCCAGCACGGCCTCGTGCACAAAACCGCTCTTGCCCGACCAGCCGTTCTGCCGACCGCTATCCGACAGCACCGGGATGTAGTCGATGTGATCATATTGCGCGGCCCAACGCCTGGGGAGTTCATCCAGATAGAGATCCGGCTCGCCGCGCGCCCCCCAGTAGAGTTTAATCGCGCGTTTATCTTCATTTTCTATGGCATGTTCAACCAGACTCTTTATCGGGGCGAAGCCGGTGCCCCCGGCGATCATGATCATGGGGCGATCAGCGCGTTGCAGGGTAAAGCGGCCCAGCGGCCCCTCGATGTGCAACAGGGCCTTTTCCCGCAATTCATGGAAGGCATATTCGGAAAACAGGCCGCCTTCGTAGTAGCGTATGTGCAATTCAAGCCGTTGATCTTCGTGCGGGGCATTGGCGAGCGAAAAGGAGCGCCGCTTGCCCCCGCGCATCAGGATATCAATGTATTGTCCGGCCAAAAACCGGAACCGCTCGGTCCCGGGCAGGCCCAGCCGCAGGCGGATAATATCGCCGCTGAGCCTGTCGCAGGCCATGACCCGGCAAGGCAGGGCGCGGGTCTTTATAGCGGCCTCCGGCATGGGCGCGGGGGCTTTTGCAGCGCGCGCCGGAGCTTGATAAAGCGGCCGCACAGCGCATGACAGGGCGCGAAGTTTGCAGGCCATCCCGGCCCGCTTGGCGGATAAATCATTTGCCCGGCATACTCCTGCGGCTGGATAGCCAGCGCAGTAACGGCTGCCACTGTTCCCGGTCGTAATAGGTCTTTGACGGCGCGAGTTCAAACAGGCTCAGGCCAAGCTCGGCCGCGCGAATATAATTCTGGCTGGCGCGCAGCATGGTGATAAAGGGCAGTTTTCTGCCATTGGGCAGGCGCAGATTATCAAGGCAATATTCGAGCTTTGCCGCGATCAACGTGTCTTCCCGCACCCGGTTGGCCACGGTTGCGATCTTGATCCTGTTATTGACCGAACCCTTTAACGCAAACAGCAGTTCAATAAAGCGTTCGGCCGCCCGGATATCAATGGGCGAGGCGATGACCGGTATGACCAGGGTCTCGGCCCGGCCCAGGAATTTGCCGAGCAGCGCGTCGCTGATACCGGCCGGCGTGTCCATGATCAGGAATTCGGTCTGTTCCGGGATTTTGAGGCTGCCTTTGTGCAGGGCCGCGCTGTTGATCCTGGGCCGCTCCGGCGGGCGCACCACCAGCCAGTCCCGGCTGGAAGCCTGATGATCGCAATCGGCCAGCGTGACGGCCTTGCCCTGCAGGGCAAAATAAGCGGCGATATTGGTGGCCAGCGTGCTTTTCCCGGAACCGCCCTTTGGATTTAAGACTAGAATAGTACGCATATCTGTTCCCGCTGATTAGGGTGAAATTGCATAATATACAAAATCAGGCGGCTTTTCATGTCAACTTTCGCGGCTCAGCTTTTCCGGGCGCTGTCTTTCTGCGCCATCAATCGTTGCAGGACGGGCAATAATATCAACTGCATCGCAAACACCTTTTTCCCGGCGGGCACGACGATCGTGTCCGGGCTGGACATCACCGCGCCGTCCAGCATTTCCAGCAGATAGCGGAAATCCACCTCTATTTTTTCCAGATTCCGAATATGTATCACGCTGAAGCTCTCATCATTGGTCGGCACATAATCGCTCGCAAACGGGTTTGAGGTGTCAATGGTGGGCACCCGCTGAAAATTAATATCGGTGCGCGAAAATTGCGGCGTGATGTAGTTCACATAGTCGTACATGCGTTCGAGGATAAGTTTGGTGGCGTCTTCAAAGGTATAGCCGCGGGTGGCGCGGTCGCGGTGTATTTTTTGCATCCATTCCAGATTGATAATGGGCGTCACGCCGATCAGGAGGTCAACATGGCGGGCAATATTGACGGTATCGGTGACCACACCGCCGTGCAGACCCTCATAAAACAACAGATCGGTATTCTCTTCCAGCGGCTCCCAGGCCGTGAGGCTGCCGGGCGGATAGCCGTGTTGCGAGGCCTCCGTTTCATCGTGAATATAAAAACGCCGCCGGCCCGTACCGTTTTGCCCGTATTCGTGAAACAATCCCTCCAGTTGATCGAACAGATTGCCCTCGGGGCCAAAGTGGGTCAGACGCCGGCCTTCCGCCCCGGCCTCCCGGCCCAGGCGGTCCATTTCCGGCCGGTCATAGCGATGGAAGCAGTCGCCCTCAATCAGGGCGGCCTTGATGCCATTCTTCTGAAACATGGATTCAAACGCATCTTTCACTATGCTGGTGCCGGCCCCGGAAGAGCCGGTGACCGCAATGATCGGGTGCTTGCTTGACATAAGGGTCTCTGTCCTTCGCTATGGCATCATGCCGGCCGGGCGTTGCCGAAAACAGCCCGGTTTCGCCTCGCCCGCCTTGCAGAAAGCCGGGGCCAGGGGCATTATAAAAAATATAACACACTGATTTCAAAGGAGAACGGCTTGGCTTCCTCGCTTAATACAGACATTATCCTATATCGCAGGCTATTGGGCTATGTCATTCCTTATTGGCGGCTGTTTCTGCTGTCGATCCTGAGCATGATCGTCCTGGCCGCAACCGATCCGGCCATTGCCGCGCTGATGCAGCCGTTGCTGGACGGCGCATTCATCGAGAAAGACCCGGCTGTTATTGCGCGGCTGCCCTTTCTGTTTGTCGGCCTGTTCCTGCTGCGCGGCATCGCCGCCTATCTGGGCAATGTCTCTCTGGCCTGGGTCGCCAACCGGGTCATTATGGATCTGCGTCAGGCCATGTTCAGGCGGTTTATTGATTACCCGGCCGCTTTTTTCGATGCCAACCGCTCGGGCAGCCTCATGTCGCGCTTTACCTATGACGTGACCCAGATCAAGGAGGCGGCGACCAATGCCGTCACGACCCTGATCCGCGATTCCCTCTCGGTTATCGGCCTTCTGGCCTGGATGTTCTACATCGACTGGCTGCTGGCCGGCATTTGCCTGTTCGCGGCGCCCGTGATCGGCCTCATCATCGCCGTGATCCGGCGGCGCCTGCGCAAGATGAGCCACAAGGTGCAGGATACGATGGGCGACATTCATCATGTGCTCGGCGAATGTTTTGACGCGCAAAAGGTGATCAAGCTCTATGCCGGCCGCAAGGTGGAAAAGCGGCGCTTTTATGAGACCACCGACGCCCATCGCCGCTTCTCGATGAAATTCACCCTGGCCGCCACGGCCAGCAGCCCGGCCGTGCAGTTTATCGCGGCCCTCGTGCTCGCCTTTGTCATCCATATTGCGACCCGCCAGGCCGGCTCTGACAGCCTCACGGTCGGCGATTTCGTTTCCTTCTTCACGGCCGTGGCCATGCTGCTGGCGCCGCTCAAACGCCTGGCCGCGCTGAATGAACATATCCAGAAAGGGCTGGCCGCCTCCCAGAGCGTGTTTGCCCTGCTTGATGCCGATATTGAACCGCAATCCGGCTGCGGGCAACTGTCTGACGCAAAGGGCAGGCTCACGCTTAAAGCGGTCTCATACCGTTATCCCGGCGCCGATGTGGATGCCTTGCGCGCCGTTTCACTGGAAATTGAGGCCGGCGAGACCATCGCGCTGGTGGGTGAATCCGGCAGCGGCAAGACCACGCTGGCCAGTTTGATCCCGCGTTTTTATGAACCCCGGGCCGGCGCTGTCTGTTACGACAATATTGACGTGCGTGACCTGGCGCTTGATGCACTGCGTAAAAATATCGCCTATGTCAGCCAGGAAGTGGTGTTGTTTAACGATACTGTCAGAAACAACATCGCCTATGGCGAACTGGAGGGGTGTTCCGAGGCCCGGGTCTGGGCCGCAGCCGAGGCGGCCTGTGCTGCGGAGTTTATCCGGGCCCTGCCCGCAGGCCTGGCGACCGTGATCGGCGAACGCGGGACCCGGCTCTCCGGCGGCCAGCGCCAGCGTCTGGCCATCGCCCGCGCGCTGTTAAAAGACGCGCGTTTATTGATCCTGGACGAGGCCACCTCGGCCCTGGACACCCGCTCGGAACGCCATATCCAGACCGCCCTGGACAATCTCAAAAAAGATCGCACCTGCCTGATCATCGCGCATCGCCTTTCCACGATCGAAAACGCGGACCGGATCATCGTGCTGGACAAGGGGCAAATCGTTGAACAGGGCCGACACAAGGCGCTGCTGAAACTCCAAAACCATTATGCCCGTCTGCATCAGATGCAGTTCCGGGGACAAAAATCCGGCGGGGATTAGCGGGTTGTCATTCCCGACCCGCCCGCGGCAGGCCGGAGTCCATGAGACGGCGCCGGGGGTGTAAAAATGTCAGCAAATATTTCGCGCCGCGCTTATTGAACACACCTGCTCGCCATAAACGCCAATACTGCTGAAAATTCCTGCCGGGGTGCTTTTCGACAATCAGCCCAGTTTTTTAATGATGTGCCTGGCAAGATTTTCATTTATCTCCTTATGCCTTGGGACAGGCTGAGATATTTTGGTTGCGGGGTTATGATACCAGTCATGTTTGGCGCCATGTCTAATAAATACGCAACCCTGCTTTTCCAGTCTGGACACTAAATCCCTCCTTTTCATGCCAGTCGCAATTCACCATGACGCCTGACAGAGGGAATATGACTGCTCACCAACTCTTTATGGACATCAAGCAGGTTTTCCTGCAATTCTTCTATGGACAGTCCCTGAGTCATATAGTCGGGAAAATCATCCAGATAGCCTAGCCACATATCTTCGTCCTGCCAGTAGGTATAGGATAATAATTTTGTATTCATAAACTTTCCTCGTAATGGCGCCTCTCACCGATAGATATAGATGCAGGCAGAGGCGGTTGCATGGTTGCAGATCATCAGCTTCATCAGGCGTCTGGATTCAATGGCGTTGCCCCATATTAACAGTTTTATTTTTTTTGCGCGTCAGGCTGCGCAACGCGAGTGACGGGCCAACAGGTGAGCGAGCCGGAGGAAGAGAAAAGCCACCATTTTCCGTCTTGACTGTTATGCCGGCCGGCTCGCCGGGCTGAATGACCTTACCGCCGCCTTTAATGCGGCCAGTTGGCCGGAGTCGGAGCGGTAGCGTATCAAGATATACAAATCGGTGATCGTTTGAATATCATCCTGCAGGTCCTGCCTCTCGGCATAAAGCCGCCGGGCGTAGGCGTCGGGGCCTTCATGGGATTTTCTCGGCAGACCGGTTTTTGCCATTTTCCGGCAAAAAACCCCATAGTAACGCCGGGCCGGGTCCTCGGGCCGGGTGAAACCGGTAAAAAGGTAGAAGGCCAGTATCAGGATAAGCGCGGCCACCAGCGCCAGCATGGCGAAGGTCAGTTTTTTCCAGTCCACATTGCCAAAACCGATCCTCTGCAATAATAACTGCTGGCGTTCAGGGCCGTAGCCCAACACCCACTGCGACCAGCGGTAGTTCACGATATCGACCGTATTGCGCAGACCTTGCCAGAGTCCGGCGGCCCAGCGGTTTTTTTCAAGATTGAGCGGCATGCTGATGATGGCCTCGGGAATGGTGTTTTCGATACCCTCGTCAATGCGCGCCGAGATAACCGAGGTGGGGTCAACGCGGGTCCAGCCCTTGTCGCCCAGCCACACCTCGGTCCAGGCGTGGGCATGGCGCTGTCTTACGATCAGATAATCGCCCAGCGGATTGATTTCGCCGCCCTGATAGCCGGTGACCACCCTGGCCGGTATGCCGGCGGCGCGCATCAGCACCGCGAAAGACGCCGCGTAATGCTCACAAAAACCAAGCCGCGTATCAAACAGAAAATCATCCACACTGTCGCCGGTCAACAGCGGCGGGGTTAATGTGTAAACGAAATTTTCGTTTTTGAACCAGTCCAGCACGGCGCGCACCAGCCGTTCCGGTTCGGCATGGCGCGCGCGCAATTCACGCCCGAATGCCCTGGTCTCAGCATGATAGCCCGCGGGCAGCCGCAGCGCGGCCTCCAGTTCGCGCGTGGAGCGGACGCCCAGGTAATAATCGGGGTAGGAACTCAGCGCATAATTCCCGCGGCGCTTGAGCGGTTCGCTGGACTTGAACTGGTGATCCCCGGTCAGATAGGTCTTTTCCGGCAGGCCCGGCTGACCCGCGACCAGTTCCAGGCCAAACAGCCAGTGCTTGTTGGTGGGTTCCTGAATCACCTCGTAGCTGATCGGCTCGCCGCTAAAGCGCGCGTTGGCCGGGCCGGGGCGCTGCCAGCCCGGCGTCCATTTGCGCCCGTCGGTCTGCCACAGGACCGGGCCGCGCCAGTACAGGCGGGCCGGCGGCGGGATGTCACCGGCAAACGTGACCCGAAAGGCGACTTCATCGGACTCGACCAGCCGGCTGATGGCGCCGGGCGTCATCTGATCGTCAATGCCGCTGACGCCGGTATGGGCGTCCTCCGGCAGGCCCCACAGGGGGCCGTTGACGCGCGGAAACAGGACAAACAAAACGATTAAAACGGGGATGGACTGCATGATCAGGCGGGCCGACAGCTTCAGCCTTTGCGCCGGGCCGAGGCGCTGTTGCACATCGTTAAAGTTGATCAGGCAGGCGGTCAGGATGATGATGACGAGGAACATGTAAACTGCGGTGTGCATGGCCTGGTCGTAGAAGAAATTGGTGATGACCAGAAAATAGCCGAGGCAGGCCGCCACATAAAAGTCGCGCCCCGTCCGGCTCTCAAAGATTTTCAGGCCGGCCAGCATGAGCAGCAGCGCGATGCCGGCATCGCGCCCGGTTAATGCGCCATAGGCAACATAAATCCCGATCGCGCCGGCCCCCGCGAGCAACAGCCTGAGTAGCATGATCAGGCTCTGCCGCGCGCGCCAGAAACGGGCAAAGCGGTAGGGGAGATAAAGCCGGGCCGCCAATAAGGCGATGTGCATGAGCGGCAGCCAGATCGGCAAGCGCGGCCAATGCGGCAAACCCGCCAGCAGGATGGCAAGCGCCAGCCAGCCGAGCACGGGCTGCCTGAGCGCCACGGGATCAGGCCGCGGGCTTGCCATAACGGGCCAGTTGCTCCAGACAACGGGCTTTATGCTTGTCGCCGGAGGCCGGTTCTATGCGCACACCTGGCAGTTCCAGGCCGTAGCACAGGCCGCCGCGGGCGGCCAGCAGGACCCAGTGGCAAAGCTGGCTGAGGCGCGCCTCGATATCGTCGAGATCGGCAACGGACTGCCAGCTCAGGATGACAACGCCGCTGCCCTCGCCGCTGAACTGCTTTTGCAACAACCCCTGTCCGCGCGCAAAGGCCTTCCAGGCAATGGAGTTTACCGAATCGCCCGGACGGTATTTTCTGAACCCGGCGAAGTCGTCGGTACCGGCCTTTTCACCCCGGCGGGCCTCCGCGTCCGCGCGATCTTCCAGCGGCAGGCGGTCCCGGCCCTGCGGCCGCGGGTAAACGATACAGGGCTCGTCCGGCTCAAAATAAGACCATGCGTTAAACAGGCCCAGCGGAAAACAACTGGATATCACCAGCCTGCCGGGCGCTAACAGGCCGCGTCTCGCGCTCGGGCAGGGGTAGGCCAGCGCAAGCTGCTCGGCCGCCTTGAGGCTGGCGGCAATCTTCACGCCGGGTTTGGCGCTCTTGAACCAGCGTTTACCCCGGTCGCGCCGTTCGATATGGATGGCGAAGCGGGCGCCGCCGTGGCGGTTGTCGAAATGGAGCGGAAAGCGCGCCTCCTGCCCGGCAAAGACCGGCGGCGGCCTTTTTGCGCGGATGATTAAACCGCGCAGGTTGCGGTGGGTGTGCAATATGCCGACCAGCCCCAGGGCGGCCAGCAGAAAACACAGCATGTAAGCCATGCTGTTGTTGTAATTAATGGCGCCGAGCAGCATCACCATCAGCATCAGGCCATAGAGCCAGCCCTGCGCGGTCGGGAAAATATACACACGCTTGCGTTGCGGCGCGCTGATCCCGCCCTCGCCCGGCGCCGCAAAACCGGCGGGATAACGCTCCAATACAACCGCTGCCGGCATCAATAAACCCTTGCCCGCAAGATCAGGGAATGGGGACGTGCCGGATCAGGTGTCGGGCCGCCCCGGCCTGGCGGTCGCCGCCCTCATGGGCGAATTGTAAACGGTGGCCGATGACGCTCGGTAAAACGGCCTGGATGTCTTCCGGCATCACATGCCGACGGGCGCTTAATACGGCCCAGGCCCGGGCCGCGTTCAACAGGCCCAGGCCCGCGCGCGGCGAGAGTCCCTGCTGATAATTGCCGGAATTGCGGCTAAATTCGAGAATGGCCTGCAGGTAATCCAGCAGCGCCGCCGAGACATGCGCCGCGCCGGCCTCGGCCTGCAGCTTGAGCAATCCGGCCGCGTTGCCCACCGCGCAGAGATCGCTCAGCACGGCCCTCCTGTCCTTGCCGCTCAGCAATTCGCGTTCGGCCTCCTGGTCCGGGTAACCCAGTTCGATACGCATCAAAAAGCGGTCCAGTTGCGATTCGGGCAACTCAAAGGTGCCGACCTGCGTGCCGGGATTCTGGGTGGCGATGACAAAGAAAGGCGCCGGCAGATCGCGTGTTTCGCCTTCTATCGTCACCTGCTGCTCCGCCATCGCCTCCAGCAGCGCGCTCTGCGTCCTGGGCGTGGCGCGGTTGATCTCATCGGCCAGAATGACATTGGCAAAGACCGGGCCAGCGTGAAAATCAAAGCGGCCGCTGTCCTGATTATAAACCGAGACGCCGAGGATATCGGCCGGCAGCAGATCGCTGGTAAACTGGATGCGCTGATAACTGAGCCCCAGCACCTTTGCCAGCGTATGCGCCAGGGTGGTCTTGCCGACCCCGGGGGTGTCTTCAATCAGCAGGTGACCCCTTGCGATCAGGCAGGCCAGCGCGAGCCGAATCGCGTTTTCCTTGCCCAGTATGACCCTGCCGATCGCGGCGATCACCGCCTCGATCCTGGCGGTATTGATTTCGGCGACATTACTATTTTCGGTCTTGTTCATTATCATCCATTATGCGTATGCGGTTTATTTGCCGGCAATGGTCAGCCCGTCTATCAGCACCGAGCCGGTCAGGATATTGCCGCGCGGGTCAACGTCATTGCCGATCATCTTTATATTTTTATACATCTCGGCCAGATTGCCGGCCACGGTAATTTCCTCGACCGGCCAGACCGGCTCGCCCTGCTCCACCCAGAGCCCGGACGCGCCGCGCGAATAATCGCCCGTCACCTGGTTTACGCCGAAGCCGATCATATCGGTCACCAGCAGACCGGTCCCCATATTGCGCATCATTTCAGTCAGGCCCGAGGGGCCGGGTTCAATAACCAGATTGTGGACCCCGCCGGCATTGCCCGTGCTTTGCAGCCCGAGCTTACGCGCGGCATAACCGCCCAGCACATAATCCTGCAAGACCCCATCGCGCACAATATCGCGCGCGCGGGTGGCGACCCCGTCATTATCAAACGGCGCGCTGCCCAGCGCCTTTCTCAGATGCGGCCGCTCCCTGATATTGATGCCATCGGCAAACACCTGCTCGCCTTTTTTGTCCAGCAAAAAGCTGGCGCGGCGATAGAGCGCGCCGCCCGAGATGGCCATGATAAAGGCGGAAAACAGGCCCGCAGCAACCGGCGCTTCAAAGATTACCGGCGCCTTGCGGGTGGAGAGCTTGCGCGCCCCCAGGCGGGCCACGGTGCGGCGCGCGGCCTCGGCGCTGATCGCGGCGATACCTTCCAGGTCCCTATAATCGCAGGCCCGGCTGTACCAGCCGTCACGCTGCATACCCCTGGCGTCCGTGGCGATAACCGTGCAGTCGATGCTGTGGCTGGACCAGTTCCAGCCGTCCACAAAGCCGTGTGTATTGCCATACAGGCTGATGCCGGAATAGGTGTTGACGCTGACGCCGTCCGAATTGTTGATGCGTTTATCCTGATCAAAGGCCCGTTGCCCGCATTCCACGGCCATTTCCAGCGCGGCCTCGGGCGCCAGCGGCCAGGGGTGATGCCGGTCCAGATCCGGGACAGCGCCGGCCATTAATTCGGCCTCGACCAGACCGGCGCATTCATCGCGGCTGGCGTGGGCGGCAATCCCGGCGGCGGCCTGCACCGTTTTGGCGAGCGCCGCCTCGCTGAAATCGGAGGTGCTGGCGTTGCCCTTCTGCCGGTTCAGATAGAGCGTGACGCCGAGGGCCTTGTCGCGTTCATATTCCAGTTTATCGACCTGGCCCTTGTGGACATGGGCCGACAGGCCCGAGCCGGCGCTGATATCGGCCTCGGCCGCATCCGCGCCAAGCCGCCCGGCCTGTTCGAGCACCCGGTTTATGATGCGAGTCAATTCAGCGCGGTTATCGGAAAGGGAAACGGGGGTAGCGGCCTGCATGGGTTTATCCTTGGTTCGTCATGTGCGGTTGAAGTGGCTGCCGGGGACTGGCCCCGGCATTTACTCTGGTATCTGACAGCGGCGGCTTATAAAAGTTGTCCTGCCATAGGAATGCTATCCGCAGATTACGCAGATTACACAGATGATGCAAATTATAGAGAGGCAGGCCGGAATGACGTAAGGAACGAAAATGACATTGAAGGTTGCCGGGCTGCATCCATATCCTCCGCCGTCATTCCAGCGAAAGCTGGAATCCAGTGGTTTATAAAATCCATTCCCGCGCAAGCGGGAATGACAATGTGAAGGACTGGTTATTATTCCCGCTGACGCGGGTGGATTCCAGCTTTCGCTGGAATGACGCGGGGGTGTTGTTCTGTTTTGTCGTCATCCTGACCCACTGTGCCAATAAGGGGCGAAAAATCTCATTGAAGGTTGCCGGGCTGCATCCATACCCTCCGCCGTCATTCCGGCGAAAGCCGGAATCCAGTGGTTTATGCAATACATTCCCGCGCGAGCGGGAATGACTAATGTGAATGACGTAAGGAACGAAAATGACATTGAAGATTGCCGGGCTGCATCCATATCCCCCGCCGTCATTCCAGCGAAAGCTGGAATCCAGTGGTTTATACAATACATTCCCGCGCGAGCGGGAATGACAATGTGAAGGACTGGTTATTATTCCTGCTGACGCGGGTGGATTCCAGCTTTCGCTGGAATGACGACGGGGTTGTTATGCTTTTCCGTGTAACCCCCTATTGTAGGCAGACCAGAATAACGATAAAGCGGCGCAGCCGGGTATCTGTCAGACACCACCCTTCCGCTATTCCCGCCTACATCGTCATTCCGACGAAGGCCGGAATCCAGTGGTTTATGTCATACATTCCCGCCCAGGCGGGAATGACAATTAGACAGGACTGGCGCTCATTTCACATCCCGGCCCGCCCTCCTGGATTCCGGCCTTCGCCGGGCGGCTACGGGCGTCCTCGGCAGCCTGTTCCTGACGCTGCTCTACCACCTACATCCCTGTAGGCGTGCCCTCTCGCCGCATACAGGATATCCTGTCCATAAATGACGACGGGGTGTTGTTTTGGCTTTCCGTCATCCTGTCTGCCTGTAGCAAACAGGGCTTTAGCAGGAACGCGGGGTCACCTCACCTAAAATAAGGCGTCAAGTATCCTGGCCACGGTATCGTTTAGTATCGCTCATTTAGATGAAGAGGCCCTGGGGCCAAGCCTTGCCGCTCTGTCATCGGCAAGATTTTCGTGCTAGTATCCGGGCATTTTTTGAGCCATATAATAATCCATGCAACTGATACACAAGCCGATCATCCTGTTGATCCTGGATGGCTGGGGCCATACCGATAACACTGTTTATAACGCCATTTACTCGGCCGACAAGCCCAACTGGGATCGGCTCTGCGCGGAGTATCCGCATACGCTGATCAGCGCCTCCGGCCTGGATGTGGGCCTGCCGCCCGGGCAGATGGGCAATTCCGAGGTGGGGCATATGAATATGGGCGCCGGGCGGGTGCTGGATCAGGAATTCACGCGCATTACGCGGGCCATCGAGAGCGGCCGCTTTTATCAAAATGAAACACTGACCGGCGCGTTTAGAAAGGCCGCGCAAAACGGGCGGACAGTGCATATTATGGGCCTGCTCTCGCCCGGCGGCGTCCATAGCCATGAAGACCATATCTTCGCCCTGCTCGAACTGGCGCGGCAGTGCGCGGTGGAGAAACTCTGCCTGCATGCCTTTCTGGACGGGCGCGACACGCCGCCCAAAAGCGCGATTGAATCCATCCACAAGGCCCAGCAGAAGATGAAGCAACTCGGCGTCGGCCGCTTTGCCAGCCTGATCGGGCGCTATTATGCCATGGACCGGGACCGGCGCTGGCCACGGATCCGGCTCGCCTACGACCTGATCATGGGCGGCAAGGCCGAGTATCGTTCGAGTGACCCGTTTATCGCCGTGGATCAGGCCTACGCCCGCGGCGAAAGTGATGAATTCATCAAACCGACCGCGATCGGCCGGCCGGGGGAGGAGGCCGTGACGGTGGCAGACGGCGATGTGATAGTGTTTGCCAACTACCGGGCCGACCGCGCCCGTCAGCTCGCGCGCGCGATGACCAAGCCGGGTTTCGAAGCCTTTGAACGCGAACACTGGCCGCGGCTTTCCGCCTTTATCAGCCTGACCTCCTACAAGGCAGATTATGAATTCCCCGTGGCCTTTCCGGCGGAAAACCCGGACAACGTCTTTGGCGAACACATCGCCGCGCTCGGCCTCAAACAGTTGCGCATCGCCGAGACGGAAAAATACGCGCATGTCACCTTCTTCTTCAACGGCGGCAAGGAGCAGGTGTTGGCCGGCGAGGATCGCATACTGGTGCCCTCGCCCCAGGTCGAAACCTATGATCAAAAGCCGGAAATGAGCGTGTTTGAGGTGACTGAACGCCTGTTGCAAGCCATCAACCGGCGCAAATATGACGCGATCATCTGTAATTTCGCCAATGCCGACATGGTCGGCCATACCGGCGACTTCGAGGCCAGCGTCCGGGCCGTCGAAGCGATCGATCAATGCCTCGGCCGGATCATCGACTGCGCCCGGCGGGTCGGCGGCGAAGTCATGATCACGGCCGACCACGGCAATGCCGAACAACTGCGCGCCTATACCACGGAAAAGGTCAAGTCCCAGGCGCATACCGCGCACACCAGTAATCCGGTGCCGCTCATCTATGCCGGCCGCCCGGCCGAATTTCTGCCGGGCGCGGGCGCCCTGTGTGACATTGCCCCGACCCTGTTAAACATCATGGGCCTGCCGCAACCCGCGGAAATGACCGGCCGCCCATTGCTGCGCCTGGCAAACCGGGAAATGCCCGGCGTCGTTGGGAAATAAGACATGCGCCGGCGGCTTGAGCGGGCTTCCCCGGCGGCGCTCGGCCTCTGCCTTGCCCTGTCACTGCCGATTTCTGCCGGGGCCGCTGAAAAGCCAGACACGGCCGCGGAACTCAAGACGCTGCGGGACAGGATCAAGACGGTCGAGACCCGGATCGAGACGGCCGGGGACGAGGCGGACACATTAACCGGGCAACTGCGTGAAAATGAAACCACAACGGCTAGGACGCGCGCCCGCCTCGATGCCATCAAACAGGACATCGCCCGCAAACAGGCCGGATTGCAAAAGTTACGCGCCGAACAGGCCGCCCGCGGGCAAGCGCTCAAGAGGCAAAAACAAGCCCTGGCCGCCCAGATTCGCGCCGCCTACCGGATCGGACGCAATAACTCCCTCAAGCTCATCCTGAATCAGGAGGATCCGGCGCTGATCGGCCGGGCGCTGGCGTATTACGCCTACCTCAACCAGAGCCGCGCCAGAAAAATTAATGAAGTCAGGCTGAGCCTGGATGAACTTCGGCAGGCCCGGCGCGCCATTCAGGCGGAGACGGCCAGGCTCGCGGCCTTACAGGTTGAACATGAGCAAAAACTGGCTGAATTCCAGAAATTTCGCGCGGGCCGCGAGGATCTTATCGCCCGGCTGCAAAAATACATGGCCGCGCAAGGCCGGGAACTGCATGCCCTTAAGGAAAATGAGCGCGAACTGCAAAGACTGCTGCAAGGGCTGAATAAAGCGGCCGCGTTGCCCGCAGACAGCCCGCCCTTCCAGAGCCTGCGCGGCAAACTGGACTGGCCGGCCAAGGGGCGCCTGCTGGAACGGTTTGGCAATCTTAAAAAGGCCGCCGGCGGCCTGAAATGGCAGGGCGTGCTGATCGCGGCCAAACCGGGCAGCCGCGTGAACGCCGTCAGCGACGGCAAGATCGTCTTCGCGGACCGGTTTCGTAATCTTGGCCTGCTGCTGATCATTGATCACGGTAACGGTTTTCTGAGTCTGTATGGCCACAACCGGGATCTGCTCAAAACCACCGGAGAGCGGGTGCTGACCGGCGAACAGATCGCAACGGTCGGCGACAGCGGCGGCCGGCAGGACCCGGCGCTTTATTTCGAGATTCGAAAAGGCGCCCAACCACTCAACCCGGCACAATGGTGCAGGGGTTAGGGGTATAGCCATGCGGACAGGCTGGAATGACAACGGGGGCCAAAATAATATTGAAGGCCAACGGGCCGTATCTATTCCTTCGTCGTCATTCCAGCGAAAGCTGGAATCCAGTGGTTTATGTAATACATCCCTGCCTGCCGCAGGCAGGCAGGGATGACAACGGGGAATGTCATTCCGGCGAAAGCCGGAATGGGAAAAGATGTAAGAGAATTAAAAGGGGCGGCAGTAAACAAAAAGCTCCGTCATTCTAGCCTGCCGCAGGCAGGCAAAAGCGGGACTGTTCAAGTTTCTATGTCAACAAAGTTTTTACACTGATCACAGGATTTATGGAGGCCGCTATTGACAAGGCGGCATGATAGATGAGGCCGCGGCCTGAACGACTAATGAAGCGATGAGGACAACAGAGCACACATGCTAACCGGTGACATTCGCAATCAAATCGACAGTATTTGGAACGACTTCTGGGCAGGCGGGGTCGCCAATCCCCTCTCGGTGATGGAGCAGATGACCTATTTGCTGTTTATCAAGCGTCTGGATGAACTCCACACCCTGGAAGAGCGCAAGAGCCAGAGGTTTAAGAACCCCATGGAACGCTGCATTTTCCCCGAAGGAAATGACGAGAAGGGGCGCCCCTATGAGGATTTGCGCTGGTCGCGCTTCAAGAATTTCGAGCCGCGCGAGATGATGGATGTGGTGGACGAGCATGTCTTTCCGTTTTTGCGGACCCTGGGCGCGCAGGGATCGAGCTATGGCTATCATATGCGCGATGCCCGGCTTGGCTTCTCCAACCCCGCCTTGTTGGCCAAGGTTGTCGAAAAGCTGGACCGCATCCCGATGGAAGACCGGGACACCAAGGGCGACACCTACGAATACATGCTGAGCCGGATTGCCAGCGCCGGACAAAACGGACAGTTCCGCACACCCCGCCACATTATCAAGCTGATGGTCAAGTTGACCGAACCGCGGCCGAGCGACACGGTTTGTGACCCGGCTTCCGGCACCTGTGGCTTCCTGGTCGCGGCGGGTGAGTATCTCCGTGAAAAACACTCTAAAATCCTGCGGGACACGTCCCTGAGCGCGCACTTTCACGGCAATATGTTCCACGGCTTCGACTTCGACCCCACCATGCTGCGTATCGGGTCGATGAATATGATCCTGCATGGCGTCGAAAACCCGAACGTGATCTATCGCGACAGTCTTGCGGAAGACCATGCCGAGGATGCCGGCGCTTATTCTCTGGTGCTGGCCAATCCGCCATTTGCGGGCAGCCTGGACTACGAGGCCACGGCGAAAGACTTGCAGAAGGTCGTCAAGACAAAGAAGACAGAACTGCTTTTCGTCGCGCTCTTTCTGCGTTTGCTGAAAACGGGCGGTCGCGCGGCGGTGATCGTACCCGACGGCGTGTTGTTCGGTTCAAGCAAGGCACACAAGGCAATCCGGCGCATGTTGGTCGAGGATCACAAGCTCGACGCCGTAATTAAGCTACCTTCCGGGGTTTTCCGCCCCTATGCCGGCGTTTCCACGGCGATCCTTGTTTTCACCAAAACCGGTGTCGGCGGGACTGAAAACGTCTGGTTTTACGATGTTCAGGCCGACGGCCTGTCTCTTGATGACAAGCGCGTTGAGCTTCTTTCACCTGAAAAGCTCGGCCCGGCGCCGGAAAGGGCATTGTCCGATACTGAACATGACAAGAACAATTTGCCCGACGTGCTCGCCCGTTGGAGGGAGCGCGGCGGCGCAGAATTGCAGAATCCTCGCACGGCGCAGAGCTTCTGCGTGCCGCGGGAAGACATTGCGGCAACGGGCTACGATTTGTCCCTTAACCGTTATAAAGAGGTTGAGCATGAGGAAGTGGAGCACGACGCACCTACTGACATCATCGCCGAGTTACGGACGATTGAGACGGATATCGTCAAAGGCTTGGATCAGCTTGAGGAAATGTTGGGATGAGAACAGTCCTGCTTTCACAAGTGGCCGACATTAATCCAAAGGGACCAAAAGCGGGTAGTTTCTCTCCCGACGAGCTTTTCGATTTTGTGACCATGGCTTCGGTATCTAAAGAAGGGCGAATAGCCGTTGATGCTCAGCGTCCATATAGCGAGGTGAGTAAAGGATTTACAGCGTTTCAGAACAATGACGTCCTCGTTGCGAAGATTACGCCCTGTTTTGAGAACAATAAAATTGCGTTGGCCAAAGTGCGAACTAGTCAAGCATTTGGATCGACCGAGTTCCATGTTGTACGGCCAAATTGTGATCAACTCGACCCTAATTACGCTGCCTATTTCCTACGGCAGGATAGAGTCCGTTTCACAGGCGAACATCAAATGACTGGCAGTGCCGGTCAACGCCGCGTTCCGAAGTCCTTTCTTGAGGAACTGAATGTTCCTCTGCCATCTCTTGAGGTTCAGAAGCGTATTGCGGCGATCCTTGACAAAGCTGATGGGCTTCGCCGTCTCCGCCAAACCGCCATCACCAAGCTCAATGCTCTTGGGCAATCTATCTTTTATGGGATTTTTGGAGATGTTCGGAGTGAAGACGCTGCAAACACCACCCTCGGAGAATGTGCTGAATTCTATTCAGGGAGCACCTTACCAGTCGGTGAATTATTCGTAGGGCAACAAGGTGGGTATTTGATCTTAAAGGTCTCTGATCTTAACCATCCGTCTAATGCTCAAGAGGTTACACAAGCAGCCTCCTGGAGCCGTATTCCCGGGTCACAAGCGTCAACCTGTCCAGCAGGCGCAATCGTTTTCCCGAAACGTGGTGGAGCGATCGGGACAAACAAGAAACGTGTGCTAATGCGCCCTGCAATCCTTGACCCCAACCTAATGGGTGTGTCCCCAAACATTGAGAAAATGAGTACAGATTTTCTTTCGGGCTGGTTTTCGCTGTTTAACTTGTTGGACATCGCTTCAGGTTCATCTGTTCCGCAACTGAACAAAAAGGATCTTGCTCCACTCAAACTTAGAGTGCCTGACCTAGAATTGCAGAGGCGCTTTTCTAGTCATCGAAAGGAACTCCAAAAAATCTGGCAAAAAATGACAGACGACATGACTCTCCAAGAAGCTCTTTTTGCATCCCTCCAACACCGCGCTTTCAGGGGCGAACTATAGGTAAGACCATGAATAGCTACCCGGATAATTTTGAAAATTTTTTGGCAACAATATCAGAGATTCTGGAGACAGAAGGCTCTCAAGATGCCGCTGATCTATTGAAATTTTCTGAGTGGGAAGTTGAGGCAGACGAGGACAATTGGGGTAATGTGATATCTTATACGGTTTACCTGAATATTGACCCCAGGAAATATGCCCACCTGAGCATCGTGGACAAAAAAGATATGTTGACTGATCAGATCAATAAGTGGTTGACACCCATACTGAAAGAAAAAACAGGGGATGATTATTCGGTTGCTATTTCTACAAAAATTAGCTCCAGACCGGGCTGGAGGAATTCAGAATACTCTGTGTCGCGAGCGGATAACGTAGCCGATGTGCTTGATGCTGACGAGATGCAAAAACAGGTCGAGCGCATAAAAAACGCTATTGATAGCGATCCGGCATTGGCGATTGGCACCAGCAAAGAATTGGTGGAAAGCTGTTGTAAGATAATTCTCGACAAAAGTAGGATTCCATTCAGCAAATCAGATGACCTGCCCACACTCACCAGGAAGTTGATGAAAGAACTCGATCTCGTGCCGGATGATATTACCGATAAAGCGAGAGGCGCGGACAAGATCAAGCTCATTCTCAGGAACTTGTCCGCTTTGACTCACTATATAGCGGAATTGCGCGGGCTCTACGGTTCCGGGCATGGCCGTGATGGAAAACACAAGGGCCTTCAACCCCGCCACGCTCGCTTAGTATTTGCTTCGGCAGTCGCATTTATTGCTTTTGTAACCGAGACCTATCACCAGCGCACTGAGCCCAATGACGGCGCCAAGACACCGCAGGAAGGCTCGCCATGAAGCGAGAGGTTCTTGCTGAGCACTGCCTGAAAGTGAAGAGGATCGATGGATGAGTCAGTTCGAGTTCCTCCAAACCGAGTTTGCAGATATTTACGATCACGCGCGGAAAGCCGAGACACTTGCGCTATCCGATCCTCGCGGCGCCTGCTTTTACGCCCGTCTGGCGCTGGAGGCGGCGGTCAAGTGGATGTACGCTCATGACCGAACCCTCTGCTCGCCCTATGACAAGACCCTGTCGGCCCTGATACACGAAGCGAGCTTCCGCATGTTGACCGGGGACGCCATTGTTACCAAGGCCAGACTGATCAAAGGCCTCGGCAACAAGGCCGTTCACGAAACCAGGCCCGTGCAACCGGCCCATGCCGTGACGGTCCTCCGTGAGCTTTTCCATATTTCGTATTGGCTCGTTCGCACGTATGCCCAGGGGGAAAAGCCGCCGCCGGACGCCAAATTCAACGCTGAGAAGCTCGAAAAGACGTTGACGATTTCGGCGAGCACGGCCAGGCAGATCAAGAAACTTCAGGAAGATTTCCTCACCCGCGAAAAGGCGCTTGAGAAAGAAAAGACCGCCCAGCTGAAAATCGAGTCCGAGCGGCAGAAGCTGGAAGCGGACATCAAAGAGCTTCAGGAGGCGGTGGCGAAAGTGAAGAAGGCCAACCAAACCGCTCCCGACACGCATGATTACAACGAAGCTCAGACCCGAGACGTCTTTATTGATTTGCTGCTGCGCGAAGCGGGCTGGGAACTCGACCAGCCTCGTGATGTTGAATTTCCCGTCACGGGCATGCCGAACAACACCGGCGAGGGGTTCGTTGACTATGTGCTTTGGGGCGACGACGGGAAACCCCTGGGCCTGATCGAGGCCAAGCGGACCCGGCGCGATGCGCGGGAGGGCCAGCGTCAAGCCGAACTCTACGCCGATGCGTTGGAACGGCAGTTCGGTCAACGCCCCGTCATCTTTTATTCCAACGGTTATGAGCATTGGATTTGGGATGACCGGCGTTACCCGCCCCGCGCCATCCAGGGCTTTTTGAAGAAAGATGAATTGCAACTGGCCATACAGCGCCGTTCGACCCGGAAGGCGCTGGCGCCGGAGAACATCAATCAGGAGATCGTCGAACGGTACTATCAGACCCGAGCCATTCGGCGGGTCGCGGAAGCCTTTGAAAAAGACAATCTTCGCAAGGCGCTTTTGGTTATGGCGACCGGCGCCGGGAAGACCCGCACGGTGATTGCATTGTCGGACTTGCTGATGCGGGCCAATTGGGCGAAGCGCATCCTTTTTCTTGCCGACCGGGTGGCATTGGTCAATCAAGCAGTCGGCGCGTTCAAAACATTCTTGCCACAGGCATCACCGGTAAATCTCGTGACTGACAGATCGGCCCACGGCCGCGTTTACGTTTCGACTTACCCGACGATGATGGGCCTGATCGACGAGATGCAGGGCGCGTCACGCCGGTTCGGGCCGGGTCATTTCGACCTGATTATCATCGACGAAGCGCACCGCTCTGTCTATCGGAAATACAGGGCCATTTTCGACTATTTTGACAGCCTGCTCGTTGGCCTGACGGCGACTCCGAAAGATGAAGTGGATCGGGACACTTATTCGCTCTTTGACTTGGAGCGGGGTATCCCAACCGATGTCTATGGGTTGGATGAAGCGGTTAAGGATGGCTTTCTCGTGCCTCCGAAAGCCGTGTCGGTGCCGTTGAAGTTTCAGCGTGAGGGCATTAGTTATGACGCGCTTTCGGAAGACGAAAAGGAAGACTGGGACGCGATCGAATGGGATGAAGAGGGTTCGATTCCCGATCACGTGGGCGCGGCGGCGCTTAACAAATGGCTGTTTAATCAAGACACGGTGGACAAGACGCTTGAGCATGTGATGAGACACGGACTCAAGGTCGATGACGGTGACCGCCTCGGCAAGACCATCATCTTCGCCAAAAACCACGATCACGCGCAGTTCATCGCCAAAAGATTCGATGCGAACTATCCGCACCTGAAGGGCCGGTTCGCTCGTGTTATCGACTTCAAAACGGAGTACGCGCAATCCTTGATAGACGATTTTTCCACGGCGAACAAAGCGCCTCATATCGCCATATCAGTCGATATGCTCGATACCGGGATCGACGTTCCCGAAGTCGTCAATCTGGTGTTTTTCAAGATTGTGCGGTCGAAGACGAAGTTCTGGCAAATGATCGGGCGTGGAACGCGGCTATGCCCTGATCTGTTTGGCATCGGGGCGCATAAGGATCATTTTTGTATTTTTGATTTCTGCCAGAATTTCGAATTCTTTAATCAAAACCCGGATTTCACCGAGAACTCTCCCGGCGGCTCATTAGCCGAAAAGCTGTTTATCGCGCGCGTTGAGTTGGTGGGCGAGTTGAAGTCAAAACCGGAGGGCGATGACGACGATCTTCACGATCGGCTTTATCACGATGTGATCGAGCGGCTGCGTGACGAAGTGAGTGGGATGAATGTCGATAATTTTATTGTCCGGCCTAAACGTCGTCTTGTTGAAAAATACCAAACCGATGCGCCGTGGGAGAATCCCGGCCCGGAAGAGTGCGAGGAACTTATTCATGAACTCGCCGGGTTGCCCTCTGCCCTGGTTGATGACGATATCGCGGCAAAACAGTTCGACTACCTCATCCTTCAGGCGCAGTTGGTTATCCTGCGTTCTAAAAAGGGCCTTGAAGATCTGAAGAAGCGGGTTACTGAAATCGCCTCCGCACTGGAGGAAATTGAAAATGTTCCAATGGTCGTGGAGCAGATAAGCCTCATTCTGGAAGTTCAAACGGATGAATATTGGTGGGGCGTGACCCCGGCGATACTGGAAACCGCGCGTCGCCAACTTCGCGATCTTATCAGGCTTATCGAACTGAAGAAACGAGCGCGCATCTACACGGATTTTGAAGATGAAATCGGCGGATCTGAGGAGATCGAGATTCAAGGCGTAACGGTTGGCACGGATATGCGCCGTTTTCAGATGAAGGCGCGGTGTTTCCTGAAGAAACATCAGGATCATATCACCATCCGGAAACTGCATCGCAACGAACCATTGACGCGGCAGGACTTGGAAGAACTCGAAAGGGTTTTTATTGAAGTGGGTGTTGCTGAACAGACTGATCTGGATAAGGTCAAGGCGGACGTTGGTCTTGGTGTCTTTGTGCGTTCACTGGTTGGCCTGGATCGCGAGGCGGCCAAGCGTGCGTTTGATAATTTTCAGGCGTCACGCGCGCTATCGGCAAGTCAGATCGAGTTCTTGAATATGATCATCGACTACTTGACCGAGCGCGGAGTTATGGACCCGAGGCGTCTTTATGAGAGCCCGTTTACCGACTTTGATGCTATGGGGGTTGAAGGTGTTTTCAAATCTGCCGATGTTGTCGAGTTGGTCGGCATTCTTGAGGAAGTGCGAAGGCGCGCGTCCGTCAGAAATGCCGGAACTGCTTAAATTGCATTCAGAAGGTGGTATGTTGCAGGCAGGCGAAGGCCGGAATGACTATTCAAGTTTTTTTTAAGGGGAAAGGAACCGACCGCCCCGATCTCCCGGACACCACCCACCCCATAACGTCATCCCGGCTTACGCCGGAATGTATCCTTTTTCCTGGATTCCGGCCTGCGCCGGAATGACAACGGGGTGTTATTCCGGCTTGTTTATAACGGTCAAGCGGCAACCAGGCAACAGACCGGCACAGGCCGAAACCCAACGCCCCCATCGTCATTCCGGCGAAGGCCGGAATCCAGTGGTTTATATAATACATTCCGGCCTGCTGGAGGCAGGCCGGAATGACCATTCAAGTTTTTGTTTTAAAGGGAAAGGAACCGACCGCCCCGACCTCACGGACACCCACCCCATAACGTCATCCCGGCTTGCGCCGGAATGTGTCCTTCTTTCCTGGATTCCGGCCTGCGCCGGAATGACGGGTATTTTTGTTCATTGCCAAACTTTAAACACTCTGCCGTCTCCGTCACGACCGCCCCCGGCGTCATTCCGGCGAAAGCCGGAATCCAGTGGTTTATATAATACATTCCGGCCTGCTGGAGGCAGGCCAGAATGACCATTCAAGTTTTTGTTTTAAGGGAAAAGGAACCGACCGCCCTGACCTCACGGACACCACCCAACCCATAACGTCATCCCGGCTTGCGCCGGAATGTGTCCTTCTTTCCTGGATTCCGGCCTGCGCCGGAATGACAACGGGGTGTTATTCAGGCTTGTTTATAACGGTCAAGCGGTAACCAGGCAACAGACTGGCACAGGCCGAAACCCAACGCCCCCATCGTCATTCCGGCGAAGGCCAAAATCCAGTGGTTTATGTAATACATTCCGGCCTGCTGGAAGCAGGCCGGAGTGACTATTCAAGTTTTTGTTTTAAGGGGAAAGGAACCGACCGCCCTGACCTCATGGACACCACCCACCCCATAACGTCATCCCGGCTTGCGCCGGAATATGTCCCTTTTCCTGGATTCCGGCCTGCGCCGGAATGACAACGGGGTGTTATTCCGGCTTGTTTATAACGGTCAAGCGGCAACCAGGCAACAGACTGGCACAGGCCGAAACCCAACGCCCCCTTCGTCATTCCGGCGAAGGCCGGAATCCAGTGGTTTATATAATACATTCCGGCCTGCTGGAGGCAGGCCAGAATGACTATTCAAGTTTTTGTTTTAAGGGGAAAGGAACCGACCGCCCCGATCTCCCGGACACCACCCACCCCATAACGTCATCCCGGCTTGCTCCGGAATGTGTCCTTCTTTCCTGGATTCCGGCCTGCGCCGGAATGACAACGGGGTGTTATTCCGGCTTGTTTATAACGGTCAAGCGGCAACCAGGCAGCAGACTGGCACAGGCCGAAACCCAACGCCCCCTTCGTCATTCCGGCGAAGGCCGGAATCCAGTGGTTTATATAATACATTCCGGCCTGCTGGAGGCAGGCCAGAATGACTATTCAAGTTTTTGTTTTAAGGGGAAAGGAACCGACTGCCCCGACCTCCCGGACACCACCCAACCCATAACGTCATCCCGGCTTACGCCGGAATGTGTCCTTTTTCCTGGATTCCGGCGTGCGCCGGAATGACAACGGGGTGTTATTCAGGCTTGTTTATAACGGTCAAGCGGCAACCAGGCAACAGACTGGCACAGGCCGAAACCCAACGCCACCATCGTCATTACGGCGAAGGCCGGAATCCAGTGGTTTATGTAATACATTCCGGCCTGCTGAAGGCAGGCCAGAATGACCATTCAAGTTTTTGTTTTAAGGGGAAAGGAACCGACCGCCCCGATCTCCCGGGCACCCACCCCATAACGTCATCCCGGCTTTCGCCGGAATGACAACGGGGGGTGTCATTCCCCTGCCCGCTTTCTCCATTATCCATTGTCAATTTTCCACTATCCATTCACTCAAACCGTCAAATACTTTTGCACCAGTTCATCGCCGAGTTTTGCCATCTCGCCGGCCGCGACCCGGCGGCCTTTGTCCATGATGACGAAATGATCGGCGACCCTTCTGGCAAAGGGCAGTTTTTGTTCGACCAGCAGGATGGTCATGCCCTGTTGTTTATTGAGCCTTTGGATGATCTCGCCGATCTCGAACACGATGTTCGGCTGGATGCCTTCGGTCGGCTCATCCAGGATCAGCAGGCGGGGTTCCAGCGCCAGCGCCCGGCCGATGGCCAGTTGTTGTTGCTGACCACCGGACAGGTCGCCGCCGCGCCGCTTTAACATCTCTTTTAACACGGGGAAAATTTCGAAGATGGCGTCCGGTATGGTCTTGCGCCCACGCCTGACGGTCAGGCCAATCCGCAGATTCTCTTCTACCGTCAAGCGGGAAAAAATATCCCGCCCCTGCGGCACATACGCCATACCCAGCGGCGCGCGTTGTTCCGCCGGGAGTTGCTGGATGGCCCGGCCGGCAAAGCGGATCTGGCCCGAACGGAGCGGCAACAGGCCCATAATGCAATGCAGCAGGGTGGTCTTGCCGACCCCGTTGCGGCCCATGAGGCAGGCGCAATCGCCCTCGTTCAGGTCGAGGTCCAGATCCCAGAGCGTATGGCTTTCGCCATAAAACTGATTAAGCTGTCTTATCTGTAGCATGGCCGATGCGCGATCTCAGGCGCCCAGATAGACTTCAATTACCCTGGAATCATTCTGAATATCTTCCATCCTGCCCTCGGCCAGCACGCGGCCCTCGTGCAGCACGGTGACCCGGGTGGCGATGGCGCGGATAAATTCCATATCGTGTTCCACGACCACGACCGAGTGGGCGCCGGCCAGCGAGGTCAATAATTCCGCCGTGCGTTCGGTTTCCTGCCGGGTCATGCCCGCCACGGGTTCATCGATCAACAGCAAGCGGGGTTTCTGCATGAGTAACATGCCGATCTCCAGCCATTGCTTTTGCCCATGCGAGAGGGCGCCGGCCCGCTTGTCTTTGTGTTCAAGCAGGCCCACGGTGGCCAGTATTTCTTCGATGCGGTCGGCCTGGGCGCCGCGCAGACGATCAAATAATGTCGGCCAGACTTTTTTATTGGCGTGCATGGCCAGCCGCAGGTTGGCAAATACCGTGTGGGCCTCGAATACGGTCGGCTTCTGGAATTTTCTGCCGATACCGGCCTCGGCGATCGCGGGTTCATCCAGTTTCAGCAGGTTGATACGCCGGCCGAAATAGGCCGTGCCGGTATCCGGCCGCGTGCGGCCGCTGATGATGTCCATCATGGTTGTCTTGCCGGCCCCGTTCGGCCCGATAATGCAGCGCAACTCGCCGTCACGGATATAGAGATTGAGATTATCCAGCGCCTTGAAGCCGTCAAAACTGACGCTGACATCTTCAAGATAAAGGATGATGTCGCGGCTGACATCCAGCCCGGGGGCAAACTCCGGCGCTTCGATCAGGAACTCAAACACCCGCTCCCGATCCATAAACCGGCGGAATTTATGGAGCGTGTTCAAGCGCGTTTATTGCGCCGGCGCAAAAGCCCGACGATGCCTTTGGGCAGAAACAGGGTCACCAGCACAAACAGCGCGCCGAGGGCGAACAGCCAGACCTCGGGGAAGGCGCCGGTGAACCAGGTCTTGGCATAATTCACCAGCACCGCGCCCAAAGCCGCGCCATATAAACTGCCGCGCCCCCCGACGGCGACCCAGATGACCGACTCGATCGAGTTCAGCGGCGCAAATTCACCGGGATTGATGATGCCGACCTGCGGCACATAGAGGGCCCCGGCGATGCCGGCCAGCGCCGCCGAGAAGACAAACACCCACAGTTTAAACCGCTCGACCCGGTAACCGATAAAACGCGCCCGCGTTTCGGCATCGCGGATGGCCACCAGCACCAGGCCCAGTTTGGAATTCACAATCGCCCGACAGGCCAGATAGGCCAGCGCCAGCATGAGCGCGGACAAGACAAACAAGGCGACCCGCACGCCATCGGCTTGCAGGTCAAAACCGAGCAGGTCCTTGAAATCGGTCAGGCCGTTATTGCCGCCGAAGCCCAGTTCGTTCATAAAGAAGGCCAGCATCAGGGCATACGTCAGGGCCTGGGTCATAATGGAGAGATACACGCCGGTGACGCGGGAGCGAAAGGCCAGCCAGCCAAACACAAAGGCCAGCAGACCGGGGGCAAACACCACCATCAGCAGCGCAAACCAGAACATATCAAAGCCCAGCCAGTACCAAGGCAATTCCGACCAGTTCAGAAACACCATAAAGTCCGGCAATTCGGGGTGGCCGTAAACGCCGCGTTCCCCGATCTGGCGCATCAGATACATGCCCATCGCATAACCGCCCAGGGCAAAGAAGGCGCCGTGCCCCAGGCTTAAAATTCCGCAATAGCCCCAGACCAGATCAATGGCCAGCGCCAGCAAGGCATAACAGAGATACTTGCCCAGCAGGGTGACGGTATAGATCGACAGGTGGAAGGCGGATGATTCCGGGATCAGGAGGTTGGCGGCGGGAATGAGCACAGAGAGCAGCGCCAGCGCCCCGATCAGGGTCACGCCGCCGGCGTCTTTTTGCCAAAGCCTCGCGAACAGCATCGATCAGGCTTCCTCGGCCCGGCCCCTGGGCGGAAACAGGCCGCGCGGCCGCCGTTGTATGAATAAAATAATGAAGATCAGGATCAGGATCTTGGCCAGTATGGCGCCGGTATGGGGTTCCAGAAATTTATTGATGATGCCGAGCAACTCGCCGGCCAGAAAGGTCCCCCAGAGATTGCCGACCCCGCCGAACACCACCACCATGAATGAATCGACAATATAGGCCTGCCCCAGATTCGGGCCGACGTTGGTCAACTGACTCAATGCCACCCCGGCAATCCCGGCGATACCCGATCCGAGGCCAAAGGTCAGCGCATCGACGCGGCCGCTGCGGACGCCCATCGCCCGCGCCATATTACGGTTTTGCGCCACGGCGCGGACTTGCAGCCCCAGCGCGGTTCTATTCAGCAGGGCCATTAGCAGCAACAGCACGATCAGGGTGAAGGCGATGATATACAGGCGGTTCAGGGTCAATGACAGGGCCGCGTTGATCTCAAGCGTGCCGCTCATCCATGCGGGCGTGCTGACCGCGCGGTTTAGCGGCGAAAAAATGGAGCGCACGGCCTGTTGCAGGATCAGGCTGACGCCAAAGGTCGCCAGCAGGGTTTCCAGCGGCCGCCCCTGCAAAAAGCGGATCACGCCCTGCTGGATCGCGACGCCCACCAGGCCGGACACCATGAACGCAATCGGCAAGGCGACAAACAGGGAATAGTCGATATGGTTCGGCAGTAAAAGCTGCACCACATAGGTCGTATAAGCGCCCAGCATGATGAGTTCGCCATGCGCCATATTGATGACGCCCATGACCCCGAAGGTAATCGCCAGGCCGATCGCGGCCAGCGCCAGCACCGAACCCAGGCCGAGCCCGAAGAAGAGCGTCTGCACGAAGTCATAAAATTCCAGTTTTGACTCAATGCCCTGCAAGACCTGCCTGGCCGCAACAACCACGGCTTTATCCGTTTCAATATAATCGCCCCCGGCACCCCGCTCCAGCGTCTGGCGCAGACGGTTACGCGCCTGCTGATGCAGATTACCCTGCAAGCGCCGGATCGCGGCCACCCGCGTCCGGGCGTCGCCGTGATCGATCTCAAGCAGGGCGATGGCCGTTTCCAGCCCGGCGCGGACCCTGGCGCTGGTTTCTTTTGCCAATGCCTCGCGCAGGAGCGGTTCCGTTGCGGGGTCGATGTCCTTGAGTATGTTTTCGATGGCGCTTAAACGCTGCGCCGGGTCTTCGTTGAGCAGGCTGCGGGTGGCCAGCGCGGTTCGTAATTGACCCCGCAGGGCGTTATTGATGCTGATCTTTTTGATCCTGCGCTTCTTTTCCGGCGTCAGGTTTTCATTGCTCAGCGCATCGCGCAATTCATAAATATTAGCGGCCTGGGTGGCATGCACGATGCGTTTATCACGTTTGCGATAATAAAGCGCGCCGTTCAAAAGGCTGGACAAAATGCCCGTCACGCGCCCATCGGCGGATTGCGCCAGCCGCCTGATGGCGTCGGCCCTGGTGTTAAAATCACGTTCCAGCAAATCCGGCAGGATCATTTCCAGGGTCTCGGCCCCAGTATCGGCCGGGCTACCGGCAAGGTTATCCGCCTCCGCCCGCGCCGCCGACAGCAATGCCAGTAGCACGATGATTAAAGCCGGTTTGATGATGCGCATAGTTGCGTGAATGTGGATGAATATGTGGAACGACAACGGGGCGTTATTCTGGTTGGTCTGGTAAAAGCAGATAGCGCCGGGATTCATTTAATATCCCGGCGCTACCTCCCTGGATTCCGGCTTTCGCCTGCCTGCCACAGGCATGCAAGAGTGAGCAGGGTAGCGGGAATGCCTGAACAACGCCTCCGTCGTCATTCCGGCGAAGGCCGGAATCCAGTGGTTTATGTCATACATTCCCGCCAGGCGGGAATGACAACGAGGAGAGTAGAGACGGCTTGTTAACCTTATCCATTACCCATTGTCAATTATCCATTAACAGCCACGAACTCACTCATAATTCTGCCCCGAACACCTGCCCGTTTTAATATTGAAGTTACCACAACTGACGGGCGGCAGCCAGTCGGCGAGCAGCGGCTTGCTGTCCGGCAGAAAATCGGACCAGGCGTCGCCAATCACGGTGTCGGGCGTTGACCAGACAATATCGAACTGACCGTCCGCCTGGATCTCGCCGATCAGGACCGGCTTGGACAAATGGTGATTCGGATACATGACGGCCGTGCCACCGGTCAGGTTGGGGGTGGTGACGCCGATCATCGCCTCGCCGACCCGGGCCGGGTCGGTAGTCCCGGCCTTGGCCACGGCCTTGACCCACATATTGAAGCCGATATAAGTGGCCTCCATCGGGTCATTGGTGACACGATCTTCGTCCTTGATGAACGCCAGCCAGTTATCAATAAACTCATCGTTTTCCGGGGCGTCATAGCTCATAAAATAGTTCCACGCGGCCAGGTGACCCACCAAGGGCCGGGTGTCAATACCGGACAATTCTTCCTCGCCGACCGAAAAGGCCACGACCGGGATATCCTCGGCCGAGACGCCCTGGTTGGCGAGTTCCTTGTAGAAAGGCACGTTGGCGTCGCCGTTAATGGTGGAAACAACGGCCGTCTTTTTGCCGGCCGAGCCGAATTTCTTGATGTCGGCCACGATACTCTGCCAGTCGGAATGGCCGAACGGGGTGTAGTTGATAATAATATCTTCGTCCTTAAAACCTTTGGCCTTGAGATAGGCCTCCAGGATCTTGTTGGTGGTGCGTGGATAGACATAGTCCGTGCCGGCCAGCACCCAGCGTTGCGCGCCGACTTCATCCATCAGGTAATCCACCGCGGGGATGGCCTGCTGGTTTGGCGCCGCGCCCGTGTAGAAGACATTTTTTGAGGATTCTTCGCCTTCATACTGCACCGGGTAAAACAGCAAGCTGTCCAGTTCTTCAAACACCGGCAGGACCGATTTGCGGGAAACCGATGTCCAGCAACCGAACACCACGGCAACCTTGTGTTTCTGGATCAATTCCCTGGCCTTTTCGGCAAACAACGGCCAGTTGGAGGCCGGGTCCACGACCACCGCTTCCAGTTTCCTGCCCAGCACGCCGCCCTTTTTATTCTGCTCCTCGATCATCATCAAGACGGTGTCTTTCAAGGTGGTCTCGCTGATCGCCATTGTGCCGGACAGGGAATGCAGGACGCCGACCTTGATGGTCTCTTCCGCGTTGACCGCCACGGCGCTCAGACTCAGATTAAAAAACAAAGCCGCGAGCAGCAGATAGCCTTTATTTATGCGTTTCATTAACTTTACTCCTGAAGGTTGATGTATCCGTTTGGCGTTGCAACGCCGTCTTGTCACAGCCTCATGCCGGAGCAAAAAGCGTGCCTTTTGCCCTCAAATGGCGCAGTTCACCGCCGCTCCGGGCCTCGCCGACACTGCGCCGGGTTTTGAAACCTTAGCGGGCCTCTTTTCAGGCCTGAGAAAATACTGAAAAACCGCTTGATTCCGCCCGGTTTTGCACCAATCGGGTGAATTGACGCACTTTATTGGTGCGCTAAAGGTATAATCCGGGGCAGACCGCCGGAAAATCGGGTATTTACCAAAGCGCGCGCCTGGCGCGGGCCGGCGAACATAGACAGCGCGCGGTTTTGTCGCCGGAACCTTTGCATTGGTATATATTCTGCTAATCTAAATACACACCGGCTGCTAAATACACACTGGCTGCCGATAGCGGCCGTGTTTTTCCAGGCATACAGGCCAAACTTTATTGGAGGACGATAAAATGAAACACAAGCTGATAAAACTGAGTTCAATCATTAGCGCGGGCCTGATCCTGGGCCTGTCATTCGCCGCCCGGGCGGGCACGCTGGAAGATGTGCGGGAACGCGGCATGCTTTCCTGTGGCGTGAGCACCGGCCTGGCCGGCTTTTCACAGAAAGACGAGAACGGGAAGTGGAGCGGTCTGGATGTCGATGTCTGTCGCGCCGTTGCCGCCGCCGTTTTTGGGGACGCCGGCAAGGTGCAGTACAAACCGCTGACGGCCAAGGAGCGCTTCACCGCCTTGCAGTCCGGGGAAATTGATATGCTTTCCCGCAACACGACCTGGACCCATACCCGCGACACCTCGCTCGGGCTTAACTTCGCCGGCGTCAACTATTATGACGGCCAGGGCTTCATGGTCTCGCGCAAGCTGGGCGTTGCCAGCGCGCTGGAACTGGACGGCGCCGCGGTCTGCATCCAGGCGGGCACCACCAGCGAATTGAATCTGGCCGACTACTTCCGCGCCAACGGCATGAGTTACGAGGCCATCACCTTTGACACCTCTGATCAGACCCGCGGCGGTTTTGACAGCGGCCGTTGTGACGTGCTGACCTCGGATCAATCCCAGTTGTACGCGCTGCGTATCGGCCTCAAGAACCCGGAAGGGGCCATTGTCCTGCCGGAAGTGATCTCCAAGGAACCGCTGGGGCCGGTGGTGCGGCAGGGCGATGACGCCTGGTTCAACATCGTGCGCTGGTCGCTGCTGGCCATGATCGAGGCCGAATTCCTCGGCATCGACAGCGCTTCGGTTGACCAGGCCAAAGCCGGGGGCGGCCCGGCCCAGAAACGGCTGATGGGGTCCGAGGGCGACGCCGGCAAGAAGCTCGGCCTCTCGGCCGAGTGGGCCTACAACATCGTTCAGCAGGTCGGCAATTACGCCGAGAGCTTCGAGCGCAACGTGGGCCAAGGCTCGCCGCTCAAGATCGCGCGCGGCCTGAACGCGCAGTGGAATGAAGGCGGCATCATGTATTCTTCGCCGGTGCGCTGAGCAAATTATAGAGGGGCGTCATTGACGCCCCTCCGTGTTTTCCGGCCCGAATCTCCGTGATCAAATAAACGCCCGACCATGCCGCCAACAGCCCGGCTCAAATCTTCCCCCTCTTTTTTCAACAACCCCCGCAACCGCTCGCTCATCTATCAGACCCTGTTGCTGCTCGGGCTCGGCTATTTCTTTTACGCCATCATCAGCAACACCCTGGCCAACCTGGAAGCGCGCGGGATCAAGAGCGGCTATGACTTTCTGTTTACCACCGCCGGCTTCGACATATTGATGTCGCTGATTCCCTACGATGCGACCCATAGCTACGGGCGCACCTTCATCGTGGGGCTGTTGAATACGATCCTGGTCTCAGCCATCGGCATCCTGCTGGCGACCGTGTTCGGCTTTGTGATCGGCATTGCCCATTTTTCCCGCAACCTGCTGATCCGCAAGATCGCGCGGATTTATGTGGAAACCTTCCGTAATATTCCCCTGCTACTGCAAATCTTTTTCTGGTACTTCGCGGTGCTGGCCACCCTGCCGGGCGCGCGGCAAAGCCTGAGCATCGGCGAGGCGATCTTCCTGAATATCCGCGGCCTGTATCTGCCCAGGCTGATACCGGAGAGCGGCGCCGTGCTGGTCTATGCCGCGCTTATCATTGCCATCGCCGCCGTATTTTTTCTAAAGCGCCGGGCCAGGCGCCGGCAGGAACGCACCGGTCAACACGACCCCGTATTGACGCGCGGCCTGCTTATCTTATTCGGCCTGCCGCTCGTGGCCCTGATCGTCACGGGCTTCCCCTTCAGTTGGGAATTGCCCGCGCTCAAGGGCTTCAGCTACCGCGGCGGCATCAGCGTGATACCGGAACTGATGGCGCTGGCGCTGGCATTATCCATCTACACGGGGGCCTTTATCGCCGAGGCCGTGCGGGCCGGCATTCAGGCCGTGCCGCGCGGCCAGACCGAAGCGGCCCGCAGCCTCGGCCTCAAGGAAGGCCCTGTCATGCGCCTAATCATCGTGCCCCAGGCCATGCGCGTGATTGCGCCGCTCCTGAACAGCGAATATCAAAGCCTGGTTAAAAACTCGACACTGGCCACGGCCATCGGCTATCCCGACCTGTTCACGGTCTTTGTGGGCACCACCCTGAACCAGACCGGACAGGCTATAGAGATCGTGTTTATGACCATGGCCGTTTATTTTGCCGTGAACATGGCCATCTCCTTTGGCATGAACTGCTTTAACCGCGGCGTGGCGCTGCGGGAAAGATGAAGGGCGCCCCCATGCAAACCTTCAAGCCCCGGCCGAACCTGCCACCGCCGCCCGAGCAAAAAGGCCCGCTGCGCTGGCTGCGACAAAACTTTTTCTCCAGCGCCGGCAACGCGCTGGCGACCCTGTTGATCCTGGGCCTGCTTTATCTGGCCGTCCCGCCCCTGCTGGACTGGCTGTTCCTGTCCGCCAACTGGCAGGGGACCACCCAGGCCGACTGCGCCAAAGACGGGGCCTGCTGGGTGTTTGTGTTTGCCTGGGCGAAGCAATTCTTTTATGGCAGCTACCCGGCCGAAGAATTATGGCGCGTCAATCTGTGCCTGCTGGCGCTGGCGGCGGTGATCGCCTGCTCCTATCTGCTGCCCGGGCGCCGGCGCAACCAGGTGGCGATGCCGCTGTTTGTGCTGCTGCCCTTTATCAGCATCCTGATCCTGGACGGCGCGTGGCTGGGCCTGACCCCCGTTGCAAGCGATTACTGGGGCGGTTTCTCGCTGAACGTGCTGCTGGCCGCCGCCAGTATTATTGTCGCCTTCCCGCTGAGTCTGCTGTGGGCGCTCGGGCGCCGCTCCGGGATGCCGTTTATCCGCAGCGTCTGCGTGATCCTCATTGAGTTTTTCCGCGGCGTGCCGGTGCTGGCCCTGTTTTTTATGGGCTCGGTCATGCTGCCGCTGTTCTTCCCCGAGGGCACCAATGTTGATAAATTGCTGCGGGTCTGGATCGTGCTGACGCTGTTCATGTCCGGCTACATGGCCGAGGTCTTTCGCGGCGGTTTTCAGGGCCTGTCCAGGGGCCAGTTTGAGGCCGCGGACGCGCTTGGCCTCGGCTACTGGCAGAAAATCCTGCTGGTTATCCTGCCGCAGGTCATCAAGATCTCGATGCCAAACATCCTGGCGACCTTCGTCATGCTGTTCAAGAACACCACCTTCCTGCTGATCATCGGCGTCTTTGAAGCCTTGAATACCACCCAGGCCGCGCTGTCCAACTCCAACTGGCTCGGCGGCCATGCCCCGGAAGGCTACCTGTTCGTGGGGCTGGTGTTCTGGCTCTGCTGCTTCGGCATGTCCCTGCTCAGCGCCTCCATCGAGCGCAAACTCGACACCGGCCGGCAACATTGACAGGGCCTCGGATGGACAACGGACAAGCCAACGCGGATGAGGACAGCATCATCCGAATCAAGGCCATGAACAAATGGTATGGCGACTTCCATGTGCTGAAAGACATCAACCTGAACGTGAGAAAGGGCGAACGCATTGTGATCTGCGGCCCCTCCGGTTCGGGCAAATCCACCATGATCCGCTGCATCAACCGGCTGGAAGAATTCCAGCAGGGCTCGCTGACCGTGAACGGCGTCGAGATGATTGAAGACGTAAAAAATATTGAGGCCATCCGCCGTGAAGTGGGCATGGTGTTCCAGCACTTTAACCTGTTTCCGCATCTGACCATCCTGGAAAACCTGACGCTGGGGCCGATCTGGGTGCAGAAAAAACCGAAGCAAGAGGCGGAAGCCCGCGCCATGCAATATCTGGAGCGGGTAAAAATCCCGGATCAGGCGCACAAGTTTCCGGGCCAGTTATCCGGCGGGCAGCAACAGCGCGTGGCCATCGCCCGTTCACTCTGCATGAGCCCCGAGATCATGCTGTTTGACGAGCCGACCTCGGCGCTGGACCCGGAGATGATCAAGGAAGTCCTGGACGTGATGGTCGAGTTGGCCGGCGAAGGGATGACCATGCTCTGCGTGACCCATGAAATGGGCTTTGCCAGAAAAGTAGCCGACCGCGTGATCTTCATGGACGCGGGCGAAATCGTCGAGCAGGACACGCCCGACAACATCTTCAAAAACCCGCGGACCGACCGCCTGCAACTGTTCCTGAGCCAGATCCTGGAACACTGAACCGGCCAGAGGGCCGCTTTAATCGGCTTGTTGTTCTTTGTAACAGCGTTGTCCCGGTCTGGCGCCAACCTGTGAAAGCTGGGATCTATCCAACAACCCGTCATCGCCCTCCTGGATTCCAGCTTTCGCTGGAATGACGGATTCTTGACTTCTGCCTCGCCGTCATTCCGGCGAAAGCCGGAATCCAGTGGTTTATATAACATTCCCGCGAAAGCGGGAATGACAACCCAATGTGTCATCCCGACCTGGCGCAAACCCGTGGAAGCCTGAGTCAAACCAACACCCCGGCGCTACCCTCCTGGATTCCTCGGCCGCTTGTTCCAGACGCGGCTCTACCACCTGCATCCATGCAGGCGAGCTTTCGCTGGAATGACGGATTCTTGACTTCTGCCCCGTCGTCATTCCGGCGAAGGCCGGAATCCAGTGGTTTATATAATACATTCCCGCAAAAGCGGGAATGACAACCCAATGTGTCATCCCGGTCTGGCGCAAACCCGTGGAAACCTGAGCCAACCCAACACCCCGGCACTACCCTCCTGGATTCCGACTTTCGCCGGAATGACGGATTCTTGACTTCTGCCCCGCCGTCATTCCGGCGAAGGCCGGAATCCAGTGGTTTATATAATACATTCCCGCAAAAGCGGGAATGACAACCTACCTGATCCGATAATTTTCCGGCAATCCCCAATTAATTTTGTAATATTTTTTAATATTCATTACTATAAGCATTCTTATTTAATAATTGACTGAAAACCTGACAAGGAGTTACACGGCTATGATGAAATTAACCCCCCTGTTCGTATCCCTCGCGCTTGCCGGCATGCCGGCCTTTGCGAATGAAGATAAGCCCGCCGATATTGAAGAAATCACGGTTTACGGCACCTATTTTAACGATTACAAGGTCGATAGCGCCAGAGGCGCCATGCGCATGGACACATCGCTGTTGGAAACCGCCCAGTCGGTCACGGTGATCCCGGACACGGTGATCAACGAGCAGATCGGCAGCACCCTCGGCGAGGCGCTCGTCAATGATGCCAGCATCGGCACGGGCACCAAGCGCTGGAGCCGGGAGGTGTTCAGTCTGCGCGGTTTTGGCCTGAGTTCAAGCAGCGGCTATCTGCGCGACGGACATCAGCACTGGTCTCATTATCAGCAACCCATCGAAACCCTGGAGACGATTGAGGTCATCAAGGGGCCATCAAGCCTGCTCTATGGGCAATCCGGGCCGGGCGGACTGGTCAATATGGTGACCAAGAAGCCGACCGCCACGCGGCAGGTTGATCTGGCGGCCTATGTGGACTACCTGGGTTCCAGACGCTTTCTGCTGGACGCGGGCGGCGCCATTACCCAGAGCGGAGATTTACGCTATCGCGGCGTGCTGGTCAAGCAGGATGTCATTTTCCAGCGCCGCTATCAGAATGGCCGACACCGCGAGCGCGACCGTATTCTGGGGTCCCTGGCGCTCGAATACGACCTCACGGATAACGCCCTGTTGCGCGCGCATTATGACCACACCAAAGACAAGGCCGGCCTCGACAGCGGCGCCTGGCTCGATAAACGGGGGAAAGTCATCGGCCAGAACGATCAGATCCGCGATATGTCCTGGGCCTTTATCGACAACACCGTTGAAAATTATGGCGCGCGCCTGGAACTGGGGCTTGGCGAGGACTGGGATCTGACCCTGGGTTACAACAAGCAGAAGCACGACCGGCAACGCTTTGAGTCCTATCCCAGAGGCCCCGCCGATTATCAGGCCGGGCAACGCTACTTCTCGCGCCCCTTCGACCGCAAGGACGACTGGCAATTCACCACCGCCTTTGCCGACCTGAACGGTAAATTTGGGCTGGCCGGCACGGCGCATAATCTGCTGTTCGGCGTGAATTATCTCGGTTATTACTACAGCCAACTCCGCACCCGCGGCCGGTCCACCCCCTACACGCCGGGCCAGCCCGAGTTTCCGCGCCCCGACATAAGCTACAAGCAGGATACCAGCCTCTATGAGAGTGAATTCGATTTCTATGGCGTCTATGCCCAGGACCTGATCACCTTCAACGAGCAATGGCAATTGTCCCTCGGCGGCCGTTACGACAAGCAGAACAGTAAAGACGCGGACAGCGCGGACAGCAAATCCCTGGTGCCCAAGGCCGGCCTCCTGTTCCACCCCAACCGGGATTCAACCCTCTATTTCAGCTTCGCGGAAGGTTTTGAGCCGGCCGACAGCAACACGCTCAACGATCCGGACGACATCAACAACGGCATGAAACTTAATCCCGTCACCTCGCGCCAGTTTGAATTCGGGGCCAAGTGGCAGCTTGCGGACGAACGCCTGTTATTGAGCGCGGCGCTGTTTGACATCAGCAAGACCGGCACCCGGATCACGGAAAATATCAACCATCCCGTGTTTCAAACCCGCACCACCCAGTCCGGCGAACAGCGCCACAAGGGGCTTGAAATCGCCGCCCAGGGGGCCGTCACCGGCAAACTGTTCGTCTATGCCTCGGCCATGTATCTGGATGCGAAATACGAAAAGGATCAGCGCTTTCAGGGCAAACGGCCGCTGGATGCGCCCAAATTGTCCGCCTCCCTGTGGTCGCGTTATGAGTTCACCGACCGTTTCTCTGTCAATGCCGGGGTGTTCTATGAAGGCGATCGCTTTGCCGATGCGCCCAATACCATCGTCAAGTCCGGCTATGCGCGGGTTGATGCGGGCGCCAATTATCTGATTAAAGTGCGGGACAGCGATCTGAACGTGCGCCTGTATGTGCAAAATCTGCTCGACACTGATTATCTGGGCGGCGGCAACAGCCGGTATGCCACGGTCGGCGATGAGATCAACGTGCGCCTTGAGGCCCGGCTTTCGTTTTAAGGCGGGATTGGAATGCCCCTGCCCGCTGTGGCCAGTCCGGCCGGTGGGCAGGGGCAGGGATTCGGGGCGGGCCGCCGGGATGAATACAGGCGCGGGCGGTAATAACAACAGGAATGTCATTCCGACCTGTGGCAGGCAGGAATGACGACAAACGTGAAACCCGGCAATACGTCATTCCGGCGAAAGCCGGAATCCAGTGGTTTATATGACATTCCCGCGTAAGCGGGAATAACAACTTCATCTCATTCAGCTTCGGCGTTTAAGCATCTATCCTTTTTAGGCGCGGGTCGATCCGCGCCGGTGTTGGCTGGTGGATCGTCAGCCTGGCGAAATCCTCGTGCGTTTGGTTGATGAGGACATTGGCTTCCACGGGCGACACTATAGATGGCGCCCAAAGTACCACGGTCTCACCGCGCTGATACCACGCATCGCCAATCTCCCGAAACGCGGCGTAGTCGTCAGGATCCGTATTGGGCAGATCACCGCGCTCCAGTGCTTCTTGCTGAATTCCGTTCGGGATCTCGGCCGCCACACAAATAAGGCCCTTCGGGATAGCGTTGGTCTGCCAGTGCGCCAGATTCTAATGTGAACTGACGATGCGGTAAACGCGCGTGGCGTGATCAGGCCGGGAGGCCATGCCGTCCGCGTTCGATGATTTCTTCGACCTCGCGGCCGCCGATTTCGGTCAGGGCCGCCTCAAACGGCGCCCGATCACCGAGTTCCGGGTGTGGATTTGCCATAAAGCGCGCCGCGGTTTCCGCGTCATCAAAGACCGATAAAGCCAGCGCGTACAGGCGCGCCATGCGCCCGGTGGTCTCGCTCACTTGCAGGTTAAAGCGATCGACGCGATTGTAGGTCGCGCGCGGCACGATCCTGTTGCGCAGTTGAATGGCGAATTCGCCGTGTTTCGAGGCGCCGAGCGCGTTGATAAAGGTATCCAGCGCCGGCTTCGGCATGCCTTCCCGGACAATATCATCCAGTTCGCGCATGCTTTTCACCCGGCGGCCCAATACTTGGGGACCTCCCAGGACATTGGCAATTTGTTCGGCTGCGACACTCATGATGATTCGATGCTATGCCTCATACGAAACAATGTCAAGATGGATTGCCGACGCCCGGCCGCGCAAAGCCGTAACCTTTGCCTTCGCCCGCGCCATCACTGAGCGAATACCACTTATGGCCAGTCCGCAATTTGTAATTACCCGATGTTTGTCGGCAGCCGGCAACATTTATGGTTACTGTGGACATGATTTACTCTTGTCAATGTTTATAGGAATAAATGTAGCTTTCGGAAAACCATTAAAAGTGATGACGAATTTTGTAGGTATGGACGCATATTCCCGCCGTTGCGAGAGGCTTTCCAAAACAAAACGGTATTTTCCGCGCGGAAGATTGCAGTGGCCGATAGTTTTGGAAAAATAATCAACACTAAAAGAGTCTGTATCGGGGTCTGCTATGGTTTTTTGATAAACAACCCGCTCACCCTGAGCCTGTTTTTTAAAAATCGTCAGCTTTACCGGAGTCGGTACTGGCGTGGGCTCATGGAGCCCTCCAACGAGTTTTTGAACACGCGCCCTCTCAGCCTGGTCTTCCTTAGGGAATTCAAAGTGAATTTCAAAACGATAAATTCGGTGTATTGGCGCCCGGATATCGAAATCGGCAACCACGCCCTCACGCGACAGATTGACAGGCGTCTTAAATGGCGGCTTTGGCAGTTTTGGCTTGTCGCCGGGGTTGCACGCGGTCAATGCGAACAAGGCAAGCGCCGCAAGCAACACCGGAAAAGCCGGAACCCTGTTTCCCGAACGCAACATCGGACTATTTCTCTCATTCCTCAATGCGCGCCTCCGCCGGCAACATACTTGAAACCGGCGCTTGCCCCGCGCTTCTGATTAAGTGAAGTCATCTTCTGTTATTTAATTGTTATGAAAGCACCTGAATATGCTGAAACTTTTTTATCTGTCAGATCAATCTTTATAGCAACCCTATACAGTATAGGTGTAAAGAACGGTCGTTCCAGATCCAGATCACGAATCCAGGTTACTTTTTTTATGTTTTTTTCTGATGATTGATTTTTATCTTTAAATGGATAAAATTCTTCCGCTATTAAAATAGCAGTGATGTCTTTTTCAGGCATTCCGATATGTATATGCTTTTCTAATATAGGATAAATGTCTATTGGGTCAAAGATACTCTTCGGTTTTTCTAGTAACAGAATATCCTCGATAATGCCATCCTCGATGATTTTTTCCGTACATGCTGCTGTAAAAATAATAAAAATACAGCAAAAAATCCTGCTGAGCTTTGACATTCTATGGCGTGTTAAACACCACATTGTCAGTAAAGTATGAATATCAGCTTCGCCTCTTTTTAGGCCCGTGCGAATTTCTACGTTATACATTACTTTTCTCCTTGCAGCGTTAGATTGATGACGGATTCTTGGCTTCTGTCTTGTCGTCATTCCGGCCTGCCTGCTGCAGGCAGGCGAAAGCCGGAATCCAGTGGTTTATATAATACATTCCCGCGCCAGCGGGAATGACACGGCGCTTACAGCATTCCGTGTCGCTTGATAAAGTCGATGACTTTATCAACGCCCTGCTCCTGTTTTAGATTGGTCAGCAGGAAGGGTTTGTCGCCGCGCATTTTTCTGGCATCGCGCCGCATGACGGCAAGGGAAGCGCCCACCACGGGCGCGAGATCGATTTTGTTGATGATCAGTAAATCGGAACGGGTAATGCCCGGGCCGCCCTTGCGCGGGATTTTTTCGCCTGCGGCGACATCAATGACATAAATCGTCAAATCGGCCAGTTCCGGGCTGAAGGTGGCGCTTAAATTATCGCCGCCGCTTTCGATAAAGACAAAATCCAGATCGCCAAACCTGTCGCACAGGCTCTCGACCGCGGCAAGATTCATCGAGGCGTCTTCCCGAATCGCCGTGTGCGGACAACCGCCCGTCTCCACGCCGATGATCCGGTCCTCTTCAAGCGCGGCATGACGGATTAAAAAATCCGCGTCCTCGCGGGTATAGATGTCGTTGGTGACCGCGGCGATTTGATAGCGATCCCGCATCCGCAGACAAAGCAGTCTGAGCAACGCCGTTTTGCCTGAGCCGACCGGGCCGCCGACCCCGATTCTTAACACTTGTTTTGCTATGGACATGGCGGCTTATGAACGAAATAAACGGGTGTATTGTTGTTCGTGTTGCATACTGGCGATGATCGCGCCCGGGCAGCCCGCGCCGATAGCATCGTCCTCTATTTTAAGGCCGTTTTCCACCGCGTCGCTTATCGCGGGCATCAGGCTGGATAATATTAACTGGCCCTGGGTCTGGCCGAGGGGGATCAGTTTAACACCGATGCCGACCTGGTTTTCACACCAGCTCCAGATGAAGCCATGCGCCGCGGTCACTTTATCAATATGCCATGCGGCACAGGCCAGGCTGAACGCGGTCAACAGGGAGCAGGGTTTTTTTTTGCATGACGCCGCCTGTTGCAGTCCCAGTTCAGCCAGCAGTCTGGCCAGGGCCGCGCCCATTTGCGTGTCTTCCAGCAGTAATTCGCTGGCGCCGCGGGAGGCTAATGCGTAGCTGTTCCAGTAGTCTATAGCACGCGGATCGCGGGCATGATGCGCGTCAAACAGCCGGGCAAAAACAGGGATATCCAGATATTGCAGGCTATAGCCAAGCAAGCCCTGAATCCATTCAAGCAGGGTTTTGCGGTCGCGGACATAGCCCTTATCGCAGGCCGTCTCCAAACCCTGGGAATAGGCATAGCCGCCGATGGGCAGCGCCGGGCTGCACAATCTCAGTAATTGCAACAGGGCCGGATCAGTCATGCGCGGCTGGCGCGTGGGCATAGGCGCCGGGTTCCGGTTCGAATGGCGCGGCTTCCCGTGTGATCTGTAATTGTAGCTGTTCTATCATTTTATTTAACACCGGGTCATACAGATAACGCAGATAGGCCGGCTTTATTTCCAGCGGCACATGCCGGTTGCCCAGATGATAGCCGGCGCGCGTGAGTAAATGCGGGTCTTCCGCCGTGACGGTGCTCACGTCCTCGGCGGCCGCAATAATGACGGCGACTTCGCCGGTTTCCGCCTGTATTTGATCGCCGCCGCGCAGTACGTGTCCGCGTGGCAAAAACAGGCCCGCTTCGCGGCCGTCGTCAAGCCGGGTATAAAGCCTTGCCTTTTGTCTGGCTTCAAAGGGCAATGTTAAAGATAAATCGGCCGCCACCGGCGCCGCGATTCTGGCCGTGAACCTGAGCATCGCCCGCAAGGCCTAGAAAAGAAAATAGCGTTGTGCCAGCGCGACTGTTTTGGCCGGTTCACAGCTTAGCAGCCTGCCGTCGGCGCGCACTTCATAGGTTTGTGGATCGACTTCAATACGGGGCCGGTAGGTGTTATTGATCAGCCCGGCCTTGGCGACCGCGCGCGTATCTTTTACGGCCACGCATTGTTTTTTGAGCGCCAGCGCCGCGGCAATGTCATTCTCAAGCGCGGCCCCGGAGACAAAGGTATAACCGGTTTTGTGGCGAGCCTGATCAAAGGCGCCGAACATGGGGCGATAATGGACCGGCTGGGGCGTGGGGATAGAGGCATTGGGATCCCCCATTGGGGCCGCGGCAATGAAGCCGCCTTTTATGACCAGGGCGGGTTTAACGCCAAAGAACGCGGGCTTCCACAGCACCAGGTCGGCCAGCTTGCCCGTCTCCACCGAACCGACCTGTTCGGCAATGCCGTGCGTGATGGCCGGGTTAATGGTGTATTTTGCGATATAGCGTTTGGCCCGTTCGTTATCGTTCTCTTTGCTGTCTTCCTTTAAGGCGCCGAATTGTTTTTTCATCTTGTCCGCTGTTTGCCAACTGCGGCAGATGACTTCGCCGACCCGGCCCATCGCCTGCGAGTCGGAGGCGATCATGCTGAACGCGCCGAGGTCGTGCAGTATATCTTCCGCGGCGATGGTTTCCCTGCGGATTCTTGATTCGGCAAAGGCGACATCCTCGGGGATCTTTGCGTCCAGATGGTGGCAGACCATTAACATATCCAGATGTTCGTCAATGGTATTGACGGTGTAAGGGCGGGTGGGATTGGTGCTTGAAGGCAGCACATTGGCCTCGCCGCAGACCCGAATAATGTCCGGCGCATGACCGCCGCCGGCGCCCTCGGTATGATAGGTGTGTATCGCGCGCCCCTTGAACGCGGCGATGGTATCCTCGACAAAACCGGATTCGTTGAGCGTGTCGGTGTGAATGGCGACCTGAATATCGAAGCGCTCGGCCACGTTCAGGCAGTTATCAATGGCGGCCGGCGTGGTGCCCCAGTCCTCATGCAGCTTCAGACCCATAGCGCCGGCCCGGATCTGTTCTTCGAGGGCGGCCGGCAGGCTGGCGTTGCCCTTGCCCAGAAAACCCAGGTTCATCGCAAAGGCGTCGGCGGCTTCCAGCATGCGCCGGATATTCCAGGGGCCGGGGGTGCAGGTGGTGGCATTGGTGCCGGTGGCGGGGCCCGTGCCGCCGCCGATCATCGTGGTAATGCCGGACATCAGGGCCTCTTCGATTTGCTGCGGGCAGATAAAATGAATATGCGCGTCGATGCCGCCGGCCGTCACGATCTGGCCTTCGCCCGCGATCACTTCCGTGCCCGCGCCGATGGCGATATCAACAGCGGGCTGAATATCGGGATTGCCGGCCTTGCCGATGCCCGCGATCTTTCCGTCTTTAATGCCGATGTCGGCCTTGACAATGCCCCAGTGATCAAGAATGAGCGCGTTGGTGATCACGCTATCGACCACGTCCGCGGCGCAAAGCTGACTCTGGCCCATCCCGTCACGAATGACCTTGCCGCCGCCAAACTTGACCTCTTCGCCATAGATCGCAAAATCCTGCTCGACTTCAATGAACAAATCGGTGTCGCCCAGGCGGACTTTATCGCCCAGGGTCGGGCCGAACATTTCGGCATAGGCGCGGCGTGTGATTTTAGCCATCGCCTTAGCTCACCCTGCCCATGATTTTTGCGTTAAAGCCGTAAATGATCCTGTCGCCGCTGATTTCAACCAGTTCCACGGCGCGCTCCTGGCCCGGTTCAAAACGCACGGCCGTGCCGGCCGCGATATTCAGGCGCATGCCTTTTGTCTGTTCGCGCTCAAACAGCAGACAGCGATTGCTCTCATAAAAATGATAATGCGAGCCGACCTGAACCGGGCGATCGCCGCTATTCAAAACGGTAATGGCGCGTGTTTTGCGATCGGCATTAAGCGCCAGATCGCCGGCTTGCGTGATGATTTCACCGGGTATCATAACGCGCCTCCCTCAAGTGACAGGATTATGGACAGTGACCAGCTTGGCGCCGTCCGGGAATGTCGCCTCGACCTGCACCTCCTGCACCAGCCCGGCGATGCCCTCCATGACATCGGCCTCGGTCAGCAGGTTTCTGCCCTCTTCCATGAGTTCGGCGACCGATTTGCCCTCCCTGGCGCCTTCCATAATGGCGCAGGAAATATAGGCCACCGTCTCGGGGTAGTTTAATTTAATCCCCCTGTTTTTTCTTCTTTCGGCCAATAAGCCGGCCGTAAATAAAAGTAACTTGTCTTTTTCTCTGGGTAACAGTTCCATAATGATGTCCCGTAAGGTTTGCTTTAGGCCCTAGGGCCTAGGCCCTAACTCAAGTCTGCCATATTCTGGGGCAGCTTGCCTCAAGTTTGAGAATCCGCGGTCTCAGCGCCTGCCAGAGCAGCTTGAACAAGCGCCTTATCTTTTCCGCATAACGCGCCATCGCCCTGACGATAAAAAGCCCGTTGAGCGCGGTAGTGGCGGCGCGCAGGTCTTGCTGCCGGGCGATGATTTCGCTGACCTGGCGGCGGTCAATCCGGCCGTGGTAATCGCTGCTCACAAAGGCGCCGAAGGCATGACAGCCTTGCAGGCCCCAGTCGGCGCCAAGCAGGCGGTCGCCGCCCGGGATCCGGTTGGTTTCCAGCAACAGCGGTTTATCCGCCCGCCATATTTCAAGCCTTTGCCGGCATTGGCCCGCGTTAAAAAACGCCCGTTGGGCGGGCAGGCCGAGGCATTGAATCTCCCAGGCAAAGAATTCATTATTATTCTTTATATGAATTTTTGTGCTTGAATCCGCGTTCGCCTGATCAAAGTAAATGGTCTCCTGCGGCAGCCATTCGAGTATCGCCCCATCCTCAAGATACACAGACTGACTCTGCCTTGCCAGCGGCCCGCTACTGCGATAAAAGCGGGTCGCCCCCGGCGTGGTCAGCAGGGCATGGGCCTGTTTGCCGAGGGTCGCGCTCAGCCTGAGATCATCACCGCCGACAATGCCGCCGGGCGGATGGATCAGGTAAACATGACAACAGGCATTATGCTCGGGATAAAAGGGCTTTTGCACCAGCAACGGCCCGCTATGCTTTTTACCCGTCAACACGGTCCTGCCGGCCCGCCTTGCAAAAGACAGGGCCAACCTGGCCTGCCAGGCGCTTGCGGCGGCGCTCATGTCAATGATTCATCATTGCCGTTTGCCAAAGCGCAACAAGGTAGCATTAATTCGACGCTCAAATCAGGCCGGGGACTTGTCTGACGCGCGGCAAATGTCATGCCGGGCGGGAAGGACAAGCAAAGGCGTTATTTTGGCTGGCTTGGCGCAGGCAGGCCGGAATGACAGATTCCTGGATTTACAACTTGTCGTCATTCCGGCGAAAGCCGGAATCCAGTGGTTTATGCAATACCTTTCCGCCTGCCGCAGGCAGGCGGAAAGGGCAATTAAATACGTCATTTCAAGCTGCTTAAGACCGTGTATATTTTTGTGGACATGACATGCTCCTGTCAGCGTTTTTTGGGTCAAATGAAAATTTAAAACGATTCCGGGAAGCAACATAGAATACTGTGGGGATGGATTCATATTCCCGCGGTGATGCCAGGCTTTCCAGCACAAAGCGGTATTTCCCGCGTGGGAGGTCGCAGTGCCCAAGCCTTGCTCCAAAACTATCAGAGCTGTAACTGGTTATAGCCGGTTTTTCTATGGTTTTTTGGTAATAAATCTGCTCATCCTGCGCCTGTTTTTTAAAGATCGTTAGCTTTACCGGGGCCGGTACTAACGCAGGCTCAAATGAATCTCCAACAATTTTTCCAACACGCTCCCTTTCAGCCTGGTCTTTCGCGGGGAATTTAAAGCGAAATCCAAAAAGGTAAAGATCATGCCTTGTCACCCGGATATCAAAATCGGCAACCACGCCTTCACGCGCCAGATCGACAGGCGTCCTGAATGGTGGTTTTGGAAGCCACCACTTGCCGTTACACGCGGTCAACGCGAACAGGGCAAGCAACGCCAACAACACCGAAAAAACCGCAATCCTGTTTCCCGAGCGCAACACCGGACTATTCCCCCAATTCCTCAATGCGCAACGCGCGCCCCTGCCGGAAATATACCCGAAACCGGCGCTCGCCCCGCGCTTCTGCTTGACCGTGGCCATGTTCAATCATCATGGTTTTAAGCGTATTCAGCCCCTCACAATAAATCAAGCATTCTACTACAGAAACCGGAATTTATTTACCACCCCGGCATCACCCTCCTGGATTCCAGCTTTCGCTGGAATGACGACGAGGAAGTAGATACATCCCGGCAATCCTCACGCTTTACTTAAACTCCTTGCGTCATTCTGGAGAAAGAACTTTACTTCCACCACTTCATCATTCCGGCCCGCCTGCTATAGACAGGCCGGAATGGCAATTAAATACGTTATTTCAAGCCGCATCAGACCGTGTATATTTTTGTGGACATGACATGCTCCTGTCAGCGTTTTTTGGGTCAAATGAAAATTTAAAACGATTCCGGGAAGCAACATAGAATACTGTGGGGATGGATTCGTATTCCCGCGGTGATGCCAGACTTTCCAGTACGAAGCGGTATTTTCCGCGTGGAAGGTCGCAGTGCCCAAGAGTTACTCCAAAACTAAAAGCGCTATAAGCGTCTGTATCCGGTTTTTCTATGGTTTTTTGATAAAAAATCTGCTCATCCTGAGCCTGTTTTTTAAAGATCGTTAGCTTGACCGGGGCCGGTACTGGCGCAGGCTCGTGTAGTCCTCCAACAATTTTTCTGACACGCTCCCTTTCAGCCTGGTCTTTCGCGGAGAATTTAAAGCGAAATCCAAAAAGGTAAAGATCATGCCTTGTCACCCGGATATCAAAATCGGCAACCACGCCTTCACGCGCCAGATTGACAGGCGTCCTGAATGGTGGTTTTGGAAGCCACCACTTGCCGTTACACGCGGTCAATGCGAACAGGGCAAGCAGCGCCAACAACACCGAAAAAACCGCAATCCTGTTTCCCGAGCGCAACATCGGACTATTCCCCCAATTCCTCAATGCGCAACGCGCGCCCCTGCCGGAAATATACCCGAAACCGGCGCTCGCCCAGCCCTTCAAATTGAGTGTCGTTCCTGAATGTCATCCAGATTTCACTATCATCCGGCCGCCAGGACTGCGCATCAATCACTTCCAGCGGGTGATAATGCTCCGGCCATATTGATTTATCGGCAATGACCTTGTAAAAAAACGCGCCAGCGGCCAGTCGCGCCTCCAACGGCGTCATGCCCTGCAATACAACGCCGGCCAGAATTGACGCGCGCCGTTCCTCCGGGAAAAGCTTCGGATGCAGGTTGAACATCTTTTGAGCATTGGCGCTATGTTCATCCGATGGCGTTTTTATATGTTTTGGTTTTAGCTTATTGGCATGACCGTTGTTTGAGGTGTCGTTATCAGCCTTCAAAATAAACCGCGCATTGCCATTGATGGAAGGAAAAGCAGCGGAAACAAAAACTGCCGGATTTGAGTTTAGCCGAGCCGGGTTGTCCGAGGCCAGCGCCAGGATATTATGGCCGGGCCATAATCCAAATAATACAAACAAAAGCCGGACAACATTCATCTTTTGCAGGATTAAAGCTGTAAATTTTGTCTTAACCCAGCCATAGCTGAGAAAGCGCCGCATGTAGTTACTCCACGACCTTTCCCCATCCGATTTTCGTTGAGGACCGGCGCAACACGTAGTGGTTACTGTATGCGCTTTGGTGGAAGCGGCTGAAGTTACAATACACATGTCACGCTCCGGCCAATGCTAGTGTTAAATTTAATTTTCGGATTAGCACTAATCCGGAAAAACGTGGCTATGGATTCATATTCCCACGGTGATGCCAGGCTTTCCAGCACAAAGCGGTATTTCCCGCGTGGAAGGTTGCATCTCCCAAGAGTTGCGGCAAAAAATTCATAGCCATAGGGATCTATATCCGGTTTTTCTATGGTTTTTTGGTAATAAATCTGCTCATCCTGCGCCTGTTTTTTAAAGATCGTTAGCTTGACCGGGGCCGGTACTGGCGCGGGCTCACGTGGTCCTCCAACGATTTTTCGGACACGCTCTCTTTCAGTCCGGTCTCCCCCGGGGAATTCAAAGTAAAGGTAGAAAAAGTAAAGATCATGCTTTATCGACCGAATATCAAAATCGGCCACCACGCCTTCACGCGCCAGGTTGACAGGTGTCTTAAACGGCTGCCTTGGATGCAACCGCGTGTCGCTGTAGTTACAAGCGGTCAATGCGAACAGGGCAAGCAGCGCCAACAACACCGAAAAAGCCGCAATCCTGTTTCCCGAGCGCAACACCGGACTATTCCTCCAGTTCCTCTTTGTTCTGAGCCTGTTTTTCTAATATCGTCGGCTTTAACGGGATTGATATGCCAGGCTCGCGCAATCCGGTAATTTTTCGAAAATGCTCCCATCCAGCTTGATCGCCTTCATCATGATATTCAAGCAGAATTTCAAAATGGTAAACCCGGGCCCTTGCCACTTGAATATCAAAGTCAGCAACAACGCCTTTAAGGGCTAAATTGACAGGCGTTTCAAATGGCCGCTCTGGAAGACTTGAGGTGTTGCTATTGTTGCCCGAAGTCAATTTTCCATCCGATTTTCGTTGAGGCCCGGCGCAACACGTAGTAATTACTTTATACGCTTTGGTGGAAGCGGCTGAAGTTACTATACACATCCCTTGCTCCGGCCAATGCTAGTGTCAAATTTAATTTTCGGATAAAAACCAATCCGAAAAGACGTGGCTATGGATTCATATTCCCGCGATGATGCCAGACTTTCCAGCACAAAGCGGTATTTCCCGTGTGGGAGGTTGCAGCCCCCAAGAGATCCTATATAACTATCATGGCCATGATAGTCTATATCCCATTTTTCTATGGTTTTTCGGTAGTAAATCTGCTCATCCTGAGCCTGTTTTTCAAAAATCGTTAACTTGACCGGAACTGGTACTGACGCAGGCTCATCTGGTCCTCCTCCAACGATTTTTCGGACACGCTCCCTGTCAGCCCGGTCTCCCTCGGAGAATTCAAAGTTAAGGTAAAAATAGTAAAGATCATGCTTTACCGACCGAATATCAAAATCGGCAAGCACACCTTCACGCGCCAGGTTGACAGGTGTCTTAAACGGCGGCTTTGGTAATTTTGGCTCGTTACTGAGGTTACAAGAAATCAACCCAAACAAGGCAAGCAGCACAAATAACACCGAAAACACCGCAATCCCGTTTCCCGAGCGCAACATTGGACTATTCCTCCAGTTCCTCAATGCGCAACGCGCGCCTTTGCCGGCAATATGCCCGAAACAGGCGCGCGCCCCGCGCTTCTGATTGACCGTGGCCGTGTTCCGGCCATCATGGTTTTAAGCGTATTCAGTCTCGCACAATAAATCAAGTATTCTATTGCAGAAGCCGGAATTTATTTACCACCCCGGCATCACCCTCCTGGATTCCAGCTTTCGCTGGAATGACGACGAGGAAGTAGATACATCCCGGCAATCCTCACGCTTTACTTAAACTCCTTGCGTCATTCTGGAGAAAGAACTTTACTTCCACCACTTCATCATTCCGGCCGGAATGACGGCGAGGAAGTAGATGCATCTCGGCAATCCTCAGCTTTACTTAAACCCCTTGCGTCATTCTGGAGAAAGAACTTTACTTCTACCACTTCGTCATTCCAGCGAAAGCTGGAATCCAGTGGTTTTTGTTATACATTCCTGCGCAAGCGGGAATGACATTATTCCGAGAGGTTTGGTATGCACAGAAAGAGCCGTAATTCATTTCACACCTAGGCATCGCCTTCCTGGATTCCAGCTTTCGCTGGAATGACGATGAGGAAGTAGATACATCCAGGCAATCCTCACACTTTACTTAAACCCCTTGCGTCATTCTGGAGAAAGAACTTTACTTCTACCACTTCGTCATTCCGGCCGGAATGACGGCGAGGAAGTAGATGCATCTCGGCAATCCTCAGCTTTACTTAAACCCCTTGCGTCATTCTGGAGAAAGAACTTTACTTCTACCACTTCGTCATTCCAGCGAAAGCTGGAATCCAGTGGTTTTTGTTATACATTCCCGCGCAAGCGGGAATGACATTATTCCGAGAGGTTTGGTATGCACAGAAAGAGCCGTAATTCATTTCACACCCCGGCATCGCCCTCCTGGATTCCGGCCTTCGCCGGAATGACGGCGAGGAAGTAGATACATCTTATCCATTCTTCCACATGGCTTACGACTTACTACCCTGTCGGGCCAGCGCTGCTATCCGTTGCACGTTTCTATAGCCGCGCGGCAGCAGGCTGCCGCGGCGTCCCCGTTCGCCGCTGTAATGGGCCTGGTCGGCCGGTTTCAGGGTCATGCGGTTTTTGCCGGAATAGATGATCAATTTGTCTGTCGCGGCCAGAGCCGTCATTACGATCATATAGTCTTCGCGTGCCCGCAGCTTCGCGGGCGGAATCTGGATGATCTTCAGGCCCTTCCCCTTGGCCAGCAGGGTGAGTTCACGCAGCGGGAATATGAGTAAATATCCCAGACGGCTCACGGCCACCAACCGGTCTGTGTCCGGGTCCGCGACCCTGGCGGGCATGAGCACATTGGCCCCGGCCGGCAGGCGCAGGACGGATTTGCCGTTGCGGTTCTTGCTGTAAACGTCTTTCAGCCTGACCATAAAACCATAGCCCGCGTCCGATCCGAGCAGATAGACGGATTCGGCGGGGCCGGTCATAACGCCCGCAAAGGTGACGCCGTCGGGCGGATTGAGTCTTGCCGACACGGGTTCGCCCAGGCCGCGCGCGGAAGGCAGGGAATGGGCCGCGAGGGAGTAGCAGCGGCCGCCGGAATCCAGGAACACGACCAGTTGATTGCTCTTGCCCCGGCTCGCCTGCCGGAAGGCGTCGCCGCCGCGGTAGTTGAGGCTTTCAGGGTCAACCTCATGGCCCCTGGCGGCGCGCGCCCAGCCCTTTTCGGAGAGGATGATCGTGACCGGTTCGGCCGGCGTCAGATTTTGGGTGTCCATCGCCCTGGCCTCGGCGCCTTCCCTGAGCGGCGATTTGCGCTCATCACCGAATTCTTCCGCATCGGCCTCTATTTCTTTTTTGATCAGTGTTTTTAAGCGCGCCTTTGAGGCCAGGGTCGCCGCCAGGGATTTTCTTTCCTGGTTTAATTCATCCAGTTCGGCCTTGATCTTGATCTCTTCCAGTCTGGCCAGTCTGCGCAGTCTCAGATCCAGAATGGCGTCGGCCTGCTTGTCGCTGAGTTTAAAGCGCGTCATCAGCGCTGCTTTGGGCGTGTCGTGCTCGCGGATAATTTGAATGACTTCGTCAATATTGAGGTAGGCGATCAACAGCCCTTCAAGGATATGAATCTGGGCCAGAATCTTATCCAGGCGGAATTCCAGCCGCCGGCGCACGGTGCGGGTGCGATATTCCAGCCATTCCTTGAGTATGGCGCGCAGATTTTTGACCTGCGGGCGACCGTTCAGGCCGATGATATTCAAATTGACCCGGTAGCTGCGCTCCAGATCGGTGGTGGCGTAAAGGTGCAGCATCAACGCTTCTAAATCGATCCGGTTGGAGCGCGGGATCAGGATCAGCCGCACGGGATTTTCATGGTCCGATTCATCGCGCAGATCCCCCAGCATCGGCAGTTTTCTGGCCTGCATCTGGGCGCCGATCTGTTCCAGGATACGGCTGCCCGAGCTTTGATAGGGCAAGGCGGTGATCACGATATTGCCCTCTTCCTTTTCCCACACGGCGCGCATTCTGACGGAACCGTTACCCGTCTCGTACAATGCCCGAAGCGCGGATTCGGGCGTGATGATTTCCGCCCGGGTGGGGAAGTCCGGCCCCTTGATGTCGCGGCAGAGTTCTTCCAGCGTGGTCTCGGGCGCGGTCAGCAGCCGGACACAGGCCGCGGCGACTTCCCGGAGGTTGTGCGGCGGAATATCGGTTGCCATGCCCACGGCGATGCCGGTCGCGCCGTTTAGCAGGATATTGGGCAGGCGCGCGGGCAGGCGCGCGGGTTCGTTCAGGGTGCCGTCAAAGTTTGCCGCCCAGTCCACGGTGCCCTGGTCCGCTTCGCTCAGCAGGACATCGGCATAGCGGGTGAGTCTGGATTCGGTATAACGCATCGCGGCGAATGATTTGGCGTCGTCCATCGATCCCCAGTTGCCCTGCCCGTCTATCAACGGATAACGATAGGAAAAATCCTGCGCCATTAACACCATCGCCTCATAACAGGCCGCGTCCCCGTGCGGATGAAATTTGCCGATCACATCGCCCACGGTGCGCGCCGATTTTTTGAATTTGGCCGAGGCCATGAGGCCGAGTTCCGACATCGCGTAGATGATCCGGCGCTGAACCGGTTTTAAGCCATCGCCGATATGCGGCAGGGCGCGATCGAGGATGACGTACATGGAATAATCCAGGTACGCCTTTTCGGTGTATTCCTGTAACGGCTTTTGCTCGCTCCCGTCAAAATCAAGGCTGAGGTTATCGGACATGGCGTTCTATTTGGCGGGCGGCGGCTTCACACCACGGCCCGGTCGCCCTTTTGTTCCAGCCATTGCTTGCGGTCCGCGGCCCGTTTTTTGCCCAGCAGCATATCCATGACCCGGCCGGCCGCGCCGTCATCGGTCAGCGTGAGTTGCACCAGCCGCCGGGTCTCGATCGCCATGGTGGTTTCCCGGAGTTGCATCGGATTCATTTCGCCAAGCCCCTTGAAACGTTGCACCGAGACCTTGCCCCGTTTGTTCTCGGCCGCGATCTGGTCCAGGATGCCCTGCTTTTCGGATTCATCCAGGGCGTAATAAATCTCCTTGCCGACATCAATCCGGTACAGGGGCGGCATCGCAATATAAACATGGCCGTTCTCGACCAGGGCGCGGAAGTGTTTGAAAAACAGCGCGCAGATCAGGGTGGCGATATGGGCGCCGTCCGAATCGGCGTCGGCCAGGACGCAGAGCTTGCCATAACGCAAACCGCTTAAATCATGGCTGCCCGGTTCAACGCCGATCGCCACCGCAATATCATGCACCTCTTTTGAAGCCAGGACTTCGGCCGAATCCAGTTCCCAGGTATTCAGGATCTTGCCGCGCAACGGCATGACGGCCTGGAATTCACGGTCGCGCGCCTGTTTTGCCGAGCCGCCGGCCGAATCTCCCTCGACCAGAAACAATTCTGAAACGCGGATGTCCTGCAAGCTGCAATCCGCCAGCTTGCCCGGCAACTGCGGCCCGCCGTTCACCCGCTTGCGGATCGTCTTTTTGGCGGATTTCAGCCGTCTTTGCGCGGCTTCGATAACCCGTTCGGCAATGCGCTCGCCCATCTCGACATGCCGGTGCAACCACTGGCTCAGCGCGTCCTTGACCACGCCCGAGATGAACGCCGCACATTCCCTGGAGGTCAGGCGTTCCTTGGTCTGCCCGGCAAACTGCGGGTTGTCCATCTTTACCGACAGCAGATAACAGCAGTTATCCCAGACATCATCCACGCCGAGCTTGACCCCGCGCGGCAATAACTTGCGCGATTCGCAGAAAGCGCGAATCGCGTCCAGCAAACCCTGGCGCAAACCGCTGACATGGGCGCCGCCCTGCGTGGTCGGCACCAGATTCACATAACTCTCGGCCACGACCTCGCCCGGCTCGGCCAGCCAGTGCAAGGCCCAGTCCACGGCCTCATGTTCGCCCTGCAAGGAACCGAGAAAAGGCGCCGGCGGCAACAACTCCACCCCGCCCAGCGCCTCGGCGAGATAAGTCTTGATACCGTCTTCATAGCGCCATAGCTGTTTTTCCGCATTGATCTCATCGTTAAAATGCAGGCTGAGACCGGGGCACAACACCGCCTTGGCGCGCAGCAGATGGATGAGCTTCGGTAGCGCAAAGCGGGTGGAATCGAAATATTCCGGCGCCGGCAAAAACCGTATCGTCGTGCCGGTGTTTTTCCTGGCAACGGCGCCGGTGACGCGCAACGGCGCTGTCTTTTCGCCCCCGCTAAAAGACATGGCGTATTCCTTGCCGTCCCGCCGCACGGAAACTTCGAGCACTTTGGACAGGGCGTTGACGACAGAAACCCCCACGCCATGCAGGCCGCCGGAAAAGCGGTAATGTTTATTGGAGAATTTGCCGCCCGAATGCAGGCGCGTCAGGATGACCTCGACGCCGGGCAGTTTCTCGCCCGGATGCTGATCCACCGGCATGCCGCGCCCGTTATCCGTGACCGTGGCCGAGCCGTCCTTATGCAGGCTGACTTCAATCTTTGAGGCATACCCGGCCAGGGCCTCGTCAACGCTGTTATCGAGGACCTCCTGCAACAGATGATTAGGACGGGTGGTGTCGGTGTACATGCCCGGCCGCTTGCGAACCGGCTCCAGCCCGGTTAATACCTCGATATCGGCGGCCTTATATTTTGCTGACAAGGGTAATGATCCTGTGATGAATTAAAAACGGGCCATAGCATACCGCAACCCGGCCTGATGATGTAGCGTCTTTTTTAGTCATGCCAGATCTGGCATAGCCATAATACCGCCGCGGATAAAAACCGCATGCGTCACGGCGCAGCTTTTCAGTTTAAGCCCGCATTCTGGAGCGCTAAAAACATCGTGCAACTGTTTTTCAAAAAAATGCGCGTCTTTATACACGGCCCGCATAAAAACATTCAAAGGGCAATGGCACGCCCGATATATTAACATGGCAATTAAATAGGCATCCTTGCCTATTTAATTGTCGCCCAATAAAATTCGGCACAATTCGCGGAATTGCTTGATTTTATTGGGCTCCGCGGGCTACGCCCGCGCCAGCACATCCCTGTGCTGGATTATTAACCCGCTATATTATTAATTGCCGGGTTAATAATATCTTTCATAGTCATTTCTTCCGTTTAAGGCAATTTTTTCAGTCCCAGCTCCTGTAAAAACCGGTTATGCTGGTCTTTTGCCGTATTAATTTGTTCTTCGATGGCGCTCAACTCTTGATGTACTTCAGACAGATCTACGGGTATTTCGGGCGCTGCCGTGCTGACATAGCGCGAGATATTGAGGTTGTAATCGTTTTGTTCAATTTCATTGATTGCAACGCGGCGGGCATAGCGTGGTTCTTCTTTTCGATACTGGTAGGTCTCGACGATCTTTTTAATATCCTCCGGCCGTAATGTATTTTGGCGTTTTCCTTTCTGAAAGCGTTCAACGGCATTGATAAACAGCACATCGTCGTATTTTTTGCACTTTTTCAATACCAGGATACAAACGGGAATGCCTGTTGAAAAAAACAGCTTGGGCGGCAAACCGATCACGGTGTCGATATGGCTATCTTTCAGCAGCTTGGCGCGGATCCTTGCTTCGGCGCCGCCGCGAAATAATACGCCGTGCGGCAAAATGATGGCCATCGCGCCTTCATCGTGTAAAAAATGAAAACCGTGCAGCAAAAAGGCAAAGTCCGCGGCCGATTTGGGCGCAAGGCCATAGGCTTTGAAGCGGAAATCTTCGCTTGACGTATCGTCCGGTTGCCAGCGGTAGCTAAACGGCGGATTGGCAACCACGGCGTCACATTCGAGTTTTTTTGCGGGATTCATTTCGTTGAATAAATCCCATTCATTCAGCAATGAATCACCGTGATAAATTTTAAATTCCGAATCCTTCAAGCCATGCAACAACATATTCATGCGCGCCAGGTTATAGGTCGTGATATTTTTTTCCTGCCCGTATATTTTCCCAATGCCCCGTGGCCCAAGCTGTTTGCGCACATTTAACAATAGCGAGCCTGACCCACAGGTAAAATCCAGCACCTTATTGAGTTTTTTCTTTTTGCCGGTTTTGGGTTCCTGACTGTCGAGGGTGACAATTTCTGAAAGGATGGTCGATATTTGTTGCGGGGTGTAAAATTCACCGGCCTTTTTGCCCGAACCGGCGGCGAACTGGCCGATCAGATATTCATAGGCATCGCCCAAAGTATCGCTATTGGTAGAAAAATCGGCTATTCCCTCGGCAATTTCAGTAATGATGTTGCATAACCTGGCGTTACGAAGACTATAGTCTTTTCCAAGTTTTTCAGAATCCAGATTGATTTCCGAGAACAAACCCTGAAAGCTGTTTTCAAAAGACTCATTTTCGATATACTTAAAACCTTTATGTAAGGTATCCAGTAATTTATCATCCTGGATCCTGGCCATTTCCGTGATATTACTCCACAAATACCGTGGCTCAATCACATAGTGAACCTTGCGGCGCATCTGCTGTTCAAAGTCGGGAACGTCTCCTTCGTTATTTTCATACCACCGGCTTAATGAAGCGTGTTTATCATCTTCTTCCAGTATTGGATAATCTGATCCAAGTTCTTTTTTGGCGGCGGCTTCATAATTACCGGACAGGTAGCGTAAAAACAGAAACGACAGCATATAATCGCGAAAGTCATCGGCGTTCATGGCGCCGCGTAGCTGGTCGGCGATGGCCCAGAGAGCTTTCCCTAATTTGTGGTTTCGTTCTTGTTCGTTCATGGTTGGGTGATCCCTTTCATGGTGTTTTGCGGTGCTGATACCGGGAAAAGTTCCGGGTTAAAGCGATAGTCGCGCATAAAGCCGGACAGAATAGTTCTAAAATATCGCTTGTTCTCTTCCAGCATTTCGAGCGGTTCAAATAATGAATAATCGCCGTGACTCAAGATATTGATTATACGGCTATGGACAATGCCTTCGGAATCATCCTTATCCTTCCTGATACAGGCGGAGAAATGCTTGAAGCCATGAAAGGCCGCGGTCTTCTCCAGGATACTGCGCAATATATTGAAGTGATAGGTATAAAGTTGACCGCTCTCGGCCGCGTCGTGAAGCTGCCTTAGCAGCGCGACATGGTGAAAGAAGGGCGTGCCCCCGGTCCAGCGCAGAGTGTACCCGCCGGTATCACTATCAAAATTCAGAAAGTATGGCCGGCATTGGCCACGCTGGCCACGCCTGGCTTCCAGTTCATGCCACATGACATTGAAAAACAGGCTATGGTGGGAAGAAATAACTGTCTTTATCGTGTTTTGACTTTTCAGCATCTGCGCCAGATGACCAGCCACCGCAATGGCGTTGTTATCGTCAAGGGAAGAGATGGGGTCGTCAATATAAATATACTCGACCCATTGATATGCCTCTTGCCCGTCTATCGCCAGTTGCGCAATGGCCAGAAAAAAGCACCAGATAAAGATATTCTCTTCCCCGCGCGAGATTTTGATATTGTCAGCCGTTTCCGCAGTATCGCCCCGGATAATTTCGCGCTCAAAGGTAATTGTCCAGTTTTCTGTATCAATTTTAAAGTCAAAATCCGCATAACGCTGCAACAGCGGGCGAATACGGTTGTCCATTTCCAGTTCGGGCAGGCCGGCAAAGAAGCGCGAAGCCGCATTTATCTTTAATACTCTTTGCGTGTCATTATCCAGATCGTTATCCCAGTTAAACAAGTCTTCGATAAAGGCATTAAAATAGAGGGTATCCGCCTTGCCGCCTGCCTTGCCCGCTTCTTTAAATTCCATCGACAAGCGTGTCTTTCCAGTGCCATTGTAGGCAAACAGCAAGAGAAATTGGTTATCCTGCAACTTCTCGCGCAAGTGCGTTGCCAGCGCATTCAGGTCAGGCAGTGAAATGGTAACGCTCATGTTGCTCTCTCATCGGTGGTGAGGAAGAGTTGCTGCATGAGTCCTTTTTTATACTGTTTGAGCGCGTCGCACCGCCCCGTTGCGGCGCTGATGAGGTCGTCCAGAGAAGCCAGACAAGCAGCAATTTTTTGTTGTTCCTCAGCATCAGGAGGCAGTGTAATTAAATGCTCTTTCAACATAGACAATTTTATATAGCTCATTGCACTAGATTGAACTCTTTTAATCAGCGATTTTTGTAGTGTCGCACTTAAAAGTGCGTGCAAGTAGCTTACTTTGATTTTTTTAAAACCGTACAAAATATAAGTTCTTTGGTATGCTTCAAACTTTCCACTATAGTATTTCGTTTGTCCAACATTTGCATTGCCAGCTATTAAAATAGCTTCAGTATCGAAAGAGTAACTATTGCTATAAATATGTTTTTCAGAACAAGTGAAAAATGGATATTTTCCCTCTTCTCCTCCCTCGTTTGCATCTTTTTTTCCTGTTTGGATTTTGCAGAATGTGTTAAGTGGTTTTACCTCCCAGTCCTCCATCTCCCGAAACTCAGGAAAGCGCAATTTGGGCACGGTTTCGCCTGCGGCCGGGAAGAGTTGCTGCATAAGTCCTTTTTTATGCTGCCTGAGTGCGTCGAGCCGTCCCGTTGCGGCGCTGATGAGGCCGTCCAGAGAAGCCAGACAAGCGGCGATTTTTTGTTGTTCCTTTTTGTTTGGAGAAAATGTTGAGATTATTTTAATTTTATTCTTTCCAATTTCTTTAAAAGTTGAACCTGACGATCTTCTTATTAGTTCATGTTTATGCAGTATTATCCAGTAATACCAGAATAAGTTAACTTCTGTTTCTTTAACAATTAAAGATTGAAAACCTTGATTGGTCGTACATTCTTTATTTGCAAGAGCAGCATCTCCAATTGTTGCTCTTGTAGTAATAAGAATTGTGCCCTTTGGCAATAGTTTTGTAGATGAATTTTTAAGCCCTTCTTCTGATATAGTTCTAATACTGGGCTTAAGCGTTTCATTTTTTATTTCTGTAGGTGTATACCACTGTATATTTCCATTCCAATATTCAGGATTAGACGTGGATGGCGTTCCCCCACCTAAAAAGCTTCCAATTTCTCCCAGTTTTCTTTCACTCCATTCTCCTTCATTCAAGAATTCAGGAAAGCGCAACTTCGGTGCGATGCCCGTTGATTTAGGCTTACTCATATGCCTTTAATCCCGAAATATCACGTCCTTCGGCCAGCTTTTTCAACAACGGGATCAGATCCTCCATCAAGGCCAATTCCGCCCGCGTTCGCGCCTTCCAGCCCAGGTTCAGCGGGGCCAATAGTTCGCCGAGTTGTTCACCATCAAAGATCATACGGCCCAGAATACTATCGACAAATTTTTTCAGAGCTTTGCTGGTCAAGCCGTGCTTGGCTGCGATAGTGGCCAGTTCTTTATTAGTTTTTTCGGTTTTGAACTGTTCATAGCCTTCGCGGATCGCTTGTTCGCTCAAACCTTTATTCACTGGCAGGCTGTTGATATATTCCACGATAGCATCGCGTTCATCGATCAAGTTGGCGCTGGATTTGATCAAGTCGATCAATTGTTGACGGCTCATTTTTTGCTTGCTCGGCCCGTGACCTGTGGAAGATGAGATTAATCGCATAATATAGTCGTAATCGATCACGGCCGAACTAAACAGCACCAGTTCAAACTCCAGTTGCTGTATTGGATCATCATGATCGTCACTGCCTTTGGCTTGCCGGGCTTTCAGATGTTCCGCGGTTTCCAGATACGCGCCTTTAAAGGCGCGTAGCTGCTCCTCGGATAGTAATTCGTTTACGCTCTCTATTTGTGCTTCTTCTAAATCTGTATATTGATCAAGTTGAGTTTTCAGGCGTTGTACTTCTTTAAAGTGGTTTATAAACTCGCCTTTGGCAAGATCACCTTGAAGGTTATTGACGTTTTCCGGAGTGCAGGTCAAGCCCTGTGAATCCATGAATGTCTCAAGATCGGCAACGGCATGCTTCAGCTTTTCAATCACTTTGGGAGCGGGATCAACCAGCCAGATTTCCCTGGGCGATTTAGTCGATTCGCCGGAAAAAAGCCTGATTGCCTCGTCAACGGCGTCCTGAGAACCACGAAAATCCAGAATATTACCCCAGGGCTTGGTATCGTTCAGGACGCGGTTAGTGCGTGAAAAGGCTTGTATCAAGCTGTGATACTTGAGGTTTTTATCCACATATAGGGTATTGAGGTATTTGGAATCAAAGCCCGTGAGCAGCATATCGACTACAATCACGATATCGATTTTATTTTTATGTGGATAATCCTGGTTGGTATATTGCTGGTTTTTGATGCGTTGCTGCACGTCCTGATAATAGAGATCAAATTCGCTGATAGTATGATTGGCGCCAAACTGTTGGTTGTAATCGGCAATAATTTTGGTCAATGCCTTTTTCTTTTTCTCAGGGTTTTGCTCGTTGTCCTCTTTCTCTTGTAATAAATCTTCTTGTAGTTGTTTTATATCAGCGGCATTTTTCTGACTCTTTTTATCTCTATCTTTCGCCATGAGTTGGGTTGGCGGTGAGAATACACACGCAATATTCAGAGGCGAATAGCACTCATCTTCGGATTGTTTTTCTGCCTGCACTTGTTTGAAAAGCTGGTGGTATTTGATGGCATCGTTGATCGACGCGGTTGCCAGAAGCGCGTTGAAGCGACGCTGATTTGTGACGGCGTCGTGATTTTCAAGTATTTTGTCAACAACGAGTTTAAGCGGTAGCCGTTTGGTTCCGGGTTTTTGCTCGCTCTTTTCTGTTTTATCTTTGGGTTTTTCTCCAAAGTAGTCGATGTGAAAACGCAGCACGTTGCCGTCATCAATGGCATGGGTAATGGTGTAGGCGTGCAGTTGTTTCTGAAAAATGCCCGCGGTGGTTTTATAGGAACCTACCGTGCCGTCAATTTGCGTATAGCTTGCGTTGTCTTCAAAAATTGGTGTTCCGGTAAAACCGAATAACTGAGCCTTGGGGAAGAAGGTTTTAATCGCCTGATGATTATCTCCGAACTGGGAGCGGTGACACTCATCAAAAATAAACACAATTCTTTGGTTTTGCAGTGGCGCAAGGCGTTGTTTATAGGTTTGCCTGCCTTTTTTCTTGTGCTGCCGATTGCGCTTGCTGTTCTCATCCAGGGCCAGACCCAGCTTTTGGATAGTTGTGACAATGACCTTATCGGCATAATCATTCGATAACATACGCCGCACCAACGTTTCTGTATTAGTGTTTTCTTCAACGCAGCCTTCCTGAAACTTGTTGAATTCCTCGCGGGTCTGGCGGTCAAGATCTTTGCGGTCAACCACAAACAGGCATTTGTCGATTTTGGGATTGCCTTTTAACAGTGTCGAGGCTTTAAACGAGGTGAGCGTCTTGCCGCTGCCGGTGGTGTGCCAGATATAGCCGTTGCCGCGGTTTTGGTGAATGCAATCGACAATCGCCTTGACCGCGTAGATTTGATACGGACGCATAATCATCAGCTTTTGTTCGCTGACCACCAGGACCATGTAGCGGCTGATCATTTGGCCCAGCGCGCATTTCGCCAGGAAGCGCTCGGCAAAGTCGTGTAGATGGGTGATCTTTTTGTTGTCTTTATTGGCTAACTGGTAAATGGGCAAAAAGCGCTCATCGGCGTCGAAGCTGAAGTGTTTATCGTGGTTGTTGGCGAAGTAAAGGGTATCCGTGCGGTTGCTGACAATAAATAGCTGCACAAAGCACAGCAGCGTGTTGGTGTAGCCGTTGCCGGGGTCATTTTTGTATTCAACGATTTGCCGCATGGCGCGGCGTGGCGTGAGGCCCAGGGTTTTCAACTCGATTTGAACCACCGGCACGCCGTTGATCAGTAAAATCACATCGTAGCGGTGGTGACTGTTGGCGGTGTTGATGCGCAACTGATTGATGACTTCAAAGTCGTTTTTGCACCAGTCGTTAATATTGACCAGCGTATATTGCAGCGGGGTCCCGTCATCGCGCTGGAAGGTGTTGATTTCGCGCAGGATTTTAGCCGCCGTAAATACGTCCGCATGGATGATCTGGCTGCGAAGACGGCTAAATTCCGAGTCTGTCAGTTCTACCTGATTGAGGGCCGCAAATTTCTCTCGAAAATTCTGTTCAAGCGTTGCTTTATCGCGAATATCGGGGCGATAAGTGTATTTAAGCCCTTCAAGCTTGGCGATTAAGTCATCTTCTATCTGTCGTTCTTTAACCATGTCTTCTATCCAGGCCGTTCTTGTTTGCGCTGTCTGCATCTATGTCAATCCAGCGAGTATAGCCATCAGGTGATGCCGGTTTCAGGCGGCTTGAAGATAGAATACGAAGCCGGTCGGCCGGGCTGGAATGACTGCCCTGTCTCATTGCAGGGCTCGATTTTGCGTTTAACCGGGGTTCGTCTGAAAAAACAGGGTTGAAGTATAGACATCTTATTGCGTTCAGGCAAATGGTGTCCGGGTTTAATGCCTGTGAGATAAATCAGGGCTGTCCGGCGCAGGCTGGCGGGCCGCCGAGGAATCCAGGAGGATGCCGGGGTGTGAAATGGATTCCGGCTTTCGCCGGGCGGCTACGGGCGTCCTCGGCGGCTTGTTCCAGACGCCGCTCTACCACCTACGTCCCTGTAGGCGTACATCCCTGTAGGCGTGCCCTCACGCCGCATACAGGACATCCTGTCCATAAATGACGACGGGGTGTTGTTTTGGCTTTCCGTCATAATGGATTCCGGCTTTCGCCGGATTGGCCTGCAAGGGGTTGTTTTCCCGGTTCGCGTTGCGGCTGATAGAGCTTGTTCAGTGCGCCAGGGTTTGCCGGTCTGGCGGGCCGATTCTAAAATAGACAGACAGTCACCGGCGCGGCTGACGCCGCGCCGGTGTGTCCCTGGCAGGCACAAGCTGGGCGGATTTAGCCCAGGCCAAGCGGTGTCAGGGAAATATTATCAAGCAGGACGTTGCTGTTGTTTTCACCTTCTTTTTCCGCGAAGCCCAGGGTATCCAGGGCGGCGGCGACGGTCTTGTTATCCCTGACTGCGGTATCCGATTTGGTGGAAGTCAGGGTGTAGGTGTATTTCTGCCAGGTTGTGCCGCCATTGGGGGTCAGCGTGTATTTGGTCTCGCCATTGAGTCGCACTTCAACGCTGCCTGTGTAAAGGGTGTCCCTTTGACGCGCCCAGAAGGTCAGTTGGTATTGCTGGTATTGCGCCATGTCAACCTTTTGCTGAATGTTGTCAGCCAGGGAATCACTGCTGTTCAGTCCTATAACATACCGCCCCTGCTCATACTGCCCCTGTTCCTTCCCGTCCGGGGCGAGACCTGACCAAGAACTACTGGCGCTGGTATCGTACACCTTGACACCGCCACCGCTGGCATTTTCCCAGTTCGGCAGGTCAAAGACTGCCGAGCCGTAGGCGCTCAATTCTAAACTGGACAGATCCTCGGCCTTCTCAAAGCCGCCGTTGTCAAGCAGGCTGGCAGCGGCGCTCTGACCGCGGCCGGCGTAGTCCGCATAGGTCTCATAGGCGTTGGTGGCCAACCACGGGTTTTTGGTCAGATCCGGCTCGGGCTTCTTGATCAGGCGCACGTTATCCAGTTGCACAGCCGCGCCAACAAATTTAGTGGCATCCCGAAATTCAATCTTGTCCTGACCCGCGCGGCCTTTGATGGCAACCGAGTATTCCTGCCACTTGTCGTCGGCAGGCGTGTAACGCCTGACGAACTGGTCATTGACGTACAGGTCGAAACTTGCATGGACGTTGTCATACATTGAGCGCGCAGTGGCGGCAAACGACAGCATATAAAGCTGGCCGGCCTCCAACTCCACATTCTGGCCGACGCGGTCCATGTGGCTGTGGTAGATGGAACCGAGTTGTATGTGGTAATTGCCATGGTAGCTGTTTTTCACCAGCATCAACTGGTTGGGGGCCCCGCTGTCGAGCCAGTTGTTAATATTATACCAGCCATACGCTGAGCCACGCACCGCGACTGAGCCCATGTCCAGACCAGCGGGATTCTGGTTTATTTCAAAACTGCCATTAACCAGTAGATTGGTCGGATCTGCGGTCTTGACCAGGCGCACATCGTCCAGCAGCACGCCTACCGAGTTATTTTGACTGGCGATTTCACGGAATTCGATCTTGTCCTGGCCCGCGCGGCCCTTGATGATGACCGAATAGTCCTGCCAGACATTGTTGCCGCCAGGCGGCGTGTAACGCTTGACGAACTCGTCGTTGACATACAGGTCGAAGCCTTCCCTGGAGAAGGTTTTATTGGGCAGGCGTTGACTGGCTTTAAAGCTCAGCGTGTAAAGCTGATTCGTCTCCATCTCGACATTCTGGCCGATGCGGTCCAGGCCCTTATTGGAGTCCAGTTGAATGTGGTAGTTGCCCTCGGGGCTGGTCAGACCTGAGCCAGCATTGGCGTCAACCGCGCCACTTTTATGCACCTCCAGGCGGTTGGTGTTTTTACTGTTGAGATTATACCAGCCATACAACTGGCTATTGCCCCAACTGGCGGGCTCCTTGTTCAGTTCAAAACCGCCATTGACCAGCAGATTAGCCGGGTTTGCGGTCTTGACCAGACGCACATCGTCCAACAGCACGCCTGCTGAGCTATTTTGACTGGCGATTTCACGGAATTCGATCTTGTCCCGGCCCGCGCGGCCCTTGATGATGGCCGAATAGTCCTGCCAGACATTGTTGCCGCCAGACGGCGTGTAACGCTTGACGAATTGCTCGTTGACATACAGGTCAAAACCCTCCCTGGGGGAGTGATCACTGGACATGCGTTGACTGGCTTTAAAGCTCAGCGTGTAAAGCTGATTCGTCTCCATCTCGACATTCTGGCCGATGCGGTCCAGGCCCCTATTGGTGTCCAACTCAATATGGTAATTGCCCTCGGGGCTGGTCAGACCTGAGCCAGCATTAGCGTCAACCGCGCCACTTTTATGCGCCTCCAGGCGGTTGGTGTTTTTACTGTTGAGATTATACCAGCCATACAACTGGCTATTGCCCCAACTGGCGGGCTCCTTGTTCAGTTCAAAACCGCCATTGACCAGCAGGTTGGCCGGGTTTGCGGTCTTGACCAGACGCACATCGTCCAGTTGCGCGCCCGCGCCCAGGCCGCTGGTGGTGGTGGCAACCGCGCGAAATTCGATCTTGTCCTGGCCCGCCCGGCCTTTGATGATCGCCGAGTATTGCTGCCACTCATTCTCGCCGCCGGCAGGCGTGTAGCGCTTGACGAATTGATCATTGACGTACAGGTCAAAGCTCTCCCTGCGGCCGCTCATGGTCCAGGACGCGCCCTGGCTGGCCTGAAAGCTCAAGGTGTAAAGCTGATTCGTTTCCAACTCCACGTTCTGGCCGATGCGATCCAGGCTGTTGCTTCTGGAATCAAGGTGAATATAGTGATCGCTATCGGCATTGCTTTTTCCCGCCTGGCGGCTATCTATCAGAAATAACTTATCGCGGTGGTTGCTGTTGAGGTTATACCAGCCATAGGCCGACTGCAGGCTATCGGCTAAATTGGCGGGACTCTTAACCAACTCGAAACTGCCATTGAGCAGCAGGTTGGGCGGGTTTGCGGTCTTGACCAGACGCACATCGTCCAGTTGCGCGCCGGCGCTGTTGTTTTCACTGGCGAGTTCCCGAAACTCAATCTTGTCGCGCCCGGCCCGGCCCTTGATGACGGCCGAATAGTCCTGCCAGGCCGTGCCGCTCGGCGTGTAACGCTTGACGAATTGATCATTGACGTACAGGTCGAAACTTTCACTGCCGCTGTTACCTTGGCGCGCCTTAAAGCTCAGCGTGTAAAACTGGCCGGTGTCCAGTTCCACGTGCTGACCGATGCGGTCCACACCGCCGCCCGCGTCCAGTTTAATGTAATAACGCCCCTCGGCGCCGGCCGAGCCGTTGGCCGCCACCAGGCGGTCGCCCTTTGCAATGCCGGTATTGAGGTCATACCAGCCAAACATCTGACCGTAACTTGAACCGGCATTGAGTTCAAAACCGCCATTGACCAGCAGGTTGACCGGCGCCGGGCTTGACTCAGTCACGGCTTTTTCTTTCAACTCAATATCATCCAGTTGCACGCCGGCATTCTGGCCTGTTTCACGAAATTCCACCTTGTTCGCGCCCTGCCTGCCCTGCACATCCAGGGTGAATTTCTGCCACTGATTGTTGGTGGGCGTAATGCGGCCAACCAGTGTGTCGTTGAAATAAACATCAAAGGCGTGGCCGGTGGTCTCCGCGTCCGGCTGGCGCGCGTAAAGACTCAGTTGATAGGTCTTGCCGGCCTGCATCTCGATGGTCTGCGAGATTTTTTCCAGCAGCGCGCTGTCGCCGTTGAGGTCGATTGCGTAATCGCCATTTTGGGCCGGACTGGCGGTGGTGGCTTTTACCAGTTTGACCTTTTTATCGGCGCGGTTGCTGTCCCAAGCGTCTATGTCCTGCAAGGAAGATGCCGCGCCCGATGCCAGCGGGTTCGCTTCAAAACTGCTATTGCGCAGCAGGTTGCCGGGCTTGTCCGTCTTGCCGAGGCGCACATCGTCCAGTTGTACGCCGGCGCTGTTGTTTTCACTGGCGAGTTCCCGAAACTCAATCTTGTCGCGTCCGGCCCGGCCTCTGATGACGGCCGAATAGTCCTGCCAGGCCGTGCCGCTCGGCGTGTAACGCTTGACGAATTCATCATTGACGTACAGGTCGAAACTTTCGCTGCCGCTGTTTTCCTGGCGCGCCTTAAAACTCAGCGTGTAAAACTGGCCAGTGTCCAGTTCCACGCGCTGACCGATGCGGTCCACGCCGCTGCCCGCGTCCAGTTTAATGTAATAACGCCCCTCGGCGCCGGCCGAGCCGCTGGCCGCCACCAGGCGGTCGCCCTTTGCAATGCCGGTATTGAGGTCATACCAGCCAAACATCTGACCGTAACTTGAACCGGCATTGAGTTCAAAACCGCCATTGACCAGCAGGTTGACCGGCGCCGGGCTTGACTCAGTCCCGGCTTTTTCTTTCAACTCAATATCATCCAGTTGCACGCCGGCATTCTGGCCTGTTTCACGAAATTCCAGCTTGTTCGCGCCCTGCCTGCCCTGCACATCCAGGGTGAATTTCTGCCACTGATTGTTGGTGGGCGTAATGCGGCCAACCAGGGTGTCGTTGAAATAAACATCAAAGGCGTGGCCGGTGGTCTCCGCGTCCGGCTGACGCGCGTAAAGACTCAGTTGATAGGTCTTGCCGGCCTGCATCTCAATGGCCTGCGAGATTTTTTCCAGCAGCGCGCTGTCGCCGTTGAGGTTCATCGCGTAATCGCCATTCTGGGCCGGACTGGCGGTGGTGGCTTTTACCAGTTTGACCTTTTTATCGGCGCGGTTGCTGTCCCAGGCGTCTATGTCCCGCAAGGAAGATGCCGCGCCCGATGCCAGCGGGTTCGCTTCAAAACTGCTATTGTGCAGCAGATTCGGCAGCGGCGCGGGCTCGCCCTTAAACACAATCGCTCCGGCGGTCAGGCTGCTCACGCCCTTGAGCGTGATGGAACCCCCGCCCTTGATGTTATTCAGAATGCCGTCATCGGCAAAATCATCAAGCACGGCCTGTTTGTTGCGATAATGATCGGCGCTCAGCACCAGCTTGTCTTCAGTCACGTTAAAGTCGGTGATGGTCGTGTGGCCGCCGCCAAATACAAAGCGGTCCTCGCCCGCGCCGCCGGTCAGGCTATCTGTGCCGCTGCCGCCGTTGAGGGTGTCATTGCCACTACCGCCATTGAGCGTGTCATTACCGCGGCCGCCGTTGAGGATGTCATTGCCGGCGCCGCCATCAAGCTGATCATCGCCGCGGCCGCCATCAAGCGTGTCATTGCCGCCCTTGCCGGCCAGCCAGTCATTACCGCGCCCGCCGAAGAGCTTGTCATCGCCTTTACCGCCTTCCAGATAGTCGTTGCCGCCAAAACCCCAGATATAGGCTGCGGTGTCTTTGTTGGCGGCTTTTGTCGCGGTGCCGGCGTAGATCACATCGTTATTGTGAGTGCCTATCAAAAAGGTCTCGCCGGTATTGCCGACGCTGCTCAGCTCGCCACCCTGGAAAAAGCGCCCGCCAAACGTGCCGCCGTAGAGGATAATCGTCGTCCCCACGGGAATTTTCATATCATTCAGTTGCTTGATAATGGCCGCATCGCCGCTGTCTTTGGAATCAAGATATTGACCATTTCCCTTCAGGCGGTATCCCTTGCTATCACGGGTGATATGAAAGCCGCTCTTGATAATCTGCTCGCCCAACTGCTCCTGAATCTTCGCTAAAGACAGCGAGGTGCCGCTCTCCTTTTTCAAACGCTGAACAAAATCAGTGTCAAAATTGATTTTTGCAATCTTGCCGCCGGAATTGCCGCGCGTGGTGTCCGTGGAGAGCGCGATATAGCCCTGGTTATACTGGGCGGTGACAAACTTTTCGGTCTGGGTTTTGGCGTAATAAACCACGCGGTCTTCAAGCGGATTAAAATCCTCGACAGTGACAAAATCGCCGCTATTGAGCGCCAGCGGCGGCGGCGGGTTTGGTTTTTTAGGAATCAGCGAGCCGCGAATAAAGGCGTCGAGAATGCCCTTGCCAAAATCCAGCGACGCCTTGAGAAGCGGATGTTTCACCGCCACGACCTGAGACGCCAACTCAACCATCGCGCGCGCGCTGCGCCCGGCTATCACCGTGCCGGTGCCCGGCGGCGAGCCTGGATCGAGTGGATTCAGGCGTTGACCGGGCGCTTCAAGCGCCTGCAAATGGCCGATGACAAAGGTATCGTAGCCGGCTCCGCCGTTTAAGACATCAATCGAACCGCCATCGCGCGGGCCGGCATGCAGAATATCATCGCCCGCGCCGCCATAAATCCGGTCGCTGCCGTGGCCGCCAAATATCTGATCGTTACCGGCGCCGCCATACAGAAATTCCGACTGCTCAATTTCAGACCCGGCCACCTTCTTATTATGATTTGAGCCATAAATAATATCGTTGCCCGTGCCGCCATAGCCATACAGCACGCCTTTACCATAAAGTTTGATGATATCGTTGCCGCTGCCGCCCCAGGCCTCGCCATATAAATCGCTCTTATAGAAAATTTTATCATTGCCGGCGCCGCCATATATGGCGCCTTGCCAGTATTTTGATTTACTGCCACTGAGACCTATGCCTTTCTCCACGTTCTCCCTGCTGTATGTAAGACTATTCGTGTATGAGGGGCTACCGTCTCTACCGTAATAACTGGCGGTCCAGTTGATGAGGAAATCATCGCCAGCCAGCCCTCGCAGGGCTATCAACTGGGAATTGTGCGTCCCCAGCGTAAGGCCGCCGTCCAGCATGCCGTTATCGCCGGGTTTTTTATGAATGATAAAAGAAGATTTAAATTTAGTGCTGGCGCGACTGCCGGCGCCAATATCATCAACCCCCGAGGTGCCATAATACTCGTCTTTTACGCCGGTATGCATGCGATAATTCTGCCGGCCTATAAGCGCATGCTCGACGACATAAGTCAACTGTTTGGCAGGCTTAGTGACAAGCAGCCAATATTCCACAAATTGATTTTTAACAAGCATGTTCTTCATCTCCTGAATGTTAATAATATTGCAAAATTCACCACAAATGGAACACGCGCCAATCTAAACCGGCTTTATTAAACTAATATGACATTTTTATGAAGTTTACCGCGCCTCGGCGGCGCGCTGAAAAAGACGTTCCGCGCTGTGCAAATCAGCCAGTGTTGTATAAAATGGTAAAAATCCGGCCGTTGCGTTTATGTGAACCGGCTGAATAACAGCGCCGCTTAGTGGCGCATAAAACATCCTGCTTATGCGCAAATATATACTCGCCATCCTGTTGATCGCCTGCCCTGCGCCCGGCATGGCGAATGGGATCAATCAAAGACTTGACGACTTGTTTGGCAAGCATGCCGAATACCGCGAATTCCATAAGCGGCTGGTCGAGGCTGTCGGCAACGATGACCGGCCGGCCCTGGCGGATATGATGCATTACCCCTTGCGCAGAAATCATAATGGCATGACCACCGAATATCACAGCAAAGCGGATTTTATTAAAAATTACCCGGCCATTTTTAATCAAGCCGTTCGCGCGGCCGTGCTGGGGCAGGACTTTGCTGAACTATTCGCCAATTACGAAGGCATCATGTATGGCCGGGGCGAACTCTGGGCCGCGGAACTCTGTATCGATCGTTCCCCCTGTGACACGTGCCATGCCTGGGCGATCAGGGTTTACAGTATTAACACGCCGTAAACCATCTCACAAAATTTCTGGCCTGTTGCGGGCAAGAAAAAGCGGGAACCTACTTACCACTTCGGCGCCGCCTTCCTGGATTCCAGCTTTCGCTGGAATGACGACGGGGGAATAGATAAATCCCGGCAACCTTAAACACCACTCGCAATCTCTGCATTATTACAGCCTGCTGCCTGCAACAGCCCAACCCAAATGACGCATAATCTGCATTAACCTGCCTGCTACAGGCAGACCTGCGGAGCCCCTGCCTGATTTGTCTCACAGGTATTGAGCCCGGACAAATAATTGCAATGCTGATATTTTAGTGAAATACTGCCCGAATATACCAATCGGCGCGCATTCATGGCCTTTGTTAAGGAAACTCTGATTGAATCAGAGTTTCCTGCGGTACAGGGACGTACCGCCAAAATCAATGATGCAAGTCATTGATTTTGAAGCAAGGTGAAAATCGCATTTTCACCTTGCGTGCTCTGAGAAATCCAGGATGGATTTATTCAGAGCTTCCTTAAACAAATGCCAAATAAATAATGAAGTCGCCCCTCTATCAATAACAAACCGGAGGAATGAGCATGAGTGATATAAACAACATCCTTAAAACCGCGGCCACGGCCGGGAAAGTGCCCGGTGTCGTGGCGGCCGCGGCCACCAAAGACGGTATTTTTTATCAGGGCGCCTATGGCAAGCGCAGCCTTGCCGCCGCTCAGGGCATGACAACGGATACAGTGTTTCGCATTTTCTCGATGACCAAGGCCATCACGACACTGGCGGCAGCGCAACTCATCGAGCGCGGGCAATTAACGCTTGATACCAAAGTGGAAGATATTGTGCCGGCCTGGGCCGACAAACCGGTTCTGGAAGGCTTTGACGGCGACACGCCGCGCACCCGGCCGGCCCGGAGCAAGGCCACGATCCGGCATCTGGCCACGCATACCGCCGGCCTGAGCTATGAAATATGGGACGAAAACATCGCCAAATATCTGGAAGTCACGGATACACCGTCCATTCTGGGTTCGGCCCGGGGCGCCCTGGATTATCCGCTGGTGTTTGACCCCGGTGAAAAATGGGCCTATGGCATTAACATAGACTGGCTTGGGCATATTGTTGAAACCGTCAGCCGCAAGACCCTTGATCAGTATTGCCGGGAAAATATTTTTGCGCCGCTCGGCATGCGCGACACCGGTTTCTACGCCTCGGACACGATGCGCCTGAGACTGGCCGGGGCCCACCGGCGCGCCGAAAACGGCGAACTGGAAGCGATGGAACTGGACCTGCCCCCGCCCACGCCGGAACTCCAGTGCGGCGGGCACGGCCTGTTCTCGACCGCCTCCGACTACATGCAGTTTTTGTTAATGCTGTTGAACAACGGGACCTATAACGGCGCCCGGATTCTGAAACCGGAAACGGTCGGGATGATGACCGAAAATCAGATTGGCGACCTGCGCGTGACGGAAATGAAAACGGTCATGCCGCATCTTTCCAACAATGCGGAGTTCTTTCCCGGTATGCCAAAGACGCATAATCTCGGCTTCGTCACCAACCTGGAACAGGCGCCCGGCCGGCGCAACCGCGGCAGCCACTGCTGGGCCGGACTGGCAAATACCTATTACTGGTGGGACCCGAAGGCGGGCGTGGCCGGGGTCATCCTGCAACAGATCCTGCCGTTCGTCGATCCGGAAGCCATTAAACTTTACGAAGACTTTGAAAAGGCCGTCTATGCCAGCCTCGGCTAGGGCCTCTCGCCCGGGGAGATTCTGAAAAACGCCGGCCAGACACAGCGCGGGGGCTCAGCGCTCCCCTGAACCGGCGCGGGTTATGGAACTGATACCCTCGATCTTCCTGTTCGCGGCGACGGCGGCGATAACGCCCGGCCCGAACAACATCATGCTCATGGCCTCCGGCCTGAACTTCGGCGTTAGCAACAGCATTCCGCACCTGCTCGGGATTTGTGTCGGCTTCCCGGTTATGGTGATCCTGATCGGTTTGGGGCTGGGTTTTATCTTTGTGCGCTACCCGGCCTGCCACCTTTTTATCAAAATTATCGGCGTGGCCTATCTGTTTTACCTGGCCTGGCGCATAGCCCATGCCCCGGCAAGCGCAAGCGAGGGCGGCGCGGGCAAGGCGTTTACCTTCTGGCAGGCGGCGCTGTTTCAATGGGTCAACGCCAAGGGCTGGATCATGGCCAGCAGCGCCATCGCCGCCTACACCTCGGCGGGGAGCGGGATGTACAGCCAGATCCTGATCATCAGCCTGATCTTCTTTATCGTCACCCTGCCCGCCGTCACGATCTGGCTGCTGTTTGGCGCCTCCCTGCAAAGGCTGCTCAAGTCCGGGCGTCAGCGGCGCGTCTTCAATGTGACGATGGCCTCGCTATTGATCCTGTCGGTGCTGCCGGTTATCCACGAATTACTCACCTGGCAATCATTATGACCGGGCAATCAGCCCGACAGGCTTCAGAAAAAATACTCCGGCGCTTATGTGAAAAGAGCAATGACAAACCTCGTTATTGCGCCTAAAATCATTATCCGCTTCACAAAAATGACTTAGGGCCTGTTAACACTATTTTGGCAGGCCCTACAGAATGATTCAATCTAAACCATAAAGGAGTACATCATGCCCAAATACATTATTGAGAGAGAAATCCCGGATGCCGGCAACCTGAGCGCGGCCGATCTGCAAGGCATCTCGCAAAAATCATGCAATATCCTGAAAAACATGGGGCCACAGATACAATGGGTGGAAAGTTTTGTCACGCAAGACAAAATCTACTGCACCTATATCGCGCCCAATGCGGAAGAAATTCGCAAACACGCCAGCGAGGGCGGATTCCCGGCCAACAGCATTGCAGAAATCAAATCCGTTATTGACCCGACAACTTCGGAATAAGCAATCACTATCCCCGCTTGCCTGCCTGCTACGGCAGATATGGAACAAACCATCGGGGAATTCAAGAAGCGGCGCCGGGATCCCGGGTGAATTCCGATCCCGGCGTTTAGCTGTTATTTATGGAAACTCTGATTGAATCAGAGTTTCCTAAGGTGAAAATCGCATTTTCACCTTGCGTGCTCTGAGAAATCCAGGATGGATTTATTCAGAGCTTCCTTATGGAGACAAGGGGGTATGAATGCGGGTGGCGGAGCGGCGCCTTGTAATTCACGCACAGGCCCAAAGGCCGGTGTTTTTTTGAAAATGCGGGAGAAGTGGTAGCGGGGGCAGGATTTGAACCTGCGACCTTCGGGTTATGAGCCCGACGAGCTGCCAGACTGCTCCACCCCGCATCGGAAGGCGCGCATAATATATTGCAACTTGATGGATTGCAAGCGCTAACTGCAATTAATTTATGTTTGAGCCTGTTCACAGTTTGATTCATGGCCACTGTTGGCCATCACCGCGCGGCGTATAACGCGGGCCGCCTTTCAGGGCTTGCCTTGAATCAAATTTCGACCGCTTGCCGCAGGCTTACGGGCCTGCGTTTTGCGCCCCAGTTGCCATGCCCGGCGGCAAACACACCGGCGCATACGGCCCCGCAATTCGGGCAACGGCCCCGGGCGTCAAGGCACCATGACTTGATTTCATACCAGTCACGCACAATCAGTTCAGCGCCGCAGCCCGCGCAGAACGTGGTGTCCCCTTCCAGGTCGTGTATGTTGCCGGTGTAAACATGGTTTAAGCCGTTCCTGATTGCGATGGCCCTGGCCTTGCGCAGGGTGGCCGCCGGCGTCTGGGGCCTGTCGCGCATCTTCCAGTCGGGGTGGAAGGCCGAAAAATGCAGCGGCACATCCGCGCCCAATTCCAGCCCAATCCATTCTGTCATCCGGTTGATCTCGCTTTCCGAGTCATTTTCACCGGGGATCAGCAGATTTGTGATCTCGACCCAGACATCGGTTTCTCTTTTCAGATAGCGTAATGTTTCCAGCACCACGGCCAGGTGACTGCCGGTAATCCGGTAATAAAAATCCTCGCTGAATGCCTTCAGGTCAATATTGACCGCGTCAATATATTGATAAAATTCGGCGCGCGGTTTCGCGCAAACATAGCCGGCCGATACCGCGACCGTTTTCAGGCCGCGCGCATGGCAGGCCCGCGCCACATCTATGGCGTATTCATGAAATATAACCGGGTCGTTATAGGTAAATGCCACGCTCCGGCAGCCCGCCTTTTTTGCCGTAACGGCCAGCGCTTCAGGGCCGGCCACATCGGCCAGCGTGTCCAGCCTGCGTGATTTACTGATATCCCAGTTCTGGCAGAATTTACAGGCCAGATTGCAGCCCGCCGTGCCGAAGGAAAGCACGGCGCTGCCCGGATAAAAATGATTCAGGGGCTTTTTCTCGATGGGATCGATACAAAAGCCGCTTGAGCGGCCATAAGCGGTCAGGACAATCTGCCCGTTTTCAGCGGCGCGAATAAAACACAAGCCGCGCTGACCGTCCTTGAGCCGGCATGCGCGCGGACACAGATCGCACTGTATCCGCCCGTCCTCAAGCCGGCGCCAGTAGTGCGTTTTAACCGTGGTCTGCATTTTTACAAGTTGGCTTAACTGATAGCTACTATAATTATAACGTGAATACTCTGCCTGTAATTTGATCCCGGCCCGCCAATGGATAAGCCATGAGCGCGCCCACCTCACGCCCGGAACGCATTTCAGTCCGCCCGCCGGCGATGGCCGGCAGCTTCTATCCGCAAGCCGCCGGTGAACTGGATAATATGCTGGACAATCTGCTGGCGGAAATTACCCTGAAAATCCGGCCGCCCAAGGCCATTATTGCGCCTCATGCCGGTTATATCTATTCCGGCCCTGTTGCGGCCAGCATTTATGCCAACATCAAGCAGATAAAAGACCACGTTAACCGGGTTGTATTACTGGGGCCGGCCCACCGCTTCCCCGTTGATGGCATCGCGCTTCCAACTCACACGCATTTTGCCACGCCGCTGGGCAAGGCGCCGGTCGATATGGCGGCATTGCAGGGCTTGAGCCGGCGCCCCCATGTGACCTTTCTCGATGAGGCCCATCAAGCGGAGCACAGCCTGGAGGTTCATATTCCCTTCCTGCAAAAAACAGCGGGCGAATTTACATTGATACCCTTGCTGGTCGGGGATTTGCAGGCCGAAGCCGTGGCCGACATTATCAGCGCATTGTGGGGCGGGGAAGAAACATTGATCGTGGTCAGTTCCGATCTCAGCCATTACCATGATTATGATACGGCGGTGGCAAGGGATAATAAGACAAGCAGCCTGATTGAACAGTTCGACTATGCGCCGCTCGGGCCATACGAAGCCTGCGGTTACAGGCCGCTCAGGGGCCTGCTGAAGCTGGCCGCAGAAAAACAACTGGCGATAGAGACACTGGCGCTGTGCAATTCCGGCGACACCGCCGGGGACAAAGATCGGGTCGTGGGTTATGGCGCCTACGCCCTGTTTGAGGATCACCGCTTGAGCGAAGCGGACAAAAGACAGGTTTTTGCCGTTATCCATCAAAGTATTCAACACGGCCTGAAGCATGGCCGGCCCTGCGAGCCTCAACCGGATCGGTATCCGGCCCGGCTGCGGGAAAAGCGCGCCCTGTTCATCAGCCTGAAGGTCAAGCGCCGCTTGCGCGGTTGTGTGGGCACAACCGAGGCCGGCCAGCCGCTCATCAACGCCGCCGCCCGCTATGCTTATGCCGCCGCATTCTCGGATCCCCGTTTTAAGCCCCTGAGCGGCGCGGAATACCGGCAAGCGGAGATCAGCCTGTCATTGTTAACCACACCCGTTGCAATGAATTTCAGCGATGAACAAGACCTGCTGGATCAGTTACGACCGAATGTCGATGGCTTGACCATTGCCAAAGGCCCGGCACAGGCCACGTTTTTACCCGTGGTCTGGCAATCAATCCCCGACAAGGTCGGGTTTTTAGGCGAATTGAAACAGAAGGCGGAGTTGACGCCCGGCCAGACACCGGACAGGGCCTGGCGTTTCAGCGCCGAATATTATGCCTGATGCGCGCCTTGCGTCGCGCCATGCCAACGGCCTTAACCGTTGCTTTCAAAAACATGCGATACGCCCGGGCATGTGAGCGGCGATGAACGGATAGCGCTTTTGCCCGCGGCAGGCGCCCGCCGTTCCGCTCATATCAGGATATGACCGCCAGTCGATTTCCACGGGCGCGGTCAGGGTGAGCGGCGCGGGCCGCACCTGTTTCATTATGCTGAGCCATAATTGCATGGCGCCATCGGCGCCGTTTAACCTTGCCGACCGGTTATCATCCCGGCCGATCCAGCTTACCGCCAGCAGATCATCGCCAAAACCCGCAAACCAACTGTCACGCAGCGCATTGGTGGTGCCGGTCTTGCCCGCCAACGGCATCAACGAAGGCAATTCCGCCGTTAAACGCCGGGCCGTGCCGCTTGCCACGGCCTCGGTCAAGAGGAATTGGGTCAGAAATACGGCGGCCGGCTTAACCGGGCCTTTGCGAGCCGGCCGGTAGCGGCGCAGTGGCCGTTGCTCACGATCCATTACGGCGCGGATCGTCTGCAACGGGAGCGGCAGGCCGTCATTCGCAATCGTTTGATACATCCCGGTTACTTCATAAGGAGAGAGTTCCAGGGAACCCAGCAGGACAGAAGGCAGGCGCGGCACGGGCGTTTTTACGCCGAGATTTTTAAGCGTCAGAATAATATTATCGAGGCCGAGTTGCAGCCCGAGCCGGACGGTCGATAGATTATAAGATCGGGCCAGAGACCGCGCCAGCGGCGTCCGGCCATGTGTTTTATTGTCATAATTTTTAGGCCGCCAGCGTTTGCCGCCCTGCTGTTTGAGTTCGATGGCCGTATCATCAAGCGGCGACAACACATGGTATTTTTGCGGTTGGCCGAGCGCGGTCATATAGATGGCCGGCTTTATCAAAGAGCCGATCGCGCGCCTTGCGTCCAGGGCGCGGTTAAACGCGTTATTGTCTCTGTCGCGCCCTCCGGCCAGGGCCAGCACTTCACCGTTATGCGGATCGGCCATCAACATGGCGACCTGCAAGGCGCCGGCGGCAAATCCTTTTTGCCGCTCAAGTTTGCCGAGTTCCGCGCTGATGCCGTCCTCCATTGCCTCCTGTTTGTCGCTATCCAGACTTGTAAACAGGCGTAAACCGGCATGACTCAGGTCATTGACCCGATAATCCCGCTTGAGATGACGCCGGACCAGATCCAGATAAGCCGGATACCTGGCGCTGCTCCAGTTTAATTTTTCCTTAACCTGCAAGGGCTTGCCGGACAGGCGTTGATATTCAGCCTGGGCCAGAAAATTCTGTTGCCGCATCAGGCGCAACACCAGATTGCGCCGTTGCAAGGCCCGCTCCGGGCGCCTGCGCGGATTGTAATAAGAGGCGCCCTTGACCAGGCCGACCAACAGCGCGATTTGCGCCACATTTAACTCGGCCAGGGGTTTGGCAAAATAAAATTCCGCGGCCGTGCCAAAACCGCGAATACTGCGCGCGCCGTGCTGACCCAGATAGACTTCATTGACATAAGCGCTCAATATGCTTTCCTTGGAGTAGTGATATTCCAGCGACAGGGCCATCAGCATTTCATTAATCTTTCTGGAGAAGGCGCGTTCCCGGCCGAGGAACATATTTTTGACTAATTGCTGGGTCAGCGTGCTGCCCCCCTGTATGACCCGGCCCGCGGTCAAATTGACATAGATCGAACGCGCAATGCCTTTCAGATCGATACCGGCATGACTGTAAAAATTGCGATCCTCCACCGCAATCAACGCGTTGATCAATGGGGCGGGGATCGCGTCATAAGGAACCAGAATGCGATCTTCATCATTCAACGGGAAAATCTTGCCCATCAACAACGGTTCAATGCGGATAATCTGCCGCGCCTTGCCGCTGGCCTGGTCAATAATACGGCTGATCGCGCGCTGGTTTATTTCGATTCGCAGTCTTTTTGCCGTCTCCACGCCGCCCGCGTAATGAAATTCCCGGCTGAATAATTCAATCGCATGTTTGCCAACGGCAAACTGACCGGGGCCGGACAGCTCTTTTACGGGCTGATAACCGCGTTCCTTTAATTTCCGAATCAAGTCCCGGCTGCCGTAACGCCGGCCGGGATACAGTTCCAGTTCCTGGGTATAGACCCGGGCCGGAATCGACCAGCGCTTGCCTTCAAATTTTTTTCTGACCTGAAAGTCCAGGATCAGGCAATAGCTGAAAAAAATACATAAGCCGATAATAAAAAATTGTATCGACCAGCGCCGGATAAGGGACGGGCGCGACTTTTTTACTGTTTTTTTGCGTTTTTTTGCAGATCGGCGCTTGGGCATAGAGATGGATTGAGTATTCTAACGAGCGGCTTCAATAATCCGGTATTTTTACCGCATTGACAATATCAGCCGCCGATGCGCATAAAAAAGGCTCTTTTGAGTTCCGAGTGGGTTAAGCCGCATGTGGATTGAGTGTGCAGAAAATGGCATGAGTCTGTCTGCGGCAGGCAGGCCGGAATGATGTAAAGCCGGAACAACACCCCATCGTCATTCCAGCGAAAGCTGGAATCCAGTGGTTGATACAATACATTCCCGCATAAGCGGGAATGACCATCTGAATACCTCATTCCAACAAACCCCGCTGAGTTAGCTGCCACCCCGCTACCTGCCTGCAGCAGGCAGGCCTGCCTCCGGCAGGCGTGGATTCCAGCTTTCGCTGGAATGACGAAACTGTTGTCATTTTGGCCTACCTGCTGCCCGCAAGCCGTCTCCGTTCTGTTCTGGTCATCAATTAAGCCAGAATTATTGCATTACCCACTCAGATTTTAAAAGAGGCATAAAAAAAGCCCCGCGTTGCGGGGCTTGTCAGTGTTTTTGGAGAGACTCTTACTCATTTTTGGCCTGCTCATCAGGGGCCTGACTGTCAGGGGCCGGCGCGGGATCAGGCACATCCTTGAGCAGGACCCTGCGGCGCTTTTTCCTGGCATCAATAACGGCCCTGGCCGTTTGCCTGCGCGCCTCGTCAAGCTGTCCGGCTGTTATTTTTTGCGGCTCATTTTTTTTTTCTCTGCGTCCTTTTTTTGCTTGTTTTTTTCTTTGCCGCTTTTTTCTTTGCCTTCTTTTTGGCCGCCTTTTTTCGGGTCTTCTTTTTGGCTACCTTCTTCCTGGCCGCCTTTTTCCTGGCCTTCTTCTTGGCTGCCTTCTTTTTGGCCTTCTTCTTGGCTGCCTTCTTTTTGGCCGCCTTTTTCCTGGCCTTCTTCTTGGCTACCTTCTTTTTGCCGGCCTTCTTCTTGCCGACTTTCTTTTTGGCTACCTTCTTCCTGGCCGCCTTTTTCTTGGCCTTCTTTTTGACCACCTTCTTCTTGGCTGCCTTTTTCTTGGCCGCCCTTTTCTTTGTTACCTTTTTCTTTGCCATAGTGAGAGACTCCCTAAAACGGAATAATGATTAATAAAAATGTATTGCCTGCATCATATTAAAATGATACGTACATAATTATAGCCCTGTTTTTTGTTTTTTCTATATTTTTTTAATAAAGACGGTTTAATACCCGAATAAACCATGTAAAAAACCGCGGATTCATGTCAACGCGGAAAATATCGCCGCCCTTACGGTGTCAACATCCCGCATTCCGTCAATGCTGAAATATTTGAGCGTGGCGCCGCTTGATCGGGCCCTGCGGCTGTAAAATTCGATCAGCGGCAGGGTCTGTTGATGATACACATTTAAACGATTTCTCACGGTGTGTTCCTGGTCATCTTCACGCAGCACCAGCGCTTCCCCTGTTATATCGTCCCGATCCTCAAGCCTGGGCGGATTAAACTCGGTATGATACGTGCGGCCCGAGGGCAGATGGCAGCGGCGGCCGCTCATGCGCCGGATGATCTCGGCATCGTCCGCCCGGATTTCAATAATATAATTGACTTCAATACCGGCGCTTTCCATCGCCTCGGCCTGTGCCAGCGTGCGCGGAAAGCCATCGAACAGATAGCCGTTTTTACAATCATCCGCCATGATCCTTTCCCTGACCAGTGCAAGGATCAGCTTATCGGAGACCAGTTCGCCGGCATCCATGACTTTTTTTGCCTTAAGCCCCGGTTCGGTCCCGGCCTTGACGGCGGCGCGCAGCATATCGCCGGTTGAAATATGCGCTATGGCAAATCTTTCCTTGATATAATTGGCCTGTGTGCCCTTTCCGGCCCCCGGCGGCCCCAGCAAGATGAGCTTCATTCTGTTATCCTCCCGTGATTAATCATTCGTATGATAGTTTATCTATTGTATAAGAAGACAGACGCCTGATGAAGATTGAACTTGATATTGCGGCGACAGATTCGCATAAAATTATTTCCTATTCCGCTGATTGTTTCCGCCTCAGAGATAAATCGGTCTATACCAGCCTGCTCATTTCGGGAAAGCGCCTGCTTGAGAACTGGTTTGAGGGGGATTATCGAAATCTGGCGGCGGAAGACCTGGATATCGCGATTAAATGGCGGCCCGAGATCATCTTGCTGGGGACCGGCAAACGGTTGAATTTTCCGCAGCAGGAATTGCTGTCTTATGTCACATCAAGGAATATCGGTTTTGAGATCATGGACACCGGCGCGGCCTGCCGCAGTTATAATCTATTGATCGATGAAGGCCGTGATGTCGCGGCCTGTCTGTTGCCGGCCGGCCGTTAATTCTCCATAAACAACGTGTCCAGGGAGTAACCATCGCGCTCCAGCATCTGACGCAGGCATTTTATGGCATCTATCTGTATCTGGCGCACGCGCTCGCGCGTGACGCCGAGTTCAGCGCCGATTTCTTCCAGCGTTGCGACTTCGTGGCCGCGCAAACCGAAGCGCCTTTCAAGCACCGCGCGCTGCTTGTCGCTCAATGAATCCAGGCAGACGTCAACCCGTTGCCGGATATCGCTGTCCTGCAACAATTCGGCAGGATCCGGGTTTTGCTCATCGGGGATCATATCCAGCAGGGTTCGGTCCGGGTCATAAGGACTCGGCGAATCCATTGAGGCCGTGCGCTCGTTCAGGCCCAGCATGCGCTTTACTTCGCCAATCGGCTGATCCAGCATTTCCGCGACATCCTCCGGGCTCGGTTCACGGTCCAAAGTCTGCGCCAGTTTGCGCGCGGCGCGCAGGTAGAGATTGATCTCCTTGACCACATGAATGGGCAGCCGCACCGTGCGGGTCTGGTTCATCAGGGCCCGCTCGATCGTCTGTCTGATCCACCAGGTCGCATAGGTTGAAAAACGGAAGCCTTTTTCCGGGTCAAACTTTTCAACGGCGCGAATCAGGCCGAGATTGCCCTCCTCGATCAAGTCCAGCAGGGCCAGACCGCGATTCATATAACGCCGCGCGATCTTGACCACCAGCCTGAGATTGCTCTCGATCATGCGCTTGCGCGCGTTCTCGTCGCCCTTTGACGCCTTGCGCGCAAAATAAATCTCCTGCTCCGCGGTCAGCAGCGGTGAAAAACCGATTTCATTGAGATAAAGACGGGTGGCATCCAGATCGCCGGATGATATTGACCATGCCTCGCTGTGCCCGGTCTGTTTGTTGCCGGTCAGGGTAAGTTCTTCAACGGCCGGCGGCATTTCAGTCGCATCGCGCGCGCCTGTCTGCGTAAAGACGAGTTCAAGCTCTTCGCTGTCGTCATCCGGTTCGGAGTCCGGCTTGTTTCGATTTTTATTGTCGCCACACATAACGCCACTCATTGCGGGCCGGGTGGTTTAACCGGCGCGCCTGTCAGGTAAATATTTTCTGGGATCAACGGGTTTGCCGTTGCGCCGGATTTCAAAATGCAGCAGATAACGCCCGCTTGCATCCTGTCCCATCCTGGAAATCGTCTGGCCCTGGCTGACCTTGTCGCCTTCATTGACCAGCAGCCTGCTGTTATGGGCATAAGCGCTTAAATACATCTCGCTGTGCTTGATGATGATCAGCTTGCCATAACCGCGCAGACCGCTCCCACTATACACGACTTCACCGCCGCGGCAGTCTTGATTGATTGTTCCGACCGGCCGGAAATACTCAGGCCCTGCCTCGCGATCGGTGAATCCGCCGGGATGAGTCTGCCGCTCGCGGGCCAGGACCAGGCTATGCGCCCGGCCCTTGCAGCGGGCGGCTTTTGCCCGGCCGCGGACGCGGGCTTTTTCCGGGCCGGCGCCGCTTTGTTTACCGCCGCTTTGGGTTTGGAGGCGGCGGTTCTGGTCTTTTGCGGCGCGGTCGATTCCGTTTGGGCCGCGCTGTCCGTTTGCCCGGCCGCGGCTTTCAGCCGGATAAACTGGCCCGGATAGATCGTATAGGGCGCAAGGATAGTATTCCAGCGGGCCAGCGGCCGGTAATCAAGATTATAACGCCAGGCGATCGAATAAAGCGTGTCTCCGCGCGCGACAATGTGATAACCCTCCCTGCCCGGCGTTGCGGCCGGCGTTGCCGGCCCGGCCTGGCCGGGCTGGATGACCCGGCCACGTTGAATGACCACCGGTTCGGCGACCTTGACTTCAGCGCGCTGCGCCACCGGCGCCACGGCCGATTTTACGCAGGCGCCGAGCAGAAGCAGCCCGGCAACGAGGGCGATAAGGTGTCGGTTTTGCTTCATCCTGCTGATTGTGTCACGGGCAAGCGGGCTCATGGGCCTTGCCTTAGTTGGCTCTTTTGAGTTCCGAGTGGGTTAAGCCGCATGTGGATTGAGTGTGCAGAAAATGGCATGAGCCTGTCTGCGCCAGGCAGGCCGGAATGATGTAAAGCCGGAACGACACCCCATTGTCATTCCAGCGAAAGCTGGAATCCAGTGGTTGATACAATACATTCCCGCATAAGCCCTGCCTGCTGCAGGCAGGGGGAATGACCATCTGAATACCTCATGCCAACCGACCCCGCTGAGTTACCTGCCACCCCGCTACCTGCCTATAGCAGGCAGGCCTGCCTCCGGCAGGCGTGGATTCCAGCTTTCGCTGGAATGACGAAACTGTTGTCATTTTGGCCTACCTGCTGCCCGCAGGCCGTCTCCGTTCTGTCCTGGTCATCAATTAAGCCAGAATTATTGCAATTACCCACTCGGATTTTAAAAGAGGCCATTAATTCATGTCAATGCCGGCCAGCATGGGCACAAAGCTCACGGCGTCAATGTATTCATGCTCAAAGCCTTCCCCATTGCGGCTTGCCAATAACAGTTTTTGTTCGTCCGGCCGGCCTACCGGAATGATCAGGCGGCCGGCCGGCGCGAGTTGTTCCAGCAAGGTCTCGGGCGCGCTGGCCGGCGCGGCCGCCACGATGATGCCGTCAAAGGGCGCCCGCGTCGGCCAGCCGCTGTTACCATCGGCGTGTCTGGTGCGTATATTGTGATAACCCAGCCTTCTAAAACGTTCGCGCGCCTGCGTCAATAAACCGTTAATACGCTCAACGGTGTAAACCCGGCGCGCAAATTGGGCAATCACCGCGGTTTGATAACCGCAACCGGTGCCGATTTCCAGCACATTGTTTAAACGATGCCCGCTGATCAGCGCCTCGGTCATCCGGGCCACGATATAAGGTTGCGAGATCGTCTGCTTATAACCGATCGGCAGGGCGATATTTTCATAGGCGCGGGTGGCAAGCGCCTCATCGACAAACAAGTGGCGCGGTATCGTGCGGATCACATCCAGCACCGGACTGGATTCAATACCCATTTCCACAAGCGTATCGACCAGACGCTCACGGGTGCGCCGCGAGGTCATGCCGATGCCGTTGTGATCGGCCGTCATCGGCGGATACCCTGGGCCCAGTCCGTGAGGTTTTCTAAAACACTGTAGCGCGTCAAGTCGGCCTGCAAGGGCGTGATGGAGACACAGCCATTGCGTATGGCATGAAAATCGGTGCCCTCGCCGGCGTCCAGTTCGGCGCCGGCCGGCCCCACCCAATAGACCTTGCGCCCTTTGGGATCAAAGGCCGCCGCGGCCGGTTCCGATTTATGCCGGTTACCCAGCCGGCTGATGCGATAACCTTTGATCTGTTCATATTTTACATCGGGGATATTGATATTGAGTAACAGATCTTTTGCCAGGGGCCGCTCGATCACCTGTTTGATGATTTGCCCGGCGACCCGCACGGCCGCCGTATAATCGTCCGGCTGTTCACCGGCCAGCGAAAAGGCGATCGCGGGCACGCCCAGAAAACGCCCTTCCATGGCGGCCGCCACCGTGCCCGAATACAAGACATCATCGCCCAAATTCGCGCCCGCGTTGACGCCGCTGATCACCATATCCGGCTCTTCATCCAGCAAGCCGGTAACCGCCAGGTGCACGCAATCCGTGGGCGTGCCATTGACATAGTGATAACCGCGGCCATCCTGCTTGACACGCAGCGGGGCATCCAGGGTCAGGGAATTACTGGCGCCGCTGCGGTCCCGGTCCGGCGCAACCACGGTGACACGGCCGAATTCAGACAGCGCGGCCGCCAGCGCGGCAATGCCGGGGGCCTGATAGCCGTCGTCATTACTCAACAGGAAGCGCATGGATCGTGTCTTTCTTTAGCGGATAGCGGCGACCTGCCGCATAAACAGGATGATGTGATCGTCATTACAATGCCTCCGGGCAAGGCCCGTTGTTAAGGAAGCTCTGAATAAATCCATCCTGGACTTACCTGCCTGCAGCAGGCAGGTCAGAGCACGCAAGGTGAAAATGCGATTTTCACCTTCCTGCCTGCAGCAGGCAGGGCTTCAAAATCAATGATTTGCATCATTGCCTAGTCATTAATTCTGAGGCGGCACACCTGCCTGCAGCAGGCAGGTCCCTGTACCGCAGGAAACTCTGATGCAATCAGAGTTTCCTAAAGCAATAAAAATTCCAGCAGGGCCTTTTGTGAATGCAGGCGATTGCCGGCCTCCTGCCAGACCACGCTGTGCGGTCCCTCCAGCACCGCCCCGGTCACTTCCTCGCCCCGATGCGCGGGCAGGCAGTGCATGAACAGGGCGTCATTCCTGGCGCGCGCCATTAAACCCTCATTGACCTGATAGGCCGCCAGCTTTTGGCGGCGTTCCTCTTGCTCTTGTTCCCGCCCCATGCTGGCCCAGACATCGGTAACCACCAGATCGGCGTTTTCAACCGCCTTTTCCGGTTCGCGCTCAATAGTCACATTGGAACTCGTTTGCTGATAAAGCCCGGCATCCGGCTCAAACGCCGCCGGGCAAGAGACCGTCAACTGAAAATCAAATATTTTTGCCGCGTTCATATAGGAATGGCACATATTATTTCCATCGCCCAGCCATACGACTTTTTTGCCGCGGATCGAACCGCGTTCCTCATAATAGGTCAGTAAATCCGCCAATAGCTGACAGGGGTGATAGCTGTCCGACAAGCCATTAATAACAGGCACGCCGGCATACGCGGCAAAGGTCTCGATCCGTTCCTGTTCGAATGTTCTTACCAGGAGGCCATCGACCATGCCGGACAGGACCCGGGCCGTATCCTCGGGCGGCTCGCCGCGGCCCATCTGGCTCCCGGCCGGGGAAAGATAGATCGCATGGCCGCCAAGTTGCGCCATGCCGGCCTCAAAGGACACCCGCGTTCGGGTTGATGACTTGTCAAAGATCATCGCCAGCACGCGCCCGGACAGGGTCGGCTCATGGTTTTTGCGCTCGAACTGCCTTTTCAATTCCAGTCCGCGCCGGATGATCGATTGCAGTTCATCGTAAGTCAAACTGTTTAAGGTCAAAAAGTGTTTTGTTTTCATGTTTCCTGCCCATTATCAAACTGATATTTCCTGTTTAGGAAACTCTGATTGAATCAGAGTTTCCTGCGGTACAGGGACGTACCGCCCCAGAATCAATAACTTGGCAATGATGCAAATCATTGATTTTGAAGCCCTGCCTGCAGCAGGCAGGAAGGTGAAAATCGCATTTTCACCTTGCGTGCTCTGACCTGCCTGCTGCAGGCAGGGAAATCCAGGATGGATTTATTCAGAGCTTCCTTTAATATCCGCCAAATAATCTTTTACGATGCGGCCCAGACGATTGACGATCTCGTCCGCCTCCTGATCGCTGATGATCAACGGCGGCAACAAGCGGATGACATTACCGGCCGTGACATTGATCAACAACCGCGCATGCAGTGCGCGTTCAACCAGGGCCGCGCAATCCTCCATCAACTCGATACCGATCATCAGGCCCCGGCCGCGGATCATCCTGACACCGCTGCGCCCCATAAGGACCTTTTCAAGGCCCTGCAACAAGCGCCGGCCGAGCGCCCGCGCGCGCCGCGCCAGCGCCTCCTGTTCCAGCACATCGAGCACGGCCAGGGCGGCCCGCGCCGCCAGCGGATTGCCGCCGAACGTGGAACCATGACTGCCCGGCCGAAACAATCCGGCGGCCCGGCCACTGGCAAGACAGGCCCCGATAGGGACGCCATTGCCGAGCGCCTTCGCCAGCGTCATAATATCCGGCTGAATACCCTCGTGCTGAAAGGCAAACCAGCGCCCGGTTCGACACAGGCCGGTTTGCACCTCATCAACAATCATCAGACAATCGTGTTGATCACAGAATGATCGAATCGCCTTGAGATAACCGGCGGCGGGGATCACGATGCCACCCTCGCCCAGGATCGGCTCGACCATGACCGCGACGATATCCCGATCCTGGTCCGCGAGCGCGTTCAATGCCTCAATATCGTTATAGGGTATATGTCTGAAGCCTGCAACCAGCGGCTCAAAGCCCCTTTGCGCGTTTGGATTGCCGGTCGCGCTTAACGCCGCCAGCGTGCGGCCATGAAAACTCTGTTGCATAACGGCAACGACCGGCGCTTTAATATTTTTTTGCCTGGCGAACAGGCGCGCCAGCTTTATTGCGGCCTCGTTGGCCTCCGCGCCGGAGTTGGCGAAAAAGGCTTTCTCCATGCCAGAGAGTTCAGTAAGCCTTTGCGCCAGTTTTTCCTGTAGCGGAATGCGATAAATATTCGAGGTATGGATCAGGCACGCGGCCTGATCGGCAATGGCGGCCAAAACGGCAGGATGGGCATGGCCCAGGCCGCAAACGGCGATCCCGCTCAGCGCGTCCAGATACCGCCGGCCCCTGGTATCCGTCAACCAGGCGCCCGCTCCCCGCTCAAACTCAACCGCCAGCGGCGCATAATTTGACATTAAGGCATTATTCATCTTGCTTTTATTCGATTCAAAAAGATAAAGCCCGGCCGGGGGCCGGGCTGCTCGGCAAATCCATAAATCTTGTCCGGGAAATACAATAACGGGCGGCTTTGGATTATACTGATGTTAATTCGCGCTTTCACCCTTTTGTCCAGGTTCAATAGCCTATGAGGCGAATTCAGGCTGTCTGCCTGCCGCAGGCAGGGCTTTAGCAGGAATGCAGGGTCACCTTATCTAAAATAAGGCTCAGGTATCCTGGCCACAGCATCGTTAATATCGCTCATAAATACGCCTATCGCCCCCGTCGTCATTTATGGACAGGATGTCCTGTATGCGGCGAGAGGGCAGGATGCCCGTAGCCGCCCGGCGAAAGCTGGAATCCAGTGGTTTATGTCATACATTCCCGCTTAGGCGGGAATGCCAATCAGGCAGAACTGTCGCTCATTTCACACCCCGGCCCGCCCTCCTGGATTCCAGCTTGCGCTGGAATGACAACGGGGTTTTGTTTTTGGCTTTGCGTCATCCTGTCTGCCTGTAGCAGGCAGAGCTTTAGCAGGAATGCAAAGTCACCTCATCTAAAATAAGGCGTCAGGTATCCTGGCCACAGCATCGTTAATATCGCTCATAAATACGCCTATCGCCCCCGCCGTCATTCCAGCGAAAGCTGGAATCCAGTGGTTTATACAATACATTCCCGCCCGGGCGGGAATGACAATTAGACAGAACTGGCACTCATTTCACATCCCGGCCCGCCCTCCTGGATTCCAGCTTGCGCTGGAATGACAACGGGGTTTTGTTTTTGGCTTTCCGTCATCCTGTCTGCCTGCCGCAGGCAGGGCTTCAGCAGGAACACAGGGTCACCTCATCTAAAATAAGGCGTCAGGTATCCTGGCCACAGCATCGTTAATATCGCTCATAAATACGCCTATCGCCCCCGCCGTCATTCCAGCGAAAGCTGGAATCCAGTGGTTTATGTCATACATTCCCGCTTAGGCGGGAATGCCAATTAGGCAGAACTGTCGCTCATTTCACACCCCGGCCCGCCCTCCTGGATTCCAGCTTGCGCTGGAATGACAACGGGGTTTTGTTTTTGGCTTTGCGTCATCCTGTGTGCCTGTAGCAGGCAGGGCTTTAGCAGGAAGGCAGGGTCACCTTATCTAAAATAAGGCGTCAGGTATCCTGGCCATGGTATCGTTAGTATTGCGCCTATCGCCCCCGTCGTCATTCCAGCGAAAGCTGGAATCCAGTGGTTTATGTCATACATTCCCGCCCGAGCGGGAATGACAATCAGGCAGAACTGTCGCTCATTTCACATCCCGGCCCGCCCTCCTGGATTCCAGCTTGCGCTGGAATGACAACGGGGTTTTGTTTTTGGCTTTCCGTTATCCTGTCTGCCTGTTGCGGGCAGGGCTTTAGCAGGAACACAGAGTCACCTCACCTAAAATAAGGTGTCAGGTATCCTGGCCACGGTATCAATTAGTATCGCTCATAATGCGCCTATCGCCTCCGCCGTCATTTATGGACAGGATGTCCTGTATGCGGCGAGAGGGCACGCCTACAGGGATGTAGGTGGTAGAGCAGCGTCAGGAACAGGCTGCCGAGGATGCCCGTAGCCGCCCGGCGAAAGCTGGAATCCAGTGGTTTATGTCATACATTCCCGCCCAGGCGGGAATGACAATTAGACAGGACTGGCACTCATTTCACATCCCGGCCCGCCCTCCTGGATTCCGACTTTCGCCGGAATGACGACATGGGACTTGATTCCGGGCTACCTGCCTGATGAGTCTCGTATATATTGAGCCTGCACATGCAATAGCCAGAACGATTAAAACCGGTATAATGCGCCTTAATCTTTAACTATGAGGTACAGCGATGGATATCATGGAGCAAATCGAATCAAGGCTGGCAGAAAACCCGGTCATTATCTTTATGAAGGGCACGCCGGATTTTCCCCAGTGCGGTTTTTCAATGCGCACGGCCGCGGCGCTCAAGTCCTGCGATGTTGAATTCGGCTTTGTTGACGTGCTGGCAGAGCCCGAGATGCGCGCCAGTCTGCCGCAGTATTCCAACTGGCCGACCTTCCCGCAGGTCTTCATCAGCGGCGAACTGGTCGGCGGCTGTGATATTGTGATAGACCTGTATGAAAAAGGCGAATTAAAAAAGATGATGGAAAAAGCGGCCGGAGAGTGATTTTTTAAGAATACGGGCGAGCGTGGCTACTCATAATCCGCGTCAATAAAAATACACTTGCCCCCGCTTTCGCGTTTAATCTTCTCCAGCATGGCCTGATGCGCCGTTAATTCTTCCGCTGTCGGCTTGACCACCGCCAGCGGTTCCCTGTTGCTGTCGATAAGACCGGAATCGGCTGACGCGGCCGATTGTTGTCTGGACATGAGTTCAAAGCCCAGGCTCTCCTGCCCCCCGGTCATGGCCAGATACACATCCACTAAAAGCTGCGCGTCCAGCAGGGCGCCATGCAGATCGCGTTTTGAATTATCTATCTCATAACGCGCGCACAAGGCGTCCAGACTGTTTTTCTGACCGGGATGTTTTTCACGCGCGATGACCAGGGTGTCGGTGATCGCGCAATAGTCCTCAAGCCGCCCCCGGTCTTTGCCCAGCGCGCGCAGTTCGGCATTGATAAAATCCACATCAAACGGCGCATTGTGAATGATTAATTCACTGCCGCGGATGAAATCAATCAGTTCCTCGGCGACATGGGCAAAGTCCGGCTTGTCGGCCAGAAATTCAATGCCAAGACCATGCACATCAAACGCGCCGTCATCGATCTCCCGCCCCGGATTGAGATATTGATGAAAATCCTGCCCGGTTCTGCGCCGGTTTACGATCTCGACACAGCCGATCTCAATAATCCGGTGACCCTGCGCGGGCTCAAGCCCGGTGGTCTCGGTATCCAGTATGATTTGTCTCATACAATAATTTTCCTTGCATAATGTTAAGGAAGCTCTGATTCAATCAGAGCTTCCTTAAAGGACTTATTTCAAAGCGTCCTCCGGGACCAACCCCAGCAGTTCATCAATGGCTTTGTTAGCCAGCCGGTCGGCGCGCTCATTTTCGCGGTGTCCGCTATGCCCCCTGACCCATTGCCACTGTATCCGGTGCGGTTGACAGGCCCGGTCGAGGCGCAGCCACAGGTCCCGGTTCTTGACCGGCTTCTTGCCGGCGGTTTTCCAGTTGTTTTTTTTCCATTTGCCCAGCCATTCGGTGATCCCGTTTCTGACATACTGTGAATCGGTCGTCAGCACCACGGCCGAGGGCCGGGCCAATGCCTCCAGCCCCATGATCGCCGCCGTCAGCTCCATCCTGTTATTGGTCGTTTCGGCGGCCATGCCATACAATTCTTTTTCCTTGCCGTTATAACACAACAAGGCGCCCCAGCCGCCCGGCCCCGGATTGCCGCGGCAGGCCCCGTCCGAGTATATTCGGATCTTTTCACTCATTTTCTGAGATAACGGTCGCGGGTGGTCGGCACGATTGCCCCGGATCCGATCACGACCCGTCTGGATTTCCACGGCAACTTGATCGGGTTCAACGGAATCGTGCGTTTCTTTGCCACAACGGCATAAAGCCCGCCAAAAAAGGGCCAGCAATAACGCCCGAGGCGTTCCAGCGGGATAAATCGCCGCAACCATTTCCTGCTCTTCAAGGGCGGCAAAAAAAAGAAACCGACGCTCTTTGTGACCTCGAAATCCAGCAGGGATAACCAGTCCTTCAGGCGCGGCGCCGAGATCAGGCGGCCGCCCCAGGGCATCTCGCCCCACCAGCACAGAAACAGATGCCAAAGCCCCCACAGGCTGAACGGATTGATGCCGATAATGACGACATGCCCATCGCCGATCAGGGCGCGGTCCATCTCACGCAGCAGTTTGTGCGCGTCCCTCGAATATTCAAGGATATGCGGCAGGACCATGACATCGACACTGTCTGCGGCGACAGGCAGTTCCTCGGCGCGGGTTCGAATGGCGTTGCTCCGAGGCCCGCTATCGCTCTCATCCAGACACAGCACCGTCTTGTTCACGATGCGCGACGCCGCCAGATAGTCGGCCCCGGCCGCATAGCCATATTGCAAAATATGATAGCCAAACAGGCCCGGCAGGATGTCGGCAAGCTGCTCCTGCTCGCGCCTGAACGCGGCCTGCCCCAGATCACCGGCAAACCAGTCAGAAAACTGTTCTCTGATCGATGGCATTTTAGTATTATCCGAATTACCTACTCAGTTGACATCATCATGTTGGATATCATACCCCTGCCCGCGCTAAAAAAGAACGGCAACTACATCTGGCTACTGAAAAACAGGGCGACCCGGCGCACGGTCATTGTGGATCCGGGCGAGGCCGGCCCCCTGCTGACACTGATCGCCGAACAAGACCTGATCCCGGCGGCCATCCTGATCACGCATTATCACTGGGACCACATTAACGGCATCGCCGCCATCACGGACCAATACCCGACCCCGGTTTATGCGCCCAGAAATGAATCCGTGGCGGGCTGCACCCATCCGGTCGGCGGGGGGGACACGGTGGCCCTGCCCGAACTGGAACTGGCGTTTCAAATCCTGGACGTGCCGGGGCACACCTCCGGTTCGATCGCCTATTATGCGGCCGGGCGGGTATTTACGGGCGACACCCTGTTCACTGCCGGCTGCGGGCGCCTGTTCGAGGGCACGGCGGCCGAACTCTATGGCTCCCTGATGCGGCTCAATGCCCTGCCGGACGACACGCTGATCTACTGCGGGCATGAATATACGGTAAATAACCTCAAATTTGCGCGCCAGATCGAGCCGGACAACACGGCAATCCGGCGGCGCCTGGCCGAGGCCGAGGCAATGCGCAGGGACGGGCAGGCTACCGTGCCCGCCACACTGGCCATCGAGCGCCGGACCAACCCGTTCCTGCGCTGCGAAACCCCGGCCGTGATCCGGGCCGCGGAACAGTATGCCGGCAGCGCGCTCGCCGGCGCCGAGGCCGTCTTTGCCGTGCTGAGGTGCTGGAAGGACACCTTCTGAAAGGAAACTCTGATTGAATCAGAGTTTCCTGCGGTACAGGGACCTGCCTGCTACAGGCAGGTGTGCCGCCAAAATTAAGCCTCTTTTAAAATCCGAGTGGGTAATGCAATAATTCTGGCTTAATTGATGACCAGTACAGAACGGAGACGACCTGCGGGCAGCAGGCAGGTCAAAATGACAACAGTTTCGTCATTCCAGCGAAAGCTGGAATCCACGCCTGCCGGAGGCAGGCCTGCCTGCTGCAGGCAGGTAGCGGGGTGGCAGGTAGCTCAGCAGGGTCGGTTGGAATGAGGTATTCAGATGGTCATTCCCGCTTATGCGGGAATGTATTGTATCAACCACTGGATTCCAGCTTTCGCTGGAATGACGACGGGGTGTTGTTCCGGCTTTACATCATTCCGGCCTGCCTGCCGCAGACAGGCCCATGCCATTTTCTACACACTCAATCCACATGCGGCTTAACCCACTCGAAACTCAAAAGAGCCAAAATTAATGACGCAAGTCATTGATTTTGAAGCCCTGCCTGCTGCAGGCAGGAAGGTGGAAATCGCATTTTCACCTTGCGTGCTCTGATAAGTCCAGGATGGATTTATTCAGAGCTTTCAAAATTAGAACTTGACCCCCGGCCCCGGAGAATCTAACATGGCCGCCATGTCTGTAGTATTCAAAGCGCTCGCCTGCTTTCTGACAATAATAACAAGTGGCTGCCACTTCGCCGCCGTGCAAACAGAAGCGCCACCAGTGGCCACCGCTGAAGATCACCGGCCGGCCCGGCCCGCGGCGCTCCCCCGTCCGCGGGAAAAACCGCGCCCGCCCGCGGTAATGGCCGTTGAAGATCAGCGCAAACGGGACATTGCCGGGGCGCGGGAAGATACCGATATCTGGGCCTTGATTCGCGCCGGCCTGGAACTTGAGCGCGATCTCGACCAGCGCGCCGTTCAGGACAGAGTCAAGTGGTTTGCCAAAAACCAGCGCTATATCGACCGCGTCGCCGAGCGCGCCGAACCCTACCTGTTCCACATTATCAGCAAACTGAAAGAGCGGGATATGCCGCTGGATCTGGCCTTACTCCCGATCGTCGAGAGCGCCTATCAGCCCTTTGCCTATTCGCGCAGCCATGCCTCCGGCCTCTGGCAGTTTATTTCCGGCACCGGCAAACGTTACGGACTCAAGCATAACTGGTGGTACGACGGCCGGCGGGATATTGTCGCGGCCACCGACGCGGCCCTGGATTATCTGACGATGCTGCATAAACGCTTTAACGGCAACTGGCATCACGCGCTGGCCGCCTACAACACCGGCGAGGGCAACGTGGAACGCGCGATCAGGCGCAATAAAAAGGCCGGCAAGGCGATTGATTTCTGGTCTTTGCGTCTGCCGCGCGAAACCCGCGGTTACTTGCCCAGCCTGCTGGCGATCGCCGAAGTCCTGCACAACAAAAAACACCAGATCCGCTTTAACCCGATCCCGAACAAACCCTACTTTGAAATCATTGACGCCGGCAGCCAGATTGATCTGGCCACCGTTGCCAGACTGTCCGGTTTGACCATTGCCGAAGTCTATATGCTGAACCCCGGCTTCAACCGCTGGGCGACCGATCCGGACGGCCCGCACCGGCTGCTGATACCGGTGGCCAGGGCGGCGCAATTCAAACAAAGGCTGGCCGCCCTGCCCGCCTCGGAGCGGATCACCTGGGAAAAACACACGATTCGCCGGGGAGAATCGCTCAATCGTATCGCGGCGCGCTACCAGACCAGCGTCAGCGCCTTAAAGCAGACCAACCGCCTCAAAAGTGATCTGATCCGGGCCGGCCAGGCCCTGCTAATCCCGGTGGCAAAACAACCCGGCAACTACTATACACTCAGCGCCGATGCCCGCAGGTACAGCGGCCTGAAAAAAACCGGCGATGGCAAAAGCTATATCTACACCATCAAGCGCGGTGACAACCTATGGAACATCGGCCGTCATTACGGCATCAGCGTTCGGCAACTGACCGAATGGAACGGGATATACAAAAAAAGCATTTTAAGGCCCGGCCAGAAACTGACGGTCTGGATACAGGAAGACGCGGCTGAACCACAACCAAAGCTGATTAAGGCCGTTGCCAAAAAGGCGAATAACGGTCTCTATACCGTCGAGCGTGGCGACTCACTCTGGCTGATCGCCAGAAAATTTAATATCCGCGTCAAAGACCTGCTTGAGTGGAACAAACTGAAAAAAGACAAACACCTCCAACCCGGACAAAACCTGATTATAAAATCCGGCCTGACCGGCATCTAGCAAAAGCGGATAAGCGCCCGCAGGAAAACAAATAGCAAAACAACCCGGGATTAAATCAGAGTTTCCTTTAACAACTCATTGAAAAATGAAGGAAAATTAAAATGAACATAAAAATATCGGTAAATCAGGGCATTAATAAGCCCGCGTCCCGAATAATCGGTGGCAACGCCGGGGACAGCCGCTCTGCCGATGCGCGTATCTGGCGCGACCAGAATCAGGACGGCATTGCGGCGGGCCATGTCACCGCCCGCCGGTCGTTGCTGGCCCGGTTCCGCGCGCGCCTTTGCGCGGCGGCGTTCGGCGCCCTGCTTGGCCTCGGGCTCGCGGGAGGCGCCTTGGCCTCGGACCTGCTGTATAACCCCGCAAGCGAGCCGGCCGTCTCCGCGCCGAACGGCAAGCTGTCGGCGTTCGGCGGCCTGCGCAACCAGGACAACGCGGGCCAGGATGGCATGGGCGGCCTGACGGGTTCATGGTCGCTGCCGCTTGGCCATGCGTATGGCGTCCAGTTCGACAGCCTGCTTGGCCTGCGCGATCACGATGTCATGGGCGGCGCTGGCCTGCATCTGTTCTGGCGCGACCCGAATCATGGTCTTTTGGGGATCACGGGCTCCTGGGTCGGCTGGGACGCGGACAGGAAACTGGGAGGCTACACGGATATGTTCCGAATCGGCGGCGAGGCCGAGCTTTATCTCGACCGCCTCACGCTTGAAGGACAGATCGGCGCCCAGTTCGGCGAAAACACCAAAGACGGCTTCTACGGCCGCGCCGACCTGAAATACTATGCCACGCCGGATCTGGCCCTGAAGATCGGCGCCGAATACAACGAGCAGGTCGAGGGCCTCGGCCGTATCGGCCTTGAATTCCAGCCGGATCTGCCGGCCATTCCGGGCCTGACCCTGTTTGCGGACGCCGCCGTCGGCGGTGATGGCCACAATCAGGTCTTTATCGGCCTGCGGATCTACTTCGGCGGATCGAAGAGCCTGCGCGATCGCCACCGCAGGGACGACCCGAAGAGCACGCTGAGAGACAATATATCGATGATCGGCCGGGGCAACATAACGCGACCGGTGGTAGTTGTGTCGCCGCCGACGACGCCGACAACGACGACGACGACAACGACGCCTCCGACAACGACGCCTCCGACAACGACGCCTCCGACAACGACGACGCCGACAACGACGACGCCGACAACGACGACGCCGACAACGCCTCCACCAACGCCGCCAACGCCTCCGCCGACGCCGCCAACGCCGCCGCCAACGCCTCCGCCGACGCCGCCAACGCCGCCTCCGCCAACGCCGCCAACGCCTCCGCCGACGCCGCCGACGCCGCCAGCCCCGGACCCGGAGGACCCGGACCCGGAGGACCCGGAACCAGAAACTGGTCCGCCACCAACGCCGCCGACGCCGCCGCCGGAAACGTGCCGAACGATTGGTGTCGAACGTATTTGCGGACCTAGAGTTATACCAGTGATAAACCGATAAGCCGCCGGGCGGTAAACGATGAAGCGCGACAGGCTCGCTGGTGGCGGCCAGGTTTTCGTTGCAGGCCGGCCTGACGGCTTATAAGGCGGGTCATTTTGGCGAGCGCGATAAGGTGAATGTTGCCCGGCCGTTGCTCGCAGGACTATGACAAGGCCGGAATACTCCGGCCTTGTCCAGACCCGGCCGCTTTAGATGAGGTGACCCTGCCTTCCTGCCAAAGCCCTGCCTGCTACAGGCAGACAGGATAACGGAAAACCAAAACAACACCCCGGCGTCATGCCAGCGAAGGCAGGAATCCAGGAGAGCGGGCCGCGATGTGATATGAGCGCCAGCCCTGTCTAATTGTCATTCCCGCCTGAGCGGGAATGTATTTCATAAACCACTGGATTCCAGCTTTCGCTGGAATGACGGCGGGGGCAATAGGCGCTTTATGAGCGATATTAACGACCGTGGCCAGGATAACGAAAAGCCAGAACAACACCCCTTCGTCATTCCAGCGAAAGCTGGAATCCAGTGCTTGATACAACACATTCCCGCATCCGCGGGAATGACCATTGGGATGACAACGCAGGAAACAGACACATCCCGACAACCTTCATACCCAGCACTCCGTCATTCCAGCGAAGGCTGGAATCCAGGAGGGCGGGCCGCGATGTGATATGAGCGCCAATTCTGTCTAATTGTCATTCCCGCCTGGGCGGGAATGTATGACATAAACCACTGGATTCCAGCTTTCGCTGGAATGACGGCGGGGGCAATAGACGCTTTATGAGTGATACCAACGATACCGTGGCCAAGATACCTGAGCCTTATTTTAGGTGAGGTGAACCTGCCTTCCTGCTAAAACCCTGCCTGCTACAGGCAGACAGGATAACGGAAAACCAAAACAACACCCCGTCGTCATTTATGGACAGGATGTCCTGTATGCGGCGAGAGGGCAGGATGCCCGTAGCCGCCCGGCGAAGGCTGGAATCCAGTGCTTGATACAACACATTCCCGCATCAGCGGGAATGACCATTGGAATGACAACGCAGGAAACAGACGCATCCCGACAACCTTCAACTCAGCACCCCGTCATTCCGGCGAAGGCCGGAATCCAGGAGGGCGGGCCGCGATGTGATATGAGCGCCAGTTCTGTCTAATTGTCATTCCCGCCTGGGCGGGAATGTATGACATAAACCACTGGATTCCAGCCTTCGCTGGAATGACGGCGGGGGCAATAGGCGCTTTATGAGTGATACCAACGATACCGTGGCCAAGATACCTGACGCCTTATTTTAGATAAGGTGACCCTGCGTTCCTGCTAAAACCCTGCCTGCTACAGGCAGACAGGATAACAGAAAACCAAAACAACACCCCGTCGTCATTCCAGCGAAAGCTGGAATCCAGTGCTTGATACAACACATTCCCGCATCCGCGGGAATGACCATTGGAATGACAACGCAGGAAACAGACATATCCCGACAACCTTCATACCCAGCACCCCGTCATTCCAGCGAAGGCCGGAATCCAGAAGGGCGGGCCGCGATGTGATATGAGCGCCAGTTCTGTCTAATTGTCATTCCCGCCTGAGCGGGAATGTATGACATAAACCACTGGATTCCAGCTTTCGCTGGAATGACGGCGGGGGCAATAGGCGCTTTATGAGCGATATTAACGACCGCGGTCAGGATAACGAAAAGCCAGAACAACACCCCTTCGTCATTCCAGCGAAAGCTGGAATCCAGTGCTTGATACAACACATTCCCGCATCCGCGGGAATGACCATGTCGTCAATAAAGAGGCATAAAAAAAGCCCCTGAAGTGTTCCAACTTCAGGGGCTTTGAATAAACGCCTGGCAGTGACCTACTTTCACATGGGAACTCCCACACTATCATCGGCGCTGAACGGTTTCACTTCCGAGTTCGAAATGGGATCGGGTGGTTCACATTCGCTATTGCCGCCAGGCAAACCTGTCATCTTTCATACAAAAAGCAAAATGTATGAAAAATAAATCCGGAAAACTGATTAAGTATAGCGCGTTATGCGTCACAAACTGCTTGAGTATTATATGGTCAAGCCTCACGGGCAATTAGTACCGGTTAGCTGCGCGCATTACTGCGCTTCCACATCCGGCCTATCAACCTTGTCGTCTTCAAGGGCCCTTCAGGAGAATCAAGTTCTCGGGGAGATCTCATCTTGAGGGGGGCTTCCCGCTTAGATGCTTTCAGCGGTTATCCCGTCCGTACATAGCTACCCGGCAATGCCATTGGCATGACAACCGGAACACCAGAGGTACGTCCACTCCGGTCCTCTCGTACTAGGAGCAGCGCCTCTCAAATCTCCAACGCCCACGGCAGATAGGGACCGAACTGTCTCACGACGTTCTAAACCCAGCTCGCGTACCTCTTTAAATGGCGAACAGCCATACCCTTGGGACCTGCTTCAGCCCCAGGATGAGATGAGCCGACATCGAGGTGCCAAACACCACCGTCGATATGAACTCTTGGGTGGTATCAGCCTGTTATCCCCGGAGTACCTTTTATCCGTTGAGCGATGGTCCTTCCATACAGAACCACCGGATCACTAAGACCTACTTTCGTACCTGTTCGACGTGTCTGTCTCACAGTCAAGCACCCTTTTACCTTTGCGCTCACTGCACGATTTCCGACCGTGCTGAGGGTACCTTCGCGCTCCTCCGTTACACTTTGGGAGGAGACCGCCCCAGTCAAACTACCCGCCATACACTGTCCCCGACCCGGATAACGGGCCTGGGTTAGAACCCCAAACATACCAGGCTGGTATTTCAAGGTCGGCTCCACGCAAACTGGCGTTCGCGTTTCAAAGCCTCCCAGCTATCCTACACAAATATATTCAAAGTCCAGTGCAAAGCTGTAGTAAAGGTTCACGGGGTCTTTCCGTCTAGCCGCGGGTATACTGCATCTTAACAGCAAGTTCAATTTCGCTGAGTCTCGGGTGGAGACAGTGTGGCCATCGTTACGCCATTCGTGCAGGTCGGAACTTACCCGACAAGGAATTTCGCTACCTTAGGACCGTTCATCCCGTGTTATCCCCGATATAAACCATCGGTTAGGTTCAAGTCATAGCAACCCTTGAACCCTGCATATCGCTATGCAGATCGGACTATCTCATCATGCCCAGACTGACGACATCGGTTAAATGTCTGAGTCATGCCCGGCGTATAGTCTCTGGGGATGCTTCCGGTTTCACCAAAGCGAGAATTTCAGCATCGCTGTATCTTCGTCTGCCAGCGCCGCCGTCGTTCATCCGCTTGCGTATTGCAAGAATACGTCGCAGGCCATCCTTCTTCAAATGCGCCCCGTCCGCAAGCAGCCGCGCGATTTGCTTGAACTTCGCAAAATCACGCTTCTTTTTTGCGGACAGAAAACCGAATTTGTTGAAAAACGGAATGACGTTTTCCTGAATCGCGGTGAAATTGTTGACTTCGTAATACCAAACGCCATCGTCTCTGGAACGCAATGTGCCGCATTTCAGGCGCCGCTTGTACAAGGCCAGAATGACCTTGTCTTTTTGCGACACGTTGAAACACAACGCGACTTTCCAGGGACTGGAATCGTCTTTGCGTTTTCGAAATGACAAGTTAAAACTCCCTTCGCCATCGGCAAAACCTGCAAGGTAATAGCCGATCCGCTCGGGAATCTCGCTTACGTTTAGTGAAGTCATACCAGAAGTCTTTCCTGCTGATTGTCCGCGCCGCATGGATTGTCACTGCTCAACTGGCTTGAGCGAGTACCAGCGGATACACCGGAGTTTCCAGCATATAGCCAAGTTTATTTGCGTAACTACAACAATCTATAGTTACGGCCGCCGTTTACCGGGGCTTCGATCAAGAGCTTCGTCGGACAAGTCCGACTAACCCCATCAATTAACCTTCCGGCACCGGGCAGGCGTCACACCCTATACGTCCTCTTGCGAGTTTGCAGAGTGCTATGTTTTTAGTAAACAGTCGCAGCCACCTGGTCACTGCAACCCTCTTCTGCTCCGGCCGCAGGGCCTTCACATACCAAGGGCATACCTTCTCCCGAAGTTACGGTATCATTTTGCCGAGTTCCTTCACCCGAGTTCTCTCAAGCGCCTTAGGATTCTCTCCTCGCCCACCTGTGTCGGTTTGGGGTACGGTCTCACTTAACCTGAAGCTTAGGGGTTTTTCCTGGAAGCCTGGCATCAATCCTTCCGC